>NZ_CP024966.1:0-600000 GCF_002804125.1 Mesoplasma entomophilum
ATGGAAACAAAATTATTGTGAGAGCAAATAGTTAATAAACTAAGCAAAGAAAAATTGATAGATCAAGACATAGTTGAAGAATACATTGTAACTTCTGAATTATTAAAAATGTCTGATAAAGAATTTGTAATTCTTGTAAGATCAAATCTTGGTGTAACAATTTTAAATGAGTTTAAAGAAGTATTCATATATGAGTTTAAAACACTATTAAATGATTATGTTTCTGTTGAGTTTTCAACAAAAGAAGTATTTGAGAAAATTAGTAAAAAAGAAGAAAAAAAGGAAAAATTAATTATTTCTTTACCTGAGAATTCTTTAACATTTGATAATTTCATTGTTGGATCTAGCAATAAACAAGCAAATTTAGCTGCAAAAAGTGTTGCTGCAAATCCTGGTTCTTCATTTAACCCATTATTCATTTATGGAGATTCTGGTTTAGGTAAAACTCACCTTTTACAGGCTATTAAAAATCAAGCACTTTTAAGTAATAAAAAAGTTTTATATTTAACTTCTGAAGAATTTACAAAAAAAGTTGTTAATGCTTTAAATAAAGGCGATTTAAACGAAATTGAGGAATTAAAAAATGAAATAAATTCTAATGATTTTTTTATTTTAGATGATGTTCAATTTCTTAGTAAAAAAGACAAAACAAATGAATTTTTCTTTAATATAATTAATAATTTTACTGAAAATGGGAAACAATTAGTTTTTTCAAGTGATAAAACACCAGAATTACTTAATGGTTTTGACAAAAGAATGATAACTAGATTTAACTCTGGTCTTTCAACACCAATTAATTCACTCGACATTCCTACAGCTAAATTAATAATTGAATGAGAAATAAAAAAACAAGGACTTAAGCAAAAAGTTAAAGAAGACGCAGTTGTTTATTTAGCTCAAAATTTTAGCGATGATGTCAGAAAAATTAAAGGTTTAGTTAATAGATTATTATTTTTCGGTATACAAAATGATTTAGGACATATTATTGATTTAGAAGATGTTGTTGATTTATTCAAGGATACTCCTTCTGCTAATTTAGGTTTACTGAATGTTAAAAAAATAAAAGAAATTGTAGGGAAAAAATACGATGTTACATTAAAAGCTATTGATGGGAAAGCTAGAACAACAGCAATTAAAAATGCTAGACATCTTTCAATGTATTTTGCGAAAATAATTTTAAATCATACTTCTACTCAGATTGGCGCTGAATTCGGAGGAAGAGATCATAGTACTGTTTTAAGTGCTATTTCACGTATTGAAAAGTTGATTTATAAAGAAAAAGAATTTAAAAAAATAGTAGAGTCATTAAAAAATGAAATAATAGGGAAATAGGTTGTTTTTACGATCTATTTTTTTTTGTGTGGAAAAAGTTTTAAAGTTGTTGGTAATAATTATTTGGTAACCCCTATTATATAGGTTATTTTATGGTTTTCCACATATCAACTCTATTATTAATATTACCTATATAAACAATAATATAATATATAAAAAAGCACGTCTTTTATTTTGTTTTTAAAGTTAAAATATGAGATAATATATATTGAAATAAGAGGTGTTATATGAGATTAAGTATAAATAAATCAGTTCTTTTAAATGAACTAACAAAGGCAAGTAAATTAATAGAAGTTAAAAATGTAAACCCTGCTTTACAAGGTGTTTACATGGAAGCTAGTTTTGATAAACTTGTAATTATTTCTTCAAATACATCAACTTCTTTTAAAGCAGAACTTAATAATGAAAATTCAGATTTGATAATTGAACAGCCTGGTCGTATATTAGTTAAACCAAAGTTTATATTAGAATTGTTAAGAAAATTAGATAGTGAATTTGTAACTCTTTCTACATTTGCAGAAAATGAGTTGGAAATCATTACAGACAAATCAAGTCTTAAAGTTTCAATTTTAAATGTTGATGAATTTCCTTTAATTGGATTTGTTGAAAATGGATTAGAGTTAACTATTGATGCTCAAGAATTTAAAACTACATTAGCACAAACAATAAATTCTATAAACGAATGAAACCAAAAAGTTGTTTTAACAGGTATGAATTTAAAAATAAAAGATAATAAACTTTCATTTGTTACAACAGATTTATTTAGAGTTAGTTTAAAAGAAATTAGTCTACCTGAAAATACAACTGAAGAAGTTGATATTATTATTCCTTATAAAACACTGATTGAATTAAGAAATTTAATAGATAGTGTTAAGGTGTTTAAAATAATAATTCATGATTCTAATGCAACTTTTAAGTTAGACAATGATTTGTTACAGTCAACATTGATTGATGGAAGATATCCTAATGTTCATTCTGCATTTCCAACAACACATGAAATTAGACTTGAATTAAAAGCTAAAACATTATTAAAAGTATTAAGTAGATTTGAACTGACAAATGATCAAAATATAACATCTGTTGTAAATTTGGAAATTAACCAAAATGAAATTATATTAAAAACAACAATTGTTGAAACAGCAAAATATGAAGAAAAATTTACAGAATATAAATATGAAGGAACAACTAATTTAAATATTAATTTCAACACAAAATATTTAATTGAAGCAATTAGAACATTTGATGATCAGTTAGTTCATTTAACATTTAATTCACAAAATAAACCTGTGTTGATAACTGGTGCCCAAAAACGTGATTTAAAGCAAGTTGTTTTACCAACTTATGCATAATAAAAAAAATCAGGAAATATCCTGATTTTATTTTTTTAAATTTAATAGTTTCAATGTACCTTCAATATCTGAATAACCACGTTTTTTAGAAATAGTTACAGGGAAGTTAAAGAAATCTTCAAAGAAATCTTTAACCCCACTTATTCCAGCCAATTCACCAGTTACATATAAACCATTTTTAACAACACCACTTCTAATTATTGCTGAAGAATTTTCTAAAACTGAAGTTATTAATGATTTGTAGTTTGTAAATGATTTAATAAATATCTTTTTAAATTCTTCACTAACGCAAACTACACTTCTTCTTTCGTTAGTAATAATATCTTTACCAACAATACTTAACTCTAACTCGTCTCTTAATTTTATAATTGTTCCTAATGATCATTTTATTTTTTCAATCATATCACTATCAACTGAAATAGAATATTCTTCCTTTATGAATTGATTTAAAGACTCATCTAAAAACTTTTCAGCATAAATTGTTTCTTTCTCATTAATTATTTTTCCTTCAACAATTAAAGCAACTTTAGCATAAGCTTGATTAATGTCTAAAATCAATACTCCATACTCATCTTTAATATCAGCATTAGCTCCCAGAGCAGAAAGTATTATTCTTGGAGCAAAAGTTATTGAAGTGAAGTTTGTGTTTTCATTGAATAAATTCTTAAAGAATTCTTGAATGAAATCATTATCAGAATTTGGGCAAGAAATAACAATTTTGGCTCCATCAAATTCTTCTTTAAATCTTTCAACAAGGATGGTAGCGTAATGTTTAAAAATTTCTAAATTTTGAATTACATATTTATCAAGAATGTTAACAACTTTTAAAGGATCGTCTAGTCTGCCTATAGTATTTTTAACATCACGACCATATAAAACAATTTCAGTTGTTAAAACATTTCAACAAACTAAACTAAAATCATCATATATTTTACCTTTATCAGATGAAATTATTCTTGTAAATTCTTCACCAAAAACTATTCCTATTTTTTTATTACTCATAAAACTCCTCACTTTTCTCACATTAATTATAGTATATAATAAACTTAATGTTAGATATAGGTGAATTAATGGTAAATGAGATAATTATTGTTGAAGGTAAATCAGATTCACAAAAATTAAAGAAAATATATGGTAAAAATTTAATAACAATTGAAACAAATGGCCTTGGACTTAATAGTAAAAAATTAAATTTAATTAAGGAATTAAGTAAAATTAATAAGATCATTATATTTACAGACCCAGATGGACCAGGTAAAAAAATAAGAGAAACTTTAATTGAGTTTTTAGATACAGATGTTTTTAATGCATTTATTTTAAAACAAGATATAAATAAAAATTCTAAGAAAATTGGAATTGCTGAAGCCAATGATGAGGCTATAAAAAATGCATTGAATAATTTAATAACATATAATAAAAATAATAATTCAATTTCTTGAGATGAATATGTTAATAATGATTTTTATTTAAAAGTTAATCGAGTAAAAATAACATCTCATTTTAATCTAAACGATGAAATGAGTTCAAAAAGCTTATTTAAATGACTAAATTGAATGAATTTAAATGTAGAAAACATAGAAAAAATAATAGGAGAGTAGAATGAAAGTTGAAGCAAAGAAAAAGTTCGGTCAGAACTTTATAAGTGATCAAAACTTAATTAAAAAAATAGTTTCAATATTAGGTGATGATGAGGATCAATTAATTATTGAAATTGGGCCAGGAACAGGTGCATTAACTAAATTACTTGCACAAAAGTATAACAAAGTTGTGGCTATTGAAATTGATACGGATATGGAACCAATTTTAAAAAAAGAGGTTCAAAGTGATAATTTTGAATTATTTCTTTCTGATGTACTTCTAGTTGATTTCGAAAAATTAATAAGTGAAAAAAAACAACACGACAATCAAAAAGTTTCAGTAATTTCAAACATGCCTTATTATATAACAAGTGAAATTCTTTTTAGAACTTTGAATGTTAGTAATATGCTAACAAAAGCTGTATTCATGATGCAAAAAGAAGTTGCTATTAGAGTTTGTTCGTACAAAGGTGAAAATAACTATAATAATCTCTCAGTTGCTTGTGAATTTTTTGCTGATAAAAAATATGAATTTACTGTACCAAAACACATGTTTTTCCCAGTGCCTAAAGTAGATTCTGCAATAATTTCTTTAACCTTCAATAATAAATACACTGATCAAATTGAAGATAAAGATAAATTTTTAACTTTTTTAAGAAAAATATTTAATAACAGAAGAAAAACAATTTTAAATAATTTATCAAATGTAACAAATGATAAAACAAAGGCAAATGAAATTCTTGATACTGTAAGAATTGATAAAAATTTAAGACCTGAAGTTATAGGATTAGAAGATTTCATTAAAATGTATATACAAATTAAATAAAAGCAGTTTTTAAATTATTTTTAATTTCAAATATTCTATAAAACTCAAAATAAAGCAATTTAAAGGTATTTTTTAAGCATTTTGTTAAAAATCAGTACTTTTTATGGGTTTTAAGTTCACTGTCCATTTTGTAGTAAAATTGGCTAAATTAATATATAATATATATTAAGTAAACTTAGAAAGAAGCGGGTGAACAAATTATATGGCAGAACAAAATTATGGTGCTGAATCGATTAAAGTTCTTAAAGGTTTAGAAGCTGTTAGAAAACGTCCAGGTATGTACATTGGATCAACATCTAAAGCAGGTCTACACCACTTAGTTTGAGAGATTATGGATAACTCAGTCGATGAAGCAATGGCAGGGTTTGCGAACAAAATTATTTTAACTATTACTAAAGAAGGAGAAATCATCGTTCAAGATAATGGACGTGGTATTCCTGTTGGTATTCAAGCTGACTCAGGGAAATCAGCTTTAGAATTAGTTTTTACTCAGTTACATGCTGGGGGAAAATTTGACTCAGATTCATATAAAATTTCAGGAGGACTACACGGGGTTGGTGCTTCAGTAGTTAATGCCTTATCTTTATACGTTGATGTTGAAGTTAAGCGTGAAGGTAAAATTCATCATCAAGTATTTAGTGGTGGGGGAACTCAACAAACTGAAATTGAAATTATTGGTGAAACAAATGAAACTGGAACAACTGTTAGATTTAAACCAGATCCAGAAATCTTTTTGGAAGGAACTGAATTTGATTATGAAACAATTAGAAACAAAGTTAAACAACTTTCATATTTAAATAAAGGTTTAGTAATCGAGTTAAACGATTTAAGAATTGATAAACATGTAGAGTACCACTTCCCAAACGGTATTTTGGATTATGTAAAAGAAAAAAATGAAACAAAACCTAAAATTAACCCAAGCATTTTCTATGTTGATGATAAACATGATGATATTGAAGTAGAAGTTGCATTACAATATAATGCTGAATATCAAGAAAACTTAATTACATTTGTTAACAATATTAATACTCATGAAGGTGGAACACACGAAGATGGTTTAAGACAATCTTTAGTTAGAGTTATTAACCGTTATGCTGAAAAAGTCGCAACTGGTAACAAACCAGCTGCCAAATATTCATGAGATGATATTAAAGAAGGAATGGTATGTATAGTTTCAATTAGACATACTGATCCACAATATGAAGGGCAAACTAAAACAAAATTAGCTAACCCTGATGCTAAAAAAGCTGTTGATGCGGTTGTTGGTGATGCATTTGAAGAATTCTTATTAAAATCACCTGAAGATGCAAAAGCAATTATTGATAAAAATGCAAATGCTCAAAAAGCAAGAATAGCTGCGCAAAGAGCTAGAGAAGAAACTAGAAGAAAATCAGCTCTTGATACATTCTCACTTCCTGGTAAATTAGCAGACTGTGAAAGTAAAGATCCAGAAATTGCTGAACTTTACTTAGTCGAAGGGGATTCAGCCGGAGGTTCAGCAAAAACTGGACGTAACCGTAGATTCCAAGCTATCTTACCTTTAAGAGGGAAAGTATTAAACGTTGAACGTGTTGCCGAAGTTAGAGCTTTTGCAAATAATGAAATTAAATCAATTGTTACAGCAATTGGTACAGGTATTAAAGAAGATATCGATTTATCAAAATTAAGATACGGAAAAATTGTTATTATGACTGATGCCGATGTCGACGGAGCTCATATTCGTACATTATTACTAACATTCTTTTACAGATACATGAAACAATTGGTTGTTGATGGTCACGTGTATATTGCTCAACCACCACTTTATAAAATTGAAGCTGGTAAAAAAGTTGCTTATGCATATAGTGATGCTGAACTTGAAGAATTAAAAGCTGGTGACTTTAAAGACTCAAGATTTACAATCCAACGTTATAAAGGGCTTGGAGAAATGGATCCAATCCAATTATGAGAAACAACAATGGACCCAGAAAAACGTACAATGTTACAAATTAAATTAGAAGATGCTGCAATCGCTAATGAGGTTTTCTCAGATTTAATGGGAGAAGACCCTGAACTAAGAAGAAATTATATTCAAGAAAACGCAGAGTTTGTTGAAAACATTGACTTCTAGACAAAGAATAGAAAAGGTGAATTTAAATGAGTGAAAAAAACTTAGAGCATAACCACGGTATTATCAAGGGTATTGATATTGCTGCTGAGGTTAGAAAAGACTTTTTAGAATATTCAATGTCTGTTATTGTTAGTCGTGCGCTTCCAGACTTGAAGGATGGTTTAAAACCTGTTCACCGTCGTATTATTTATGCGATGAATGACTTAGGTATTACTGCAGATAAACCACACAAAAAATCAGCACGTATTGTTGGGGAAGTTATTGGTAAGTACCACCCCCATGGTGATACAGCTGTTTATGATTCAATGGTAAGAATGGCTCAAGACTTTTCATACCGTTACCCATTAGTTGATGGACATGGTAACTTCGGCTCAATCGATGGTGATGGAGCTGCCGCTATGCGTTATACTGAGGCTAGATTAGCTAAAGTATCAAACTTCATCATTAAAGATATTGATATGAACACCGTTCCTTTTGTTGATAACTATGATGCTAGTGAAAGAGAGCCTGCTTATTTAACAGGATACTTCCCTAACTTATTAGCCAATGGAGCTATGGGTATTGCTGTTGGGATGGCAACAAGTATTCCACCACATAACTTAAGAGAAGTAATTAGTGCAATTCACGCTTTCATTGATAATAAAGATATTACAATTGATGAAATTTTAGATAACCACATTATGGGACCAGATTTCCCTACAGGTGCGTTAATGACAAATGGAATCAGAATGCGTGAAGGTTATAAAACTGGTAGAGGTGCTGTAACTATTCGTGCTAAAGTAGCTCTTGAAGAAAATGATCGTCATGCAAGATTTATAATTACTGAAATTCCATACCAAACTAATAAAGCTAAATTAATTGAAAGAATTGCTGAATTGGTTAAAACAAAACAATTAGAAGGTATTTCAGATATTCGTGATGAATCTAACTACGAAGGTATTAGAATTGTTATTGAATTAAGACGTGATTCAAATCCAGATGTTGTTTTATCTAAGTTATATAAATTTACTAACTTACAAACAACATACTCATTGAACTTATTATCATTACACAATAACATTCCTGTGTTATTAGATTTAAAATCAATCATTAAACATTATGTTGATTTCCAAATAAATGTAATTATTAAACGTTCAATTTTTGAAAAAGATAAAATTGAAAAACGTTTCCACATCTTAGAAGCTTTAGATACTGCATTAGATAACATTGATGCTATTGTTAATATTTTAAGAAACTCACCAGAGTCAAACGAAGCTAAAATGAAATTAACAGAATCGTTTGGATTTGATGAAGAACAAAACAAAGCTATCTTAGATATGAGATTACAACGTTTAGTTGGATTAGAACGTGGAAAAATTCAACAAGAAATGGCTCAAATCAAGGAAAGAATTGATTATTTAACATTATTAATTTCAGATGAAACAGAACAAAACAATGTACTTAAAAATCAATTATCTGAAATCGCTGAAAAATTTGGTGATAACAGAAGAACTGAAACTATTGATGAAGGATTAATGGACATCGAAGATGAAGAATTAATTCCTGATGTTAAAACAATGATTCTTTTAAGCGAGGAAGGATACATTCGTCGTGTTGATCCAGAAGAATTTAGAGTGCAAAAACGTGGAGGTAGAGGAGTTAGTGTTAACTCATCTAATGAGGATCCAATTGTAATTGCAACAATGGGTAAAATGCGTGACTGAGTACTATTCTTTACTAATTCAGGTAAAGTATTTAGAACAAAAGCATACAACATTAGACAATACTCACGTACAGCACGTGGATTACCAATCGTTAACTTCTTAAATGGGCTAACAGCAGATGATAAAATTACAGCTATTCTTCCATTAAGAAATGTAAAAGAAAAAATGAATTACTTAACTTTCATTACTGAAAAAGGAATGATTAAAAAAACAGATATTTCATTATTCGATAACATCAATAAGAATGGTAAAATAGCTATTAACTTAAAAGAGGATGATCAATTAGTAACAGTATTTGCTACAACTGGTGAAGATACAATTTTTGTTGCTAACAAATCAGGAAAAGTTATTAGAATTCAAGAAAATATTGTTAGACCACTTTCAAGAACAGCATCAGGAGTTAAAGCTATTAAACTTGATGATAAAGATGTTGTGGTTGGAGCAGTTACTTCATTTGGCATTGAAAATATTACTACTATTTCATCAAAAGGAAGTTTCAAAAAAACAAATATTGATGAATATAGAATTTCTGGTCGTAATGGAAAAGGAATTAAAGTAATGAACCTAAACGAAAAAACAGGTGACTTTAAATCAATTATTGCAGCTAGAGAAACTGACTTAGTATGTATTATTTCAACTGATGGAAACTTAATTAAAACAAAAGCATCAGATATTCCTGTTTTAGGAAGAGCTGCAGCTGGAGTTAGAGGTATTCGCTTAAGTGAAGGCAATAAAATACAAGCAGTAATGCTTGAGTATCGCAAACACGGAGAAGAAAACCAAGAATTCGAAGAAGATTAAAATTAAAGGAAATATATTTTCGAAATAAATTTTTGAACTGTAATTTTTATGAAAAACTCATAAGAATTATAGTTTTTTTAATGTACTGAAAACTAAAGTAGTTAACATTAATGTTTAAAAGTTTTAAAAAGAAATTTAAGAGTTAATAGATAAAAGAGTGTAGAGAGCGAATTTTATATCCAATTAAAATAATTTAATATGTTTTAAATGATACTAATATTTAGTTTAAACTGCTCCAAATTATTTTAATAACTTAAATTATGCTGGTAAATCTAAAAAATAGGAGCGCGTTGATGAATGTACTATTATGAAATACTTTCTAAAAAATAAAATACTTCATAAGTTGTGTTCTATTTTTCTATGTAAAAACATTTATGGGAAAATAGTTATGAAAGGAAATACAATAATGGAAATAAAATTTTACGCTCCCGTTGACTGTGAGATACAAAGTGTAGATAAATGTTCAGACCCAACATTTTCACAAAAAATGCTTGGTGACGGTTTTTTAGTAAAACCACAAAAAGGTGATTTTTCTTTACCGTTTGATAGAGCACAAGTAGTTATGGTTTTTGACACAAAACATGCTTATGGTCTTGATATTAATGGATTAGGAATACTAATTCATTGTGGCTTGGAAACTGTTTCGCTTAAAGGAAAACCATTTAAAACAACTTTGATAAGTAATCAAAAAATTTTATTAGGTGAAAAAATGTTTGATGTCGATTTAAAATATCTTACTGAAAAAAACATTTCTTCTGAAACACCAATTGTTTTTGATAAGCAAGTCAAGATTAAAGATTTTAAAGAAGGGAACTATAAAAAAGGTCAGTTTGTTTGTTCAATTGAACTTCTTGATAAGTTAGAAGAAATAAAAATTGAAACAATAGATGATTTCTTTAATGTTAAAAATAAATATGAAAAAGTAGCTTTTGAAATTAATAAACTAGTTGGTTCAAAAGTAAACTATAAAGAAGTGTATAATTGTATGACGAGATTGCGATTTACAATAATTGATAAATCATTAGTTAATGAAGAAGAGTTACTTGCGTTAGATATTGTAAAACAAATTGTTTGAAATGGTAATGAACTTCAAATAATAATAGGACAAGATGTTTTTAAAGTAAGAGAGGAAATATCTAGCCAAAATCAATTTATAAGCTCTGTTGTAAGTTCGAAAGAACGCAAATCAGTAGCTGAATCATTTTTTCAGATGGTTGGTGCAACAATGGTTAGAACTATACCAATAATGACAGGAACTGGTATAGTGCAAGCTTTAATTGCAATTTTAGTTTTATGTAAAGTCATGCCAAATATTGTTACTTCGCAAACTGCAGGTTCTGGTTCAATTTCTCTTTTCGATCCGAATCTTAATGTTGGTTGAGTTGTCTTATTTGTAATTGGTAGAACAGCTGGCTTTTTTACAGGTATTGCTATCGCTTACACAGCGGCTGAATATTTTAAATTAAATCCTGTGCTTGGTATTGGTATTGGTATTATTATGTGTGCTCCAATAATTTTCTTGGATGGAGGTCAAAACGGAATTGGATATGAAAAAGTTTGATGAGATTTAGGAACTTTAAATACTCAAAATATACCATTCAATGGTATTACAAAAATTTTTAGAATAGTTCCTTTAGGAACAAAATTTTTAGTTATCATTCCAATAATATATATAGGTCAAAAAGTAGATCAATGAGTTAGAAAATGAATGCCGGTAAGTTTAGATTTATTATTCAGACCATTTATAGTATTTTTGGTTCCATCAATAGTAGGTTTCTTTTTATTTACACCTATGTGAAATGTTATAGAAGCCTTATTGGGTTCATTATTTTTTTACTTAGCTAAAGCACCTTTTGGTATAGGTGTAGGTTTAGCAGTGGGTCTATGACAAGTTTGTGTTATATTTGGTGTTCATGGTCCGTTATCAATTTTGGGTCAAATAGAATATATTGCAAATCGTGGATGGGGTTACTTATTTATTGCTGCAAGTCTTTCAGTTTGAGCACAACTTGGTGCATTAATTGGGGTAGCAATAATCACAAAAAATAGTGTATTAAAAAAACAAGCTTGAGGAATGGTTCCTATGGGAGTTCTTGGGATAACTGAACCAATTCTTTATGGAATTAATTTACCAAAGAAAAGACCTCTTTACGCAGGTATAATTGCAGCTTTCATTGCGGGTGCTTTATGTAATTGGTTAAAAGTTTCAGGTAGACTTACAACAGGTATGGGTATTTTTGCCATATTAGGTTATTTTTCTGAGCCACCTTTTGGAGGTGTTGCTCCTTTGGGAACATTATCAAATGGACTATTCTTTATTTTGGGTGCCTTGGTTGCTCTAGGTTTAGGAATAATTATAACATTGCTAATTTTTAAAGAACGTATTGATGAGTCAACACTTGTTAACAAAATAACTAAAAAATTAATAAACAAAATATTTAAAAATAAAGACCTAAATAAAGATGTTGCTAATGAAATATCAAATACTTTAAAACAATTAAACAAAATATATTCTGCTGATGAAATGAAATATTTAAAAGAACAAGAAAAAGAAATTCAAAAATATTTAAAAATATCTACGAAAATTAATAATAAGATTGAAAGAAATGATGCTTTAATTGAAAAACTTTTTGCAAAAGGAAAAAAAGCTATTCAAAATCAAAAACAGGAAAAAGCATTAAAAATTAAATCAAAAATAGATGAGTTATCAAATATTGATTTGTCAACACAAGAGGTTGAAAAAGATCAGCAAAGAAATAAAATTGATTTTGAAGGAATTATTAAATTAAGAAATGAAAAAGAGAAGTTAATTAGAAAAACACTTGATTTAGTTCAAAAAACACAAAAAATTGATTTATCAACTTATATACAAGAATATAATTATAGTATAAATTCTTTATTGCAAAATTATGGATTATAAATAAAATATCTAAAGAGCATGAAAAGTTATGCTCTTTTTTTTATAATTAAATAAGAATATGGAGGTTTTTATGAAAATAACATTTCAAAATTTAATAGAAATGTCTGAAGACTCAAATGATACAACTAACAAAATAATTTCCAAAACAATACTAGAAAATTTAATGAAGGGAAAATTTTTAAATCAAAATGAAATTTCAAAAATTTGCTTTGTAAGTGCTTCAACCGTTACTAAATTTTCTCAGACTATTGGATTTTCCGGATATAGAGAAATGATGTTTCATTTTAAAAATGAATTCTTAACATTTTCCCAAAATAAGCAAAGTTTTAGAGAAACAAATAATTTTAAAAATCTTGAAGAATGAATTTTTAGAAATCGATTATTTATAAATACTTTTGTTGAAGAGGTTTCTAAAGCTGAAAAAATAAACATTTTTTATTCTTGGGAACTTGCAAATAGTGCGCAAGTTTTATATGAAATTTTGCTGGAAAAAAATAAAAAGGCTTTTATAATAAACCATAATCAAGTTAATGTTGGTTTTTTAGATAATTCAATAAATGTATTTTTAATATCAGGTAAAGATAACAGAACACTTAAAAAAATTCACAGTGAAGCAAAAAAACAAGTAAATTCAAAGAGTTTTACTATGGCATCAAAATTAAGTGGATTAGTTGAAATAAGCGATTCTCATAACATAATGTATGATATGAAGGATGATTTTTCAAATGGTTTACACAGAAATGTGGCTTCTCAGCTTTTAATGTTAGAAATTTATAAAAAATTGTAAAAAAATACTTTCAAATAAAGAAAGTATTTTTTTTAATTCAGTTGCCTCTTTCAGTAGTGCTCTTTAAATTAGATAATAATTATATCAAATAAGAAAATTTGATAGCAAAAGGAGTAAATATGAACAAATTTCCAAAAAATTTTTTATGGGGGGCGTCAACTAGTGCTTACCAAATTGAAGGATGTGTAGAAGAAGGCGGAAAAGTTACTTCAACAATGGATTTATATGGTGATAAACCAAGCTACCCAAAGGGAATAACTGGTTTTAAGGAAGCAAGTCAGCATTATAAATATTGAAAAACAGATGTTGAAATGATGGCAAAAATGGGTTTAAAATCTTACAGATTTTCTATTTCTTGACCAAGAATTATTAAAGACGAAAATGGTAGTGTTAATCAAGAAGGAATAAAGTATTATAACGATTTAATTGATGAATTACTAAAATATAAGATCGAACCTATTGTTACAATGTTTCACTTTGATATTCCGTTGTTTGTGATGAAAGACGGTGGGGTTCATAGCAAAAATTTTGTGAAACATTTTGAATTATACTCTGAAGTTTTACTTAAAAATTTTGGGACAAAAATAAATTATTGATTAACAATAAACGAATTAAATATTTTAGTAATGATGGCCGACGGCTTTGAAGTCTTAGAAAAACAAGATTTATCAAAACAACTGAAAGTTTTGCATAATTTAAATTTAGCTCAAGCAAAGGCAATAATTAAGTGCAAAGAAATTTGTCCAAATGCTAAAATAGGACCTGCACCAAATATAGCAACAGTTTATTCAAATACATGCAAGCCTGAAGATTATACAGCTAAATTAAATGTTGAAATGATTAGAAATTGAGTTTATCTTGATGCTGTTTGCAAAGGAAAATATAGTAATATATTCATTAAATTTGCTAAAAAAATGGGAATAGATTTTGAAGTTACTAAAGATGATTTGGATACTCTATCAAAAGGCAAACCTGATTTTATTGCTTTTAATTACTATACAACGATGACAGCACAAATGCCAACGGAAGAATCTATTAAAGAAACCAAAGAAAAATTTGATCAACAAAAAGGTCTTGTTATACCTGGTTTTGGAATGGCAGCGAAAAATCCAAACTTGCAAAAAACTGAATTTGGTTGAGAAATTGATCCAGTTGGATTCAAAAATACACTAAGAGAAGTTTATGATAGATATGGCTTACCTGTGATGATTACCGAAAATGGAATAGGTGCTAGAGATGAATTAACAAATGATGGGAAAATTCATGACGATTATAGAATTTATTACTACGAGCAACATATAAGACAAATGGCTGAAGCTATTTCTGATGGAGTTGAAATTATTGGATATATGCCTTGAAGCGCGATTGACTTAGTATCAACTCATGAAGGAATATCTAAAAGATACGGATTCATATATGTTAATAGAGATGAATTTGATTTAAAAGACATGAAGAGAATTGAAAAAGATAGCTATTATTGATATAAAAATTTAATTGAAGTAAACGGTGAAAATATTTAAACATAGTTAACTATTTTCAAAAGGAAGGTAAATAAAAATGTTAAATTATACTTTTGATATAGGTGGAACAGGAATTAAGTGTATTGTTTTTGAGGATAAAAATGAAATAAAAGAATATCACATAGATACTAAAAGTACCCCTAACGAACAAACAAAGACAAAACTGATAGATGTTTTAGAAAAAATATCTCAAATTTTAGAAAATGAAAATAATGAATTTAATCTGGCTATTGCTATTCCAGGACCGGTTGACCATTTTAAAAAGAAAGTTTTAGCTGATTCTTCAATAATTGATACAAATATAGATTTAGAAAAATATTTTTCTAAATTTAAAAATCTTAAAAAGTTTATTCTGTACAATGATGCTAAAGCTGCTGCATATGGTGAATTCATTAAAAGAACAAAAAAAAATAAAATTGAAAACATGGCTCATTTGACAATTGGTACAGCCATTGGGTGTGGTCTTATAATAAATAAGAAAATTCTTCATGGGAAAAATTTTAGAGCTGGCGAAGTTGGGAAAATGAGATCAAATATTTATGGAAAAGATGGATTTACTGTAACTTTAGATACAGGGTTAGGAGCTTTATTGTTTAAACATCAGTACTTTACAAAATCTGAAAAGAAACTATCAGGTTTTGAATTATTTGAAAAATATAATAATAATGATCCTTTATGTGTTAAATTAGTTGATGAATGAATTGATCAACTTTCTAAATTTATAATAAATTTAGATTTTTGTTTGGATCTTGACTTAATAACATTGGGTGGAGCAGTTAGTTCAAATAAACAATTTGTTTCAATGCTCAACGAGGCAATAACTAAGAATAAAACCTTTGAATGAGAAGGAAGAAAATTTGAAACAAATACAGAAATTGAGGATAAGTTTAAAATTTCTGTACTTAGAAATAAGGCTGCTTGTTATGGAGGATTAGCCTTATTAGAAACTAAATTAGAAAGAGAAAAAATATGACAAAAAAATTAGAATTTCCTCAAAATTTTCTTTGAGGGGGAGCAACAGCAGCAAATCAAATAGAAGGAGCATACAATGTAGATGGAAAAACTTTATCATTGATGGAAATGATACCTTTCAGAGAAATTTCTGATAGAAAAAACCATTCTTCAGGTGCACATCTAACAAATAAACAAACTTTTGCTGATTCTATTGAAAATAAAGCAGGTTTACATTTTCCGAAAAGATTTGGTATCGATTTTTACCATAGATATAAAGAAGATATTGCTTTATTTAAAGAGGCAGGTATGAAAATTTTTAGAATGTCAATTGCATGAACAAGGATTTTTCCTAATGGAAGTAATGAAGAACCAAATAAAGCAGGATTAGAATTTTATAGAAATGTTTTTAAAGAGTGCAAAAAGCAGGGATTAGAGGTTATGGTAACTATAAACCATTTTGACTTGCCTTACTGAATTATTGAAAAAAATCTAAATTGAAAAGATAATGAATTACAAAATAGTTATTTAAAATTTGCATTTTTGGTAATTGATGAATTTAATGAATATGTAAAATATTGGCTGCCTTTTAATGAAATAAATTTAGGTGCTGTTATAACTACATCATTATTAAGCGAAAATAAAAATTCAATGCTACAAAACGTTTTAGCATCTTATAATGACTTACATGTTCAATTTGTTTTACAAGCTAAAGTAATTCAATATGCAAAAAAATATAAAGATATAAAGGTAGGATGTATGGTTGCTGATTCTACTTCTTACCCAATAGATTGTAATCCAGAAAATGTGATGGAAAACTTAAAAATGGAACAAATGAAAAAATTCTTTTACTATGATGTTATGGTAAATGGCGAATACCCAGGGTACGCTTTAAGGATGTTTAAAGAGTATGGCATAAAAATTAATAAAAATCCTGAGGATGATAAAATTTTAAAGGAAAACCCAATTCAGTTTATTACTTTTAGCTATTATATGTCTGGAACCACATCTAAATCAGGAGGAGAATTAACCGAAGCAAATGGTCTAAAAGCCGGTAAAAATCCTTTTTTAAAGGCAACTGAGTGAGGATGACAAATTGATCCAATAGGTCTTAGATATACACTAAATCAACTTTGAGATAGATATCATTTGCCGTTATTTATATCTGAAAATGGTATTGGTGTTTTAGAAAAATTAGATGCTAATAATACTGTTGAAGATAATTATAGAATTGATTACTTAGGAAAACATTTTGAACAAATAAGCGAAGCAATAAAAGATGGAGTAGATGTATTTGGTTATACAATGTGAACACCAATTGATGTTGTTTCAGCATCTACAAATGAAATGTCAAAAAGATATGGATTAATTTTTGTTGATTATGACGATTATCATAATGGAACAGGAAATAGATTTAAAAAGAAATCGTATAATTGATTTAAAAACTTTTTAAAAACAAAAGAAATTTAATATTCATAGATTAAAAAATTTTTCTTGTTTGTACAGAAGAAATAATAGGCCTATATAAAATAGCAATATTGTTTTATATTTTAAAATTTACAAAAAACTAAAATTTAGCTTAGCTAATAGCGATATTGATGATTAATTTCTAACTATTCAAATTTTATATAAAAATGTCAGAAATTATAATTTAATTAAAAGTCATGTGCGAAAAGCAAATATAAAATGTGCAATAATAAGCACAAAAAATAAATAATTAATGCTGCATCATAATTAGTTGATGCAGTTTTTATTTTAAGGTAAAGTATTAAGATATTAGTAAAGTACTTTCATTAGTAAAAAAAATTACCATTTTTAACACTATAAATTGGAAAATATTATTGGAAAGAAAGAGAAACGATATGGAATTTAATTTATATGCTCCAGTTGATTGTATAGTTAAGCAAATAACAAAATGCAGTGATCCAACATTTTCTGACAAAATGTTGGGAGATGGTGTTTTAATAATACCTAAGTCAAGTCAATTTTTTAGCCCTTTTGATAATGCTAAAGTAACGCTTATTTTTGATACAAAACACGCTTATGGATTTAATTTAGGAAAAATTGAAGCTTTATTGCATTGTGGCCTTGAAACTGTTCAGTTAGCGGGTGAGCCTTTTGAAGTTCAAACAAAAGTTGGAGATGAATTAAGTAAAGGGCAAAAACTTTTTAATGTTGATTTAAACAAACTAAATTCAAAAAAACTTTCTAATGAAACACCAATAGTATTTACATGTCAAGATAGCAAAATTAAGGTGCATGATTTTATTGAAAAAGAATATAAAGCCGGAGAGTTTATATGCAAAATAACCACTGAAGAAATTCATAATAATGATCTTGATTTGGAAAAAATTTTTGGAGGGGAAGGAAAAAATCAAAAACTTGCATCAAATATAGTTCAAAATGTTGGAGGAATAAAAAACTTTGATGAACACTATAATTGTTTTTCAAGACTTAGACTAAAAATTTTGAAAAAAGATTTAGTAAATGAAGTAGCAATAAAAAAAATTGAAGGTGTAAAAGGTATTCATTGAAATGGTAATGAAATGCAAATCATTATTGGACAGGAAGTACCTAAAGTAAAAGACGAAATTACAAACATAATTTATAAAGAGAATGATGCTACTGCTAAAAACTCACAAGATAAAGCTAATTTGGTTAACAGAATAATAAAAGTTTTCCCAGCAGTTGGTGTTCCTTTAATTCCTATATTATTGGGGGCCGGAGTTTTTTCTTTGGTTATGATGTTATTAATGATGTTTGGAGTAATGCCAAATATAACATTGGTTAAAGAAAATGAAGATTTGACGAAAAATATTTACTATATATTTAATCCAAATTTAAATATTTTATTTGTGATAATATTTGTTATTTCGAAATCATCGACAATTTGGATGGGAATAGGAACTTGTGTTTCGGCAGCAATCTATTTTAAATGAAACTTTGTTTTAGCATTTGCTATAGGTATGACAATTTGTTCACCAATTTTGTGAGGAAATGGTGGACCAGCAATGTTAGGGCAACAATATGATCCAGAAACATACATTGAAGGATGAGTATTGTTTAGATTTGCAGAAGTTTCAAATCCAATGATTCAAAGAATACTACAAATCAATGTAACGCCTATGCAAGCAAAAATAGGTGTATTACTATTAACAATATATACAGCAAAAATTTTTGATGATTGAATCAAAAAATGAATGCCAACAAGTATTGATTTTATATGCAGAAACTTAATGATATTAACTCTTATGCCATTTATAGCGTTTTTTATTTATGGACCTATTTGAAATATTTTTGAAGGTATATTTGGACTATTTGTACTATTAGTAACTAAATTCCCTTTAGGAATTGGTATGGGTCTACTATCTGGAATTCATCAAGTTACTGTTGTTTTCGGATTACACCAAGTAATTGGAGTTGTATTTAATGTTGATACAATGACTCATGGTGGCGTAGCTCGTTTGACAATATCAAGTGCCATTGGTATTTGAGCTCAACTTGCAGCTTTATTAGGTGTAATAATAGTTACAGGCGATAAAAGATTAAAAAAAGAAGGAACTCAAATGTTTATGGTTGGAGCAATTGCAGGTATAACTGAACCAATGTTATACGGAGTAAATTTTCCTAAAAAACGACCATTATACGCAGGAATGATCGGGGCGTTTGCTGGTGGTTTAATAATTTCTTGAACGAATGTTACCTTAAGAGGCGTTAGTGCATGAGGAGGACTCTATTCATTTATAGCTTTCTTCTCTCCGCCAATAGGAATTCAACCAAGTATTTTAGAACAAGAAGGTTGTTTATCAAATGTCATGAATGGATTAATGTTTATTTTAGCTTCAGCAGTTGCATTTGGAGTTGCTATTGTTGTTTCAATGCTTATTTATAAAGAAAGGGTTTCAGAAAAAACTTTAATTAATAAAATGTTCAATGAATCAATCAAGCTTTTAAAAATTGAACAAAAAATATTGTCATTAAAAAAACAAGAAAAAATTAAATTAATAAATAGTGCTGAAATTAAAGAACTAAAATCTAAATCAAAAAAAATAATTGAAAATGCTGAAAAAAAATCTATTAAAAGAGAAGAAAAAAGCATTTTAAAAAGTGATGGAGCAAAATTTGATATAGATCAATTTTTAAAAAAACAGGAGAAACAAACTTTAAAATTATCTAAAAAAGGTAAACATTTTATGAAAAAAGGGGAATATGATAAAGCTAAAGAAATAGCCTTAAAAATTTCATCTTTAAATGATTTCAATAAATTGCAATTTTTAGAATCAAAGGCGGCACTAGCCAAATCAAAAGTTAATATTAAAGAATTGGAAAAAAAATACGAAAATATTGAAAACAAAATTTCAATATTGGTAAAAGATTTTACTTTAAATTATAAAGAATTAAGTGAAATTGATTTTACTCCTATTTATAAAAATGCTGTTGAAAGTTTATTAATTGATTATAATTATAAAGAAGAATATTCATTTAAACCAATAGAAGCTTATATAAGTGAAAAAACTCAAGAACTGGCAAAAATTAAACGCGATCTTAGAAATGAGCAACGCTTAAAAAAAATTAAAAATTAATAAAAGTGATTTATTAACAAAAAATGTTTTTTATCTTTAAAAACAATAAACTATATATGGAAGTCTAGCACTTCTAGCATAATGTCTCGTAAATTTTTAGCTCACAAACAGCTTAAAATTTACGAGACATTCTATATATTTGATTAAATATGTTAACTAAATTATTATAGTCAAAATTTGTAAAATTAGTTTTTAATGTTATTTTTTTCTGACTGATTTCTTTTTTATGGCAAGTTTATTTTTAATAAACCTCTTTTTTATTTACCTAAACAATATTTTTTAAAAATATTATCAATTATTTCTTCATCATATTGTTCACCAATTAATTGATTTAAATAATCTCATGCTTCATGAAGATCAACATTGACAATATCAATTGGCATTCCATCAGTGATTGCTCTTAGTGATCTATCTAGTCTGTCCTTAACTTGCTCAACAAGTGAAATTTGTTCAAGATTAATAAGTATTAAAGAATCATTTTTTATTAATTCTTCATTTATGTGCATTTCCTCAATTCTTTTAATTAAGTTATCAATGTCGTTATTGATTGCACTGGTGTAAACATAATTTGTTTGTTCTTTATTAATTTTATTTTTTTCTTCCTCGCTAATAAATTCACTTTTATTAAAAACCAAAATATGGTTTTTACCTTTCAACTTATCAAAAATCATTTTATTTTCTTTGTCATTAATTGCTTTATAATCGATTACAAATAAAATTAATTCTGCATCATCAATCATTTTTAATGACTTTTCAATTCCAAGACCCTCTACAATATCAGCTGTTTCTCTAATACCTGCAGTATCAATTAAATTTAAGCTAATATTTTCTAAATTAATGTCTCCAGTAACTATATCTCTAGTTGTTCCATGTATATCTGTAACTATTGCTTTATCTTCATTTAGTAATGCATTCAATAAAGAAGATTTACCAACGTTAGTTTTACCAACAATTGCTGTCTTAATACCATTGGTATTTTTTAAAGCCATTTTTGATCTTTTTAATAAGTTATTAACTTCTTCATTTATGTCTGATAAGGCTTTTGTTAATTCAGAAATACTGCTGCCCTCAACATCATCATAATCAGGATAGTCAATTGAAACTTGGATTCTAGAAATAATATCTAAAAGATTCCCTTTCAAGTTAATAATGCTTTGATTATGAGCACCACTCATATTGTTAACACCAATTTTTAAAGCTAATTCATTCTTAGCAAAGATTAAGTCATTAATTCCTTCTGCTTGAATTAAATCTATTTTATTATTTAAGAATGCTCTTTGGCTAAATTCACCTTTGTTAGCCATTCTTGCACCACTCTTGATAATTAAATTGATTATTCTCTGAGTGTTTAAAATACCCCCATGACAAGCGATTTCAACAACGTTTTCACCAGTAAAGCTTGCAGGAGAAACAAATGAAGTTAAAACAACTTCATCAACCAACTCTTGACCATCAAACATTTTTCTAACTCAAACATTTTTTTCTTCTTTAATTTTTGTTTTTAATAATTTATTAATAATGTTAAAACTGTCATCACCACTAATTCTGATTAAAGAAATAGCTTGTGTTGATATATTAGTTGTTGGTGCTACTATAGTTTGATTTAAATTGTTCATGTAGATCTCCTGTCTTTATTACTTATTATACTATTTTAACAATAAAAAAAGATTCCGAAGAATCTAATTGAATTAAGCAATATTACCACCAATAGCTCCACCAATTGAAATCATAACTATTGATAAGATAAGTAATATTGTTAGTATAGGTCACATTAGTTTAATAAATTTAGGATAATCTATTTTTGCAATCCCCATAGCAGCCATTATAATACCTGAGGTAGGAGTAAATAAATTAATAAACCCATTAGCCATAACAAATGCAGTAACAGACCCACTAGCTAGCACCTCAGGATCTTTTGTAATGATACCACCAGTTGATGCAAGCAATGGAAAAATTGCTTTTGCGAATCCTGAAGTAGAAGGAATAAATAATGATAGTGGAATAAATAATATAAATAGTACTATCAGAATTCCAATAGAAGAATTAATCCCACCAATTGAACTAGCTAAGCCAGATACAACTAATTGTTGTATTAATGATTTTTCCAGTGATCATCCAATCCCACCAGCAACAGCGATAACTAGACAAACACCAAATAAATCTTTGGCACCTATCATGAATTGATCTAAGAATCCATCTTCTCCAAGTCCGTTAACAAAACCAAGAACTATTGCAGAGACTAAAAACATTGCAGAAACAACAATAAATCCACCATTTCCAAATCCTTCTGCTTGACTTGATAAGTAAGGTAGGTTTTCTTTTATTCATAAATCAAATTTATAAAAAGGTCCTCATGTACTTTCATCCAATTTATCATTTTTAAATCCTAAAATGCTATCTCAACCGATCATATAAAAAATCATTAATATAAAAGTTAAAGCAAAAATCGTTAATGTTAATTTTCTTTTTCAGTTCATTTCAATTTTATCTGCAGCTTCACTTAAAAAAAATTTTTTATCTTCTTCCAAAGTTTTAAAAACAATTGATTTTTGTGGATTCAGTTTAACTTTTCAAGAATATCACATAACGAATGATATAGCAGTAAAAGTCATAATAAATCAAGAAATAAGCCTTCAAACTAAACCATCACCAACAGATGTTTCTATTCCTGAATTTTGCTGTTGAATTGTGTCTACTGCAATTCCAACAGCAAAAGGGTTAACTGTTGAGTTCATAACCCCAACTCCAGCTCCAAGTAAAACTATCATAAATCCAGTTAGTTTATCAAAACCAGCAGCCATCATAAGTGGAATACAAATCATATAAAACCCTAAAGACTCTTCTGCCATTCCTTCTGTACTACCGATAATCGAAAAGAAAATCATTAATGGAATAATTGCTCATATTTCTTTTCCTTTTAAAGCTGTTGTTATATTTTGTGAAAAACCTTCAAGAGCTTTAGAGCAAATAACTATATTTAAAAAACCACCAAGCGCAACTAAGAATACAATTATTTCAGCGCCATTAACAAATCCATTAATAGGTGCTAAAAATAAATCAAATATACCAAGCGCAACAATTTTTTCGTCATGAGCTGGAATTTTATTTCCAAGCTCATCGTTTGCTTCACTAATATGTACTGTTGTACCACTTCACTTTAGAATTCAACTTATGAAAATGATGAATGCAATAATTAATAAAAGAATAGTAAAAGCCGAAAGCATTTTAAATTGTTTTTTTTCTTGCTCATTTGGAACACTTTTGTTTTTTCTAAAAAGATTTTTTATTTTAAAATCATTTTTCATTTTTTATCCTTTCTCGTTAATAAGTAAAAAGATTATATAAAAAAAGAGCATCAAAGTGCTCATTAATCATTCATTGTGTTACTTTTTGTTAAAAATTTTTTGTTTTAAAGCTTTAATATCAGCAACAATACTTAAATTATCTTCAACTTTAACATCTGGGTTAATTTCACCATCTCAACCATCAACATAAGGATCTTTTTTAAATTTATATTCCTGAATTAAAAAGACTACTACATTAATAGTAAGTGAAATAACTAAGATAATTAAGAATCACATTCCTGAACTAGTTATTTTTCAATTCCCTTCTGCAATATTTTTTGGCTCTCATATAAAAGCAAATATTCCAAAGAAAATAAAAATAGTCATAAAGAAAGATGAAATAATTCCACAAATCATAAATAGTTTTGTTTGTTCAACTTTAACTTTCTTTGTAAATCTGTTTACAACACCAGCGATCATAACTGCCAATACCATTATAAAGACAAGCGCGCTTGTCCCTGAAGAAAATCAATTAATATAATCAGCTGGTTTATTTAACAATGCTTCTATTGAAACTACTTTTCCAGAACCTGCAACTGAAGACAATCCATCTCAGCCTTCTCTTGTTGTGCAAATACCTATAGTTATTAAGAAAGTATAAGCAACCATAAAAATAAACAATTGGATTATTCCAGCTTCTTTGTAAGACATACTTCTTTTTTTTGTATAAATAGTTTTGTTGTTAGCATCAGAAGCTAAATCAACAATAGCAATATCAACAAATATGCTTGAACCTAATAGACAAATAGTCATTAAAATTAAGTTTGAAATAATTCTAGCAGCATTACTATCTTTTCCACCTAACATTTTTTCAAATAGCTTAACAATTGAACCGTCTGGTGAACCCATAAATAATGAGAGTGCCATTAATACATAAAATATTGCAACAAATATCATTCCAGCAAATAATGCTTTTGGAACAACATCTTTGTGTGTAGCTGTTTTCTGTGCATTAGCAATATAAACATATCCATCAAATGCAAATAATATACCACCAAATCCACCTAAGAAAAGTAAAGGAGATCAACCATATTTATTATGATCTGTAGGTCACATAGCGCTTGTCCCACCAGTTTTATCAATTAAAATAAAACCTGCAATAAATGCTATTAGTAGAGGTAAAAATTTTATTAAAATCCCAATTATTTGTATTCTTCTATTAATGAATCTTTTATAAATAGATAAAATCGTACAAGTTATAAATATACTAAATCCAACTAATAAATAAATAATTAATTGTTGATAAGGTGTAATTGGAGCACCAATAGCTAAAAGCAGATAGTTAACAGCACCAGCAACAAATACGCTTTGTGTACTAGGAATATAAACTCATCCATACATAATTGAAAAAAATGATGCTGTTTTTCTATTGATAAATATTTTTGCTCAATTACCTAATGTACCATTTCCAAAATGTTTTGTTGAAGAAGAAATCTCAATAAAAACAATCATTGACATAATACATACAACTCCAACAAATGATCAAAGAATTAAAGCAATAATTGGGTTGTTTGTTTGATCTAATAATTCACTGTTTTTCATATATATACCAGAACCAATTACAGTTCCAATAACCATTACAAAAAGAGTTAAAAATTCAAACGTTTTAGTTTTAGTTTTTTTGATGTTCATTTTTTTAACCTTTCTACTTGATTATGTGTTTAAAAATAATTGTAAAGGAAAAAAACAAAAAGTGAAAAAACAAAATAAAAAACGCAGTTAAGCGATTTTTATTTTATGAATTCTTGATTCCCAAAGTAGGGCTTAAGTACTGTCGGAATAATTAATTTTTCACCGTCTCAATAATTCTCTAAAATTGCTGCAATTAATCTGTCAATAGCAACTCCAGAACCATTTAATGTATGAACTAATTTTACTTCCCCATTTGCGTCACGATATCTTGTTTGCATATTTCTAGCTTGGAAATCTGTACAGTTTGAACAACTTGAAATTTCACGATATTTATTTTGCTCAGGAAATCAAACTTCTAAATCATAAGTTTTTGTTGAACTAAACCCAACATCTCCTGTACATAATTCAACTACACGGTATGGTAAATTAAATAATTGAAGAACAGCCTCTGCATCTTTAACCATTGTTTGTAACTCAATTTCACTTGATTCTTGATCAGTTAGTTTAACTAATTCAACCTTATTAAATTGGTGTAGTCTAATTAAACCTTTTGTATCTCTACCAGCACTACCTGCTTCTTGTCTAAAACATTGAGAATATGTTGTATAGTGAATTGGCAATTGATTTGCATCTAAGATTTCACCAGCATGTAAATTAGTTAATGGAACTTCACCTGTTGGAATTAAGTATTGATCATTTGCTGTGATATACGCGTCTTCCTTAAATTTAGGTAATTGTCCTGTTCCATACATTGCCTGTGGATTAACAAGAAGAGGAACAGTAATTTCCTTGTAGCCTTTGCTTGTATGTAAGTCTAAAATAACATTTGCTAGACTTCTAACTAACTTAGATCCTAAACCAGTATAAACAACAAATCTTGAACCGCTTAGTTTAGGTCCTGCTTCAAAATCAACTAATTTTAGTTTGTCAGCAATATCTCAGTGAGCTGTATCATGGTTTTTAACAAATTCATTTCCTCAAACTCTTACTTCGACATTATCATTGTCGTCATTACCAACAGGCATATCATCATTAGGGATGTTAGGAATGTTTTGTAATTTAATTGTTAATTCTTCTTGAACTTCTTTTAATTTTTCATCAAGTGTATCAATTTTTGTATTAATAGATGCTACATCATTTTTAATTTTGTTAGCTTCTTCAACTTGCTTGTTTCTCATTAATTCACCAACTTGTTTTGATAAATTATTTTTATTTGCTTTTAAATTTTCAACTTCCTTTAAAATTGATTTTCTTTGAATATTTAATTCAACAGCTTCATCAAGAATCAATGTGTACTCACCGCTTCTTTTATTTAGTTGTTCTTTAACTTTAACTAAATTACTTTCAATAAAATTTATGTCTAACATTTTTCCTCCAAGTTCACTTAAGTGATTACTATATAAAATTATAATACAAATTCATATATAAAAAATCTATTCTTGTCGTAGAGAAAACATAATTGTTTATTTATTAAAGAAATAATGTAAAATTTAAAAATGTATAGGAGATAACAAAATGGATTTACAAATAAGAGCAATAAGCCATAAACATAATGCAAAAATAGCAATAGTTGATATTAGTGAAAGTATGAGAGAAATTTGTAATTTGCAACAAACAAACCCCTTTATAAGTATTGCTTTATCAAAATTTACTGTTGGTAATACATTGATTTCATTAGATAATAAAGAGCTTGCAAAAATTAATTCTAATTACATTTCAAATAATGGAGCAGTTAAAAAAATGATTGCAGAATTTCAAAACAATAAAGTTAGAGCATATGCTCAAGTTAAAGATTTTGAAATCAAAGAATATATACCACGATTAAGTAATAACCCTGTTTTTGCAACAGTAGGAACACAAGGACAGCTTTTAAATAGTAGAGACATGGGTTTAAAAGAACCTTATGTTTCAACAATAAACACAGATTCACCTAATATGGATCATATTTGAATGGATTTTTTAAGAGATAGTAATCAGGTTGGTTCACTTTTAACAAGTGATGTAAAATTAGATGACGATTTAAAAGTACAAAAAGTTGTTGGAATATTAATTCAATTACTACCAGAACACACACAAGAAGATATTGAATTATTGGAATCAAAATTGGGAAACACTAACTTTATATGTGAGATTTTAATGAAATCAACAAATTATTATGAAGTAATTAAAGAAATTTTTGAAGATGCAACAATTTTAGAAAGTAAAGAAATTATTTTTGAATGTACATGCAACGACAAAAAGATATTAGATTCAGTTAAATTACTAGGTAAAGACGACATTGAAGAGTTAATAAAAAACAAGGAAGATGTTCAAGTTATTTGTGATTTTTGTAACAAAGAATATATTGTTAAAAATGAAGAACTTAAAGATTTAATTTAATAAAAGCAAAAGGTAAAGTTAATTTATTAGACCAAAATCTTTTTGTTTTTTTCTATTAATGATAAAATCATAAAGATATTGTTTTAACATTTTAAAATTTTTAAGGAAAGAAAAGGAATAGATAATGGCAAATAATAAAAAAAATGCTAGCTCTAATACTTGATCAAAAGCAGAAAATACAAAAACTGTTAATACGCAAAAAGCAACTCAAGTTAAAGCTGAAGCTGCATACAACAAAGAAATAGTTGATAAATACAAACAAGCTATAAATTCAACAAATAATTCTTCAAATAAAAAAGTTGCTCCAAAAAAAGTTGCAGAGACTAAAGTTGAAGAAGTTAAAGTTGCTGAAGCAAATCCAGTAGATAAAAAAGAAGCAACTAAAAAACCTACTCCAAAAAAAGTTGCAGAACATAAAGTCGCTCCAAAAGCAGAAAAAACTTTAAGTAAAAAAGAAGAAAAATTAATTGAAAAGTTAAACAAAAAAGAAATAATTAAACAAAAATTAGCTGAAGATAAAAAGTCTAAAAAAGAAAATAAAAAACAAGCTAAATTAATTTATAAAGAACAAATACAATTGGAAAAAGAAAGAGTTCTTTTAGAAAAACAAGCAAATGAATTGAAAATTAAACAAGAAACTGAAGCTGAAGCAAAAAGATTAGCTTTAGAAAATGAAAAAGCAGAAAAATTAGCTAACGCTCAAAAAGAAGCTGAAGCAAAAAGAATAGCAGCTGAACAAGTTAAGGCTGAAAAAGCAGCTAAAAAAGCAGAACAAGCTGAAGCAAAAAGAATAGCTTTAGAAAATGAAAAAGCAGAAAAACTAGCCAAAGCAGAAAAATTAATTAATGACAAAAAAATTGCTGACGAAGCAAAAAGATTAGCTGCTGTAAAAGCTGAACAAGAAAAACAGGCTGAAGCTAAAAAAGTATCTTCAAAAAAAGAAAAAGTAGAAGCTGAAAAATCACCAGAACAAAAACCAGAAGTTGACGAAACTAAAGTTTTATCAAAAAAAGATAAAAAATTTAAAGAAGCAAATACAGTTGAAGTTAAAGAGGCTGAAGTTTTTGAAGTAACAGCTGAATCAGAAGCTAAACGAGAATTTATTGAATTAGAACCTAAAATTAACTTTGATAAAGGTGTTAAAGGTTTAAAACAAAAAAATAAATACCAAAAACAATTAACAAACAAATATTCTAAAGAAATTTTAAGTGAGGGAGCAATTGTAACAACAACAAATTGTCATCCTAACACATTAGAACACATCATAGAATTAAAAGATGTTAAAAAATCTTATATTACAGGAGATTTAGAAACACCTATTTTAAAAGGCATTGATGTTAAACTAGATAAAGGTGATTTCATTGTCATTTTAGGGCCATCTGGATCAGGAAAAACAACTTTTTTAAATGTTATTTCAGGTTTAGATAAAGCTACCGAAGGTGATGTATTTATTTTAGGTTCAAACTTATCACTATTAAAAGATTCACACTTAACAAAATTCAGAAGAAGAAACGTTGGATTTATTTTTCAACAATACAACCTTTTAACAAACCTAACTTCTAAAGAAAATGCTGAAGTTGGTCAAAACCTTGCAAACAAAAATAAGCAAGGTATGAGCATTGAAGAAATTTTTGAAACAATTGGAATGAAAGAACAAATGAATAAATATCCTCACCAAATGTCAGGGGGTCAACAACAAAGGGTTTCTATCGCAAGAGCATTAGCTAAAAACCCAGAAATTTTATTTGCTGATGAACCAACAGGTGCATTGGATGAAGAAATGGGACGTAAAGTTTTAGAAATTTTAGTAAAAGTTAACCGCGAACAAAAAACAACAGTTGTTGTTGTTACTCATAACCCTAACATTGCGAAAATTGCTAATACAGTAATTCACATTAAAAATGGATTAATTGATAGTTTAGAGAAAAACTCAAAACCAGCAGATCCGAAAACTATTGAGTGATCATAGAAAATGAACCTATAGTGGTTCTTTTTTTTGTATTTCTTTAGAAAAACATTTACAATTAAAATAATACAAAGTAAAAAGGGTTAAGAATAAAATGAAAAAACTATTATTGATACTATCTTCTTTATTAATTATTGGAACAACAAGTATGAGTGTTGTTTCATGTGGAATAAAGCCAGAAAAAGATGTTGTTTTTGCTATCATTGGAGGTGCTACTCAATCTTCTGGTGATTTAGAAAAAGTAAGTGCTTATCAAGAAATGGCTGATGATTATAATGAGATTCATAGAAATGAACAAGATTTTGTGCCAGTAAAAGTTCAATGAAAAAATTCTAATTATTTAAATAATTCAATTATGGTAGGTGATAACTTACCTGATTTATATATTTCATATGTTGATGCTGCATCAACATATTTAGGAACAAAAATTGGAAATCAAGTCAGAGATATGGAAGTATCCATGGGTGAAAAAGGTTTTCAAAAATTCACAGAAGATTTAATAACACCAGCATTTATTAATGAAGGTAAATATCAAGATAAACAAATAGTTTTACCTTTTGGAAAATCATTTGATATATCAGTAATTAATGTCAATACTTGAATACAGTTTGTTTCACACGTTGAAGGTTATACAGAAGCTGCTAAAAATCTTCAAAAAAAATTTAATCAATTCAATAAATCAAAAAGAAATTTAGAATTAGGTGGAGATACAGAATCTTCTAACAATCAAATTTTTAGCAATAAATTAGTAATAAAAGATAGTTCATTTGCCAATTACGGAATTACATCAGCTGATTATAATAATTTGAAAATAATAATAGATACATGTCTCAAAACGGCCGGAGTTTCTGCTCAATCTGAATCTGATTTTAGTGAATCAAATGGAGATGTACAAAAGGCTATTAAGGATGTATTTGCAACAACAAATAACGTGTTATTAATAACTAAATTTATGAATGCAATAGTGCAAGAAGGTTTAATTGAGGTAAAAATTCAAAATAGAGATTCAGTTACATTTGAAGGCAAGACGTTAAGCAAGGAAGAAATGGATGTATTAAATAATGAAAATGCAGATAACAGATTAGATTACACACAAAAAACAAACTTTGGCTTTGGAATTGATTCAGTTGATAACAAATTTTTTATGGATTATGCATCGTCGAATATAGATGGCAAAGAGTTAATAGATGTTGAAGATCCTAATAATGATTTTTGGTATAATTCAACGTACAAATCAAATCAAACAAAAATACAATTTAATACTAAATCATCTAGCTTTTTGGAAACAGCAGAATATTTAGACGGAATGAAAGAAATAGCAAAATCAAATAATAACACAGATGCAGCAACTTTTTCAGAACAGTGAAATGGAGTTTTTTCAGTAGCCAGATATGATTCTCCTGTTATAAAATCATGAATAACTAGTGACTTTATAAAAGGCACTATGTTTATGGGCTCAGCATCTTCTGCCAATGATCCATATTTTGCGCAACAACAAAAAAGAGTTGGTGATAAAGTTAAAATAAATGGAAAAGATGAAATAGTAACAACATATTTTTCTCCTAATAAAAAAGCAGATCTTTTAACAGCACCAAAAACTAATAAAAATAATACCAACAGACATGTTTTCATGTCTCAGGGAAGAGGTATTGCTGGTTTTAAATCCAATGGGCCTAACGCAGCACAAAAAGAAAAGTCAGTAACAGGATTTTTAAATTATATTATGCAGCCTAAACCAACAGCAAGATTTGCTTTAAGAACTAGTTATGTTCCGGCTACTAAATCAGGAATGGAGATTTATAAAAATTATGTTAATGGAAGTTATAACAACTTAACAGGAATTGTGCCAGAAGGAAGAGAAAATTTAGTTGAAGCAGTAAAAATTATTGAAAAAAGACCAAATGATGTAATAACAGATGATGATATTAATGAATATTTCTATCAAGTAAAAAATTCAAAAGGTAAGCCCGATCCTAAGGTTACTGTTAGTCCAGTTATGACAGGCTTCATAAAAGAATATCTAGAACCAAAGATAGAATCTGAAATCAAACAACTTAATAGTAGCGATGATGTAACTTTACTTGTTTCATCAAAAGCTTTACCGTCAACAGATCTTATCAGAACAGCATTAAAAAATTCAATAGATCCAAATAATGGAGTTATGGATTTAAAAAATTGGAAGGATATTAAATTTTCTGAAATACTTGATAAGTTCACTAACAGAAAACAATATTATTTGGTTGAAAAATGAATATTGACTAATGAATCTGAGTTTTTTAAAGACATAAAAGTAACCAGAAAATAATTTAAATAATCATAACATAATAAAAATTAATATATCATTTTTTTTGATATATATGTAAAAGATATTTATAATATAATATTTTTGCTAATAAGAGAGAGTTTTCTTTTGGACTATAGCAAACCTGTAGGAACTAAAGAAAATATAAAATTTTTAAAACGCTAAAGAAGGAAATTAAAATGAAAAAACTATTATTAACTTTGTCATCGACATTAATATTGGCTACAACAGGTATGAGTGTTGTATCTTGTACAGTTAAGCCGGAAAAAGAAGTTATATTATTGCTACCTGGAGAATCAATTGGTAGTGGTTCTACATATATTCAAGATGCATATAGAGAAATAGCAAATCAATTTAATAAGGACCATGAAAATGATGAAAATTTTGTTCCTGTAAAAGTTGTTTGAAAACCTTCAGGTACAATTCAATCAGCAATTTTATCAGGTGACAATCTTCCTGATTTATATGTTTCATATCCTGACCAAGCAGCTTTATATAAAAGTACAAAGCTAGCAAATAAAACAAGAGACATGAAAGTTTCTATGATTGGTAATGATCAAGATAAAAAAGGCATAGATGCATGAAATAACTTTAATGATGATTTAATTTCCCCGTCTTTCTTAAAAGAAGGGCAATATAACAATGAACAACTTGTTCTTCCTTTTGGAAAATCATTTGATGTTTCTGTAATTAACGTTAACTTGTTTATAGATTATCTAAGTATTTACGACGAAAACGCAGCAGAAACTATTAAAAGCAATTATGAAGATTATAATAAAAATAATAGAGCAGCCTTAACAAATTCAAAAGGTAAAGTTTCTGATATCAGTTTTTTTAATAAAAGTCTATCTAGAAAAATTTTAGAAATTACTCCTGAAACTACAAGAAATGAAGGGCCAGCAAAATGAGCGAAAGACTTAGCTGGTAAAACTGATGTAGATTTAATAAGTGGAATAAGAGAAATTTTTAAGGATATTGATAAAGTTTTAAAAATTACATCTGATTATAATAAATTGGATCAATATGTTAAAACTCATCCAAATCAAAATGCAATAGATGTGAAAATTAAAGATGCGACATGAAAAGAAAAAACAACAGATAATCCTAAATCTGGAAGTGTTGTTGTCCAAGGTAATAAATCAATTAATAAAAATTATGCATTTGCTATTGATAGTTTAGCTAATAAATTTTTGATGGATTATTCTGCAAAAACAGGTAATGAAATAATCAACACAACTGATAAAGATAATAATTTTTTCTATTCAGTTGAGTATGCTAAGCAATCAGCTCAACTTATTTTAAACAATGAATGAGAAGGATCTGAGAATACACTTAAATATCTTGATGGTATGTGAGATATAGCTTATGCAAATAAAAATTGAAAAAACTCTTCTGTTTTTACTGAACAATGAGATGGGGTTTTTGCAACAAGTGTTTCAGAACCTAAAAAAATATATACAAGCACATATTTTGCAAATGGTACTACATTTATGGCAGCAGGATCTTCAGCAGGATCATATAACTTTACAAAAAATTCTTATATAAATGATCAAAAGCCTAATGAATGAGGAATAAATGCAGATAAAAATATTGATATAACATATAGTGGAGTTAAAAATGCAGATATTATAACTGCGCCTTCAACTTCGGGAGTTGGAACAGGAAATGCATTTATGTCTCAAGGACCAGGAATTGCTGGTTCAAATCGAACGGGCCAAATGCAGCAGAAAAAGAAAAAACAGTTACACAGTTTTTACAATATATGGTTCAACCACAAGTTTCAGCTAAATTTGGATTAAGAACAAACTATATGCCAACTTCTAAAAAAGGGATGGCTGTATATCAAAATTATGTTAATGGAACATTTAATAACAGTACAGCTTTTAAGAATAAAGATCGATATTATGATGATAAATTGATTAATAACGAATCAATTCAATTAGCGACTAAAGGCATTTTGCATATTAATCAAACTGCAACAAAAGAACAAGTTATGTCAGTATTTCAACCTTTAAGTGTTGGAACAGGAAAAGATGAAAAAGCTGATTCAAGAGCAAGTGTTAACTCGGTTAATGCAGGATTGATTGATGATTACTTAATGCCCAAGACATTAAAGCGTGATCTTGAAGATTTAAGTTCGAAAACTTTATTAGTTTCTTCAACTCCAAATCCGCTTGGCCAAGAAGTAAGATCAGCAATTGATAAGTCAACAGTTGGTAGAGGAACAGTTACTGACTTAAGTCAAAAGACAAATAGAAAATTTAAGGACCTTGTTTCTAATGAGGGAAGAAGAGGTCATTATTATAGCATTGGTTACTGAATAAACAAAAACTCAGGAACAGATATGTTTAAACAAATAGATATATCAATGAAAAAGAAAAAATAGGAAGTAAAGAAAATGAGTATTAAATTAAAAAATATAACAATAGATTATGGTAATTTCTTAGCAGTAGATGATTTAAATATAAGTATAAATTCAGGGGAACTTGTCTCACTATTGGGACCATCAGGTTGTGGTAAAACAACAGCATTAAATGCTATTGCTGGATTGATTAATACAACAAAAGGGCAAATTCTTTTTGACGGAGTTGATGTAACACATAAATCAAGTCAAAAAAGAAATATTGGACTAGTATTCCAAAGTTATGCTTTATACACACATATGAGCGTATTTAAAAACATTGCTTATCCTTTATATCACTCAAAAGATTTTAAATCAGAATTATCAATTGATAATGCCAAATACAAAAGTAGACTTAAATCTTTAAATGAATCAAAAGGATATGAATTAATAATTAAACAACAAAATGATTTCACTAAAAACTTAGCATCTTTCTTAAAACAAACTAATAATAAAATTTCTCAATTGGAAGATTTATTTTTAAGAGAACACAAAGATTCTATTGTTAACTATGTTGAAGATTTATTTGCAAATCAAGAAAATACAAAAATAATAAAAAATCATTTAGTTAGTTATTTATACGATAAATTAAAAATTAAGTTTAACGAAATTTCTTCAACTGTTGAACAAATGATCGCAGATAATTATAAAGCAGTTATGATGCATCATTTAGATATGAGATTTAAAAATACTATTAAGCATTATGCAATTACTAATTCAAATAACTTATTAAAAAATAAGAAACATTTAAATGAATTAATTAAAACAAGTAAAACAACTAAGAAATCAATTATAAAAGAAGAGAAAACGTTAGGATTAGAATTAAATATCTTTAGCAATAATTCAAATGATTTATATGAAAATTATTTAAACGAAAAAAATGCTATTACAGAAAATTTTATTGAAAAAAACATAACTCTTATTGCAGATGAAATTAATGATTACTTTACAACTGTTATCGAAAAAATTAAAGAACCTATTATTGCTGGAAATAAAATTGAATTAACATTAAAAGAAATTAGTAAAATTATTGAACGATTCAAAAAAGATTATATTTCGCAAAACACAAAGCTTATAAATGGATTCATTAAAGAACAAACAAAAATTTTGCCTAAAAACATTTCAATAAAAGAACAAATTAAAATTGCTTTGGAAAGTGTTGTTATATCTGAATTCAATGCAATTGAACAATTAATGGTAAGTAATCTAGAAGCAAAATATTTAGATTTACTTTCAAATTTAAAAGAAACTGATTTTAGTAACTTAACAAAATATTATGAAGTAGAAGTTGAGGAAATACTAAACTTTAAAAACAACAACGACATAATTTTAAAACAAAAAGAAAAAGCTGAAAAAGAGATTAAAGAATTATTGAGTGGAGCAGAAATTGAAATTTTCTCAGAAGGAAATGATATTTATGCTGATTACCTTGCTCAAAAAGAATACCTTGTAGATTCACTATTAGCAAACAATGTTTCAGGAATTGAAAATACAATAGAAAATAAATTCTTAACTTTACCAAATATTATAGAAAAAGATTTAGAAATTAAATCAAAAACTATTGAAACAAAAGAACTTGAAGAAGAAATTAGAAAAAACATATATTCAAGAAAAAGAAAAATTAGAGAATTAGTTTTTGAAACAGCTAAACAAGTTGAAATTGAAACTCAATTAAATAAAAAACCAAGTGAATTATCTGGAGGACAACAACAACGTGTTGCGATCGCTAGAGCAATTGTTAAAAAACCAAGTATATTATTAATGGATGAACCTTTGTCAAACTTAGATGCTAAATTACGTTTAACAACTAGAGAATGAATTAAAAGATTTCAACAAAAAGTTGGTATTACAACAATCTTTGTTACTCATGACCAAGAAGAAGCTATGAGTATTTCTGATTCAATCTTTGTTATGAATAAAGGGGTATTGCAACAATCAGGAACACCTCTAGAAATTTATAACAAACCAGTTAATAAATTTGTTGCAAAATTTATTGGTACTCCAAATGTTAACTTTATAAATGTTAGGGTTAATAAATCAAAAATTACTTTGCCATCAAATGAGGTTTTAAAATTTAAGAAACTGGATATTGATAAAGCTGAATGAACTTTAGGTGTGAGACCTGAAAGATTGACTTTAGATAAAAAAAGCGGGAGAGTATACATCGGTTCTGGTGACGTAGTTGTTGTAGAACAATTAGGAAAACAAAACCATGTTAAAGTTCGCTTAAACACAAATGAAGAAGTTACTATTATTCTTGAACCACATGAATGAAACACTTTAAAAAATAACTCAAGACTTGATTTATATGCAAGAAAAGAAGACTTATATTTATTTAACGAAGAAACTAACCTGGTAGAGGTGTCATATGAATAATAGAAACACTGAAAATAAATCTAAAACTCAAGAGTGATCAAAAAGTGTTAAAACTCAAGAGTGAAATAAAGAAAATAAATTCGGTGCTTCTAAAGCAACTCCAATAACTCCAGTAGTTATACAACAAGAAAAAGAAACAACTAAAAAATCAAAAGGTTTCATTCTTAAATACGGAGCTGTGTTTAAAGGTAATAAATCAAAAAATATGGAAAAAGGTAAATTTGATTTTATCAACCAATTAATTTGAGTTTTACCCGGTATTTTCTTTGTATGTATATTCTCATACTTTTCAATATTTATTATTTTCCAATATGGTTTAAGCGCTAATGGAGCAAATGGTGTGTTCTTATTAAGCATTAAAAATATTACTCACTTATTTACAGAACCATCAAAAGAATTTCCTATTGCGTTAAGAAATACCTTAATTTATGTTATGGTATCAGTGCCAATATCACTTATTATTGCACTTTGAACAGCAAAAGCATTAAGTAATGTTTTAAATAAAAAAGCATTTGCTTTTTTCCAATCAGCTTTTTTCTTACCATATGTAACTTCAGCACTAGCCGTTGCTATGGCGTTTTCAATTCTTTTTGCAAGTAGTTCAGATTCACTTCTAAACCAATTATTATCGAAAATAGGACTTAATTCTGTTGATTGAAAAGAGCCTAAGAATGCAATGATTATGTTAATTATTTATGGAGTATGAAGAATGCTACCATTTAAAATAATTATGTTTACTGCAGCTCTTTTAAGAGTTGATCAAAGATTGTATCAAGCAGCTTCAATTGATGGAGTTCCTAGATGAAAACAGTTCTGAAAAATATCAGTACCTCAAATAATGCCAGTTATTATTTACATGATTACAACAGGTATTATTGGTTCATTTAAATTTATGCCATTCGGGTTGTTCCCAACTTATGCTGATGCTGTTAAATCAGATGCTCAAACAGCAGTATACTTTATTTTCTCAAGAGTTAATGCAGCCGGAGGTGGAATTGCTTCATACGGAACTGGAGGAGCAGCCGCTATTGTATTAATGGCTATTATTCTTGTATTAACATTGGTTAATAGAAAATTAAGTAAATTCTTAAGTAAAAAATATAGATAGGAATCAGATATGAAAAATAAAAATAACTTAAATGTAAATTCTGTTGAAGTAGTATCTATTGATTTCGACCCTAATATCATTGAAGTAGAAAATAAATCAAAAAGAACTATTCAAAAAGAAAAATATGAAAATGACTTATTAAATATTGAAATAAAGCGAAATGAAAAAGAGCAAAAAATTATCATAACAAGATCTTGATTTAAAAGGCTTTGAATGAATTTAATGCTTTCTTGCTTTTTGAAAGTTTCAATTAAAAAAGTTAAAATAAATCACTTCTTTTATTTAAGACATGTAAAAAGAGTAAAAAATAAAACTTTAAAAATGTCTGGTGATGTTTGGTATAAGAGAATTTGAACAAATGTTTCAGGGTATACATTCTTATTTATTATGTTAATAGTTATGCTATTCCCATTTTATTGAATGATAATCACATCATTTAAAGATTATTCAGAAATAGATTCAGGAGTTAAAGAAACTCTATGACCAAAGCACTGAACACTTACAGCTTATAAAGATATGTTTACTTACTTGGATTCAAACAATCAAACAAAGTCAATTCCTTTTTACAGATTCTTTACTAACTCATTGTTTATTGCATTAATGTCTACGGGTTTCTCATTAATAGTTTCTGTCATTGCTGGATTTGCTATCTATAACTGAAGAACAAAATTTAATTATGTATTTATGATTATTATGTTTTCAATTATGATGGTTCCTGGAGAAGCTTTAATATTGGGAAGATATTGAATTGCAGTTAAAATGCAATGGAAAAATAACTTGCTAGCTTTAGTTGTTCCGTTCATTGGGAATGTATTCACAATTTATTTAATGAGTAATGCTTTTTACGGGTTAAACAGAGATTTAAAAAGAGCAGCCAAAATTGATGGATTATCAAGTTTCCAATATTTCGTAAAAATTGCTTTACCAGCAGTTAGTGCAACAATTTTAACTTCATTCATTATTTCATTCATTGAATCATGAAACTCAGTTTTATGACCGATAACAATTATGGATCAAGACTCAAATTGAAGAACTATTCCAATGATGTTGTATGCTTTAATGAACTTAACTGGTGATGTTAATCCAGAGATATTTAAAGCTCAAGATCCAATTAACGTTAAAATGGCAGCTTCAATCATGGCAATTTTACCAATGATTATTGTGTTTATTGTTTTCAATAAATGAATTATTAACGGACTTACAAAGCGTGATGTTGGTGGATCTTCAAAAGGATAATCAATTATTTGTTAAAGAACCTTTGTGGTTCTTTTTTTATTTTGTTAAAATAAAAAAAGAAAAGAGTGATTTTATGCCAATCTTAAAATTTAATGGAACAACTGAAGAGCAAATAAAAGAGTACTCAAAAAAAATAAATGAGCTTGTTGATTTGATTACTGCAAAACCAGAAACAATTCTAATGATGAACAACAATAGAAATATTTATGCTGCCGAAAATACAAATAAAAGAGTTTATGTAGAAGTTGATTGATTAGCAAGACCAGAAGAAGCTAGAATAGCATTAGTTAAGCACTTAACTGATTTTTTTGGTGGAGATGGAATAACAGTTTCTGTTAAGTTTGCAGAAATTAATAAAAATTTATATGTAAACAATAATAGAATGGGTTAATAATGAAAATAGGAAATGTTGAAATAAAAGGAAAATTAGTTCAGGGACCAATGGCAGGTGTTTCAAATCCGCCATTTCGACTAATATCAAAAGAAAAAGGCGCAAATTTAGTATGTGCTGAAATGGTTTCTGTTGAAGGGATGACTCACAACAATAAAAAAACTTTTAGTATGTTAGCTGTTGAAAAGCAAGAACACCCAATGAGTATGCAAATTTTTGGAAATGATGTTGAATCTTTTATTCTTGCAACTAAGTGAATTGATGAAAATGTTGATTGTGACATTATTGATTTAAATATTGGTTGTCCAGCACCAAAAGTGGCTGTTAGATCAGCTAGTGGTTCAAGTTTATTAAAAACTCCTGAATTAATTTATGATATTGTTAAAGCGGTTGTTGAAAATACATCAAAACCAGTTACAGCAAAAATTAGATTGGGTTGAGACAAAGAAAGTGTAAATGCTGTTGAAGTGTCAAAGTTAATTGAAAAAGCTGGTGCTAGTGCAATAACAGTTCATGGAAGAACTAGAAGTGAGTTTTATTCAGGTCACGCAGATTGAGAAAAAATTAAAGAGGTTAAAGAAGCTGTTAATATCCCAGTTATTGGTAATGGAGATGTTATTGATGGTCCGAGTGCAAAAGCAATGCTAGACTTAACTGGTTGTGATGCAGTTATGATTTCAAGAGGTTGTCAAGGTAATCCTTGAATATTCAGAGAAATAGCTCATTATTTAGAAACTGGTGAAGAATTAGCTAAGCCAAGTTTTGAAGAATGAAAAGAAACAGTATTGAAGCATGCTAAAATGTTAATAGATTATAAGCAAGACGAAGGTAGTGCAATTAGAGAATTCAGAAAACATTTAACTTGATATTTTGCAGTATTGCCAAAAACAGAAATTTTAAATCAGTTAAAAGAAGAAGCAAATAAAATTAACACATTTAGTGATTTAGAAGATATCATAGAAAAGTATAAAGAGGTATAAAATGTCAGAAAGAAAATTTAGTGAACAAGAATTAGTTCGTAGAGCTAAACTTGAAAAATTAATTGAAAATAATACTAACCCTTATGAAGTAAGTAAGTATGTGAGAACGCATTCATTAAAACAATTAATTGATTTATACAAAGGTTATGAAAAAGATGAGTTAACAACTTTAGAACAACCAGAAATCAGTATTGCAGGAAGAATTAAACTTTATCGTGAGGCTGGTAACAAAGCAGCATTCTTAAATATTGAAGATCAAGATTCAGATATTCAAGTTTATGTAAGGCAAGACGAAATTGGCGAAGCAGCATTTTCTAACTTCAGAGAACTAGATCTTGGAGATATTGTTGGGTTTAAAGGAATCATGATGAAAACAAACCATGGTGAACTTTCATTAAGAGCAAAAGAATATACTTTATTATCAAAAGCTTTAAGACCTTTACCAGATAAACACGCTGGTATTCAAGACATTGAAGAAAAATACAGAAGAAGATATGTTGATTTAATTACAAATCCAGAATCAAAAAGAGTATTCCAAGCAAGAACCAAAATTATTAGAACTATGCAACAAATTCTTGATGAACGTGGATACATGGAAGTTGAAACTCCTATTTTACATAGTGTAAAAGGTGGGGCAGCCGCTAAACCATTTATTACACATTACAACGCGCTTGATGTTGATGTATATTTAAGAATAGCAACTGAACTTCATTTAAAAAGATTAATTGTAGGTGGATTTGATGGTGTTTATGAAATAGGAAGAATATTCAGAAATGAAGGAATGAGCACAAGACACAATCCAGAATTTACATCTTTAGAATTATATGTTGCCTATGAAGATATGTTCTTCTTAATGGACTTAACTGAAGAAGTGTTCAGAAAATGTAATGCTGTTGTTAACGAATCATCAGTTATAGAATATGGCGGGCATAAATTGGATTTATCAAAACCATTTAAACGCTTACATATGGTTGATGGAATTAAGCAAGTGACAGGAGTAGATTTCTGAAAAGAAATGACTGTTGAAGAAGCTTTAGAATTAGCTAAAAAACATAATGTGCATGTTGAAAAACACAATTATACAGTTGGGCATATTATTAATCTATTCTATGAAGAATTTGTTGAGGCTACAATTATTGAACCAACTTTTGTTTATGGACATCCAAAAGAAATATCACCTTTATCTAAATCAAATGCTGAAGATTCAAGATTTACTGATCGTTTTGAGTTGTTTATTGTCGGAAGAGAATATGCAAATGCATTTAGTGAATTAAATGATCCAATTGATCAATATGAAAGATTTAATGAACAAATTAAAGAAGCTGCAGCAGGAAATGATGAAGCAACTGAAATGGACATTGACTTTATTGAAGCGTTGGAACATGCAATGCCACCAACTGCAGGTATTGGATTTGGAATCGATAGACTTGTAATGTTATTAACAAATTCTGAATCAATTAAAGATGTATTATTATTCCCACAGTTAAAACCAAGAGATTAATATTTTTGAAAAATAAAACAAACCTTAATTGGTTTGTTTTCTTTATGCATTTGCAATGCTGTTTGCTTCTTCGTCTAGAATAAGAGTAAAGAATGGATGCAGTGTTAAAATTGTTGAAGGAACTTTTTCAATAATTGGACCATTAATAATTTGATCAATAACCTCAGCTTTTCCTTTTCCGTTTGCAATCATAATTATATTTCTAGCAGCCATAATATCTCTAGGGCCCATTGTTACGAACTGATCATGAAATAATTTCATATCCAATTTTGGAACACTTATATTGCCTTCTAAATCAGAGTTATTTATAAGTCTTGTTTTGTCGCCAAATTTTGTAACACCAGACATGTTTCCACAAAAATGACCATCAATCCCAATTCCTAAAAGAACTAAGTCTAGACCACCATCTTTATATAATTTATCCATATGTTCTTTATAATTTAGAACATTTAATCTATGAATATTTTCTTGCTTGATTTTTGCTTTACTGAAAAGCAGTTCTTCCAAATCTTTACTTGTAATACCTGTTGAAAGATCATTTCTGAAAGGTACTTCGTCAAAGTTATAGAAATGTATTTTGTCTAAATATGTAAGCTGATTTAAAATGCTTATTATTTTTGCATAGAACAGCTTTGGACTATTACCCCCAGTAACAGAAACATTTATTCGTTCTTTATGCTTATTTTTTTCAAGTACGTCTATAAAAACTTCAATTGTTTTATTGGTCATGCTTTCGTAATCTTTTTCTTTTAGTATTTTCATATGTTAACCTCTTTGTATATAATTAAATATAAGTTTTAATTTAATGAAATGTGTAAAAAACATTTTTTAGTAAACAACTTTACTAATCTAAAATTTATTTTTAAGGAGTATTATGGAAAATTTTTACGAAAAATTAGAGTATTTATCAAAGGGTTATGTTGATTCAGCTTATAAAAATATGTCAGTAAGCTTATTAGCATCAATTAGAAATGGAAATTTTAAAAAATCAAAGGAATTAGCTAAAGAATGTTTTGTGAGTGAATCGACTGTCACAAAGTTTAGTAAATACTTGGGGTTTTCTGGATATAGAGAAATGATATTCATTTTAAAAGAAGATCATGATTCTTTTTTTGCAAAAAAGATATCTAAAAAAAATAAGAATTTTTCTAGCTTAATAGAATGGATATCATTGCAGGATAAATTTATTGATCAGTTATGCAAAGCAATTAAAGTAAAGAATGTACAAGTTAATATTTTTTGCTCTTATCAGCTTGAAGAGTCTGTTAGCTTATTGAATAAATTACTACTGTCATTTGACATAGACTCTAAAATACTTTATCAAAATGTTTTGTTTGCTAACACAAAAATTTCAAAGCCATCTGTTAACATTATTTTTTTCTCTGGAAGAGATAATGAAACTTTGGAAATATTTTTGAAAGAAATAAATAAAAATAAAAAACAAATTAAAAACTTTTTAGTTATTAGTGAAAAACAAAAAAATAAAGTTAAATTTGAATGTGAACAAATACAATTTAGTCAGGATCATTCTTTCATTAATAGAAATTTGTCTGTTATGATGATGTGCCATGAAATAGCAAATAAATTGGTATTATAATAAATATTAATATAGGCAAGTACTTTACAGAAAGTAAGACTTGTTTTTTTTTTTTTTTTGCATTCTCTAAAATGGTCCAAGAAATTGGAAAATATTATTGAAAGGAAATAAAAATATGGAAATAAAAATATATGCTCCCGTAAATTGTGAAGTTAAATCTATGCAAAAATGCAGTGATCCAACTTTTGCAGAAAAAATGTTAGGTGACGGAATCGTTATTGAACCCAAGAATAATGTTTTCGCATCTCCATTTGAAAATGCAATATGTACAATGATTTTCGAGACAAAACATGCATATGGTTTTGAAGTTCAAGGTTGTGAGTTTTTAATTCACTGTGGAATAGACACTGTTAATTTAAATGGAAAACCGTTCAAAACTAATTTACAACAAAATATGCCTGTAAAGTTAGGTGATCAAATTTTTTCAGTTGATTTAAAATCAGTTAGAGAAAATAACCTTTCAACAGAGACACCTATAATTTTTACAAGTGCAGATAAAAAATTAAAAATTAAAAACTTTGAAGAGGGAACTTATAAAAAAGGCGAATTGATTTGTGTTTTTGAGGTAACATCTGACAAAAAGGAAAAAGCTAAAATCGATAATGAAAATGAAGACGTTATTAAGTTTGAAAGTAAATATACAAAAACAGCCAAAGAGTTCATTGAACTAGTTGGTGGTAGACAAAACTTCTCTGAAGTTTATAACTGCATGACAAGACTTAGATTCAAAATTAAAAATAAGGACCTTGTTGATTCAGCTCAAATAGAAAAAAATTCTATTGTAAAAGGAATCAACTGAAATGGCTCAGAATTACAAGTTATTATCGGTGGTGAATGTTACAAAGTTAAAGACGAAATTTTAAAACTTGATAATATTCAAGTTGAAACAGCATCAGAAGGTACTGAAGAAGTTGCATATTCAACTTTGTCACAAAAAATATTTGCCGCTATTGCGGGTATTATGGCACCCAATATTCCTATATTGATGAGTGCAGGTATAATAGCTGCAATTTATTCAATATTGAATACTATTGGTGTAACAGTAGATCTGGGCAGTGGAGATAAAACAATTGAAGCAGATATGCTGTCATTAATATTATATGTATTATCTAAAACAGGTATTTTACTAATTGGTGTGTTCTTTTGTTATAACACAACAAAATACTTTGGTGGTGACCCATTATATGGTATGTTAATAGGTCTAATATTGGCATCTAGATTTTTTATGGGAACAGGTGCTGAATCAAATGCTATAACTAAACCATCAGAATATGAGTTTGGTAAATTTATAATGGATGCACAATTCGGTTCTAGAGGATGATACTTATTCTCAATTTCAAATTATCCAATTGTCATTAAATCTTATGAAGGTAGTGTTCTACCTTATCTAGCAGCAGGTATAATGGCTGTTTATATTGACATTTGAGTAAAAAAATGAATGCCATCAGCAATTGATATTGTATTTAGAGCAGCAATAGTTGTTGTTCTAACAGTAGTTCCAGTTTTATTTGTAATTGGACCTGCCTTATCATTAGTCGAATTTGGTATGACATATGTTGTTAAAGGGTTAGGATACATTCCACTTGGAATAGGTGTAGGCTTATTTGCGATGGTCTGACAACCACTTGTTTTAACAGGAGTGCACGTAGGAGTTTACATGACATTATTAATTCCGTTAATGACTCAACAAGAACCAAGCATATTTTTACCTGCTGCAACTATTGCCGTATTTGGTCAAGTAGGAGCCTGTTTAGGAGTTGCAATGCTAACTAAAAATCCGATGGAAAGAAGAGTGGCATTAGGAGCTATACCAGGAGGGATATTTGGTATTACAGAACCCATTATTTACTCAACTAATTTACCGAAGTTGAAACCCTTCTTAGTAGGTTGTATTGCTGCCTTTGTGGGTGGAACAATTTCAGGTATTATTGGTATTGCTCAACTTAATCCAGGTGCAGCACAAGGTTTCTTATATATTCTTGGTGTTGATGGATTGACAAACCAATTATTGCTTGCACTAATCTTTGTTATAACAGCTGCAGTTGCTTTAGGACTTATGCTCTTGACATACTCACAAAAATTAAATGAATTAAAATACTCACAAAAATTAAATAAAAAAATTGATTCAATTTTGAAAAATACAAAATTATCAGAAAAAAATAAAAAAGAAATAAATGAAAAACTTTTAGCAATTACAGAAATGTTTAAAGAAAACAAAGAAGCATATTCAAAATATGAAAAATACATTCAAAGTATTTCAAAATTTGAAGCTTCATTAATATCACTAGAAGAAAAAGAAGAAAAACATAAAACTAAATTATTTAATAAAGTCAATAAATTAAAAAAAGCTAAAAAACAAAATGCAGATCTAATTAAAAAAGCAGTTGCTGAATTTAATTCTTATAGTTTAGAACAAGAAAAACAAAAAATAACTGACGAAAGAGAAAATTACGTTAAAGAAAATGCTGAATTAGTTTTAATTTATGAAAAAGCTAAAAAACAAAATGAATTAACTATTCAAAAATATATTGATTATATTCAAAAACAAGAAACAGTTTCTGAATTGGCTAATTATTCAAAGCTTTATTCAAATGCCTTAAACAGTGTTGAAATTGGATATGGTTTACAAGATAAAGTTGTTTATAAAATGCCAAAAGAATTTAAAACAAAATTGAAAAATAAAGAGGTGTAATATGAAATTTGAAAAAAAAGATTTTTTATGAGGAGGTGCAACTTCAGCTTCTCAAGTTGAAGGAGCATTTGATGCGGAAGGTAAATCATTAACAATTGCAGAAATGAGACCGTTCAATCCAAACCTAGATAGAAAAAGCGTAGATGAATTAAATAAATATACAAGATCTGATTATGAAAAATCAATTGATAATAAAGATAACTTACATTACCCAAAAAGAATAGGTATTGACTTTTATCACAGATATAAAGAAGATATAGCTTTATTCAAAGAAGCAGGAATGAACATTTATAGAATGTCAATTGCTTGATCAAGAATTTTCCCTAATGGTGATGAAGCAGAACCAAATGCTGCGGGTATTAAATTTTATAAAGATGTTTTTGAAGAATGCAAAAAAAATGGAATGGAAGTAATGTTAACTATTCAACATTACGATGTTCCATACCCAATAACAAAAAAATATGGTGGTTGATCAAACAAAAAAGTTATTGATTTGTATATCAAATTTGCAACAGTTATTATGAAAGAATACAAAGACTTAGTTAAATATTGATTACCATTTAATGAAATAAATGTAGCTACATTAGCTCCAACAACAGGTTTAGGTATTTTTAGAGAAGACTTTAATAGTGAAGAAGACTATGTAAATGCATCATGACAAGGATTACATAATCAATTTTACGCACAAGCAAAAGTTATTGAAATAGCTAAAACAATTTCAAGCAATATTAAAATGGGGTGTATGGTTGCTAACATGACAACATACTCATCAGACTGTAACCCTGTAAATATTTGAGAAAATTTAGCAACTCAACAAATGCAAAGATACTTCTACTATGATGTAATGGTAAAAGGAGATTATCCATCATATTCAAAAAGATATTTCAAAGAAAATAATATTAAATTTGAAACAACCTCTGAAGAAATGGAAGTAATTAAAAATAATAATATTCAATATATTACATTTAGTTACTACATGACATCAACAATTTCAAAAGAATTAAAAGATGCAGCAGGTGGTAATTTAATGTTGGGTGGAAAAAATCCATTCTTAAAAGCAACTGAATGAGGATGACAAATTGATCCTATTGGTTTAAGAATAACATTAAATGAATTATGAGATAGATACCAACTACCTTTATTTATTTCAGAAAATGGAATAGGTGTAATTGAAAAATTAAATGAAAATAACACAGTTGAAGATGATTACAGAATTGAATACTTATCAAAACATTTTGAGCAAATGAATGAAGCTATTAAAGATGGAGTAGATGTATTTGGTTACACAATGTGAACTCCAATTGATGTTGTCAGTTTATCAACAAATGAGATGTCAAAAAGATATGGTCTAATATTTGTTGATTATGATGATTATCATAAAGGAACAGGAAATAGATTTAAAAAGAAATCATTTGATTGATTCAAAAATTTTATGAAAACTAAAGAATTATAAAAATAAAACTTTCGAAAGAAAGTTTTATTTTTTCTAAATCCTATATAATTAATTCATGTAATTAACAGTATTTGTATAAGCCAATATAATGGATTGGTGTATCTACGGCTAAACCTATTTAGTCTCTATAAGTTACTGTTTAAACTTACTTGGATCTTTCATCCCAATTCTGTTAATTACACCTAGGTAAATTTATCGAAGGGGTTTATAATGGAATTTAAACATAATTTGAAATTATTAATTTCTAAAGAGGAAATTGCAAATAAGATTGCAGAATACGGCGCTTTTTATAATGAAAAGTACAAAGGGAAAACACTTTCTTTAGTAACAATTATGAATGGCTCTGTATTCTTTTTTGCCGATTTTGCAAGAACGCTAAATATGCCAATAAAAATGGATACCATAACAGTTTCTAGTTATTCAGGAACTAAATCAAATAAAGAATTGGTGTTTCATAAAAAAATAACAAAACCAATTATTGAAGATCAACATGTTTTAATTGTTGAGGATATTATTGATTCAGGATTAACTTTGGAAAAAGTATATGAGTATATATTTTCTTTGAAACCAAAATCTTTAGAAATACTGACTTTAGCTTCAAAGAAAAGTAATCATAAGAACTTTAAATATGAATATAGAACTTTATTTGAAGTTCCAAACATATATGTTTTAGGTTATGGATTTGAAATTGATGATCTTTATAGACAACTTCCAGAAATTTATACTTTAGAGGAAGAATAGGTTTTAAAATGAAAAAATCAAAAATTGATAATTTTAAAGTTAAAGATAAAAAACTTAATTATTTAAAATCAACAAATTCAATTGCTAAATATTTTAACTTTAGTAATTTAAATACAACATTTAAAAAAGAGATTATTGGTGGAATAAGTACATTCCTTTCAATGATGTACATTTTATCAGTAGAGCCAGCAATATTAGGAAGTGCACCAAGTATTACTGGAAATGGGACAATGGATAGTAACGGCGTTTTCTTGGCAACAGCTCTAGTTGCAGCTATTGCAACTATTGTTATGGGTATGAGTGCAAACGTTCCTATTGCATTAGCACCAAGCATGGGATTAAATGCACTTTTTGCTTTTAACATAGCTAAAACAGGAAAAATAGGATATGAAGGTGCATTAATTGCCGCTATGATTTCATCAATTATTTTTTGTATTATATCTATAACAAAATTAAGAGCATTAATGATCAATGCTCTACCGCATTCACTTCATTTAATTATTGGTGTATCAATTGGTTTCTTTATAGCTTATGTTGGCATATCAAACATAGGTTTTGTTTCAAAAACAGACTCAAATTTACCAATTGCAGATTTATCAAATTTTAAATTAAATTATCCTGGTATGATAATTGGTTCAATTGTTTTATTTGGTTCAATTATATTGTTTTATAAAAAATTCTTTGCGCCAGTTGCTGTAATGATGGTTGGTGGATTCATTGTTGCATTAATTTTAGCAAATACAGTTGATAATGAAGCAATAAAACACTCACTAGGAAATGCTAAATGATCAGGAAGTGAATGAAACTTTGGGCACTTATTTAATGGATTTGCTTTAAACATTAAAAATTCATTAGCAGAAATAGGAAATTCTGAAATTTGAAATAAGCCAACCATGTATGTTTCAATTTTTGTTTTAGTTATTTTAAATTTCTTTGACGCAACAGGTACTTTGACATCAATCAACATTGAATTAAATAAAGCACTTGGAGAAGAAAAACAAATACCTCAAAAAGCATTAATTATTGATGCAGGTGCAACAATTATAGGATCAGCTTTAGGAGTTTCTCATATGGCTTGCTACAGTGAAAGTTGTGTTGGTATTTCACAAGGTGCAAGAACTGGATTTGCAAACATAATAACAGGTTTATTATTTTTACTAAGTATTCCGCTATTCCCACTTTTTAAAATGATGCCAAACTGTATTTCAGGAGCAGCGACAGCATTTATCGGAACAATAATGATTTCATCAATTACTGAAATAGAATGAAAAAAACCAGAAATTGGAGTATCAGCGTTCTTTAGTATTTTGTTTATGGTTATAACTTACAATATAGCAAATGGTATTGCCGTTGGAATAATAGCATATACAGTCACATCTATTGGAGTTGGAAAAACAAAAGAAGTAAAACCTGTAATTTGAGCGCTAGATGTGTTATTTATACTTTATTTTGTAGCAACAGCTTTTATACAATAAAAAAAACAGCACAGCTGTTTTTTTATATTTAGTAAATATTTTTAGCAACAGGATAAATAGTATAACAAACAACAGGTATTGTTGCTAAATAAATGGCCCAATCAAAAACTGAATTGACACTGTTTACACTCATTGAAAATATTCAAACATTTTGATTTTTTTCAACAGCACCAGCAGAGTAAAATAAAACACCTGCAAATGTTTTTGATCAAAACCCTAAGAAAGCATAAATTGAGATAACAATAATTCAAATACCCATTCATTTAAATCAATCTTTTTTTTCTTCAAATCACAATTTATTTTTTTCTCTTTTAGACATTAATAGTTTTTTATTTTTAGAAACTTTCTCTTTTTTGTTTCTAAAATTTCTTGGTAAAAATATACTACAAATTGCTACCAAAAGTAATGGTATTCAATAATCAAATACATATGCTAAAGGTATACCTGCATCTGCATTTGTTGGAAGAAAGAAACCAATAATCCCTCCTAGTATTGCAACAATTAATGTTCTTAGTCAGTCAGTATATGTTGCTAAAACAAATATAGAAATTAATTTTATGTTTAACGATAAATAAAACTGACTAAATGAATATGCTGTCATTAAATTCAAGATTAAGTATAAAGAAAGCATTAATCCCATTACAACAATGTCTTTAGTATTAATCTTTTTAACTTTCAAATAAAAATATCTTTTCATGTAAAAGAACCTCCTACATAAAAAGACAGAAAAAATATTTTAGGACTTCCTACGCTAGTATTAACTAGATCAGGTTCTAAGAGTATTTCTCAAGCTTTCGCTACCTCTGCCTTCTTACAAGTTAATAGTATCATTTAAATAAAATAAAAAGCAATTTTATTTAGCATTGTTTTTGGTAAAATTATAATTAATTGAGATTATAGAAAGAGGTATCATATATGCCTAAAAAATTTTACGTAACAACCCCAATTTATTATCCAAGTGGTAAATTGCATATTGGACATGCTTATACAACAACTCTTGCAGATATTTTAAAAAGATATAAAGATATGCAAGGTTATGAAACATTTTTCTTAACAGGAAGTGATGAACATGGTCAAAAAATAGAACAAAAAGCAAATGAAGCTGGACTTTCTCCAATGGAATATCTTGAAGAAAAAGTTGAAAGTTTTAAAGCGCTTTGAAAAGCCTTAAAAATAGATTACACAAAATTCATTAGAACAACAGATTCTTATCATGAAGAAACAGTTCAAAAAATTTTCACAATGCTGTTAGAAAAAGGTTTCATTTATGAAGGAAATTATGAAGGACTTTATTGTGTAAGTTGTGAAGAGTTTTTAAATGCAGATCAAATTGATGAAAATAATATGTGTAAAATTTCTAACACGAAATTAGAATTAGTTAAGGAAGAAACTTATTTTTTAAAAACTTCATTGTTTCAAGAGTTTATGGAAAAAGAAGTTTTAGGTAGTGAATTTTTAATCCCAGTTTACAGAAGAAATGAAATGTTGAATTCATTTGTTAAACCAGAGCTTAAAGATTTATCAGTTACTAGAACATCATTTACATGAGGAATTCCAGTTAAACAAAATCCAAAGCATGTTGTTTATGTTTGATTAGATGCACTTACAAACTATATAACAGCATTAGGATATTTACAAAATGATGATTCTAACTTTAAAAAATTCTGAGAAGATCAAAATACTGAAATTTTACAATTAGCTGGAAAAGAAATTATTCGTTTTCACTCAATCTATTGACCTATAATTTTAAAAGCATTAGATCTACGTCAACCAACTCATTTGTTAGGGCACGGATGAATTTTAAGCAAGGATACAAAAATGAGTAAATCATTAGGGAATGTTATTGATCCAATTGATATGATTGAAAAATATGGCGCTGATGCTTTGAGATTTTATATAGGGTATGAATTGCCAACTGAAAAAGATGGAAACTTCACAGATGAATTATTTATTGAATCATTCAATGCTCATTTAGCAAACAATGTTGGTAATTTGATTTCAAGAACTAATCAAATGATTACAAAATACTTTGATGGTTTTGTTAATGTTTCAGAAATTAAGTATGATGAAGTATTAACAGTTAAGGGTGTTGAAACAATTAATTCATACATAGAAAATATGAATCAATATAAAATTAGTGATGCTATTAGAAATATTTTAGACCTAGGTAATATTTGTAATAAATATATTGAAGAAAAAATGCCCTGAAATTTAGCTAAAGAAGAAAATTTTTCGGAACTAAAAAATGTTATGGCAACACTGCAACGCAATATAGCTATTATGATTTTTTTATTGAAACCTATTTTAGTAGAAAATTATGAAGATATGATTGAGCAGATCGGATTAAAAAATGTTGAATTATCTTTTGACAAACTAATTAATTGACAAGAAATTAGCTTTAAAAAATTAGGTGATAAAAAAATCATCTTTAAAAGAGTAAATTAATGGCTTTTTCAGCCATTTTTTTAATACTTAAATCCTTATAAGTCTTTTTTATTATGGCATTAAGAGTATAATAAACATAGGAATATTTTTTATTTTTTTATGTTATTTTTGAAAAATTTTCCAAATTTTTATAAATTTACATTAATTATTGGATATTTATTCCAATATTAATAAAACTATTAAGAGGAGTTATAAATATGAAAGTTATTGTTTTAGGTACTAACCATGCAGGAACAACTGCAGTTAGAACATTAAAAAGACTTAACCCAGAAATTGAAGTAACAACATACGACAGAAACGATGTTATTTCATTTTTAGGATGCGGAATTGCATTATGGGTTAAAGGTGAAGTTAAAGATCCAAATGGATTATTTTACGCAACACCAGAAATTTTAGAATCAGAAGGAATCAATGTAAAAATGAAACACGAATGAGTTTCAATTGACGCTGATAAAAAAACTGTTTTAATTAAAAATTTAGAAACAGGTGAAACATTTGAAGATAGCTACGATAAAGTTATCGTAGCTACAGGTACATGACCTTTATTACCACCAATCCCGGGATTAGACTTAAAAGGTGTACAAATTTGTAAAAACTATGACCATGCTAAAAAAATACAACAAGCAAACTTAGATGATTCAATCAAAAAAGTTACAGTTGTAGGAGCTGGTTATATTGGAGTTGAATTAGTTGATGCTTTTGTTGCTCATGGTAAAGAAGTTACATTAGTAGATTTTGCTGACAGAATTATGCCTGTTTACTATGATGCAGAATTTACTAAGCATGTTGAAGACAGAATGGAAAAAGCTGGAGTTAAATTGGCTTTAGGACAAGGTGTTAAAGAATTTAAAGGTGCTGATGGAAAAGTTACTCACGTTGTGACTGACAAAGAAGAAATCGCAACTGATTATGTAATATTCTCAGTTGGTGTAGTTGCTCAAACTAAACAATTGGAAGGTGTAGTTGAGTTAAATGACAGAAAAGCAATTTTAACAAATGAATACTGTCAATCATCAAACCCAGATATTTATGCAATTGGAGATTGTTCAACAGTTTTCAATAAAGCATTAAATATGGAAATGCCAATTCAATTAGCAACAACTGCAGTTAGAACAGGAATTCTTGCAGCAGCAAATATTGTTAATGGAAATAAACTTGCATCACCAGGCTTTACAGGAGCAAACGGTATTGAAGTATTTGGATTTAAAATGGCTTCAGCTGGTGTAAGCGAAACAAGTGCTAAAAAAATGGGATTAGATTATGAAGCAATTTTATTATCTGATTCAGATCGTCCTGAATTTATGTCAACTTACAAAGAAGCTTGAATTAAATTAGTATGAGACAAAAAAACAAGAAAAATTATTGGAGCTCAAATAGGTAGTGAAAATAACCATACAGAAATCATGTACATGCTTTCATTAGGAATTCAAAAAGAATTAACTATTGATGAATTACCATTAGTTGATATTTTCTTCTTACCTCACTTCAATAAGCCATATAATTTTGTTACATTGGCAGGTTTAGAAGTATTAGGGTTAAATTACTTTAAAAAATAAAATGATTAATCTATTTATTTCAAAGTCAAATGATCCAGCTTACAACTTAGCTGTTGAAGAGTATTTAACTTACCAATATGTAACTAATGATCCTATTTTGTACATATGACAAAATAGTAATACAATTGTTGTTGGTAGAAATCAAAATACTTATGCTGAAATTAACATTGCTGAAGCAATGAAAGACGAAGTAAAAATTATAAGAAGAAATACAGGTGGAGGAACAGTTTTTCATGACATGGGAAACGTATGTTATTCACTTATTGTTAATAATGATAAAAACTCTCAATCTAACTTTGAAATTGCACTACAACCAATCATTCAGTATTTAAGAAGTGAAGGGTTAAATGCTAATTTCTCAGGAAGAAATGATATTGAAATTGATGGATATAAAATTTCAGGAAATGCACAATTAAAAACTATAACAAAAATTCTTCAGCATGGAACATTATTATTTGATGTTGAATTACCAAGAATTTTAAAATATTTAAATGTGGATCCAGAAAAAATTAAGCATCAAAAAGTTAAATCAAAACCAGCTAGAGTTGCTAACATAAAAGCAATTCTGACTGAAAATGAAAAAGAAATAGAATTAAATGATTTTATAGAAAATGTAATTAATAGCTATACCAAAAATGATGAGGTTAAATGAATTGAATTTAACGATTCAGAAAAAGAAAGTATTAATGAATTATTCGAAGAAAAATATTGTTCAAGAGAATGAACATTTGCTAAAAATGAAGATTTTGAAATTTCAAATAAAAAGTATCTAGAAACAAAAGGATTAATTGAAATAAAAACAAATGTTGATAAAGGTAAAATTACTAACATTAAAATTTATGGTGATTTTCTTGGTTATACAGGTACAGAAGCACTAGAATTTGCACTAATAAATACTGATTATGATTATCATGCAGTAAAAAATATTTTAGATAAGTTTTCGTTAAAAGAAATTTTTGGTGATAACTTTGAAGCTGAAGATATTTTAAATTTATTATTCAATTAAGAAAGGAAAAATATATGAAATATATCGGAAAATTTGATCCGCAAAAAGATGAAGTTGTTCGCGTAATGGATAAAGATGGTAAAATCATCAATCCTAAATTAGCACCATCTATTTCAGATGAAGAATTAATTAAAGCGTATTCAATCATGAATCTTTCAAGAAGACAAGATGACTACCAAAATAAAATGCAAAGACAAGGAAGATTATTATCTTTCTTAAGCTCAACAGGACAAGAAGCTTGTGAGGTTGCATACACAATGGTAATTGACCCAAAAAATGACTTTTTTGTTTCAGGATATAGAAACAATGCAGCATGATTAACAATGGGTCAAACTGTTAGAAACATAATGCTATACTGAGCAGGAAATGAAGCTGGAGCAAAAGCACCAGAAGGTGTTAATTCATTACCACCAAACATTATCATTGGTTCACAATACTCTCAAGCAACAGGTATTGCTTTTGCTGAAAAATACCAAGGTAAAAAAGGTGTTGCAGTTACTACAACTGGAGACGGTGGAATGAGTGAAGGAGAAACTTATGAAGCTATGAACTTTGCTAAGTTACATGAATTACCAGTTGTGTTCGTTTGTGAAAACAATAAGTGAGCTATTTCAACTCCAACTGTTCAACAAACAAAATCATTAAATATTGCAGTTAAAGCAATTGCAACAGGAATGCCATCAATTAAAGTTGATGGAAATGACTTTTTAGCAAGTTATGCAGTTGCAAAAGAAGCTGTTGAATTTGCAAGAAGCGGAAATGGTCCAGTATTAATTGAATTTGATACATATAGACTTGGAGCCCACTCTTCATCAGATGCACCAGATGTATATCGTCCAAAAGGTGAATTTGAAGATAGAGTTCCTTATGAACCATTGATAAGATTAAAAGCTTATATGATAGAAAAAGGAATTTGAAGTGAAGAAAAGCAAACTGCTTTAAATGAGGAACAAGACAAACATATTGCAGCTGAATTTGCTTGAGTAGAACAAAATAAAAACTACCCAATCGAAGATATTTTCAACTACCAATATGCAGAATTAACAGAAGATTTAAAAAATCAATTAACAGAAGCAAAAGAATTCTTTGCTAAATACCCAGAAACTAAAGACGGAGGACACCACTAATGGCAGTTATTAATAATATTAAAGCAGTTACTGAAGCTCTTGATGTTGCAATGGACCGTGATAAAAACGTTATTGTTTTTGGTGAGGACGTTGGATTAGAGGGTGGAGTTTTCAGAGCTACTCAAGGATTACAACAAAAATATGGAATTGAAAGAAGTTTTAATGCTCCTATTTCAGAAGCAATGTTTGCTGGTGTTGGACTAGGGATGGCAATGAATGGTATGAAGCCAGTTGTTGAATTACAATTTCAAGGATTAGGTTTACCAGCATTACAAAATGTTATTGCAAATATTTCACGTATGAGAAATAGAAGTCGTGGTAAATGAACAGCACCTATGGTTATAAGAATGCCAATGGGTGGAGGTATTAGAGCCTTAGAACACCACTCAGAAGCTTTAGAAGCTATCTTTGCTCACATTCCTGGTATTAAAACAGTTATGCCTTCAACTCCTTATGATACAAAAGGTTTATTATTAGCAGCAATTGAATCACCAGATCCAGTTATTGTTTTAGAACCAACTAAGTTATATCGTGCATTCAAACAAGAAGTACCAGATGGATACTATACAGTAGCTATTGGTGAAGGTTACAAAATCCAAGAAGGAAATGATTTAACAATTGTTACTTATGGAGCACAAACAGTAGATTGCATGAAAGCTGTTGAAATGATTAAATCTACACACCCAACTGCTTCAATCGAATTAATTGATTTACGTTCAATTCAACCATGAGATAAAAAAATGGTTATTGAATCAGTTAAAAAAACAGGAAGATTATTAGTTGTTAGTGAAGCTGTTAGATCATTTGGTGTGCCAGCTGAAATTATTGCTACAGTTAATGAAAACTGTTTTGATTCATTAAAAGCACCTTTAGCAAGATGTACTGGATATGATGTTGTTATTCCTTATGACAGAGGAGAAGGATTCCACCAAGTGAACCCACAGAAAGTTGTAGAAGCAATTAAAAAAGTGCTTGACTACAAATTTTAGTAGAGAGGAATTAGAATAATATGTTTAAAGTAAAATTTGCTGATATTGGAGAAGGGCTTACTGAAGGAAAAGTTGCAGAGGTTCTTGTAAAAATGGGGCAAGAAATAAAAGAAGGAGATGCTTTATTTTTTGTTGAAACAGATAAAGTTAATTCTGAAATTCCAGCACCTGTTGGTGGAAAGATTGCAAATATTTTAATTTCTGAAGGACAAGAAATTAAAGTTGGTGATGTAGTTATTGAAATCGATGACGGATCTGGAGCAGCTGAAGCAACACCTGTTGCTGAAGTTAAAACAAAAAATGAACCAATTGAAGAAAATGCATCAGTAGTAGGTTCTACACCAGTTTCAAATGATGTTATTGCTTCAAGAACAACAACAAATAATATTGTAGAAGTTTCAAATAGTGGAGTTAAGGCAACACCATTAGCAAGAAAAATTGCAGCAGACAAAAAAATTGATTTATCAACAATCAAAGGAACAGGTCCACATGGAAGAATTTTAGTTTCAGACTTAGACTCAGCACCAGTTGCTGCTTCAAATACAAGTGCTGCTCCTAAAAAAGCTATGAAATCTGTTGAAATTGATGCGCCTTTATCATGAGATTCAATTCCAATGAATGGAATTAGAAAAGCTACTGTTAAAGCAATGGTTAAATCTCATTCAGAAAATGCTGCATTTACTGGAATGAAAAATATTAACATTACTCCAACATACGATATGCGTGCAATGTTAAAAGATGGATGTGAATCAAAAGGAATTAAATTGACTTATTTAGCATTCATTGTTAAAGCTGCTGCTAAAGTATTGGAAGAAATGCCAAATATTAATGTTCGTATAGATGCAGAAAACAATGCAATCTTACAAGTACACAATATCAATATAGGTATTGCAGTTGATACTGAAAAAGGATTAATGGTTCCTGTTATTAAAGGAGCTAACCACTTATCAGTGTTTGAAATCGCTAACAAAATTGGTGAATTAGCTAAAAAAGCTAGAGATGGTAAATTAGCTATGACTGAAATGAAAGATGCAACTTTTACAGTTTCAAACTTTGGATCAGTTGGCTTAGATTACGCAACACCAATTATTAATTCACCTGAATCAGCTATTTTAGGAGTAGGTACAATGACAAAAACACCTATATTCGTGAAAGATGAAATTAAAGCAGGTTGAATCATGCCATTCTCAATGACATGTGATCATAGAATTATTGACGGTGGAGATGCCGGAAGATTCTTAATGAAAATAGAAAATTATTTAAGTAATCCAGCATTACTATTAATGTAAAAGAGGAGAAGCAAGATGTTTAAAGTAAAATTTGCTGATATTGGAGAAGGACTTACTGAAGGAAAAGTTGCAGAAGTTCTTGTTAAATTAGGGCAAGAAATAAAAGAAGGAGATGCTTTATTCTTTGTTGAAACAGATAAAGTTAACTCTGAAATTCCAGCACCTGTTGGTGGAAAGATTGCAAACATTTTAATTTCTGAAGGACAAGAAATTAAAGTTGGCGATGTAGTTATTGAAATCGATGATGGAAGTGCTACAACTGAAGCAGCACCGGTTGCTGAAGAAGAAAATGCAAGTGTTGTAGGTTCAACACCGGTATCTAATGATTTAATTCCAAGCAGAGGACCAGCACCTACTCAACCTGCGCCTGCTGCAACTAAACACACAGACACTGAAGAAAGTTTTGATGTTATAGTTGTTGGAGCTGGAATCGGAGGGTATGTTTCAGCTATTAAAACAGCCCAATTAGGTTTAAAAACTTTAATTATTGAAAAACAATACTATGGTGGTGTTTGTTTAAATGTAGGATGTATTCCAACAAAATCATTATTAAGAACAGCAAAGGTTTTTGAAGATATCGTTCACAAAGCTGCTAACTTAGGTATTGATATGAAAACAAAAGACGAACCAAGTATTAATTGAGATAAAGCTCTTGAGCGTAAAGATGGTGTTGTTAACAAACTAACTAGTGGTGTTAAAGCATTATTAACTAAGAATGGTGTAAAACAAATTATTGGTGAAGCATCAGCTTTAGATAAAAATACTATTACTGTAAATGGTAAAAAATACCACTGTGATAACTTAATTATTGCTAGTGGATCAGTTCCAAACGAATTACCATTACCAGGATTTGCAGAAGGAAGAAACAGTGGGTTCTTAATTGATTCAACAAAAATTCTTTCATTACCAAAAATACCAAAAGCATTAACAGTTATTGGTGGTGGGGTTATTGGAATTGAATTTGGTTGTTTATTTGCAGCTTTAGGAACAAAAGTTACAGTTATTGAAGGAGCACCAAAAATTCTTCCAATGTTAGATCAAGATGTTACAGCATTAATGACAAAAACATTAAAAGAAAAATACAAAATTGAAATCTTTACTAATGCAAAAGTCAAAGAAGTTAAAGGTAAATCAGTTGTATTTGAAATTGACGGTAAAGAACAAACTGTTAAATCAGATTACTGTTTAGAATCAATTGGAAGAAAAACAGTTACTAAAGGATTTGATGGAATTGGTCTTGAATTATCAGAACGTAAATCAATTATTGCAAATGATTATGGTGAAACAAACTTAGATGGTGTTTATGCTATTGGTGATGTAACAAGTAAAATTATGTTAGCACACGTTGCTTCACATGCAGGTATTGTTACAGCAAATAGAATTGCATTAAAAGCAAATAAACCAGGTGCTGAAGATATTAAAATGGATTATTCAAAAATTCCAAGTTGTATTTATTCACACCCAGAAATTGCAATGATTGGAAAAACAGAACAACAATTAAAAGCAGAAGGTGTTGAATACAAAACTTTCAAATTCCCATTTGCTGCAATTGGTAAAGCATTAGCTGATGATGATACAACAGGATTTGTTAAAATTATTTGTGAACCAAAATACAAAACTTTATTAGGTGCTCATATTATTGGAAACAGAGCAACAGACATGATCTCAGAATTTACAACATTAATTGAATGTGAAGGAACTATTACAGAATTAGCAAGAGCGATCCACCCTCACCCAACTATGAGTGAAGCAATTGGTGAAGCAGCTGAAGCATTAGAATCAGGAAAATCATTAAACCTTTAATATGTATTCAGTAGAACAAATTAAAAAAATTCTAGTAAATTCAGATCATAAAAAAACTATTGTATTACCTGAGGGTGAAGAGCCTAAAATTCAAGAAGTAGCTAATACACTTGTTAAAGAAAATATTTCAAAAGTTATTATGCTTTTCCAAAAAGCTGAATCAATTCCAACAACTTTAGATTCAAAAATTGAAGTTATTGCAATTGATGAATTGGATAAAGAACCTTTAATCCAAAAATTTATGGATTTAAGAAAAGACAAAACTAATTTGGAGCAAGCCACAAAATTAATGGGGCAGGCAAACTATATTGGTGCAATGTTAGTTAAGATGGAAAAAGCTGATTGTATGCTATGTGGTATTACATATACAACAGCAGATACTATTAGACCGGCATTACAAATCATAAAAACATCACCAAATGTTGCTTTAGCAGCTAGCGTATTTATTATGAATAAAGGTGATGAAAATTACTTCTTTACTGATTGTGCTTTAAATTTAAAACCAACAAGCCAACAATTAGCAGATATTGCTAAAATGACAGCTAAATTTGCACAATCATTTGATGTTAAAAAACCTGAAGTTGCTCTATTAAGTTATTCAACAGCAGGTTCTGGAGCTGGTGAAGATGTAGTTCGTGTTAAAGAAGCAGTTGAACTATTAGATTCTCAAACTGTTGATTTCAATTATGCCGGAGAAATTCAATTTGATGCCGCATGAGATAAAGAAATCAGAGACAAAAAATTTAAAGGCTGCAAATTAACAAAACAAACACCTGATGTGTTTGTGTTCCCTGATATAAATGCGGGAAACATTGGTTATAAAATTGCACAAAGAATGGGTGGTTATGAAGCTATAGGTCCGTTCATTCTTGGATTTAATAAACCTGTTAATGATTTAAGTCGTGGAGCTACACTGACAGATATTATGAATACAGCTATTATTACAATTTATCAAGCATTGGAGGCGTAATATGATTTTAGTAGTTAACGCAGGAAGTAGTTCAATTAAATTTAGATTATTTAATGACACTGATAAAAATAACCCAATTGATATTCTTGATGGTTTAGCAGAAAGAATTACTATCGATGGAGCAGTTTCATTTAAATATGAAGGTAATAAATATGAATATAAGGTTGATTTGCCTAATCATGAAATAGCTATTAAATTTATTTTGGATAAATTAATTGAATTAAATATTATTAGTAATGTTGAAGAAATCAATGCTGTAGGTTTTAGAGTTGTTCATGGTGGAACAATTAACGAATCATCAGTCATTAATGAAAAAGTCTTTAACACAATTAAAGATGCTATTAAATTAGCACCTTTACACAACCCAGGTGCCATAACAGCCATTGAAGCAATTAAGAAAGTAATGCCTAAAGCTAAATTGGTTGCATGTTTTGATACTGCTTACCACCAAACTTTAGCAGAAGAACAATATCTATATGCTGTTCCATATTCTTGATATAAAGAACATGGTGTAAGAAAATATGGTTTTCATGGAATTAGTTATCAATACATTGCAGAAAAAATGTCAGAAGTTTTAAACAAACCTAAAGATAAACTTAACCTTATCGTTTGCCATTTGGGAAACGGTGCAAGTATAACATGTATTAAAAATGGTAAATCATTTGATACAACAATGGGATTAACTCCTCTCGCTGGTGTAATGATGGGTACAAGAAGTGGTGATATTGATCCATCAATTATTGAATACATGTGTAAAGAATTAAAAACAGACGTTTCAAAAATAACAAATATATTAAATAAAGAATCAGGTCTATTAGGTTTAAGTGGTAAATCAAGCGATATGCGTGATGTAACTGGTGGATATTTTAAAGGTGATGAGGATTACAAACGAGCACTTAATAAATACACTCAAGTTGCAGCTGATTACATTATCAGATTTGCTAACTTATTAGGACGCGACATTGATGGAATTGTGTTTACAGCTGGTGTTGGTGAAAATTCAATTCACACAAGACAATTTATCTTAGAAAAATTGCCTTTATTAGATATTAAAATTGATACTGCAAAAAATGATGAAAGCTATGGAGATTATAAATATATTTCTTCAGCTGATTCTAAAATTAAAGTTTTAGCAGTTAGAACTAATGAAGAGTTAATGATTTGTAAAGATACAATTAGCTTAACTAAATAAGATTAAAAATAACCTTAGAGGTTATTTTTTTAACTTTTAAATTATAATTACTAGTAATAAAGAGGTAAACAATGAAAAAAGTATTATTTATAGGTTTAGGGCATATGGGTACAGCACTTGTTAAAGGAATATTGAAAAACCCTAATAATGGAATAAAAGTTTTTGGCTACGATGTTATTAAAGAAGTTCAGGAAAAAGCGGTAAAAAATATTAAGGGTTTAAACTCTTTGAACGATATTAGTGATATTGAAACTAAAAACATTGATTTTATTGTAATTGGGACTAGACCAATTGATGTAGAACCACTATGTAGCGAAATAGATCAATTAAATATTAATGGTAAAACAATAATTTGTATGGCAAATGCAGTAACAATTGATACAGTTCAAAATTGTTTTAAACAAAATGAAAATGTAATGGTTATCAGAATGATGCCTAATATGAATGCATCTATTCAAAAATCAGTAACAGCTTTGGCTACAAAAAATGCGTCTAATGAAAAAATAAATTTTGTTACAAAAATGTTTGAACTTTGTGGAATAGTTGAAAATGTCAGTGAAGAAAATTTTGGAACTTTAACAGCTATCTCAGGTTGTTCACCATCTTATATAATTTCTTTTTATAAGGCAATGACTGACTATGCAATATCAAATGGTTTTGAAAAGGAACAAGCATTTAGAATAATAGAAGAAGCTATAATTGGAAGTGTAGTTAATGCATCAAAATCAGAAGTATCATTAAGAACAATTGTAGATCAGATCTGTGTACCAAATGGTTCAACAATTGAGGGGCAAAAAGTTCTAGATAATAAAGAATTTGAAAATATAATTAAAGAAGCTTTAAAAGCTGCAGAAAAAAAAGCGGTTTCCTAAAATATTTCAGTCTATTTTAAAATACTTTTTTTTTATTACTTATAAATTTTTAATTTTTTTAGCAGGTACACCTGCATATATTGAATTTTCTTCTGCATTTTTTGTCAAAATTGCTCCAGCTGCAATAATAGTATTTTCACCAATTGTAACTCCTGGAAGAATTGTAACTCCGGAACCAATCCAAGCATTTTTTCCAATAACAACTCTTTGTGGATAAATAATATGTCTTTCATTAGGCTTGATACCGTGGTTTAACGTTGCAATATTTACATTCATTCCGATTAAAGCTCCATCATGAATTTCAATGCCCCCTCGATCTTGAAAGTTGCAATTTTTATTAATAAAAACATTCTTCCCAATTTGAATATTTTTTCCATAATCTGTATAAAAGGGTAAAAAACATCTAAAGCTTTCATCAAGTTTTTGATCAGTTAAGATTTCAAATTGTTTTAAAATCTTTGTTTTATCAGAAAGTTGATTTAATTTAACTAACTGTGATTGTGATTCCATGGCCATTTCATCCATTCATCTCGCTATCTCTGGGTTTTTCATATTAATTGGCTCGTTATTGGCTCTTGTAAAATTTATATATTCTTTTCTATTCATTATTTTTTTGTACCTCTTTATATTAAAATTAAATCATAAAATATTCTAAATATATAAAAATCTACTTTCTATTAAGAAAAGTAGATTTTTATCTTTGACTCAGCAATTTGTTTATAATAATTTGTAATTTATTTTTTGTTTTAAAAATTTAAAATTCTTTAGCTGCCTCAATTAATTTCGGAATAATTAACGAAACAATTTCTTTTGGAGATTGTGTACTTAATGGTTCAACTTTAACTCCAGCCAATAAAATTGGTTCAGCAACGGTTGCCCCCATAAATTCTCATGTTCCTTTTAAGTAAGCAACATGATCACCTCATGGGTATCAACCTTTTGGTGCACCTTGAGTCGCAAGAATTTGAACTTTTAATTTATCTAACAAACCAATGCTTGCACCTTTTGTTGCATACTTATAAGAAAATGTTTGGTTTGCTAAAGCAACATGATCAATGTAGTTTTTTAACATTCCAGAAACGTGAAAGTTATACATAGGTGCAATAATTAATAATTTATCAATTTCTTTTAACTGATTAATGTATTTCATTCCTTCTTCTTCATTTCAATATGATGAAAATGTTTCAGTTGTTAGAACATTTGTTCCAACGATAGTTTTATTTAAATCTAATTCAATAATTTCATCGTTTGGATTAAGTTTTTTATATTCTTCTAAAAATACTTTTGCCATTTCATGTGAATTTGATTTTTCACTTGGAATAACAGAACCGTTTATAACTAATAATTTGCTCATAAAATATTCTCCTTTTATTATTTTAATTATATCACTAAAAGATTATAATCAATATTATGAAAACGACTGAGAGGTAATTTGAAAATGTTGAAGGACAATAAAATTTTTGATGCACACATTCATTTTAATGATGATTATAAATACACTGAACAAATGATAGATCCAATGATAAAGGAGGCTATAGAAAACGATGTTGAAGGATTTCTTTGTGCAAGCTTTGATGTGAAATCAAGTCTTAAGGCAGTTGAGCTTTCTAAAAAATATGGCGGCATTATTTTTGCCGGAATTGCGATTCACCCAAATGATGTTTCAAAAACAGATTTATCAGTTTTAGATACATTAGATGAATTAGCTAATAATAAAGAAGTAATAGCAATTGGTGAAACAGGTCTTGATTATTTTTATACTAAAGAAGATGCAGCGCTACAAAAAGTTTTTTTTAACAAACATATAGAATTGGCAATTAAACATAATAAAGTTTTACAAGTCCATATCAGAGACCATGTTGATTCTTACGAAGCATACGATGATGTAATTGAAATATTAAAAAAATATAGTATAAAAAAAGTTGTTATTCATTGTTTTTCAGCAAATACTGAATATGCGCAAAAATTCTTAGATCTAGGTTGTTATATTAATATTGGTGGAGCAGTAACATTTAAAAATGCCAAAGCACTTCAAGAAGCTGTTTTAAATATTCCTTTAGAAAAAATGTTGGTTGAAACAGATGCTCCATACTTAACACCACATCCTAATAGGGGAAAACTAAACGAAGCAAAATATATAAATTTAACTGTTGAAAAAATTGCTGAATTAAAAAATACAACTAGAGAAGAAGTAATAAAAAATACAACTCGTAATGCTAAACTAATTTTTAATATTTAAAAAAGTTTTATAATTAAAGAGTAAAAGAAAAAAGAGGATTACATAATGGCAGGAGTATACGATACACATTGTCACTTAAATGACAATATTTATATTGAAAACGAAATTACAAGTGGTGAAATGGCATCAGAAGCCAAAAAAAGTGGTGTGGACATCATTAATAATGTTGGTTATGACATCAAGTCATCAAAAGTTGCTTTAGTACAAGCACAAAAAAACAAGCATGTTTGAGCATTAGTTGGGATACACCCAACTAATGCACAATTCTTTACAGATGAAGCTTATAACACTTTAGAAGTGTTAGCTAATGCTGATAAAGTTGTTGGAATTGGTGAAACAGGTTTAGACTACTCAAGAGGTAGCGAATACAAAAATCAGCAAATTGCAGGCTTTACAAAACAAGTAAAATTAGCTAAAAAAATGGATTTGCCATTAATGCTTCATATTAAAGATATTGATGGATCAATTGATGCTTATAATGATGTTTTGGCGATATTAAAAAAAGAAAAATATTTTAAAGCAGTTTTGCATGCTTTCAATGAAAGTGTGGAAGTTGCTCAAATGTTCATTGATAAAGGAATTTTAATTTCGATTAATGGTCAAGTAACAAGAGACAAAAATCTTAAGAAAGTTATTGTAGATCTACCAATGAATAGCATTGTAGTTGAATCTGATGCACCTTATGATACACCAAAACCATATAATAAAAAAACTAATGCACCTAAATATTTACCATTAGTTGTTGATGCAATTGCAAATATTAAAAAAATGAATAGATCTGATGTAGCAGAAATAACAAGAGATAATGCAATTAGGTTATTCTTTCCAAAAAAATAAAAAACTTAGCAAAAGCTAAGTTTTTTATTAGTCACAAGAACACTCGCTCATTGTGCAATTACAATCTTTGCATGTGCAATTATCTTTTGTGCAACTAGCACAGTTACAAGTTTTACAAGTACATTTGTTATCTGTCATATAAACCTCCAAGGAAATGTTCCTTAATTTCATAATACCACGAAATTAAAATTATGTATATAAAATATGTGTATATAAAATTTTTATGTATAATTATATTAAAGAGGTTAAAATGAAAAATAAAGAATTTGAAGTAGTAAATAGACTTGGTGGTAAACCAGTAAATATCTACCTAAATGATGAAGTATTAATAATGGAAGAATTATTTGAAAAAAAATATAATCAAAAACCAAATAGATCAAAAATTTATAAAGAATATTTAAAAAAACAATTAGGTGATGAATTATTAATAAAAGCTAACGAGTTTGATAAAAGCAGATGTGATTGTTGCAGAGAAAGTTATTCGTTAGTTAAAAAACAAATGTATTTATGTAATGAAAAAGCCAATAAAAGAACATGCATCATTTGTGATGATTGCATAACAAAAAATAGAAGTTTTTAACTTCTATTTTTTACAATTTTTAGTTCCTCATTCACTCATTTGATCTAGTATAGGTTTTAAGCTTTCGCCTAAATCAGTTAGTGAATATTCGACTTTTGGGGGAACAACCGGATAAACCTTTCTTTTAATCAAATTGTTTTCTTCTAAAAATCTTAAATTTGAGGTCAATACTTTCTGACTTATTCCGCTTATTCTTTTTTCTAATTCATTAAATCGGCATGTTCCAAACGAAAGTTCTCTTATTATTAATATAACTCATTTTGATTTAATAAAATTCAATGTGTATTCTAGTGGACAAAAATGTTCCATAAATCCCTAACTTTCTTTTTGGTAAGTATATAACAATTTAGTGTGTACTTACATTTATACGCTCCTTATATTATTATATACATGTATGCGTTAAATACAAATAGAGGGTAAATAAAAATGAAAAAAATATTAGTAATTAATGCTAGTGTTTCTCAATTAAACAATTCAGATTCGTTAGCAATGTCAAACATGTTTGTGGAAGAATACAAAAAAATAAATCCGAGCGATGAAATCATTAGGTTAGATTTAAATGAAGCACCAATGTCACAAAAAACATTAACAAGAAATAACATAAATGAATATTTTAACCATGAAGATTCATTTAGTTTCATAGAGCAACTGAAATCAATTGATAAGATTGTTTTAAACTTTTCAATGGTTAACTGAGGAATTCCAGCAATATTAAAAAATTATATTGATCACATCACAATAGCAAACTTTACATTCACTTATAAAGGTTCAACTGATGGTAATGCTATTGGTTTACTTTCAAATATTGAAAATATTCAAATCTTAGCAACAAAAGGTGGAACTGGAACTCCAAATTCAGCATTTACTGAACATGTAAAAAATATATGAGAATTCTTAGGAGCTAAAGTCGAAAATCCAATTATTATTAATGACATGATGGATATTCCTCCTTACGCAGAACAAACACCTATTGCTAACTTAGAAAAAGTTAAAAGTGATATCTTAGAGGCTGCAAAAAAATTCTAATTGAATACAAAAAAAGGAACAAACAAGTTCCATTTTTTTTATCCTAAAATATCTTCAAAATCTAAAACTTTATCAGCCCATTGAGTTTCAAAGTTAATATCGTGGGTTGTAATTAAAACAGTCCCTTCAAATGCCTTGATTGCATCCAATAAAGATTCTTTTGCAAGAACATCAATGTGATTAGTTGGTTCATCAAGAATAAGTAAACTACTTGGTTCCAAACTAAGAGCAGCTAATCTAACTTTAGTTTGTTCTCCCCCAGAAAGCTCCTTCATTTTGTTCATCATTAATTCACTTTTTATTCCGAACATACCAATTTTAGCTCTGACTTCACCAGGTGTCATTTGAGGGTATCTTGTTAATAAGTAACTAACTGGTGTTTCATGATCTTCAAAGTCATCAATTTGATGAAAAAAGTTTGTAAAAACACCTTGCCCAATTTCAACGGACCCGCCAATTTTTTCAATTTCACCAGCAATTGTTTTAAGGAAAGTTGTTTTACCAATACCGTTGTAACCTTTAACGATACATTTTTCGCCTTCTCTTAATTCAAATGTTAAAGGTTTTGTTAAAGCAAAATCATATCCAATTTCCAATTGCTCTGCCTTAACAATAACTGTTGAGCTAGGTCTTCTATATTTGAAATGCATATTAGGCTTTGCATTTTCTTTTCTAGCATCCATTACATCAATTTTTTCTAATTGCTTTTGTCTTGATTGTGCACTACGAGCGGTTGAAGCTCTAGCACCATTTTTAGCTATGTATTCTTTAAGTTTTGATATTTGCCCTTGTTGCGCCTCGCGTGCTCTATCATATTGTTCAGCACGCAATGCTGAAAGTTCAACGTATTTATCGTAGTTTCCAACGTATCTAACAATTTCCAAATTTTCAATTGCGTAAATAACATTAACAATTCTATTTATGAAATCTCTATCATGAGAAACAACTAAAAAGGCATTTTCATAATTTTGTAAAAAAGTAACTAATCACTCAACTTGCTCAACGTCCAAGAAGTTAGTAGGCTCATCAAGTAAAATAAAGTCATCATTTTTTAATAGTAATTTAGCTAGTAAGATTTTACCTCTTTGCCCACCAGAAAGCGAACCTAAAGGACGCTTAACATTATCTGGTTCAATTCCTAAACCAGCAACTAAGTTTCCAATTTGTTTATCAATGCTATCAAAACCTTTTATGTTCAATTCATCTTGTAGTGCTAGCGCTTTAACAAGTTCTTCTTCTTTATATTCAATAGCCATATCTTCATAAATTTTATGAATTTCTGCTTCCATATCAAAAAGATATTTGAATGCATCTTTTAAGTATTCTTCACCAGTTACGCTCATGTCAACTTCCTGGTGTTGGTCAAGATATCCAATTTTAGCTTTTGGATGTCATTCAACATTTCCATGATCAGGAACAATTTTTTGAGAAATAATATTTAATAATGTTGTTTTACCAGCTCCATTTGGACCTAAAAGAGCAACATGCTCACCCTTATTGATTCGCATGTTTGATTCTTCATATAATTTTTTACCACCATTTTGGTGTGTTATGTTTTCTAATAATATTAAACTCATATGTTCTCCTTAAAAAATAAATCTTTTTAATTTTATCAAAATAATAAAAATAAAAAAGGGTATGCCCCTTTATCTAAAGTTTCTGTTATTTTTAGTATTGTATTTATTTATTATTTTATCTATTACAAGACCATTAAAAATAAACAAAATTAATGTCATTGAAATTGTAAAAGAAGTGTCTGTTATTCAGTGTGTTCTTGAAATTATTTGAGTATATTGCATTAAATTAATATGAACGAATCAACCAATTAAAAATATTCATTTTCATCCTGTTATTTTTCGATTCTTTTTTTCTCCAATAAAGAAGTAACCTGCAAATACAATAGCAAAGCACGAGTTCATATGCCCTGAAGGGAAATCCATATTTCATCATCCTGGTTTTTGAGAACCTAACGGTTTGAAAATATCTTTTATATTTCCAAAAAAATTGTTTATTTGTCATCACTCTTTGTAAGGAACGCTTTCAACTAGACCTGTTTCTTTATTTATATAACCTCAACTTTTAATTTTATGTCCAGTTTGAACTCAATAATCCCTTCATTCAGGTTGAAGTCTATCTGAATAAAATATATTAGCGAAATCAACACTGTAAAAGTAGGGTCTACCAAAAGTAGGTTTCATTATTCAAACAACTAAACTTGAAACTATGTAAATTGTTAACGCTTTAATAGCATCAACTCTGTAGCCATTTTGTAGAAGATCGGCTCTATTAGAAAATTTAAATCTAAGAAAGTAAAAAACTCCACCAAATCCAATAGTTTCAATTATAAAAAGTGAAACTAAAATATATTGTCGTATCTTTTGATTATCAAGAAATCATCCATTAACTCCAGGCCCAAAACCATCATCTCTTAAAGGGGCAGCTATGATCTGTGTTATATTGAATGTTAATCAAAAAACTAATCAACCAACATAATAAATAATTAAAACTATTTTCCATTTTAAACTTTTTGAAGATGAAATGAATGTAACTTCTAAAATAACAGCAATGAATAAAAAAATAAAAATAAATGATTGAGTCATACCGGCTTCTTCATAGATCCAAACAATTATTTTAATGAAATAAACGTCCATGCCTTTTGCAAATCAAGAATTTATTTCCATGTCAAAAAAACTTCCAACACCAAATAAAATAATTGATAGTGCCAGAAAACTAAATATAAATATTTTTAAAACTAAATAATCATTTTTTTTATTTTGGAATGCGTTTTTCATTTCTTTCATTAACCTTTAAAATTTTATTTCTCGACTCACTTGCCATTTTTTCAACATCAGCAACGTAAGCTCACATTTTATGTTTTTTTAAAAACTTACTCAAACCGTATCAATTCACTTTAATAGGTTTCAAATTGATTCTACCAATTGGTAGTCTATCCTGAATTGTTGTTATCTTCTTATTAGTTAAAATTAACTCTTTACTTTCATTTAATCTTTTTGAAATATTTTTATTAATTTCGTCAATATGATCAAAAATGTTATCAATATTTCCATATTTACTTAAAAGTTCAGTTGCTTGAGCATAGTGTAAGTATCTAACGCCTTTAATATTATCGCTAGGATCACCCATTAATGCTTTGATATCTGCAACTTGATTTGGATGACATCCAAATTTTTCAAAAACTTTTTCATCGTTAATTAATATATGCTCATCATCTTTACTACTATTGGTAATAACAGTAGTTTTTTCACCAACAAGTTGGAAAATATCTTTATCATTTGACAATATGTGTACATCATAGTCTAACTTTGTAGCTATTCTATTAATTGTTCCAATTATGTCGTCAGCTTCATATCTTGGCATTTCATATCAAGGAATATTAGCCGCAGTTAAAAATTCTCTAATGATTTGTTTTTGTGGAACTAAATCTTCAGGAGTTTCTTTTCTTTTAGCTTTATATTCTGGATATAATTCTCGACGTCAACAACCCTCATCCATGTCTAAAGTAACAATGATGCTGTAGTAGTTATTTTTCTTTACTAATTGATTAATTTTTGCAACAAAGGTGTAAATTGCATTTATTGGAACACCTTCTCTATTAGTTGCTAATTTTTTTCTCTTAAGAGTTCCGTAGTAACCCTTATGTAGCAAATGATATCCGTCGATAATTAATATCGTGCGTTTTTCATTTAATGTATTCATTTTTTCTAAATCCTTACAAGGAGATTATATCATACTATACAAGTTAAACAAAGATATAGCTAATTTAGCAAATGAATGATATCTTCAATTTGGTTTTTTAAGGCATTTAAATCAAAAATACATTTAGTATCTTCAAATTTTTTATTAATTATTTCAATATTGTTTTTATTAAGAAAAGCTTCTATTTCCTTTATATTATTTATTTTAAAATAAATTGACAAATTATTAATTTGTTTGATATCTTCAAAATCAGCTTTTTTAACAATACTCGCTGCACTTGAAGTATAAGCTCTTGTTAGAGGACCGGCACCTAATTTAATGCCACCAAAATATCGAGTTATAAGAATGCAAATATTTGTTAAGTCATTTTTTTCTATAACGTTAAATATAGGCTTCCCAGCAGTCCCTTTTGGTTCACCATCATCGTTGTAACCACCAAAAATGGTGTTTGAACCAATTTTGTAGGCGTAACAATTATGTCTTGCATCATTCGCAGAAAAATCTTTTATAAATTGATCCAATTCTTCTTTTGAATTAACTTGTACAGCATGACAAATAAACTTAGATTTTTTAATTTCAATTGTTTCTGAGTAAACTATTTTGCTTTTAATTGTTTTCAAAGTGCTATTCTCCTTTACTAAATAGATTATAATCATTATAATAATTAAAGTTAAAAAATTACGTTTAGTAGGAGTAGTAGGAGATAAAATGGCATCAGATAAAAGTTTACTTCGAATGTATGGGAAATATGCAAATGAAATCCTTTCATTGGAACCAAAAATGAAAAAACTTGCAAATGAAGATTTTGCAATAAAAACTCAAGAATTCAAAGATAGAATAGCAAATGGTGAAAATGTTGATGATCTAGTTGTTGAAGCATATGCTTTAGCTAGAGAAGCAGCAAATAGAGTTTTAGGATTGAATGCTTATAAAGTTCAATTGGTTGGTGCAATTATTTTACACTTTGGTGATATTGCAGAAATGAGAACTGGTGAAGGTAAAACACTTACAGGATTATTCCCGGCTTATTTAAATAGTTTAACTGGAAAAGGTGTTCACATTGTTACAGTTAACGAATACTTATCAAGACGTGACTCTGAAATAAATGGTCAAGTTTTTGACTTTTTAGGAGTTTCTGTTGGATTGAATGGAACTAGAATGCCTAAACATTTAAAAAGGGAAGCATATCATGCAGATATAACATATACAACAAATGCAGAATTAGGTTTTGATTACTTAAGAGATAACATGGTTGTTGATAAAGAACATAAAGTACAAAGAGAACTAAATTTTGCAATTATTGATGAAGCTGACTCTGTTTTAATTGATGAAGCGAGAACCCCTTTAATTATTTCTGGTGGAAGTTCATCAAGAATTAATTTATATAAAGCTGCTGATGAGTTTGCACAAAAAATTAATGATAAAGAAGATATTGATATTGATTTGGAAACAAAACAAGTTTATTTAACAGAAACTGGTATGAAAAAAGCAAAAGATTTCTTTTCATTAGATAATCTTTTTGCCTTAGAAAACACTGAAATATTTCACTTAATTTTAAATGCCCTAAAAGCACACTTTACTTTTAAAGAAGGTGTTGAATATACTGTGGCTACTGGAGAAGTTGAATTAATTGATCAATTTACTGGACGTATATTAAAAGGACGTGCATATTCAGATGGATTGCAACAAGCTATTCAGGCTAAAGAAAAAGTTGAAATTGAAGAAGAAACAACAACATTAGCAACTATTACATACCAAAACTTTTACCGTTTATATGCTAAATTGTCTGGTATGACAGGGACTGCTAAAACTGAAGAAGAAGAATTTATTAAGATTTATAATACTAGAGTTGTTGTGTGTCCAACTAATAGACCTGTTATTAGAAAAGATGAACCAGATTTTACTTTTGGTACAAAACACGCTGCTTTAAAAAAATTAATTGAAGATATTAAAATTGTTAATGAAAAAGGTAATCCTATCCTTATTGGTACAACTAGTGTTGAATCATCAGAGCAAATCGCAAGATACTTAGAAAAAGCAGGGTTGCATTTTGAAATGATTAATGCAAAAAATCATGACAGAGAAGCTGATATTGTTTCTCAAGCTGGACAAAAACACGCCATTACATTAGCTACTAATATGGCTGGTCGTGGAACTGATATTAAACTAAGTAAAGAAGTCAAAGAACTTGGTGGTTTAGTTGTGTTTGGAGTTGAGCGAAATGAAGCAAGACGTATTGATAACCAATTAAGAGGTAGAAGTGGACGTCAGGGAGACCCTGGTATGTCAAGATTTTATATTTCTATGGAAGATGACTTAATGATACGTTTTGCGTCTCCTAGAGCAAGAAAAAGTTTTTTAAGTTTAGGTGATGAACACATTAAATCAAAATTCTTTACAAGAGCAGTAACAAATGCTCAGAAAAAACTTGAAGGATTAAACTTTGATCAACGTAAAAACGTTTTAGATTATGATAATATTTTAGCGCAACAACGTGAAGCTATGTATGCACAACGTGATTCCATTTTATGAGCAGAAAACTTAAAAGTTGTTATTAAAAAATTTCAAATAACTGTGGCATATGAATTGATAGAAGAAAATTCAGAAATTATTCATGGTGAAAAAACTTTAAATGCTGAAAAATTATTAAAAGTTATTGATGGGAAACTTGTTGCACACAAAAGATTTGTCGCAAAAGATTTTTATAATAAAGAAAAAATGAACTTAGCTGTTCAAATAGCAGAAGCAATGTTGGAATTTTATAAGGCTAGAGTTATTGATATTCCTGATGATGTTGTTCTTCAAATGGAAAGAAAAAATATTTTAACTTCATTTGATAAATATTGAACAAGACATATAGATGTAGCTTCAAAGCTAAAAGCAGGTATTTACTTACAACAATATGCTCAAAATAACCCATTAGCTGTTTATGTAGAACAAGCAACTGAATTATTTAATAAAACAAAAATTAACATTGCTTCTGAAGTAGTAGATATACTTTCAAAAATTATTTTAAGAGACCCTGAACAAGTTGTTGAATCTCAAAAAATTGAAATTACTGATGAAATAATTGATGATATTTTAGAATCAACTGGACTAACAAAAGCAAACATTAATAATAAAGATATAAATGCTAAATTTGATGAATTAATTGACAAAGCAACTAATCAAAATGATATTAAAAAGTTGTCTATTCAAAGAGACATTATGTTAGGTCTAGTTATTGAAATTCAAAAACGAAGAGAAAATTCAGGAAATCAAACAGTAAATCTTGGTAAAGATGAAATTGATCAAATGCTTGCTATGTTAGGGATTCAAAATGTTGGAACCACAACTAGAGAAGAAATACTTTCTAAATATGAAGAAAAATTAAAAACATGCACTAATGCGGAAGAAAAAAAACTTGTAAATATAGCAAGAGACGTGATTATTGCATTATATGAACAAATTGAATTAATTAAAAAAGATGCAAGTTCTTTGAAATCAGTTATCGATGATGACAATGATGGTGGAGAGATTGCCAAAACAAGAATTGGTTAGAACTAAACACTAGAGTAAAGTCTAGTGTTTTAGGCATTAAGTAACCACGAACCACGGAACCACGGAAATTACGGAGGAAATAAAAATGAAATATATAAATAATAATAAATTTGATTTAAAAAGTAATTTTAAACCTGGTGGTGATCAGCCAAAGGCAATTGAAAGTCTTTTAAAAGGTTTAAAAGAAAATAAAAAACATCAAGTTCTTTTAGGAGCAACTGGAACTGGTAAAACATTTACAATGGCTAACATTATAAAGGAAATTAATAAGCCAACTTTAGTTTTAGCTCATAATAAAACTCTAGCAATGCAACTTTATTATGAGTTAATGGAGTTTTTCCCAAATAATAGAGTTGAATATTTTGTATCAAACTTTGATTTTTTTCAACCAGAAGCGTATAAACCAGCAACAGATTTATACATAAATAAAGATGCAAGAATAAATATGGAACTTGATATGTTAAGAATGAGCGCAATGAATGCATTATCAATTTCAAACGACACAATTGTTGTTGCTTCTGTTGCTGCAATTTATCCGTCGCAAGATCCTGTTCAATATGCATCAAGTTTTTTTGAACTAAAAACAGGTCAAAAGTTTTCAAAAAGAGAACTATTAACATATTTAGTAAAAACAGGTTATACAAGAAATGATGTAGAAAATTCTCCTGGTACTTTTAGTGTTAAAGGTGATGTTATAAAAGTTGTTCCTGGTTGATCCATGTCAGCTATGTATCGTTTTTCATTATTTGATGATCATATTGAAATGATTGATATGTTAAATATTGTTACTGGAGCATTAATTGAAAGAATATCAACAGTTACAATATACCCAGCACAAGCATATGTAACGCCAGAAGATAAGTTAAAACAGGCTTGTTTAAATATTAGAGAAGAATTAGCAACAAGACTTAAAGAGTTAAAAGAAGAAGGCAAATTATTAGAAGCCGAAAGACTAGATCAAAGAACAAGATATGATTTAGAAAGTTTAGAAGAGTTTGGTTTTTGCAGTGGAATTGAAAACTACTCGGCTCATTTGGATTTTAGAGCGCCGGGCGAAACTCCATATTCATTATTAGATTATTTTAAAGGTGATTTTTTAACTATTATTGATGAATCACATATAATGGTTTCTCAAGTAAGGGGAATGTACAACACTGATAGAAGTAGAAAGCAAACACTTGTCGAATATGGTTTTAGATTACCATCAGCATTAGATAATAGACCATTAAATTTTGAAGAGTTTACCGGAAAACTTAAACAAGTTATATATACTTCTGCCACCCCTGGTGACTATGAGTTAGATTTAGTTAATAATGAAGTTGTTGAACAAATTATTAGACCAACAGGTTTATTAGATCCTATTATCGAAGTTAAAAAAACTGAAGGTCAAATTGAAGACATAATTGAGCAAATACATCAAAGAACAAAAGTTAACGAAAAAGTTTTCATAACTACATTAACAATAAGAATGAGTGAAGACTTAACAAGTTACTTACAAGAAAGAAATATTAAAGTAGCTTATTTACATTCGGAATTAAAAACACTTGAGAGAAGTGAAATTTTAAATGACCTTAGACGTGGTGTTTATGATGCTGTTGTTGGAGTTAACTTACTGCGTGAAGGTTTAGATTTACCAGAAGTAAGTCTAGTTTGTGTTTTAGATGCGGATAAGCAAGGTTTTTTAAGAAATACAAAATCTCTTATTCAAACTGCAGGTAGAGCAGCAAGAAATGCTAATGGTAAAGTAATTTTTTATGCTGACACAATTTCAACATCAATGCAAGAAGCTATGGATGAAACAAACCGTAGACGTGAAATACAAAAAGCATACAATGAAAAACATAATATAATTCCAGTAACAATTACAAAGAAAATAAGTCAATCAACTTTAAGTGAAGCAACTAAAAAAGAGCTTGATAATATTAAAAAACAAAAAACTGCAAAAGGCAAAAAAGAAGCTTATCAAAAAACAATTGATGATATTAGAGCAGAAATGATCCAAGCAGCTAAAGATTTAGATTTTGAAAAAGCAGCAGTTTTAAGAGATACAATTATTGAATTAGAAGCTAAAAAAAGTGAGGTAAAATAATGGAAAATAAAATAGTAATAAAAGGTGCTAGAGAAAATAATTTAAAGAATGTTGATTTAGAAATACCCAAAAATAAATTAGTTGTTTTTACCGGATTAAGTGGAAGTGGTAAATCATCATTAGCATTTGCAACAATTTATGCTGAAGGTAGAAGAAGATATATAGAATCACTTTCAGCTTACGCAAGACAATTTTTAGGTGGAAATGAAAAGCCTGATGTTGATTCAATTGAAGGATTGAGCCCAGCAATTTCAATTGACCAAAAAACAACATCGCACAACCCTAGATCAACTGTTGGTACAGTAACAGAAATTTATGACTATTTAAGATTGCTTTACGCAAGAGTTGGTACACCATACTGTATTAATGGTCATGGTCAAATACATGCAGCAACAATTAAAGAAATAATTAACAATATAAAAAATACAACCGAAGAAGATGAACAAGTTTATATTTTATCACCAGTCGTTAGAGACAAAAAAGGAACACATAAAGATTTGTTATCAAAATTATTGGCAGAAGGTTTCATTAGAGTTTTAATTGATGGCGAAATCAAAATGTTAGAAGAAGAAATTACATTGGATAAAAATCAAAGACATAATATTGATATTGTTGTTGATCGTTTAATTTATCATGACGATGATGAGGTTCATTCAAGATTATTTTCAGCTATTGAAATAGCTTTACAATACTCAAATAGCTTAGTAAAAATAAAGTACCCGCAAACTGAAAATAAAGAAGATAATTTATTTTCAAATTCATATTCATGTAATGTGTGTGGATTTAATATTCCTGAGTTAGAACCAAGACTGTTTTCTTTTAATGCACCTTTAGGAGCATGCGGTGATTGTGATGGTTTAGGTGTTAGATTGGTTTCTGATCCAGAACTAATTATTCCTGATAAAACTTTGTCAATTAACCAAGGTGGAGTAGTTTATTTTAAAAACTTTTTAAATACAGATAATCTAGAATGACAAAAATTTAAAATTCTTTGTGATTACTATTACATTGATATGAATTTGCCAATTGAACAACTAACTGATAAACAGATTAAAGCAATACTTAGAGGTAGTGATGAACAAATTGAAATTAAATTACTAAGTAGTAGTGGAAGAAGATATGACTCATATGATTTTATTGAAGGAGTTGCAGACTTAATTCAAAGAAGATATTTTGAAACAAAATCTGAAGAAATTAGAAAATGATACACAAAGTTTATGTCATCAAGTGTTTGTCAATCTTGTGATGGAGCAAGATTGAATCCCACAGCTTTATCAATCAAAATAGCAGACAAAAATATTTTTGATTTCACAAAAATGAGCATTCAAGATGAATTAGAATTTATTTTAAATGTTGAGTTAACACAAACACAAGCTCAAATTGCTAACTTAGTTTTAACTGAAATTACAAATAGAATTAGCTTCTTAAATGAAGTTGGTTTAGGTTATTTAGATTTAGCAAGAACAGCAACTACTTTATCTGGAGGAGAAGCTCAGAGAATTAGATTAGCAAAACAAATAGGTAGTCAGCTAACAGGGATTTTATATGTTCTTGATGAACCTTCAATTGGATTGCACCAAAGAGACAACGATAAATTAATTAAAACTTTAAAACACTTACGTGATTTAGGAAATACTTTGATTGTTGTTGAGCATGATGAAGATACAATGAAAACTGCTGATTGAATTGTTGATGTTGGCCCTCAAGCAGGAGAGCATGGTGGACAAATTACTTTTAGTGGGACATATGATGAAATATTGAAATCAGATACTATAACTGGTAGATACCTTTCAGGTAAAGAAACAATTCCAGTTCCTAAAAAACGTAGAATCGGAAATGGCCAAAAAATTGATATCGTTGGTGCTAGAGAAAATAATCTTAAAAACGTTAATGTTTCTATTCCATTAAATAAATTTATTGCTATTACTGGGGTAAGTGGTAGTGGTAAATCTACATTATTAGAAGACATTATTTACAAAGGGATAAGAAAAAATCTTGCAAAAGAAACAATAATAACTGGGAAATTCAGTAAAATGAATGGTCTAGAAAATATTGATAAAGTTATTTTTATTTCTCAAGAACCAATTGGTAAAACCCCAAGATCAAACCCTGCGACTTACACTGGTGTTTTTGATGATATTAGAGATTTATTTACAAACTTGCCAGAAGCAAAGATTAGAGGATACAAAAAAGGTAGATTTTCATTTAATGTACCTGGTGGTAGATGTGAGCATTGTTACGGTGATGGGGTAATTACTATATCAATGCAGTTCATGCCAAGTGTAGAAGTTGTGTGTGAAATTTGTGAAGGTAAAAGATATAACGATGAAACTTTACAAGTTAAATTTAAAGAAAAAACAATTGCTGATGTTTTAAATATGACTGTTGAAACAGCAGCTGCATTTTTTGAAAACATTCCAAACATCAAGGATAAGTTAGATACTATATTGGAAGTTGGTTTAGGTTATATTAGACTTGGACAATCTGCAACAACATTATCTGGTGGAGAAGCTCAAAGAATTAAATTATCAACTTACTTATTAAAAAAACAAACTGGAAAAACAATGTTTTTATTAGATGAACCTACAACTGGTTTACATATTGATGATGTAAAAAGATTAGTTCACGTTTTAAATAAACTAGTTGATTTAGGAAATACTGTTGTAGCTATTGAACATAACTTGGACTTCATTAAAGTTGCTGATCATGTTATTGACTTAGGGCCAGAAGGTGGAATTGGTGGTGGTTTAATTGTAGCTGCTGGAACACCTGAACAAGTTGCTGATACAAAGGGCTCATATACTGGAACCTATTTAAAAGGATATTTGTATAATGATTTCAGTAGATAATTTTTTAATACCAATTCAACAGAGATTTCAAAATGAATATAACTTGGATAAAGTTTTAAAAAAATTAAATAATATTGAAAAAAACATACCAGTTATTAATGTAGTTGGTACAAATGGAAAAGGAAGTACTTCTTTTTTCTTATCTAACGGGTTAAAAACAAAGTATAAGAAGGTTGGTTTATTCATTTCACCGGCTTTCTTATATCATAATGAAAGAATTCAAATTAATAATGAGCCAATAAGCGATGATGACTTAAAAAAATATGTTTTAAAAGCTGAAAAGTTCATTAAAGAATGTAAACTTACATTTTTTGAAACATGAACTCTCATAGCAATTATGTATTTTAATGACAACAAAGTTGATATTGCAGTGATTGAAGCTGGAATTGGTGGTCTTAAAGATTCAACTAACTTATTTTCAAATCAGCTATTAACTTTATTAACCTCAGTTTCTTATGATCACACAGAAATATTAGGAGAAACAATTGAAGAAATAATTTATCAAAAAATTAATATTGCTAAACCAAGAACAACTTTAATAGTTAGTGAAGATAATTATAAATATAAAAAAATAATTGAAAGTAAATTAAATAAAGATATCACTGTTTTATACTCAAACAAATTAGAAGAGGAAACAATAATATATCAAAAGGCTAACAAAGGTTTAGCAAAAAAAGCTTTAGAATTTTTAGGAATTAATAATTTTAACTGTTTAGATTTAAAACCAATGATTGGAAGATTTACTCAAGTAAACTATCATAATAGAAAAATAATAATTGATGGAGCTCATAATTTAGACGGCATCAATTCTTTGATCAGTAGTATTGAAAATAAAAATGAGTGAACTGTTTTATATGGATCAATTGAAGGAAAAGAACATAAAAAAATATTAGATTCCTTAGATGCTAACTTTAAAAGTGTTAATATTACAAATTTTGATTTTCACAAATCATGAGAAATAGATGACATTGATCATATAAATAAAATTAAAGACTGAAAACAGTTTATTGAAGAATCAGAAAATAATTTATTAATTTGTGGAAGTTTGTATTTTATTCCACAGGTTTATGATTATTTAACTAGTAAATAAGAAAAGAGGTGGTTTCATGCTATTTTGAATAACAAACTTAATAGCAGGCGTACTAATCCTCTTAATGTTTTTTATTGGAATTGGAATAGATAAAATTTATGCTAAAAAATTCTCAGTAAAAAATATTACATTATTAGGTTTGATTGTTGCATTAAGTATTATTCTTACAAATGTTGTAGGTTATTCTATGGTATTTGGTTTTAGAATTATGATAGGTAATTTTATGATATTTTTCGCAGGAATGATATTTGGTCCCCTTGGAGGAATTGTTGCTGGTTTTTGTTCAGACTTGGTTGGATCAATGATAAATATAAGTGGAACATTTCACTTAGGATTTATGTTTGCCAAAATTTTTATTGGATTTTGTGGGTCATTGGTATTTTTGTTTAAAAAGAATAATTGATGATTTATTAAAATGGTATTCTTTTTAATTTTAAGTTTAGCAATAACAAGTTTTTTAATTACTCCAATTTGTTTAGTTGCAAGTGGTTACACTAGTTTAGCAGCAATAAACTTTGTAAAAAAGATAATTATTCTTCCTATAGAATTAATGATATTTATTCCTAGCATTTATGCATGCCTAAAAATAACTAACATTTTGCTAAAAAGCGAAATTAGTCAACCTTCAAGACCTTGGTTTTTGAAAAGCGGTGAACTTAATTTTATATTGAAAAAAATAGTTAGATTATAATTTATAAAAAATGCCTTATATTATATGCTGAAAAAAGTCAGGTATATTTTACAAATTTGTATTTGCATTTTGTATATTATTTTCTTTTTAAAACAAAATTTTCATATAGATACTTACTAATCTTTTATATTTTAACTGTGTTAAAATTGAATTATAGAAAGAGGTTAAAGTGAGTTTAAAGAAAATTTTTATAATTACCGTATCCGCCTTTACATTAGTAGGGTCAGGAGCTCTTGTTGCATATTCTAGTAAGAATAACTTAGATTATGTACAAGAAAATTTTAAAAATTTGAGAGAAGAAATGTTAAATGAATATAAAGCTGATTTTAAATATTCCAAAATTCTTGATAGAGAACTTATTAATTATGGTTTTAAAGAAAATGGGAAAGCAAAAGTAAACAAAGAAACTGAATATTCTTTTTTAGGACAAGAAACAAGTAAATATATTAAAGTTTATGATTACTGAGACGAAAAAGCGGGTTATTTTGGTGCACGAAGAGTTTATCTTTATGAAAAAGATAAAATTGAGAATATTATTTATAATTTTTTTGATAAAGAATTAAATGACAGTTATTTTAAACAATATAACTACTATAATTTTGAGAATGAAACATCATTTGTTAATAAATATTTAAGTTTATCGTCAATTCATCCTACAAATGAATTTGAAAATAAATTATCAAATTTGTATCTGAATAAAATTAGTTATGCAAATAATGAAGAATTAAATTATTTATCTGATTATGCTTACAATCAATATGAAGGTGAAATTGCTAGTGAAAAAAACACTGACTATTTTGTACAAACAATAAATGGTTGGGATTTGGTTGGTGGTTTTATGGAAGCTTTTAAAATATATTTAGTAGCTTTTGTAATTGTTTCAATAATAACAGCAGCTATAGCTTCTTTAATTGCAACATCTGCGGGAACTGGAATGGTAGGTTTAATACCTTTAAAGGCTGCTATTGTAAAAGCTTTAACTTCTTCTGGAATTGTGGTTAGTGGAATTGAAACAAGCATTATAGCTTCTATAATAGCTATATTAATTAAATATCCTATAAGACAAAACTTTAATGCAAAATTAATCATTCAAATGATTCAAAACAAAGAAATTAATTCTATTTTAGAAAGTAATAAAAAGGCTCTTTTAGAGGGTTATGGTGAAGATGTTTGAAAAAAATATGAGGAATATTTTAAAAAAGGTTTTAACAATGGATTAGGCGGTAAGTTTGGTTCTTGATTTGGAAGCGTAAGTGTAAAAGACAGAGCGGTTCTTATATCTGATCAGACTAAAAATCCGCTATGGGATTTGAAAAGTGCTCCCTCTAATTCAACTGCTAAGTTTAGGGAGTGATTACCTTGAATGACTTATACAAAGAAAAAGAATTACGATCATTATTTTAACAGAACACAAAAACTTACTTTTTTTACAGCAACGTTAGCAACTAAATTTACATGAACAGGAACATATTATGGCGATATTAATTCGCCTATGGCCAATAGTTATCAACTTGATAAATCAGGGAATTGATTAGAAAAAACTACTTTAAATTTAATGCCATATTATCTAAAAAAAACTAAATCTACATCAAAGTCAATGTATATTTCTGAAAATCTAAAAAATACAAGATATTATGCAACCATGTATAAAGACAATAAGAATGACTTTAGTAGCTCACTTGATTATAAAACAAAAAATACACTTCAAAATTATCCAACATTGAATCAGTATAATAATTCTAAATTTGCCTCATTTGGTATTATATTTAAATAATTGAAATCATATTCGTTGCAAAATTGGAACATAATATTTGCATTTTTATTTAAGAAGAAAGGGGTTAAAAAATGAATAAAGAAAGTTTTTTTCTGAAAAATATTAAAAGAATTTATATAATTTTTTGATTTGTTTTTGCTTTGCATGCAATAATTTTTTTAGTTCTTTTATCAATTGTTATAGTTAGTTTTTACTTAGAAAAAATTGACATAGTTGCTTTTTATATTTTAATTTTAGAGATTTCTTACATATGACTGTTCTTGCTATTAATTGGCATTTATTCATTTTGTAAAAGATTAGATGTAAATGATCACATTTTAAATAAAGAATTTATGGTTTTAGTACTTAATAAAAAAATATGGAAACAAAATTACATGGATTCCGCTAAACCAAGGCAATGATTAATTTTTAATTTTTTTACATTTATTTTTCCTGTTGCTTCTATTGTGGCAACTCTTGGAACGGGATTCCAATTATCTATTGATTTGATGTTGAGTATTATTTTTATATTACCGTTCTTAGTATTTTATTTATCAATGAAAATTGGGTTCTTAATATTTGGTACATCAATAAGAAAAAATGCTAGTCAAACTATTTTAAATGACGATTTAAAAACATTAATTTAAAATATAAGATTTTATAAATAACAGCCTTATATATTTTTGCTAAAATAAGCCATTTCATAATTGAAATGGTTTTTATCTGTTTTTAAGTTTTTCTTTATAAAGTAAACTTTATTTTTATTGTAATTACTAATAATCATTTATAGAACAAATATAGTAAAATTATAATAATAAAAAAGGAGCTGTATTTAATGAGCAAATTAACTATTAAAGAACTAGTAAATAAATTTGATTTTGAAATTATTTCAGGGGCAAATAATATAAATAATGAAATTACAGTTTATGGTCTTAACCGTGCCGGCTTAGAATTAACAGGATATTTTAATGAACAAGAGGACAAAAAACATAAACGTGCTATTTTAATGTCTTCAAAGGAAAATAATTATATGACACAATTTTCTGATCAGGAAGCTTTTGAAAAGTATACTAATTTATTAAAAATGGGTTCACCTGTAATTATCATTACACAAAAATTTACGGATGAAAGATTAAATAAAATTGCTAGTGAATTAGATTTTCCCTTGTTAAGAATAAACTATCCATCAACTAGTGAATTAACTCAAAAAATATTAGATATTTACGATTTGTATTTTGCTCCAACAATTGAAGTTCACTCAACACTAATGAATATATTTGGGAAAGGTGTATTAATTTTTGGACAATCAGGGATTGGTAAATCTGAAGTTTCATTGGAATTAATGAAGAAAAACCACCTGTTTGTTGGGGATGACAGAATTGTTATTTCAAATAGAAATAGTGAATTATTTGGTAAATCACATGCACTTTTACAAAACTTAATTGAAGTTAGAGGAATTGGTATTATTGATATTTCTAAAGTTCAAGGTCAGCAATTAATAATGCCGGAAACGAAAATACATATGGGAATTGAATTATTTAAATTCCAAGAAGGTGGAATTGATAATACTGACAGGCTAGGTAATGAATGAACACAAAAAGATTTCTTAGGATTAAAAATACCATACTTAAGAGTTCCAGTTAGTGCTGGACGTAACCTAGCAAATATTATTGAAGCAGCAGTTGGTCAACTAAAAGTTAACGAAAGTACTGATGCTCAAGATATTATTGAATTATTAGCAAAGAGAAATAGTGAATTAACAGAATAGAGGAAAAATGTGAAGCACATATGATGATTACTATAAATGATTATTAAGTCAAAATACTACACCTGGAGACATGCGTCTTCTTTTTGGTTTAGTACCTGCTTATCCAGTATTTATGTTTTTGGGTATATGTTTAGTAATTTTAGTAACAGCGATTCAAATGAATAGAAGAAAAGTACCTCTTAGAGAATTAGAAATAGGCATTTTAATAATAGTGCCAATAGGAATTATTGGTGGTACTTTTTTTGGAAAAGTATTCTTGCCAAACTATCAAAGTTGATCAAATTTTTATAAAGTATTTTTCTTCTGACAACCAGGTATGTCATTTTTTGGAGCTCTTTTATTAGGCTCTGCTGCAGGTTTTGGTTGATTTTATAAAAGAAGTAAAGTAACTCAAATTTCAATGTGGGTTTATTTGGATTTAATTTTAGTAAATATTTTATTGGGTCATGCTCTTGGTAGATGAGGTAATTTATATAATCAAGAAATATTAGGGAATCCAGTTAGTTATGAAAGCATTTCGTGAATGCCTAATTTTATTAAACATAGATTATTTTATTTTCCAAATCTTATGTATTATGAAAATTCTCTTGAACCTGGAAGACATATTTATGATGACCCCTTATGATTTAAAAGTATTTATTCTAATGGAATTTTAAACTTAAGTATTACTAATAATTGAAAACACATCGAAACAGGCGAAACATTAACAGAACTTTTGACAAATAAGAGTTTATTTCAGTACAGATCTCCGTTATTTTTAATTGAAGGACTAGGGAATATTATTTTATGATTACTTATAACTTTTGGCGTAAGGAATATTAACAGATTTTCAAACAAAAAAAACAATCCTTGAAGTTTACAGCCAGAAGCATATCCAAGTTTTTGAAACCCAAAGTTTAAATCTATATCTGAAAAAAAACTGATAGACTGATATACATTAGCTCCTGTAAAATATAGAAAAGTTAAAATAACAAATGAAGATGGTGAATCTTATGAGCTAACTATGAGTTTAAGAAGTGTTTGAAATAAAGCATATTACTGAGTTGAGCCTGATTATGAATCTAACAAGAAATTATTTTCTCAAATAGAAGAGTGAAGAAGTGACTTGTACAATGCTACTTTAAAATACCAAAGCGATAAAAAGCAATTTAAAATAAAATTAGAAAAAATGAAAAATGAATTTAATAAAAAATATAAATTCACAAAAAGTAATTTACAAGAAGAATTAAAAACGCAGTATAAAAATAACGTCACTTTAGAAAAACAAAAAATGAAAGAAAAACAAATAGAATTTAATAATAAATTTTCATTTGGTCAAAGGTATTTAGGCGTTAATCCATATGGAAAAGAACTTGAAAAAGCAAATAACCCAAATGGTTTTATTGTCACAAGATGTGGAGTTTCTGCTGGTTCATATATATTAGGTTATGGTATACTTAGAACAATATTAGAAACTCAAAGACAAGCAACAGAATATATGATTCCAAATCATGTAGTTGTTAACTTCTTAGTCTTGAGTTTGATAATACTTACAGGAATATTTATAATTGTTATGACACAATTTGTTATTCCATATAAATGAAGGGAAATTGGGTGGTTATATGAAAAAACATACTAATGAAAACTTAAAGGACATTTTAATTATTGGTGGTGGCCCAGCCGGTTTAACTGCTGGAGTTTATGCTGCTAGAGCTGGAATGAAAACTATCATTTTAGAAAAAGAAGCGCCTGGTGGAAAAATGGTTAAAACCGATACGATTGAAAACTATCCTGGCTTTGATAGTATCAAGGGACCAGATTTAGCACTAAAAATGTATATGCAAGTAATTAATCTTGGAGCTGAATTTGTTTATGATGAAGTTATTAAAATTGAAAAAAATGAAGAAACATTTACAGTAACTACTAGAAATGGTCAAACAATTGAATCTCTGAGTGTGATTGTTGCAACTGGTACATTAGAGAATAAATTAGGAATACCTGGTGAAGATCAACTTTATGGAAAAGGTGTCAGTTATTGTGCTGTTTGTGATGGAGCCTTTCATAAAGGGAATCCAGTAGCAATTGTTGGTGGAGGATATTCAGCAGTTGAAGAAGGAATTTATTTAAGTAAATTTGTAAGTAAATTATATGTTGTTGTAAGAAAAGATCACTTTAGAGTAGACTCTGTGACTTTATCTAAATTGGAACAACTGGAAAATGTTGAATTTATAATGAACTCTGTTGTTAAAAAAGTTAATGGGAACGATAAAGTAGAATCAGTTGAAATTGAAAATGTTATTTCTAAAGAAGTTAAAACTGTTCCTGTAACTGGCTTATTCCCTTATATTGGAGCAACTCCAGTAACTCAATTTTTAGAAAATCTTAATTTAAATAAAAGCGAGGGCTATTTAACTGGAGATGCTAAATTAAAATCTAATGTTAAAGGTTTATTCATAGCTGGTGATGTTAGAGAGGTTCCATTGAGACAAATTGCTATCGCAGCTGGTGATGGAGCTTTAGCTGGGCAAATGGCTGTTAACTACGTACAAGAATTATAATTAATAAATAAGAGAGGCGGATGCAATATGGATATTAAAAAGGATAAGTTTAATAAAATTGCTTTTGATTTTAAGAGAGATAAAATAAAATGAATTTCAATAGGTTTATGAGCATCATTATTCATTGCTGTAATAGTTTTATTTTCTGTTTTTTGAACAACAAAAAATGTAATTTGAACTCAGGAAGATAGTTTTTCAAATTCTACAACCGGTCTTGCGGAAGACCAAATAAGTTATGGTGGCATAGCAAAATCATATGGTGGAATAGCGATCTACCCAATGGCAATGACAATTGGTATGTTAGTTGCAATTTTATTTAGTTTGTATAAGTTTTGGAAAAAAGGACTTGATGTAATTCATCTTTCTATAGGTATAGCTATATGTATTCCTATATCTTTAATGGGTGCAAGTTTCTTTGGTAAATTAAATGCGCAATCTCCCGGAGTCAATGCTGGAGGCGTTGGATTTTGAGGACTTTTTGCATTTTGAGAGCCAGGCATGGCAATTCACGGAGGAGTATATGGAGGATTGTTAGCAGGAATTATCCTTTTCTATTTCGTTGGCAGAAAAACAAAAACATCTATGTTAGTTTATGCAGATGCGATTGTACCTAATATACTTTTAGGTCAAGCTATAGGTAGATGAGGTAATTTCTTTAATCATGAAGTTATGGGTGCACCAGTAGCTGTTACATATCATGGTGGAGGATGAAATTTAGGGTCCAACGGAGTTGATTGAACTAATGTTCATGATTACTATAGTTGACTGCCAAAATGAATAGGCAGAAATTTAATGGTTAGGGCGGATTCTTCTCAAACCATTAACGGTATTACATTTAACAAAGGCGACTTAGTTCAATTATCACCAATTTTCCTTTATGAGTCATTGAGTTTATTAGCTGCATGATTAATAATAACTTTCATTATTCCTAATATAACTAAATGAATAAGCAAAAAACCTTGAAAAGTTGAATCTGGAAAATATAACTATAAATTATCATTTTCAATAAAACAATGATTTATGCCTTGAATAAAATCAACTGATGAAGTTCAATCATCAAGAGATATATGAAATTTAGCGTACTTTAGAAATATTGATGAAAAAGCAAAAGAACAATATTTAATAAGTTTGGAATTGGATAGAAAAAAATATTTAAAACCAAAAGAGATTAATAAAGCTAATAAATTGAATGATTATATTTCAACTAAAGCTGGAGTTGAATGTTTTGCATATTTCTTCGCATGAAATTTTGTAAGATTTTTCTTAGAATTAAGTAGACCAGATGACCATTTATTTGTTATGTATGATAAACCGTTATCCTTATCATTGATTCTTATATCTGCTTTTATTGGTTTAATTGGAATGGTTGCTTCGCAGTATTGATTACCAAGTTTAATTAGAAAAAACGGCTATTTATACGAGAAAGAATATTTTTCATTAAATTAAAATAAGGAAGGAGTGAAATTATGTCATTTGCACTAGCGGTTAAAGAAGAAGTAATTTCACACACTTTTGATGATGAATTAGGAAAAGCTTTTTTAGCAGGATTTATTAAATATAATGGTGACTTGATTTGAAATTCAGGTAATGAAAAATTGAAGTTAACATCAATTAGTAATAAAATTGCTAGAAGTATATTTGGTCTTTGCAAAAAAATGTTTGATGGTCATATTGAAATTTCAGTTTCTCAAACACAAACTTTAAAACAAAATAAAACATTTCAAATAACCCTAATAGGCAAAATTTCGAAGTTTTTAAAATTATTAAATATTTGAGACGAAAATGGAATAAAGGTTATTGAGTTTAAACCTTTAAAACAACAAAATAATAAAGAAGAATTAACTAAGTTAAAACGTGCTTATATGGCTGGTGTATTTGTTGCAGTAGGTTCTGTTAATTCACCAGAAACAACTAATTATCATTTAGAATTGCAATTTAAAGATGAAGAGTCAGCAACTTACGTTATTGAGTTAATGAACAAGTATGGTTTTGATTTTAAAATTTTAAAAAGAAATGAAAAGTTATTTATATGTTATATTAAGAAAGCTATAATGGTTTCTGACTTTTTAAAATTTATTGATGCTTATCAAGCTGTCATGAATTTTGAGAATGAAAGAATTATGAGGGATGTTTCAAACAATGTAAATAGAGTTAATAATATTGATATTTCTAATGAAAAGAAAACTCTATCTGCGGGACTAAAACAAATAGATCAAATAAGTAAAATTCAAGCAAACTTGGCAACAAAAAGACTTTCTGAAAAAGCTGCTTATCTTTGTGATCTTAGAATTCAAAATCCAAATGCATCTTATGCTGAGTTAACTGAATTAATGAATGAAAACGGCTACGAAATAACAAAATCAGGAGTAAGCAATTTATTTAAGATAATTGAAAAATTAAGTTTAGAATTTAAAGTTTAATATTGGACAAAACCACTTTTTTAATGTTTAATTGAGATAGGGAAAAGGTGGCAAGAAGATGAAAAAATATGAAAACGAAAATGCACTACTTTTAATAGTAGCTGCAAATTTAAAAAAAATCAGACAAGCTAAGAAGCTAAGTCAAGAGGAACTTGGTTTTAGATGTGGTATTTCAAAAAATTATATTTCTGATTTTGAAAGAGGAAGAAGAAATATAACTATTAAAGTTTTTCAAAAAATAGTTGAAGGATTAGAAATACAACCTGAAGAGCTATTAAAAACCCACTCTAAATAGTGGGTTTTATATAGTATTGAAATATAAAATGTAGTATTATTAAATATAATAAAAACAAAAAGGAGATAATTTTATGAATTCATCAACAGCACAAATAATTATTTTAGTTATAGAGATTGTAGCAATGGTAGTATCAATAATTATGATTTTAATTGGTATTTTTCAAAATAAAAATTCTCAAAGTGGATTAAGTGCATTAAATGGTGGTAATGACGAATTATTTTCAAATTCAAAAGAACGTGGATTAGATAAAACCTTGTCTACTTGAATGATGACATTGGGTATTATATTTTTTGTAGTAGCATTAGCTGCATGTATATTAACAAACATGTATCTATAATTAACCTTTTTAGAAGGAGTTAAAATGAAACTTAGATTAATTCTTAAACAATCATGAAAAGATTATAAGAACAAAAGTATACTTTACTTTGTTTTCATAATCTTTTTGACAATTATATTAGGAATTATTATTGGTGTTTTATCGTTTATAACTTTTGCTGAAATGAATATGAAAGATGCTCATCGATCAAGATATGGTGGACAAATATATGTGCAAAACAATTTAGTAAGTAAAAATTATGTTAGCAATGAAAGCATTAAATTAACGGGCAGAAGCATAGTTGATGCACAAGGCAAGCTTAATAATTATATTTATAATAATCTTAACTTAGATACAAAAAACAAAATAGGTGCTCAACATGATGAAATTATTGATGTGTATATTGATTTAATAGGTCAATATTTTAAAGGAAACATCAAAACATTTAGATATTCTTCATCAGAAAAAAAGCAGGAATCTTTAGAGAAGATTAATAAAGCAGAAAATTTAAGTATTGATATAGAAACACTTATTCAAATTAATGAAGATCTTTATAAAAATTTGTCATTGGTTTCAAGTGAACTTTTCATGCTTTATTTATATGATGGTTTAAAAGATAAATATACATTTTGGTCTCACCCTGTTGAATGAAATATTAAAGATCAATTTAAAAATAGTCTTACATTATTTTTAAATCCAAATTATAGAGATAATTTTAGAAATGATGAGGAATTCAATAAGTATTCTGAATTTAATCCTAATGAGGCAAGTAACTTTAAAATTTATAACGAAAAGCCAACTTCTGAGTTTTCAATTGAAGATAGAGAAAAAATATACAATGGTCAATTTGTTTATACAACTCCAAGATATTTAGAGTTGAACAATTTGAAAATTGGAGATACAATAAAAATTTTTCGTAATGACATTTTATATACTTTTTTAATTAAAGGTACAATAATGACGCCTTATTCAACAACAATGAATTACAATCAAGGTAAAATGACAACTGGGTTACAAGGATATTATTATCTATTAGGTAATAATAGAAAAATTGGCAACAATGAAAATGATTTGAGACTAGATAGTCAGAGATTAAGCTATTCAATTTTAAATAAAAATATAAACAAAGTTAATGAAGATATATTTAATTTCATGAATGATGGTTTTTATTATTCAAAAGAGCTAGATCAAAATGGCAATTTGAAACCAGCTTATTTAAGCACTTTATGAAATGACATGTATAAAACTGATGTATATAGTGTTACATATAAATTGCTATCAAAAATTTTACTAGTAATTATAATTGGTCTGCTTTTAATTATCTTTGTAGTTTTTTATTTTATGTGTGAAAATTTTTCAAAGTTAAACAAAGAAACTTATTATAATTTAAAAGCAATGGGATGCGGCAATGTCACGTTGACTTTAATTTCATCTATATCTGCTGTTATTCCTATTTTAATTTCATTTATATTTTCTTTATTCATTTCATTACCAATTGGTAAAATGTTCGCAATATCTGTAGCTACTGCATACTCTTTTTCATGACCAGGAGTAATGCTAACTTGAAAATTATTTATTTTTACAATAATTATTCTTTTTGGAATTTTTGGAATTTTTATGTTTAATAACTTTATAGTTATATCTGGTAAAAAAGCAAAAATAAATAGGTTTAAAGAAAACAAAAAGCCTTCAAAATTTATAATGAGTACTAAAAAAATTATTAATCCATTACCTAGCAAAGCAAGAATTGGCTTAGCATTTGCTTTATCTAATATAGCAAAAAATATTTATTGCTTCATTATATTATCATTGGTTTTCACTGTAATATTATTTACTTTCCAATTTAATACTTCAGTTAATAACTCAGCTAGTTCAATGGTCAGCTTTGCTTACCCAGGCATTTCAATAAAATATCAAAGTAATTCCTGAGAATTTAAAACAAATTATTTGATTGATGAAAAAGGTGAAAATAAAATCACTTATGATTTTTCTACTGAGCAAATAATAGATTATAAAGAAATTGACAATCTTATTAAAGTTTCCGACTATGAAAGTCTGTTAGGTATGATAATCAATACATCATTTGAAAATACCTCAAATAGTATTCGCGCAGAGGCTTCTAATTACATGATTATGGGAGATTTCATTTGAAATATTGCAGAATCAATAAAATCTGAAGAACAGTTAAAAGATGAAATTATTAATCCGTTAATAATAGCCATAAGTATTAATTCACAAATAGCGCCACAAGAAAAAGAAAAAGTAGTGAATTGATTAATAAATCCAGGAAATCAAAAAACAATTTGAAAATATTATAAATTATTGCAAGATAGAGTTTTTAGCTTAAAAGCTGATCTTGGTGAATTAGGTATTGAATCTGAATCAATTTTTCCGATTAACTTGTTATTTGGAAAAACTGTAATAATTCCACAAACAAAAAACTACTGAAGTTCAGGTGTAAAGTTTTCAAATATTTCTGATGGACATACTTGAGGTAGTGCTATTTCTGTAGCAGCGAGCAAAAAACAAGCTCAAAATAACATTCAAACACTTTCTCAAACAAATTCAACTTCAATTGGAAATACAATAACAAAAATTAAATTGCCAAACGGGAATGAAGTTTCAGCATTAAAGGTGGAAGTGGCAAAACCATTAGCTGACAAATATGGAATGCGTTCTGGTAATACGATGTTAATGAGCGTTGAATCTTTAAAAACTAATGAAATTTCAGAAGTAAGAATTCCTATCTATATTTCAGGTATAAGAGATGATGATCTTTTAACTAAAAATGTATATTTTGAAAAAACAGATTATTTTAAAGTTTTAAAAGAAACACTTGAAAATAGAGCACAGCCAATGATTGCAAAAAATCATGATAATGAAGTTTTAAAAAGTTCTGAATGAGAAAGTTATATAAATTTAATAGATGAAATAATAGAAAAATCAGAATCAAGTGACCCTACTGAAAATCAAGTTTTAAATAATTCACAATTTTCAAAAAATGATATACCAGTAAATATTAGGTATTTAACATTGCCTAAAGTTTCTAATAAGCTTATTGGTGACTTAATTAAGGATGATTTAAATAATACACAAAGTGATAGAACAGATCTATTAAGTTATTGAGACAAAATAGATTCAGCAGATGAATTTTGAAATTCTAAAAATGGTTTATATTTTAATTCGCTTTCAAAAGATGTATGAAACTATAGACTAATTAGAGATGCAATTTTAGCTAAAGCTGCTCCATTCCAAAATATTATGAGAACACTTGATCAGGCTTTAGTTTGTATGGTTTTAGCTATATCATTAGTTTTAATTTCACTAATTTTATTTGAAAATAAAAATACAATTATTCTATTTAAATCGCTTGGTTATAAAACCAGAGAAATTAACAAGTATCTTGTTACTGGCTACTTGCTAGCAGCGATTGGAGCCATAATAATAGCCCTTGTAGTAAATAAATATATTATAGGTTACTTGTCACCTATAGTATATGAAACTGCCGGTATTTCCCTAACATATGTTTTAAGTTATTCTTATATTTTATATGCTGTAATTCTTACTACAAGTTTTATATTATTAATATTAGGTTCAATTAAAATATATACGAAAAGACAAAATCCAAAAGAAGCAATCAAATAAGGAGAAAATATGATCAAAATAAATGAAACAAAAAAAGCTATTAAATTAATAGCGGTAAAAGATAACTCTAAAAATAAACTAATAAAGGATAAGCCAGGAGAAATAACTTTAATATCAGAAGATAAAACAGTTTATTTAGTTCTTAAAAAAGCTGAAGAAACATTTATTGAACAAATTTCAACGGGTATGAAATCTGTTATTTCAAATTTTGATTTTGACATAGATATAGAAATTGATTCTTTGGAAACCATTTGTAAAGGTACAAAAAAAGAAACAATTATTAAAACAATTTTTGAGACAATTTCATTTGAGACTCATAAAGGTTTATCAATTACTAAAACAGAAAAAGAAGTAAATTATAACTTAGTTTTCAGCGGAGATTATATTAACTTAATTTCTGAATTAAAAATTGTTTGCGAACAAATTAATTATGCTAGAGATTTGCAAGATACACCGCCAAACATTGGAACTAGTGAATATTATGCTGAAAAATTAGTTAATGATGCAAAAGGAATAAAGGGATTAAAGGTCACTGTTTTAGGTAAAAAAGAAGCTGCTAAATTAAATATGGGACTGTTCCTAGGTGTTAATGCAGGATCAGCTCACGAGCCAAGAATCGTTGTTATGGAATACTGTGGAGATTCTTCAAAACCAAAAACAGGATTAGTTGGAAAAGGAATTTGCTTTGACTCTGGAGGATATAACTTAAAACCTTCAAACTATATGGAAGGAATGAAATTTGATATGTCAGGAGCTGCAGTTGTTTTATCAGCAACAATGGCATTAGCAAAGGCAAATGCGAAAGCTAACATTGTTGCCGTTGGTATGTTCACTGACAATAAAATTGGCCAAAATGCTACTTTGCCAGATTCTGTTATTGAATCAATGAATGGTAAAAAGGTTTTAATTTATGATACAGACGCAGAAGGAAGATTAGTGTTGGCTGATGGTATTAGTTATGTAGTCAAAGAAAAAAAAGTTGATATGATTATTGATGCATCAACTTTAACTGGTACGGTTTTATTTGCTTTAGGGCATAATGCAACAGGAGCGTTTTCTCATTCAGATGAATTAATTAAAGAGTTAATGAAAGCATCTGAAAAATCAGGTGAAAGATTTTGAAGATTACCAATTTTTAAAGAACATTTAAAACAAGTTAAAAAAGATGCTGCTCCTTTAGCAGATTTAACAAATGCTTGCAAAGTAAGATATGAGGACTGTTCATATGCTGCAGCATTCTTAAATGAATTTGCGGAAAATAAACCATTCTTGCATTTAGATATTGCAGGAACAGCTGATAAAGAAAATAAAGGTCAAGGTGTTTTAGTTAAAACATTATTTGAAATGTTCAAATAAAGTGGGTTTCCACTTTTTTATTTTGCTAACTACTTATTGTTTAGTTCATTAAGTGCTATAATTTTTTTAAATAGAAAGATGGTATATATTTATGATTACATTAAATAAACAAAATCACGATATTAAATTAGTTGCTGTTGCTGACAACAAAACTAATGAATTTATCAAAGACAGTGCGGGAGCAGTTACATTTATTTCAGAAGATAAAACAATCTATTTAGTTATTAAACAAAAAGGATGTAGAGTTAAACAAATTAAAGCAGGATTAAAATCAGCTTTAGCAAACTACAAAAAAAACTTAAACATTGATTTAGATTCAATTATCAATCAATTGGGAGAAGAACATAAGGACTTAGTTTTCAATACGGTTTATGAAACAATTTCATTCTTATCACATGATGTTATTTCATACAAAAAAGATTCAAAACCAAGTAACATTGAATTTAATATTGAAACATCAAGAGATTTTTCAGAATTAGAAGCTGCAGCAGCTATTAAAACAGAATTTATTAACTATGCTAGAGATTTACAAGATACTCCACCAAACATTGGAACAAGTGAATACTACGCTGAAAAAATTTCAAAAGATGCAGAAAAAATTGACGGATTAAAAGTTACTGTTTTAGGAAGAAAAGAAGCAGAGAAGTTCGGAATGGGATTATTCTTAGGTGTTAATGCTGGATCAGCGCACGAACCAAGAATTGTTGTTATGGAATACTGTGGAGATTCTTCAAAACCAAAAACAGGATTAGTTGGAAAAGGAATTTGCTTTGATTCAGGGGGTTATAACTTAAAGCCTTCAGCTTCAATGTTAGGAATGAAATTTGATATGTCAGGTGCTGCTATTATGTTATCAGCAACTATGGCTTTAGCAAAAGCAAAAGCAAAAGCAAACGTTGTTGCTGTAGCAATGTTTACAGACAACAAAATTGGTCAAAACGCAACTTTACCAGAATCAGTTTTAACTTCAATGAACGGTTTAACTGTTGAAATTAACAATACTGATGCTGAAGGAAGATTAGTTTTAGCTGATGGTATGACATACGCAATTAGAGAAAAAGGTGTAGATCAAATTATTGAAGCTTCAACTTTAACTGGAGCATTATTAGTTGCTTTAGGAAGTTCAGCAATTGGTGTATTTACTCATCAAGACGAATTATGAAATACTTTCGAAACAGCTTCATTTCAAACTAGAGAAAGAATGTGAAGATTGCCAATTTTTGAAGAACATTTAGAAAGAGTTAAATCTGGAGCAGTATTAGGTGACTTATCAAATGCAGTTAAAGGATACGAAGGAAGTTCGACAGCAGCAGCATTCTTAAATGAGTTTGCTGAAGAAAAACCATTCATTCACTTTGATATTGCTGGAACAGCTGATATTGACGGACGTGGACAAGGTGTTTTAGTTAAAACATTATTTGAAGTTTTAAAATAATAAAAATTAATCATAAGTATTAACTTATGATTTTTTTGAATAGAAAGAGACTATATGATAACAATAAATAATAATAATTTGGAATACAAATTAGTAGCTGTTAGAAATAATAAAATAAACAAAGATATATGTGATAAACCTGGATCAATAACTTTTATTAGCGAAAGTAAAACATATTATTTAGTAATCAAAAAAGACACAATGTCATATTTAAGACAATTAAAATTAGGATTGTCGGATTTTGTGAAGAATATTAAAGCTGATACTAATATTGATTTTAAAAGTATCATCGAGATAATTAATGATGTTGAAAAAGAAATAATCTTTAATGTAATCTGCGATGTTATTTCATTTGAGTCACATAATTTTATAACATACAAAAAAGATATTAAGAACATCAATCACACAATAAATATTGATTGTTCTGATGAGATGAAAAATTTATTAGATGAAAATATCTTAAAAAATAAGTATGTTAACTATGCAAGAGATTTACAAGACTTTCCACCAAATATCGGAACTAGTGATTTTTATGGTGAAAAACTTTTAAATGATGCTTCAAAAATTGAAGGATTAAAGGTCACTGTTTTAAAAAATAAAGAATTGAAAGATTTAGAAATGAATCTTGTTTTAGCAGTAAACCAAGGTTCAAACCATGAAGCAAATGTTGTAGTATTGGAATATAATAATAACCCAAATGGTGAAAAAGTAGCACTTATTGGAAAAGGAATCTGTTTTGATACTGGAGGTTATGATTTAAAACCTTCAATGTTTATTGAGGGTATGAAATTTGACATGACTGGTGCCGCAATTGTTATGTCTATTGCTATGGCGTTAGCTGAAGCAAAAGCAAAAATTAATTTTGTAGCAGTTGGTTTATTTACAGATAACAAAATAGGTCAAAAAGCTGTTTTGCCTGAATCAATTATAAAATCAAAAAATGGATTAACTGTTGAAATCAACAACACTGATGCTGAGGGAAGATTAGTTTTAGCAGATGGTATAACATACGCTATTAGAGAAAAAAATGCTGATGTCGTTTATGATATTGCAACGCTAACTGGAGCAACTGCAATGGCATTAGGAGAGTCAGCATCAGGAGTATTCACAGAGTTTGATGAAATGTGAAATAAACTAAGCGAAGCTTCAAACTATACAGCAGAAAGATTTTGAAGATTGCCTGTTTTTGATGAACACAAGGAACAAGTTCAAAATGATTCAGTTTTAGCTGACTTAACTAATTCATGTAACAAAGGTCCGGGTGGATCAACTGCAGCAGCCTTTTTAACTTTTTTTGCAGAGGATAAAAAATTCTTACACATTGATTGCTCAAGAGTTGTAAGAGTTGGATTAAAGGGACAGGGATATATTGTTAAAACAATGTTTGAACTGCTTAAAAAATAATAAGTGATTTTTAAGATATAATAAGTAATAAGAAAATAGAGGAATAAATATGAAAATTAATACATGAACATTTTACGACGCTAAAGATTTAGTTGACGTACAAATGAACTCATTACTATCCGGAGATATCGTATTCTTAGTTTTAAGACCTGATATTAATCAACCAAATAGATTATTAGGATTTGGTTTACCAAAAGAAAAATCAGCAACTATAATTGTTGATTTACAAAATAAAGAATTATCTCATGATGATGTTTATGCAATCTTTAAAGGAAACTTAGGGATAACTCAATCTGAAAACTTAAAACCTATCGAAATTAGTGGGACAAATCTTTCAAAACCAATAAGATTAGAAAATATTGAAAAACTTGTTGAAGTTTATAATGTATTCTTTAGAACTGAATCAATCGAATTTGATACAAAAGATTACTCAACAGAAGAAGATCTAGGAAAAGCTGATATTTTTACAGAATTGGATTTTAATAAAATTGCTTTACCAAACATTTTGCAAAGTTTACAAGCTGGTATGACTGAATATAATAAACAAATGGAATTTCTACAAAAAACTGAAATGCCAGATGATGAAAGAAAAGACAGAATTGTTTCATTATCAATTCTTCAATCAAATTTAATTTTATTTTTTGATAATGCATTAAGAAAATTAAACAACGTTGTTGTTGAACAACAAGAAGAACTTAATAAGTTAAGAAATGAAAAAAACTAATAGTATTATAAATAACTATTTTAAATAAGAAATATTTTATATATAATAAAAAAGTAATTTAAAGATAAAGGAGATATTGATGAAGGTTCTTATCCAGGTAATAAAACTTAATAGAACAACATCAAAAATAACTCAAGTAATATAAAAATAATCTCAAAATGCGCAAAAATGCATTGAGGTTATTTTTTATTTAGAAAAGGATTTTTATGAGAGAAATAAATTCATTAGTTGTAGTTGGTAGTCAATGAGGAGACGAAGGTAAGGGGAAAATGACAGACTATTTTGCTCAAAAAGCAGATGTTGTTGTTAGATTTGCCGGTGGTGATAATGCAGGTCATGTTATCAATTTTAATGGTCAAAAACATAAGGTTACAATAATTCCATCAGGTATTTTCAATTCAGAAGTAACAAGCGTTATTGGTAATGGGTGTGTTGTTAACTTAATTAATTTAGTGAAAGAATTAGAAACAATTCAAAAAAGCGGAGTTAAATTAGGTAAGCTTTTAATTTCAGATAGAGCTCAATTGATTCTACCATACCATATTTTAATTGATGGTGCTCAGGAAGAAGCTAGAGGTGCTAGAAAAATTGGAACAACAAAAAGAGGAATTGGTCCAACTTATCAAGATAAAGCAGCAAGATTAGGTATTAGAATTGCTGATATTGAAGAAAAAGATTTTAAAGAAACTTTTAAAGAAATTTTTGATTACCAAATGACATTCCTAAATAAAATGTTTAATATTGAATCTATTAGTTTTGAAAAAACATATTCAGATTTAATGAAAGCATATGAAGTAATCAAAGATTGTATTACAGACACAGGTATCTTTATTGAAGAAGCTATTAAGTCTGGCAAAAAAGTTTTATTTGAAGGTGCTCAAGGTGCGCTTTTAGATATTGATCATGGAACTTACCCTTACGTTACAAGTTCAAATACATCTGCAAACAATGCATCAACAGGTACTGGAATTTCTCATAAACTAATCAGTAATACTCTTGGAGTTGTAAAAGCATACTCAACAAGAGTTGGAGCTGGTGCATTCCCGACAGAATTACTAAATGAGATTGGTGATGGAATCAGAGAACGTGGACATGAATATGGGTCAAATACGAAAAGACCAAGACGTGTTGGTTGATTAGATTTAGTTGCTTTAAAACACGCTGTCAGAACATCTGGAATTGATTATTTATTCATTACATTACTTGATGTATTATCAGGTGTTGATGAATTAATGATTTGTGAAAAATATGTTTTAGATGGTCGAGAAATTGACTTTATTCCAGCTACAAGTTCTAAACATGAAAAATGTGAAGCCAAATACATTTCAATGCCAGGTTGAAAAGAAGATATAACTCAAGTTAAGTCGTTTAATGAATTGCCTACAAATGCAAAAAATTACTTGAATAAAATTGCTGAGATTTGTGATATTGAAATAACTGGTTTTTCAGTTGGACCAGATAGATTGCAAACTGTTATAACAAAAGAAATAATGTAGAAAAATTTTAGGTTAAATATGATAAAAAGATATTCGGTAAAAAAAATTGAACAAATTTGAGATGAAAATAACAAATTAAATGTTTGATTAGATGTTGAGAAAAAAGTTACTTTCGCATGAATGAAATTAAATGTCATTTCTGAGAAAGAATATAAACTAATTAACGATAACGCAAAAATAAATATTGAAAGAATGTTAGAAATAGAAAAAGAGACACGCCATGATGTTGTCGCGTTTACTAGAGCCATTTCAGAAACTTTAGGTGATGAAAAAAAATGAATTCATTTAGGTTTAACATCAACAGATGTTGTTGATACTGCGCAAAACAAATTAATTCAGCAATCAAATGATTTAGTTTTAGAATCACTAAATAGTTTAAAAGAAACTTTAAAGGAAAAAGCATTGCTTTACAAAAATACTTTAACAATGGGTAGATCACATGGTATCTATGGAGAACCGACTTCTCTAGGGTTGAAGTTCTTGTTATGATTTGATGAATTGCAAAGACAAATTGAAAGATTTGCACTAGCTAGAATTCAAATTGAAGTTGCAAAAATATCAGGGTCTATGGGGAACTATGCGAACTTAGAATTTGAGGTTGAAGAAATTGTTGCTCATGAAATGGGTTTAGGTATTGATAATATTTCAACACAGGTCACACAAAGAGATAGACATGCTTTTTTAATCAGTGTGTTTGCTAACATTGCTTCTACACTTGAAAAAATAGCAACTGAAATTAGATTATTTCAAAGAAGTGAAGTTCAAGAATGACATGAAGGATTTAAACCAAATCAAAAAGGTTCAAGTTCAATGCCACATAAGAAAAATCCAATTAGTTCTGAAAACATAACAGGACTTTCAAGATATTTAAGATCATTTACAAATACTGCATTTGAAAACAATGTTTTATGACATGAGAGAGACATATCACATAGTTCAAATGAAAGAATAATATTTGTTGATGTATTTAATGTTTTAGTTTACACAGTTGATAGATTAAACGATACGCTTAATGATTTAGTTATTGATGAGAATAAAATGTTAGAACATATAAATTCTCAGTTTAACGTTTTTTATAGTCAACCAATACTAAACTACTTGTTAATCAATTGTGATAAATCAAGAGAAGAAATATACGACTTTATTCAGAAGTGTACTTTCGAAACAATGAATAACAAAATCGATTTTAAGCAATCATTAATTAACAACAATATAAAGAAATATTTACAAAATATAAGTGTTCTTGATGAAATTTTTAATATAAACTACTTTATTAGGAATGTTGAGAAGATATATAACAGAACATTAAATAAATAATTTGATATTATAAAGACAAAAGGGGAAAAATTAAAAATGCTTTCAAACAAAGAAAATGTACATATATTTGGTTTAACTCAAGGAGTTGAGTTAGCTCAAGAAATTTGCGATATATTAGGAGTAAAAAGAAAAGAAGTTAAAACTTTAAAATTTGCTGATGGTGAAATTTTAATTGAATCATTAGACTCAGTAAGAGGTAAAGAGATTTTTGTAATTCAATCTACTTCAACACCAGTTAATGAAAGCATCATGGAATTATTAATTGCCATTGATGCATTCAAAAGAGGAAGTGCAGAAAAAATTAACGTTGTAATTCCATATTATGGTTATGCTAGACAAGACCGTAAAGCAAAAGGAAGACAACCAATTACTTCAAAATTAGTAGCTGATTTATTGACAAAAGCAGGTGCTGATAGAGTTATGACAATTGATATACATTCACCACAATCGATGGGATTCTTTGATGTACCAATGGATAACTTTTACACTGCTCAAACATTAGCAACTGAAATCATAGATACAATTGAAGCTAAAAATTGAGATCCAGCTAACTGTATTTTAGTATCACCAGATTATGGCGGAATGACTAGAGTTCATAAAGTTGAATCATATACAGGTGGAGTAACTAATGGAATTGCAGTTATTGGTAAAAGAAGACCAGAGCCAAATAAAGCAGAAGTTGAATTTGTTCTTGGGGATATTAAAGATAAACACTGTTTCATTATCGATGACATGATTGATACAGGTGGGACTATCATTAATGCAGCTAAAGCTTTAAAAGAGCAAGGCGCTAAAGATGTACATATATTTGCTTGTCATGGATTATTTAATGGTCCAGCAAAAGAAAGAATGCAAGCAGCTATAAGTGAGGATATTGTGCAAGAAGTTGTTGTTACTAATACAATTCAATTGGCTGAAGAAAAAAAATTCAAAGGATTAAAAATTATATCAGTTGCCCCTTTATTAGCCGAAATGATTGATTCATCAATTAGTCATGAATCATTAACTGAAGTTTATAATAATAAAAAGCAAATTATTTGAGATAGAGCTCAATTTATAGTAAATAAATTTAAAAAATAATTAAGAGGAATATAAAATGAAATTAATAGTAGGATTAGGAAATTATGGTTCTCTATATGAAACTACAAGACATAACGCAGGTTGAATAGTGTTGGATCAACTTATTGAAAAATATGGTTTTACACAGCAAAAAAATGAACATAACTCAATAATTTTCTTTTCTAGTATTAATAATGAAAAAGTATTATTTGTGAAACCCCAAACTTATATGAACAATTCAGGAATAGCAATTCAAGCAATCATGCATTACTATAAAATTGATGTCAAGGACTTAGTTATTTTGCATGATGAAAAGGATTTTCCTGTTGGAAAAAATCAGTTTAAAATGAATGGTTCTGCAGCAGGGCATAATGGAGTAAAATCAGTAATTCAATATTTGGGAACTCAAAATTTTAATAGATATAGGATTGGCATTGGTCAACCTGAATATGGTTGAAAAATAATAGACTGAGTTCTTTCAAAATTCAAACCAGATGAATTAGAAAGTATAATGTCAACCTCAAAAACTATTTCAAACTTTGTCAGTGATTGAACTAAAGGCACATCATTTCAAAATATAATGAATTTATACAACTAATAGTTGTATTTTTATTTACTTTTCAAAAATAAATGTAAGTGTTTTTAAATTTAAAATTTTAACATTCTTATAATTTTTTATTGTTTGAATATTTTTAAATCCTAACTTTTTAAGAATATTTTTAAACTCTTCAACGCCATACCATCATAATGTAAAAGGTTGAACTTCATTTTCTAAATTTCTTGTGTATTCTAATTCAGTGTAAGTTTTTTGATTTATTCAATCTATTGAAATTGATTTATTTTTTATTTTTATCAAGTCATCATTGTCACAGACAAAATCGTACTCATGAATATTTCCAGCTTTAAAAGAAGTAGGAAATATAAAATCCAAATAAATTCTCCCGTTTTCTGTTAAATGATTTTTAAAATTGTTTAAAACTGAAATTATATTTTCTCTGTCTAGCAAGCAAAAACTTCCATTTGGCATTATTATTGTTTCAAATTTCAAATCAGTTTTAAAGTCTTTTAAATCACTAAGCATAAATTCAGAGTGCATATTGTATTTAATTAGATTTTGTTTATATATCTCTAGCATTTCTTTAGAATTATCTAATGCAAAAATTTCTATTCCTTTTCTCAAAAGCGGAATAGCCATCCTTCCATTTCCTACACCAGCTTCTAAAACAATTCCATCTCTTTGAATTAATTCATTAGTGTAGAATTCTATATCTCCATCAATTGATGCTCCTGGTGGTTTTGTTTGATCACAGACTAATGCAGACAAACTTCCATAATAATTTTTTTTGTTATTTTCCATATTTAATATTATAAATTAAATATAAAAAAATTAAGGCTTTAAACCTTAATTTTACCTTTTCTTATTTGGTGTTCCAAATAACTAATTTTTAACATAATTTTTACAACTCAAATTACTATACCTGCACTAATAGAATCACATATTATTGAAAGTATTGTTGAAATTTTTGAAGTTTCGTCTGATTTCATAAATTGAAATAGGAACAACAAACTTAGAATACTCAAAGATAAACCTGCTAAACCAAAGAAAAAACTGTATAAGTCTAGTCTATTTGCAAATTTTTCTAGTGGTAATATTTTTAAACCTTTTTCACATTTTCTTTTTAATATAGTTCCACCATATTTAAAAGCAATAATTGCTGTTGCTGTACTTAGTGTATCAAAGCAAACAGTTAATATTGTAAAAATAAATGAAGCTTCTGGATCTGCTTCTCCTCAAGTCTTTGAACTTAAACTTAGAAGACTTAATATTCCTAGGATAATTCCTATTGTTCCACAAAGTGCACTAATTAATTCAACTGTTATAAGAATTCTTGTTTCTACTTTTATATTCTTTTTCATAAAAATTATTATACACCTTTAAACTTTTTTTGCATTAATTTGTGTTTTTAAAGGGTTAAACTAGATTTTAAGAGTGTAATCTTGTATAATATTTTAAGCGAGTTAATGTACACGGGATTAACTCCTTGGCCCAAAGGCCCAAAGACCAAAAGGAGGACATTAAAAATGTTAAGAAAATATGAAGCTATGTTTATCTTAGACCAAGATACACAAGATGTTAACGCTTTATCATCAAGAATGATTGATATCATTTCTAAAGATGGAAAAGTAATTGAAAAAAACGATTTAGGATTAATCGAATTTGCATACAAAATTAACCATAAGAAAAAAGGACACTATTTTGTAGTTATAGTTGAAGCTAGTGCTGAAGCTATTAAAGAATTTGAAAGAATCGCAAACATTGAAAAAAATGTTGTTAGAACTTTAATCATCAATACAGAAAATGAACAAGGTTATGAACAATCAGTTCAATTATCAAAAACTGATATGACTAAATTCGAAGAAGAAAGAAAAGCAAAAAGAGATTTCAAAAAACCTTTTGTTAAAAAAGAATTTACTAAACCAACTGAAAAAAGAACTTTTGAAAAACCTTTAGAATCAACAACTGAAGTTAAAGCTGCTAAAGTTGTTGAAGAAGTTTCACATGAAGAAGCTCATGATTTTGTTTCAAAAATGGAAGAAAAATATAAAGCTCACTTAGCTGAAACTGTTGAAGAGCATGTTGAAGAAGTTGAAGTTAATGAGACAAAAACTACAGCTAAAAAAGAAGCTGCACCAAAAATGTCAGCTGCTGAAAGAGCTAAAGTTGATGGATCACACAATATTGATGAAGAAAGATACGAATTACAAAAATATTCAAACAAATTAAGAAGTGTTGCAATCGAAAAAAACTTATCAAAAAAATTACAAGAAGTTAACTTAAGAGATTTAACTAAAAAAGAACTAATCGAATACATGAGAAAAGTTCGTGCTGCATTAGCTAAATAGTTATATAATCAAAGTAAGAAATATATAAGTTCAATGAACTTAAAAAGGAGCAGTAAACTATGAACCAAGTATGTTTAATAGGAAGAATTACAAAAGACATTGAATTAAGAAACACAACTAATGGGCAAGGAAAATTTGTTTCATTCACATTAGCTGTTAGTGAATATTCTGGTCAAAAAGAAATCACAAATTTTATTCCTTGTTTTGCTTTTAATAACACTGCTGAAAATATGGCTAGATTTTTATCAAAAGGAAGTCTAATATCAGTTTCAGGTAGAGTTAATGTTAGAACATCACAAAGCGATGGAAAATATGAAACTATTGTAACTATTACTGCCGACCGTGTAAACTTTTTAGAATCTGCTAAAAATAGAGGATCAAATAACTCTGTTGAAACAAATTCAAACATTAATTTAGATTCACCTATTCAAAATAGAACTTCATCTATTGCATCAAATAATGTGCAAACAGAAGAAATCATTTTAAGTGAAGATGAATCAATTTTATGAGATTAATATAAATTAGAAAGGCTACTAAAATTATGGCAATGAAAAAATTCGTTAAAAAAAGAAAAAAAGTTAACTTTTTTGCTAAAAACAAAATTAACTACATCGATTACAAAGATGTTGAATTATTAAAAAAATTCATTTCAGGAAATGGACAAATCTTACCAAGAAGAATTACTGGTACATCTCCAAAACATCAAAGACAATTGGCTGTTGCAATTAAAAGAGCACGTCAAATGGCTTTATTACCATACGTAATTGACTAATTAAAACTAAAACCGTCATTCATTGATGGTTTTTTATTTTATCATGTTTTTTTGAAATGATATAACATTACAATATGTTAATTAAATCAAAGTGATTTATAATATAAATAAGTTAAAAATACTTAGGGGGTTTTTATGAAAGTAATTTTTTTACAAGACGTAAAAGGACAAGGGAAAAAAGACGAGATAAAGGAAATAAGCGATGGTTATGCAAGAAACTTCTTATTTCCAAAAGGTCTAGCTAAAATAGCAACTGAAGGTAGTGTAAAAACAGTTAAAAACAGAAAAATTGTTGAAGAGCAAGAAAAAGATTTAGCTATTGCAGAAACTAAGCAATTAAAATCATTGTTAGAAGAAATAACATTAAAATTTAAATTGCAAATAAACGAAGGAAAAGCTTTCCATTCAATTTCAAATCAAGATATAGTAGATCAATTAAAAAACTCATACAAAATTGACTTGGATAAAAGAAAATTTGTTAATTTTAAAAACCTTAATCAATTAGGTCTGCATTATATAGTTATAAAATTGGGGTTTGGTATTGAAGCCAAATTAAAAGTAGAAGTTCAAGGGGTATAAAATGAGCAGAAAAGATATGAGTGAAAATAATTTATATACGGTTGAAAAAATGGTTTTGGCTATTGCAATGCATTCTCCAAATGCATTGCCTGATATTATGACTGGACTAGTTGCCGATGACTTTTTAGATTCAACACACAAAATAGTTTTTCAAGCAATAACCGACTTACATACACAAAGCAAAGAAGTTACTATTAACTCTGTTGCAAATCAAATTGAGAAAAAAGGGAATTTAGAATCAATTGGTGGAATTCAAAGATTACAAGATATAGCTCTAGATTTCTTTTCAGATGAAGGGATTGAAAACTTTATTGAGGATATTTTTTATGCAAGTTCATCAAGAAAATTTGATGCAGCACTAAGAAGAGTGCAAAACTTAAGAAGAGAAGAGCAAATGGATATTGAAACATCTATTAATGAAATGCAAAAAGAGTTATTAAAAATTGACCTTAATGCACAAAAGAACGATGTTCAAAGTATACATGTTTCAACAGAATCATTGATTAAAAAAATTCAAGAATTAGAAAAAAGAAGTGAAACTTTAACAGGTATTCCAACAGATTTATTTGAATTAGACGAAATAACTTCAGGGCTTCAAGAGGGTGACCTTATTATTCTAGCAGCTCGTCCAAGTATGGGAAAAACTGCTTTTGCTTTAAACCTTGCATACAATGCAGCAAGACATAAAAATGGTGTTGCTGTATTCTCACTAGAAATGCCAGCTGAACAATTAACACAAAGAATTATGACAATGGTTTCAAAAATTGATTCAAGAAAATTAAGAACAGGTAAAAATATTTCGAAAGCTGAATGAAGTAACTTGTTAGCTTCTAAAGAAATTGTTTCCCAATTACCAATTTATATTGATGATACTCCAGGAATTACTGTTCAACAAATTCAATCAAAGTTATATAAATTAAAGAGAGATCATGATGTAAAATTCTGTGTTGTGGATTATCTTCAATTAATTAGTTCAACAAATAGCACTGCTGATAGACAGAATGAAATATCAAATATTTCTCGCCAGTTAAAAAGAGTTGCAAGGGAATTAAGAATTCCAATAGTTTGTTTATCACAATTATCAAGAAGTGTAGAAAAACGTGAAGATAAAAGACCTATAATGTCTGACTTGCGTGATTCAGGAGCTATTGAACAAGATGCAGATATTATTATGTTCTTATATCGTGACGATTACTATAAACATAAAGATGCAAATGAAGAAGAAAACAAAATTGTTGATCAAGTAAGTTCAACAGATTTAATTCTTTCTAAACATAGAAACGGTGCTACTGGAACCATTAGTATCTTATTCGATAAAAGTCATGGTAAGTTCATGGATAAAGGGTAACTAAAATGGGAGAAATTCCATTTTTTTTTTGCTATAATTATACAAGATATACTCATAAGGAGGAATTATGAAAAAATTATTATCTATTATTACAGCTCTAACTGTGGCTGCATCAGCAACTAGTAGTTTAGTCTCATGTAAAGTTATTACAAATGAATTTAAAATTGAAGTCCCTGAATTTGAACAGTCATTAAAATATGAATTTAAGGATGGTCAATATAAACCAAAAGAGTCATATAAAAATACTGAAGCAGATGTTAAAAAAGCTCTTGATGGTATAACAGGAAATTTTGCTTCATCTTTAGTTGCTGATATGATTAATTCCTTATTTTTTAATGCTAATTTAAGCGTTACTCAAAATTCAAAAAATATATGACAATATTTATTTAGAACAGATAAAGAAGGTGTATATGCTGATGGTCAATATAGAACAGCCGGATTAAATAGTAAGCAACAAGATAAAATAAATGATTATTATTCAAATGTTTCAAAAATTGCTTCTTTACTAGGACTAATGCAGTATTCAGAATGAAGCAATTCTCAATCAACTAATGTTGAAGAAATTAAAGTTGCTGAAGCTAAAAAACCTATTACTTTATCAGAAGAAACAATAAAATTAGTTAATGAAAGCAAAATGTTTGAAAGTTCAAATAATCAAGGAATAACAAATGTTAAAATAAAATCAACTCCAAAATTGTATGAAGGAAAAATTGGTTTAGCTAAAAAAACTACAGAAGGAATTGAAAAATCAGAAGAAGCTAATAATGAACCTATTAAAATTGATTCATATGTTTCTAGCTACATTTCAAAAGAAACAAACTATAGTGAAAAAACAGCAAAAGAAACTGATCCAAATGACCCAACAAAAGGTTATGGAGAATATATTGCTGGAACTAATTTAGCAGTTGACTTTTTTTCTCAACTTCTAATTTCTGAATTACAAGGTTCACCTGAAGTTCCGATTCAAGTTAAAAAAGTTAAAGAACAATCGGATATAAGTAAAGAAAACGTTAAAAAACAAGGGCTTATTTTAAATTCAGAAAATGTTGCTGAAAAAAGTAAACAACCTGAATTTGAATACACTGAAGATGAAAAGGGAAACAAAACGCCATATGCATATGGTTACTCTTTAGTTTCTTTAGAACCAATTAATTTAGAGTTAACATATAATGATAATTTAGACTTAAAAACAGGTAAACCTAAACCTGGAAATCAAAATTATATTATTGATTTAACTATTGAAGGATTAAGCGCTGCATTTAAACCTATTTTAGGGTTTACATCATACAAAAATGAAAAAGATGAAGTAGTTAAAGATAAATCTGGTATTCCATATGTTGGTTGAAGATTCATGGGTTATCAGTTTAATTCAAAAAATATTATTGGTTATAATGAAGATGGAACACAGTATACCGAAAAACCAAATAAAAAAATGGCAGCTACTAATAAGAAGTTTAATGATTTCAATATAAGTAAATTTGAATTTAAAAAAGCTTAATTTAATATTTATAAAGCATTATAATAATGCTTTTTTTATTTAAAAAAGCAAAAATTATATAATACAAGTATAATATTATTAAGTATTTTAGCTTGAGAGGAGATATGATGGATAATTTTTTAAAATGATTGATGTCTGGAAATCATCTAGCATATGCTTCTAGTTTACTAACACTTTCTTGTTTAGTTCTTTTTGGGTTAGGTTCTTTTATATATAAAAAATACTTAGTAAGAAAAGGTGATTTATTTATTTCTCCTACTTTTAACACAAAAAATATTACATACATGGGAATAATGATTGCATGTTCAGTTTCGGTTACTGTTGTTATTTCTTTAGTAGCTCCTATTACTGTTTTTCCACCAATCAGAGTAGCTTTTGAAGGGATTATGATTAAAATTACCGGTATGATTTTTGGACCAATAATAGGATTGATTGTTGGATTAATTACAGAATTGCTAACTATGCTATTTATTCCATCATTTATTCACCCAGCTTACTTTATTGTTGCCATTGGTTTTGGTTTCTGAGCTGGTATGGCATCATTTACATTTAAATTGAAATCAAAGCATCAATGAATTACTGTTGTTATAATAACTTTATTTATAATTGCTGCAACTGCATTTTTATATAACACTCTTCAATATTTAACACCAGATGAAAACGGCAATGTTAAATTATTTGGTATAGCAGTTAAAAAAGAATTAATTCCAATGCTATTCATTATAATGATGGGAGTACTATTATCAATTTGCTACATAATGTGCAGTGTTTTTGTTTTATTGAAAAAGCAAAAATGATTAGAAATAATTCTTCCAATTTTCCTTATTTGTATAGTTACAGAAATACTGATAACTGTTTTAACTGCTGCTTGAGGTGATGCAGGGTTGTTAACTTCAAATACAGATGATGGTTACATTAGCATGGTAGCCTTAAGGGTGCTTCAAATACCTATAAAAATTATTTTTAATACAGCTTTATTAGCAACTGTTTATTCAGTTCTGAGACCATTAATTAAAAAATAATACGAAAGGATCTATATGAAACTATTTGATACATTAACTCAAGAACATAAGAAAATAAACAAAAAATCTATCAATATATATTCATGTGGACCTACAATTTATGACTATATCCATATTGGTAATGCAAGACCAATTATTTTAATGGACACATTAATTAGATTCTTGGAATCAAATGATGTAAAGGTCAATTTTTTACAAAACATAACTGACATTGACGATAAGATAATTGAAAAAGCTTTAGTTGAAAATAAAACTGAAAAAGAAATAACAGACAAATATTTGGCTGCTTTTTTAGAAAACCTAAATAAATTAAATATAAGAATGCCAGATAAATTAATACCCATTAGTGAAAAAATTAATGAAATGAATTTTTTTATTTCAGAATTAGTGAAAGCAGAAGCGGCATATGATGTCGAAGGCGATGTTTATTTTGATATTCAAAAATTTGCAAAAGAATATGGAAAATTATCTAACAAAAAAATTGATGACTTGATTTCAGGAAATAGAGTGGAAATTGATAATAAAAAGATGAACCCATTGGATTTTAACGTTTGAAAAAAAACCAATAAAGGAATCTTATTTGACTCTTCATTTGGTAAAGGTAGACCTGGTTGACATACAGAATGTGCTTTACTAATCGATGAATATTTTAAAGGCCAAACAATTGATATTCACTCAGGAGGCATTGATTTACAATTCCCCCACCATGAAAATGAAAGAATTCAATTCATTGCAAAAAATAATAAAGAATTAGCTGATATTTGAATGCACAATGGACACTTAACTATTGATGGTGAAAAGATGAGTAAGTCATTAGGAAATGTTATGACATTAGCAAATTTCTTAAATCAATATAATTCTGATATTTTAAGATGAATATTTTTATCAACTTATTATAGACAACCAATAAATATATCAGATGATATTATTGATCAAGCAAATAAATTTATTCAAAAGATTAATAACTTGAGTAAAAAAATAAAACAAATAATCATAACTGAACAAATTGATATGACAAATATTTTAGATGAAAATATCTTAAAAGAATTCAAAAAACATATGCTTGATGATTTAAATACTTCTAGGGTATTAACCTTAATTGAAGAAATTATAAAAGAGATAAATAAACTAATTTTAACTAAAGAATTTGAAAAATTTGCTTTAAAAATTAACTCACTAAATTACATCTTAAAAACTTTAGGTTTAAGTGTTAATATAAACACTATTATTAGCCAAGATGAAAAAGAAATATTTTGAAGTTGAAAACGCGCTGTTAGTGAAAAAGACTTTGAAAAAGCAGATGAAATAAGAAAAGTATTGATTAGTAAAGGGGTTTTATAAAATGGATAATTTAAGTTTAATTTATGGTAAACATGCAGTTAATGAGTTTATAAAAAAACACCCAAATTTAATAAAAAAAGTTTATAGCTCTAATAATTTTAAAATTGAAATCACTGACTATAAATTTCAAGTTATAAATACAGATATTAAAAAAATTGAGGAATTAATCGGACATGAAGTTAATCACCAAGGTGTCATAGCTGAAGTTAAAGAGTTTAATTATAAGCCTTTTAATGAAGCCCTAAACGAGATGAATAATGATGAACCAAAATTAGTTTTAATTTTAGACCAAATTCAAGACCCGTACAATTTTGGTGCAATAATTAGAAGTTCTAGTTTATTGGGCGTTGATCAAATTGTTATTTTAGATCATAAACAAGTTTTTGTTAACTCAACAGTTGTGAAAACATCAGCTGGAACTGTATATGACATGAAAATTAGTAAAGTAACAAATTTAAGTAATGCAATTAAGGATTTACAAAAAAAGGGCTTTTGAATATATTCAACACATTTAAATTCACAATCTAGTGATATGAGAAAAGTTGATTTTGCAAATAAAACAGCAATTGTAATCGGAAATGAGCACAAAGGTGTAAGTGAGTTAGTTATGAAAAATAGTGATATGAATGTATTTATACCATCAACTAATACAATAGACTCATACAATGCTAACGTAGCCGCATCTTTAATTCTATTTCATGTTGCCAATTATATTGGAAAACTTAAATAATAAATGTATAATAAACATAGTTATTAGGAGGTCAACCTCCTTTTTAATTAGACAATGACTTGGTTGAGGAGGGTTAATATGCATAAAACAAAATCTACGAGAAAAATAATTTTAGTATGTGAAGATTGTTTAAGTAGAAATTATTCGTTGAATAAAAGTAACTTAACTCAAAAAGAACGTTTAGAAATCAAAAAATTTTGCGCAATGTGCAATAAACACACATTACATAAGGAAACAAGATAATGGCTATGAAAAAACAAAATCAAGTAATTTTAGAAGAAACTAACATTCAAGAAGAAAACTTGGATAAACCTAAAAAAAAGAAAATTAAGATTTCTAAACAAACTAAAAAATCAATCAAAGTTAAAAAACAAAAAGAAAAGAAAAACTTTAAATTGGCAATGAAAGAATTGCCAATTAAAATAGTCAAAGAAATAAATAAAATTAAATGATCTGGATGAGATAACCTTAAAAAGAAATACATAATTGTTTTATTATTTATGGTATTTTTTGCAATATTATTTTTCTGTATTGGATTAGGTATTGAAGCATTATTTAGATTAATCAAAGTATATTAAAATAGGAGTAAATATGAATAAAGAAGAATTATTAAAATTAGAAGCTGAAATCTTGGCTTCAAAAGGTCAGTGATTTGTTGTTAACTCACAAACAGGACATGAAGAAAAAGTTTTAAATGACTTAAAAAATAAAATTAAGGCTGAAAAAATGGAAGATCAAGTTTTTGATATTAAAATTTCTAAAGGTTTGGTTTTAACTAAAACCGGAAAAGAAAAAGAAAAAAACTTGTTCCCAGGATATTTGTTTATTAACATGATTATGTCTGAAGAGTCATGATTCGTTGTCCGTAATACCCCGGGTGTAACAGGATTTATTGGATCATCAGGTCGTGGAGCAAAGCCATTTCCATTAACAGTGGATGAGGTTGTTGAAATGTTAGTACCAAAAACAGAAGTTATAGTTGAAGAAGTTAAAAATAGTGAAAATGAAGCAGTTGCTAAAAAACCATTATTCACAGCTCCTTTTGTTGTTGGTGATTTTGTAAGAGTTAAAGAAGGAATCAATGCAGGAGAAGAAGGTGAAGTAAGTTCAATGGACTTTGAAAAAGGTGTTGCTGTTGTTCTTATCGAAATGTTTGGTAGATATACAAATCTTGAAATTTCTTTTGAAAACGTTGAACCAGTTAAAGAATACTAATAATAAATTAAATGACGTGAGTCATTTTTTATTTGGTTTTCTTATGTTAAAATAATAAAAAGTAAAACTTATCTAATCTAACGTTAATCGCGATTAGTGAATATTATATAAATTAAAATAATAAGGAGAAACTAAATGTCAAAAATTAAATTTATGGCACTTGGTGGACAAGATGAAAGAGGAAAAAATCTTTTTGTTTTAGATATAGATGATAATCTTTTCATTTTGGACGCGGGTGTTAAATATCCTGATAAAGGTATTTTAGGTGTAGATATAGTTACACCAAAACTAGATTACTTAAAAAATAACAAACAAAAAATTAAAGGAATTTTTTTAACAAATTCTGCAAGTTACAATATGGGCTCTGTTCCATACATTTTAAAAACAATGGACATTCCAGTTTATTGTAATGAAATTACTCAATTAGTTGGAAAAATTAAAATATCAAGAATGCGTATCAAAAACACAAAAGACCAAAATTTTGTTGTTGTTAAAGATAAGCAAATTTTAGATTTTGGAAAAGTGAAAGTTGAAGTTTTTAGAACTACATCAGCTTCACCTCAATCATATGGTTATGCTTTCCATACTGAAGAAGGAACAATTGTATATGCTGGAGATTATATTATTGATGGTAAGGAACAATCATACTTTTCAACAGATTTTAACCATATAAATGAAATTGGCAAAAAAGGTGTTCTTGCTCTAATTGCAGATAGTGAATATGCATCAAGAAGCGGATTCACTGTTCCTAATCATAAAATTGAAAACTTCATTTCAACTTCATTTAAAGAAAAGAAAACTAAAATAGCTATTGGTATTTTTGAAGAAGATATTTTTAAATTAGGTGAAATTTGTATGGCAGCAAAAGAAAATAATCGCAAGATTGCTGTTTATGGAAGAACAATGACAGAAATATTAAAATCAAATTTAATTAATGAAAATTTACAAATTCTTCCAGAAGACATTATTACTGTTGACGAATACATGAAATCAGAAAATGGCCTTTTAATTATTTCAGGAACAGGAGATGTTTTATATTCAAAATTAGCAAAAATTGCTACAGGGAACGATGAAGTTGTTGAGTTTGCTGAAAAGGACTTAATCATCTTAGCAACACCACCAGCACCAGGTGTTGAAAAAAGACATGCGCAAATTCTTGATGAATTAGCAAGAACAGACGCTAGGTTAATTGCATTAAGCGACAGAAATATTTGATCAATGCATGCATCTTATGAAGATATTAAAGTTTTCACAAGTATGTTAAATCCAAAATATTTTATTCCAGTTAAAGCATTATTCAAAGATTCTCTAAAAGCTGAGAAGGCAGCAATTGAAGCTGGTGTAAATGAAAGAAATGTTGTTATATTAGATAATGGTCAAGTTGCTAATATTTCAAAAAACTCAATTTCTATAGCTGATAAAAAAGTTGATATAGGTAATTCATATGTTGATCAAGCTGGAGTTGGAGATGTTGGAGCCATAGTTTTAAATGAAAGAAAATTATTAGCAACTGATGGTGTAATGATTATTGGTGCAACAATTGATTCAAGAAATAAGGAATTAATTTCAATGATTGATACTCAAATGCGCGGAGTTTTATATATTAAAGAAGAAAATCCAATTTTTAGAATAATTCAAAAAGAAATTGAATCACTTTTGGAACAGGGTCAAAGTCAATTCAAAGAAAACCCAAATAAATATGATATTAATGAAATAAAAAAAGATATAGCCACAAGAGTTAGAACATTAATAAAACAAGAATCTGGTAAACAGCCAATTGTTTTAGTAATAGTTAATGAATATGATGGTAAAGACTATGTGTTTAAACCAAGAAATAACTTAAATAGAAATAATTATAGAAATAATAATAATAATAGCAAAAAAGGATCAAAATAATTGATCCTTTTTTATATTGTATACATTACTATAACAAAAATTAAAAATGGCAATAAGGAAAAAGTAATTGTATTTCTTCATCTAATTAAAATGGCTTCTTCCTTAGTATAAGTTTTTTGATATCTTAATCTTTTATCATTAAAATAATTTACAGCTTTTTTATTTCTAATGTAGTTAATAATAAAAATAGCTAAAATCTCAATACATAAATATGCTGTAGCAACAAAAGCCGTTGCATCAAGAAATCTTTTTTTGCTTGTTATATTAGGAGCAAAACTTGCAACATCTTTGAATGCATAACCAAGTCCAAAACTTAGTCCTATACCAATTAAAGTAATACCTAAAATTGATATTCAGCTTACTCAATTAAATTTTTTGATTTCTCTAAATTTTTTCATTTTAGTATAATTTTCAGCTGCTTTTAAATCACTATTTAATTCTTTATTAATATCCTTATAGTGTTGATCTAAACCTTCTTTTCTTAATTTTTTAAGGTTTTTTAATTCATTCTTTGCCATATTTGCTCCTTTCAATTGACTTACATACTCTTTTAGTTTATCATATTAAAAAATAATATATATAAGGAGGTTAAGACCATGATTAAATCAAAAAACAAAAGCACTTTAAAAAACTTTAACTTAGATGTGTTAGATTTAGATCTAAATGAAGAGTTAATTTATGCGCAACCCACATTCTGAAGAACTGCTTCTTATAGATTTGAGGAATTAAAAGAAGAGACTTTAAAATATTTTAGAAGACATCCACTTATTGGGTATTCTTTTAAGCGTATTATTTATGGACTATTAACATTAATTGTAAGTATTGCGATAGTTTTCTTTTTAGTTAACTTTGTAACACCAGATTCATCATATTTACCAGATGTTTCTGAATTAGGAAAAATGGGTATTGGTAATGAAGGGCCAAAATACGAGGCATTTTTACAAACAAGATTAGAATTATTTGGAGTTAGTGGTAATGCTATAGATAGATTATTAAGATACTTTAAAAACATTATTCCATTTATTCCAAAACATATTTTAGTAGGGCAATCTGTTATATTCCCCAATGCTTCTAATTTATCTGATTCTCAAATTATCATTAACACAGTTTTATTTACAGGTGGACAAGTTGATGGTTTATTAAAAACAGGATCAAAAGAATTAATTGATGCAATCACAATTAGTGCTTCATACAAAACTGTTTGAGTATACTTAGGTGTTGTTAAATCAAGTTCTATGGGTATGCCAGGTTCAACTGAAGTAACAAGTTTATTTGCAAGTGCAATTCCATATTCATTTGGAATTGGAAGTGTAGCTGTTTTATTTTCTTATTTAATTGGTATTCCTCTAGGTATTGAAGCTGCTAAAAGAAAAGGGAAAGCAACAGATGGAGCAATTAACGGAACTGCTACATTCTTATTAGCTGTGCCTTCATTAGTTATTGTTATATCAATTTATTTAATTTCAATTTTAGTTTTTGGTCATTCCTCAATTTTTAGTTCAGGATCATTCTGAACAAGATTTTGACCAGTTGTTGCCTTAGTTATATTAATGACTCCAACAACAATTATATTAACAAGACGTTATGTTGTTGATGAAATGACTGCTGATTATACAAAGTTTGCATATGCAAAAGGATTAGGTGAATCAAAAGTTTTCTACGTTCACATTTTTAGAAATGCTGGAGTAAGAATTTTACGTGAGTTGCCTTTAGATTTAGCATTTACATTATTTGGAGCTTCAATTTTAACTGAAACTCAATGAAACATACCAGGTATGTCACAATTAATTATTAATGGAGTTAATAACCGTGACTCATTTGTTATTTTAGGATTCATTACTTTTGCGTCATTAGTAAAAATTGCTGCAACATTAGTTTCAGACTTATTTATGGTCTTAATGGACCCTAGAGTTAAATTAAGTGGTAGATAGAAAGAAGGAGAAAATATGACAAACATCGATAGAGAAAAATTCGAAAGAGAAAACAAAGTTAATTTTGATGAAATTGACGAACAAATGTTTCAAATCATCGAAGAACAAACTAGCGAAAGTGAAAGATTAAACTCAAAGCCTTATAGTTATTGAAAATCTGTAGGTAAATTACTAGTTACCTCTCCTACTTTCATGATTTCTATTTTAGTTTTAATTGCAATTTTACTTTTAGCATTCATTGTACCTGAAGTAATGAATTATAAAAATACTTCAAGTACTATTGGAGATCCTGCTTTACCATCATGAGAACACTTGTTTGGTATTGGAATGAATGGTGAAGATTTATTTGCTAGAGTTTGAGCAGGGACAAGAACAACTTTGTTATTTGCTTTCTTAATTGCAGCTATTCAAGTAGTTGTAGGAGTTGTTCTAGGTTCAATCTGAGGTTACTTTAGAAAATCAGATTTAATTTTTATTCAAGTGGCAAGTATCATTACAATTGTTCCACAATTTATTTTATTACTATTAATGGTTTTCTTATTCAATAGTAAAGGTTACTGAGTTATTGTTTTTGCTATATCACTTCAAGCATGAGTTGGTATTGCACAAATGGTAAGGGTACAAATTATGTTAGTAAAAAACACTGACTATAATACTGCATCAGTAAGTTTAGGTTCAAGTTCATACAGAATTATAAACAAAAACATTATGCCAAAAATTTTACCAGTTATCGTACAGACAGCTGCATTTGCAATCCCAACAGCTATTTCAATTGAGGCTTCACTTGCTTACTTAGCATTTGACTTTATTCCAGCGGGACAAACATCTTTAGGGCAAATATTAAACCAAGTTATGAATGAAACAAAATGACAAATCTATCCAAATTTATTAATTGCTCCAATGGCAGTTATTATGATAGTTTCAGTTGTATTCTTCTTAGCTGCTAGGGTATTTGCTGACTCATTAGATCCAAAAAATCATAGATAGGAGACCAACTTATGGCTACAAATAAAGACAAAATTATTTCTCTTCAAGACGTTGTTGTTAAATTCAATGTTCGTGGAAAAATGTTAACAGCTATTAGAAATGTTTCTTTTGATATTTATGACGGAGAAACAGTTGCTATAGTTGGTGAATCTGGATCAGGTAAATCAGTTTTAACTAAAACATTAACTAATATGTTAGAAAGTAATGGTTACATTTCAAATGGAACAATTATGTACTTTCCAACAGAAGAATCAAAAAATAATTCTGAAACAGCTATTAGAGAAGATGTAAACTTAGTTAATTATCACAAAGGTTCATTGACTTCAGATACTAGAAAAAAAATTAAAAAAAGTAATTACAAAACAATTAATAATGCAAAGATTCGTTTGGAGGCACTTAATGCTCGTTTAGGAGTTAAAGGTGTAGATACAGAAGATACATTGGCAAAAATAAAAGAGGAAAGTGAAATCATCCATGATGCTTATTATGAACTTTCAACATTCTCAAGATTAAGAAAAAGAACGGTTTTACGTTTAACTCCAACAATGAAAGAAATTTCAAATAAAAAGAGAAATCTTTCTTTAATGAAAGGAAGACAAATTCTTGCTGGATTAAGAATTCTTGCAGAACAAGAGTTTTTAACTGAATTTGAATTAAACTTAAAACATGTTTTAGAAAAGTTAAAAAATGCTGAAACTGTTGAAGAACATGAAGTTAATACTTTATTAGCTGCATGAAAGTTTCAAACAACTCCAACTTGATTAAATAAGAGAGAAGCTATAAAAAAATTAAAACAAGTTAGAGGGGGGACAATTGCTACAATTTTTCAGGACCCAATGACTTCATTAAACCCATTACTAAGTGTAGGTTTTCAAATTTCAGAAGCAATTAGATTGCATAATAAAGTTTCAAGACATGCTGCTAAGCAACAAGCAATTGAATTAATGAATAAAGTAGGTATTCCAAATGCTGAAAAACGTTATCATGACATTCCAGGGAAATACTCTGGTGGTATGAGACAACGTATTGTTATTGCCATTGCATTAGCATGTAAACCAAAAGTTTTAATTTGTGATGAACCAACAACAGCACTTGATGTTACTATTCAAGCTCAAATTTTGGAGTTAATTAAAGAACTTAAAAAAGAATTTAATTTAACTGTAATATTCATTACTCATGACTTAGGGGTAGTTGCAAATGTTGCAGATCGTGTTGCAGTATTGTACGCTGGTCAAATTATTGAATATGGAACTGTTAAAGATATTTTCTTTGATGCAAGACACCCATATACTTGAGCATTATTGTCTTCATTACCTCAATTAGGAACAAAAGGTGAAGAATTATTTGCTATTACAGGTACACCTCCAAGTTTATTTAACAAAATTAAAGGTGATGCATTTGCGCCAAGAAATAAATTCGCTTTAGCAATTGATTTTGAATATAATCCACCAATGTTTGAAATTAGTAAAACTCATGGTGCAAGAACTTGATTATTAGATCCAAGAGCACCTAAAGTTGAAAAACCTAAAATGTTAGAAAACTTAAAAGAAGCTGTAATTGAAGCAAAGGTAGGTGAATAGTATGGCTAAGGATTCAATCATAAAAGTACGTGATCTTTTAATTGAATATGGACACGGTAAAAACAAAGTTTCCGCTGTTAAAGAAGTTTCTTTTGATATTTATAAAGGAGAAACTTTTGGACTGGTAGGAGAATCTGGTTCTGGTAAATCAACTATTGGTAAAGCCTTGATGGGAATCGAACCAATTAATGATGGAACTATTTACTACCAAGATACATTAGCATTTGGTAAAGCACCTAATTTAATTAAGATGAATGAAAAAATGGAACACCACATTAAAGTAATGAAACTTAATCAAACTGCTATTACTAAAGCTTTAGAAATTTATTCAGAAGATTACAAGCGTGTTTACTTCAAATATATTGAAGGAAGATATTATGACTTAAAATCAAAAGAAACTGTTGAATATTCTGATAATAAAATTAGAAAAATTGAAGAGGGTTTAGATTTAAAAGATCATAAATTAGTTTCAAAATCAAAAGATCCAAAATTAAAATTAGTTGAGGATGCTGTTAAAGAAATTATTAAAAGAATTTTAAAATTATACAAACTTCAAGATAAGTCTTTAGCATTTTTAAAAATGTTAAAAGAGGATGGAATTATTAATCCAGAGTTATTAAAAAAAGTTAATGAATTGCATGCAAGAACAAATAAGCTAACAATTAAAATTAGAAAATCAGAATCTAAAATGTACTTAACAATTCAAGAAATTGAAAAGGTTAGAGACGATGTTAGAAAAGGCAAGTACAAATCAGTAAAAAGATTTTTCTTTGACTTAGGTAAACTATTAGAAATTTTAATTGCTGAACATAAATTAGTATCGCCTATGATTTCTGATTTAAAACAAGCTCAAAAATTAAGTTCTGCAATTGTATCAACAGGTAGTGATAAAAAACAATGATTAAAATGAATAAATGAAAAAATAGCAACAATCGGTGATGAATCAAAAGTTGCTGAATTAGAACTAATCAGAGAACTAATGTCTATGGAAAATATTCAAAAAACATTAGAAAAATCACCAAAATATTCATTACCAACTAGTTCAGAAAGACATGAATTAAAAAAACAAATGCAAATGATTTTCCAAGATCCAGCATCATCATTAAATGATAGAATGCCAGTTGAAGAAATTATTGCTGAAGGTTTAGATAATTTCCCTGAATTATACAAAAATGAACAAGCTGCTCAAACTTATATTGACTGATTTAATTTAAATAATCCAGATAAAGTAGGAAAAATAACATTAGAAAACATTAAATACCAAAAAGTAAAACAATTTTTAATTTTACAGTTATTAACTACTGTTGGTATGTTACCTGAACACTTGTCACGTTACCCACATGAATTCTCTGGTGGTCAACGTCAACGTATTGGTATTGCTAGAGCATTAGTTATGAAACCATCATTTGTTGTTTGTGATGAACCTATCTCAGCACTTGATGTTTCAATTAGAGCACAAGTAATTAACTTACTAGCTAAATTTCAATTAGAATTTGATTTAACATATATTTTCATTGCTCACGACTTAAGTGTTGTTAGATTTATTGCAAATAGAATTGCAGTTATTTATCGTGGAGATATTGTTGAATTAGCTGATGCTGATGAATTATTTAATAATCCATTACACCCATATACTAAATCATTATTATCTGCTGTACCATTACCAGATCCAGATTTAGAGAAAAAGAAAAAAAGCATCAAATACAAACCTGAGGAGCAACATTTTGATTACATTACAGATTCTCCAAAATGAAGAGAAGTTCAAAAAGGACACTTTATTTTAGCGAATGAAAGAGAAGTTGCTGAAATTAAATCCGATAAAAGAAAATCTAAAAAAATCGAGAAAGGAGCATAATTATGAAAAAATTACTTAGTATAATTGCTGCTGCAACTTTAGTTACAACAGCCGGATCAACTTTAGTTTCTTGTGGAATGTCTACAACAAAACTAATGGCAAGAAAAGTAAATACAAAAGAGTATAAAGGTTTCATGACTGCGGCTCTTAATACTTGATCACCTGGATCAACTATGCAAAATTCAGACTCAATCATATTAGAAAACTTATATGACGGATTATTAACTCCTAATGCTCATGGTGAAATCGAAGGTCAAATGGCTGATTGATGGGGACATAATGCAGAAGGAACTGAATATTACTTTCACTTAAGAGATAAAGAAACAGAATCTAAAGATGGAAGAAAAACAGGGGTTCCAAAATGAACTGCTGTTAAAAATGGTCAAATTAAAAGCACACAAGATGTTACAACTATGGACTTCTATAATGCATTTAGATTTACATTTAACCCAAATAGTTCAGCTGATGGGGCTGCTCCAACAAATGGATTATTTAAAAACGGTTCAAAATTACAAAGCATATTATCAACTATTTCAACATATGATGCTGTTAAATTAGAGGGTAAAAATTTTGGTAGAACAACTGCTCAAGGTGGACAACAAAATATTGGTGCTGAAGCTATTTCGACAAGAAACTTTGACATCATTGTTATGTTAGTTAACCTTTGAACTGCTGAAAAAGACGGGCAAGCTAAAATTGATGCATTAGCCAATGCCAAAATTATTCCAATTACAAATGGTAAAGATAAAGATGGTAAAGATATAATAATTGGTTACCAACAAACTCCTGAATTTGATGCCTTAATTACTGAAATGGAAAAATACCAAGGTGAAGAAAACTTTCAAAAATTAATTTCAGATAGTGCACAAAACGGTGGAATGATGGCTATTTCTCTTTCAAAAGAAGGATTAGGAACAGCAACTTCTTCAAAAGGAACATATGAAACAAGTAATGAACAAGTTTATAACATTAGATATACTTTGGAAAATGCTTCAACTTCATTCTTTACATCAGCTGCTGGATATGGTTCATTAAAGCCTTTACCATACTACGCGGTTAGTTACTCAGATAATCAAAATAGATCATGATATAACTTTTCAAAAAGATACCAACCAAGTATTAATGAAATGTGATTTTCAGGTGCTTATTACTTAAAATCATACAAAGCATCTTCAAACACTGTTTTATTAAAAAACCCTAATTACTATCAAGCAGATAGAACATATATTGAAAAAGCAACTTTCACTTTAACTAGAAGTCAATCTGTTGATTCAAACAGGCTTTGATTCGAAGGTGGCGATGCTTCAGAAGTAGCTATTTCACCTAATGATGCAAGTGGATGAAAAAAATATGTTGGTGATGATTACAATTCAGAAGAACAAAAATTTGCATTTGAAGGAACTCATGCAACTTCTACTGTTCCAAGTCAATATACTTTTACAACCTTCTATAACTATGGAAGATTGACAAAAGATGGTAAAGATATATCAAAATCATCATTAGCTTTAGCACAAAAATCTGTTAGATTGTACTTAAATTACTTTATGCAAAGAACTCAATATCCAGCTTATGTAGCGGGTAAATTAGATAATGATAAAAATACAAAGGAATCATTAGCATGAGATGGTGGAGAAGACAAAAATGTTAAAACTAGATCTTCAACCTTATTAAGAAATACTTTTACAATTCCAAGATTAGCAACTAATCCAACTAAAGAATCATCTGATACTGTGCAAAACGGAAAAGTTAATGGAATTCCTCTGGAAGATTATACTATTCAAAATATTGGTGCTGATTATAACAAAGCTTATGGTTTAACTAATACTCAATTAACAAATCAAAATGCTTCACCTGTTAATGAAACTATTTCAAAAGCAGATAAAACAAGATTAAGTATATTAGAAGAGAACATATCAATTCCAAATTGAGATAAAAATTTATTAGAAAAATTTTATAACGAAGAATTTGGATCATTAATAGATGGAAATGACGCTTTTTATCAAAATGATTTAATGGCTTTAGGAATGTTCTTGGATGATAATGGAAATGTAAAACATTCATTGCAAAGTGAACTACAAAAGTTTGCAAATTTAGCGTATACTTCAATTGTAGATAGAAAACAAAATAGTAAAGAAGTAGATCAAAAAAATGAAAAAGCAAAAGCAGAAATATTGGGTAATGTCGTTAGAAAAGATCTTGAAGATAAAAATATTTTAGATTCAAATAATAAAAAAGATTCTATTTCTATTGAGTGACTTTTAAATGGAGCATCAAGATTAACTTTAAATCCAAGAGTTGAATATTTAGTAGATGAATTTAATAAGGCTGTTGGTACTTCAAGTCCAATTACTTTAAAAACTAAAACTTCAAATGACGTTTCAGATTATTTAAACTTGTCAAAAATTGGTGATTTTGATATATATGTTAGTGGTTGAGGACCAGATTATACTGACCCTTATAACTTTTTACATACATTAATTTGAGGTGGAGAGTATGGTGTTTATACTAACATCGGTAAAGTTCTTGAAACTGATTCTTCTGGAAAAAACCAAACATTTAAAGAAGAAAGTAAAACTTCATCTAATGAACCAAAATTAAAAATAAAAGATGAATTTAAAAAATATGAAACAGTTTATCAAGATATCAATAAGTCAATTACTAAATATACAGGTATAGTTGAAACAGCTAAAGGCATGGGAGATTTCACAGAAAGATTGAAAACTTTATCAGAAGCTGAAACTTATGCACTTTACGATGTTGCTTTAACAACACCTCTTTACAATAAAACTCCAATGAAAACTATTCAGTTATCATACTTAGATCCATTTACTAGATCTTCATTTATAGCTGGAAGTTCAAATTTAAGATTATTTGGTGTAAAAATGATTGAACAACTTTGAAATAGAGAAGATTTCTTAGCAGCTCAATCTCAATTTGAAAAAGGATCATTAAATAATGTTGAAGAATATAAAAAACTTTACGTTTATGACCCTAAATCTGATAGTGAAGTTATAGCTTCAAACTCAGCAATAAAATAAGAATGCAAAAGCATTCTTTTTTATTTGTACAAGGGAGTGTAAAATATTAAAAAAGGAGAAAGTATGAAAGAAAAAATAATTAAATCTTTGGATGATAAGAAAATAAATATTTTTATTTGAGATGAAGTTAAAAATCCTAAAGCGATTATTCAACTTGTTCATGGTAGTTGCGAACATTCTTTGCGTTATAAAGAATTTGCAAAGAAAATGAACGATAATCAAATTATAGTTATAAGTAGTGATCATAGAGGTCATGGAAAAACAGCAATCTTAAACAATGAACCTTTAGGATATTTTTCAAAAAATAATGGCTGAAATAAGATTGTTTCTGACTTAAAACAGGTTAACTCATTTATAAAAGACCAATATATGAACTTACCAATAATAATGCTTGGACATTCAATGGGAAGTTTTATGGTTAGAACATACATGATTGATTACCCCAATACAGTTGATGCATATGTAATTAGTGGTACTGCTTGACATAACAAGGCATTATTAATTTTTTCAAAAAATATAGCTTATATCAGAAGGAAATTTAATGGTGGCAAAAAACCAGATAATTTTATTTGAAAATTAAGCTATAAGCCACTTAATAAAAAATTTAATTCTGAAAAGGCAACAGGATTTGAATGGTTATCAAATGACTCAGTCAATAAAAACGAATTTATATTAGATCCTTTAACTGGTCAAGTATTTACATCATCAGCATTCAAAGATATGTTTTATGGTTTGTTATATATTCAAAAAAAATCGAATATTAAAAAAATTAAAAAAAGCACTCCTATTTTATTAGTCTCTGGTAAAGAAGACCCTGTAGGAAACTACGGAAAAATGGTACTAAAAACAAATAAAATATTTAATAAGAATAATTTAAATGTTAAAGTTAATCTTTATGAAAATCAAAGACATGAAATCTTATTTGATGAGAAAAAACATAAAGTTGAAAAAGATATTATTCTTTTCATAAATGAAACTTTGCAAAACAAATAATTTACTATTTTTTGTTAAAAGTACTAAAACTTTAAAATAACACTAATTATTGCAAAATTGGTATAATTATATTATTGCAAAGGGTGATAACATGGAAAAAAGCACAGAGGAAAAGTTTTTAGCTAATTACGAATGAAATGAGGAAAAAACAGCTGCATTCGTAACAACTAAACAAAAAAGAAGAAATGATTCAATATCATGAATGGTTTCTGGACTTGTTATTTTATTTATAACAGTTTTTTCATTAGGAAGAATAACTGTGATTGGCCAATTTTTAGATGATGTTTTTTTCAACTTTTTATTTGGATGATTTAAGTATTTTATTTACATTATTTTATTTGTTGTAGATTTATGTATTTTTTCAGGAATAAGATTTAAGTTTAAAAAAAGATTTTTATTTATGGTTATGACATCATTTATACTATTATGTTGATTAATTTCACTAATATTATTTACCCAAATAATTGCCTCAAAAAATGAAAGCTTAAATAAACTTTGGCAAGGAGATTTTTTTAGTCAAATGTTTAGTGTTTATGCTGATGAATGATTAAAACATTCAATATTCTCAGGACAATACTACAAAGAAGTAATTGATTACTTTTTAAAAACTGGAGCAGATGGATATTTCAATCTTTACAGTGGAGGAGGAGTTACTGGAACTTTAATGGTTGGTGTCACATCATATCTATCAATTGTTGGTTCATACATTTTATTAGCTTTTTTAATTTTTATTAATGGAATGTGAATTTTCACAGGTGATCCAATTTTCTTATTTAAACCAAAAACAAAAAGAAAAGGTAAAGCTTTAAGAATATTGACTTTAAAATCAAAAAGAAATCCAAATCGCAAAAAAATGAAGGAAGATAAAATTGATTTTCCAACAGAAGAAAAAGTTGAAAAAAATGGATGAGAATCAATTAATGTTTTTGGTAACTTGGCCTTTGATGAAGAAGAAGAAACTAGAACAAGTGACTTAACAATTCAATTGCCTTCTTATGTTAAAAAAGAAGAGAAAGAATTATTGGATAAAATTGATCAAGAAGAACAAATAGAATGTTCACTACCTGAAGAAGTTATTAAATCTACTTTCTCTCAAGAAAGAATTTCAAACGATAAAGAAATACAAACCATTACTGAAGAAACTGTTTTTGATCCACATAGACCACGTTTTGTTTCAAGAAGAGTTCAAGAAAATAACAAAGTTGAAAGTGTTATTAAAAACCCAGGATTGAGACCAATTACTCAAGATACAAATCAAGTAGTTAAAAACGAAAATGTAATTTTAATGAAAGAATCTTTAGCGGAAGAAGCAATTAAAGATTTAACTGTTGATGGTGATGACACTTTCTTTGATGCAATTTATGAAGAAAAAGAAAATAATCAAAAAAGTGAAACTGTGGAAGCATTTGATGCATTAAGCAAATTTGAAGAAAAATATGATTTTTCTGATGAAAAAAAAATAATTTCAGAACAAGTTGTAGCTCAACAAAAAGTTGAAGCGCAGGTTGCTCCTATTTTTGAAAAACAAGTTATTTCAACACCTGATAATGAAGAACCAAAAATAATAATTAATAAAAATTATAAACTTCCTCCTGTAGATGTTTTAGCAGTAATGGAAAAAGATTATAACAAAGAAAGAGCAAATAAAGAAAATGCAGCGTTAAAAGCTTTAGCAATTGATGAAACTTTCTCTCAATTTGGAGTTAAAGCAAAAGTTATTAATTCAATTATTGGTCCTAGTGTTATGAAATTTGAAATTCAGGCTGAACCCGGAGTTAAAGTTAATAGTATTACAAATTTAGAAAATGATTTGAAATTAGCTCTTGCAACTCAAAATATGCGTTTAGAAGCTCCGATACCAGGAAAAAATTTAATTGGTATTGAATTAGCAAACGCAAGTTCAGAAATGGTTTCAATGCGAGAAATTATTGAATCAATACCTAGAGAACAAGAAAATGAAAAACTATTATTTGTTTTAGGAAAAAATGTTTTAGGAGAACCATTAACAGCTCAACTTAATAAAATGCCTCACCTACTTGTTGCAGGATCAACAGGTAGTGGTAAGTCAGTTATGATTAACGCTTTAATTTGTTCAATTCTTCTAAGAGCAAAACCAAATGAAGTTAAATTTTTAATGATAGACCCTAAAAAAGTTGAACTTTCAGTTTATTCTAGAGTTCCACACATGCTAGCACCAGTTATTTCTGATATGAAGCAAGCAGCGAATGCATTAAAAATGGTTGTTGCTGAAATGGAAAGACGTTATGAATTATTTATGAACTTAGGTGTTAGAAATATTGATGGATACAACAGAAAAGTTGCAGATTCTAAAAAAATGCCATTTCAAGTTATTATTATTGATGAGCTTGCTGACTTAATGATGACTGGTGATAGAAAACAAGTTGAAGAATCAATTATGAGAATTACTCAAATGGCTCGTGCTGCTGGTATACATTTGATTGTTGCTACTCAAAGACCATCAACAGATGTTATAACAGGAACAATTAAAACTAACATACCAACAAGAATTGCTTTTGCTGTAACTACAGGAATTGACTCAAGAACAATCTTAGACTCAACTGGTGCTGAAAACCTATTAGGTAGAGGTGACATGTTGTTTATGCCACCAGGTGGCGGAGATCTAATGAGAGCCCAAGGTGCTTACTTAAGCGATGAAGAAATTGAAGAAATTGTTGATTTCACAATTGCTCAACAACAAGCAATCTATTCTGATGAATTTGATCAAAATAATTTAAATTCAATTGGGTCAACTGATGAATTATATTCACAAGTTAAACAATTTGTTATTGAAAAACAAGATGCATCTTCATCTTCAATTAAAGGTAAATTTAGAATTGCCGATGCTAGAGCAACCAATATTCTAAATCAATTAGAAGAAGAAGGAATTGTTGGACCAAAAAATGGTTCAAGACCTAGAGAAGTATTAGTTGACAAATAAAACCCTTTATTTTAGGGTTTTATTTTTCTAAAATAATAGAAAGGATAAGTAAAATGGAATTAAAAAATAAGGTTAGCAATTTACCAAATAAGCCAGGTTGTTATTTATATTTAAATAAAGATAATCACGTTATTTATGTAGGTAAAGCAAAAAACTTAAAGAAAAGAGTTTCTTCATACTTTGATAGAGCTCAAAATTTAAAAACAACAAGGTTAGTAAGAGAAATTATTGATCTTGAATATTTTGTGGTTTCAAATGAAAAAGAGTCTTTGCTTTTGGAAGAAAACTTAATTAAAAAATATAGACCGAAATATAATGTGCTATTAAATGATGATAAAGCTTATCCATATATTATTATTACTAATGAAAAAAATCCATCATATAAGTATGTAAGGAAATTAGATAAAAAAGCACTAAGAAGTTTTGGGCCTTTGCCAATAGGTTCAAATGCAAGAGAGACTTTAATAACATTGCAAAGACTATTTCCATTGAGAAGATGTAAAGGTGATTTAGGCAAACCATGTTTACACTACTTTATTGGTCAATGTAGTGGAGCTTGTTTTAAAGATGTTGATAAACAATACTATCAAGAACAAATTAAAAAAGTTGATAATTTTTTCAAGGGAAACATAAATGAAGTAAAAACGATACTTACAAATCAAATGCAGAAAGCAGCTGAAAACTTACAGTTTGAAGAAGCTCAAAGAATTAAAGAACAAATTATAAGTTTAGATTTCACAACAACAAAACAAAATGTTGAGTTTAAAAGTCAAGCTGATGTTGATGTTATAAGTTATTATATTGAAGAAGAAAAAATTGCTCTTGTAACTTTATTTTACAGATCAGGTAAATTGCTTTTCAAAGATGAACATGTACAACTTTATTTTGAACAAGACCTTACTGACTTGATAGATTCATTCATGACTCAAATTTATGAAAAAAATATTTTACCCAACAAAATAATAGTTGACAAAGAAATTGAATTATTTGACATGAACGAAAAATATAAGTCATTATTGACTCATCCCATAAAAGAAGAAGAAAAAATAATTTATCAAATAGCTATAGATAATGCAAAAGAAGCAATAAGAAAATCTAAAATATCTACGACAACTAATATTGGTAATGAAAATGAATTATTATTACAACTACAAGAAAAAGCAAAGCTTAACAAAGAACCATATAGATTGGAAATGTTCGATATATCAAACATTGGAAATGAGTTTATTATTGGAAGTTGTGTTGTTTATATAAATGGTAAACCTGTCAGAAATGAATTTAGAAAATATAACATTGAAAGTAAGTTTAAATCTGATTATGACAGAATGAAGGAAATGTTATACCGAAGATTTCAAAAGGCTCTGCTTGAAAAAAGAATGCTACCAGATTTAATAATCATGGATGGTGGAATAATTCAGGTACATGCTGCAAAAGAAATAATAAATGCATTAGGCTTATCTGAAATACAAATTATTGGATTAGTTAAAGATGAACATCATAATACATCATTTTTGCTTGATACTAATGAAGATGAAGTTAACATAAAAGATCAACCAAAATTGTTTAACTGATTAAGCAGTATTCAAATTAGAGTTGATGAGTATGCAAAGTCAGGATTTAGAAAAAAACAAAACAATTCATTTTTAAAATCAGAACTTGAAGGAGTTGAAGGACTTGGTAAAAAAAGAATTCAAGACTTGTTCAAAAAGTATAATACTATAAGTGAAATTGAACAAGCTGATCAAGAGGATTTATTCAAAATACTTAAAAATAAGAAAGCATTAGACAACTTAAACATATACTTAAAGAACCGAAAATAAATACAATTTTTGAAACAAATATTATATAATTAAAAAGTTAATGAATTAGGAGACAAACATGGCAAAAGAAATTATCTTAACTCAAGAAGGTATTGAGGAATTAAAACACGAATTAAAACACTTATTAGAAGTAGTTCGTCCACAAGTAATCGAAGAATTAGTAGAAGCACGTAACCAAGGTGATTTAAGTGAAAATGCTGACTATGATGCAGCACGTAATCGTCAAGCTGAAGTTGAAGCAAGAATTAAAGAACTTGAAGCAATGATTAGCAAAGCAAAATTAATTGAGGATTCTTCTACAACTGATGGAGCAATCAAAATTGGTTCAAAAGTTAAATTCATCATGTTAAATACTAAACAACAAAGAGAAGTTAAAATTGTTGGAGCTGTTGAAGCAGATCCGTTCAAAGGCTTAATTTCAAATGAATCGCCAATTGCAAAAGCAATCTTGGGTAAAAAAGTTGGGGAATCTGTTGAAGTTAAAGATATCAATTTACCTTACTCAATTGAAATCAAAGAAGTTAATTAATAATTACCCTTGTGGGTAATTTTATTTTAAGGAGAGTTATGAGAAACCAATCAACATTTAAAAATAACAAACCAACTATTTATTTAATAGGTACACCTATTGGAAATTTAGAAGATATAAGTTTTAGAGCACTAGATACTCTTAAAAAGGTTGATGTTATTTGTTGTGAAGACACAAGAACCAGCCAAACCTTTTTAAAGAAATATGACATTAATAAAAAACTTGTTTCACTTCATAAATATAATGAGGCTGAAAGAATTAATGAAATAATAAGAGTTTTAGAAAATCAAAATGATGTAGCAATAATTAGCGATGCAGGTTGTCCTGCTATTAGTGATCCAGGAGCAAACTTTATTAAGCAAATTTTAAATGTTTATGATTGTAACGTGACTAGTGTTAATGTTGGTCCTGCATATATTCATGCAATCGTTGCTAGTGGATATACGGCAAAAGAAAATTACTTTCATGGATTTTTAGAAAACAAAAGTGATAAATCAAAGTTTAATGAATTAAAAGATATGTTAAGTAAAAATTCAAATTCTATAATAAGTTTTTATGAATCAGTTCATAGACTAAAAGACACGATTTTTAAAATGAATGAAATTTTAAATTCAGACCAAAGTGTATTGATAGGCAGGGAATTAACAAAATTAAATGAACAATATATTCAAGGTGAAATCTCAGATGTTAATGCTTTTGTTCAAAGTGAAGAACTTGTTTTAAAAGGCGAATTTGTTGTTGTTGTTGATTCTCAAAAAAAACAAATTGATATTATCAATGATGATGAAATAATTTTATTAGTTGAAGAAGAAATAAAACAAGGATACAAGTTGAAGCAAGCATGTGATATTGTTGGCGCAAAGATTAATAAATCTAAAAATGAGGTTTATCAAATATTTATTAAAAAGTAGATTTTCAATTGACAAATCAACGTAATTTTAAGATAATAAAAACGTTATCTTTTATGGCGCCGGTGGTGAAGTGGTTAACACATCAGGTTGTGGCTCTGACATTCGCGGGTTCAATTCCCGTTCGGCGCCCCATTTAAGCAAAAAACAAGCAGGTAGTAATACCTGCTTTTTATTTTAATCCATATAATCCACCATGAAGAACAAATACATTAGGATAACCTTTTTGTCTATATGTTTTAGCAGTTAGACCGCTTCGCGAACCATAATTGCAAACTATAATTAATTTTTCATTTTTATCAGGAAAAAGTTGTTCAGCTTTTCTTACAACTCCAGGGTATGGAATATTATAAGAGCCTTGGTAGCTTAAGCCAGTCATTTTATCTTCACCAACGCTACGAACATCAATAACTTTGTATCCTTGTTCAATAAATTTATAAAAATCATTTTTATTTATTTCATAATTATTCATAATTCAATCCTTTTATATAAATATTATCTCACTAATAAGTTAAAATTATTAAAAGAATAATGTGGGGGTTTTATGAAAAAGATATATATTGCAAATGATCATACTGCTATTGAAATGAAGAATGCTATTAAAAAACACTTAGTAGGGCAAGGGTTTGAAGTTGTAGATTTAGGTAATAATGATGGAACATCATGTAACTATGCAAATATTGGAATCACTTTAGCTGAAGCTGTAGTTTCTGATACCAATAGCAAAGGTATTGCATTATGTGGCACAGGTATTGGAATTAGTATTGCTGCAAATAAAGTTAAGGGAGCAAGAGCTGGATTAGTTTATGAAGTTCAAACAGCAGAATTAACAAGACAACATAATGATGCAAATATTTTAGCAACTGGAGCTAGATTGATTGCAATTGAAAAGGCACTTTTATTAGTAGATACTTTTTTAAGTACTGAATTTGAAGGTGGAAGACATAAAGAAAGAGTAGGTACATTAGATGAGTACAATAAATAAAAACATTTTAGAATCACTTAGAGGTGAGTTAAAAAGACAACAAGATCATATAGAATTAATTGCTAGTGAAAACTATGTTAGTGAAGCAGTCCTACAATTATCAGGAAGTATTTTAACAAATAAATATGCAGAAGGATATCCAGACAAAAGATATTATGGCGGATGTGAATTTGTTGATCAAATTGAAAAGCAAGGAATAGAGTTAGCTAAAAAAATATTCAATGCTGAACATGCTAACTTACAACCTCATTCAGGAAGCCAAGCTAATGAAGCTGTTTATCGTGCATTATTACAAAATGGAGACAAAATAGTTTCAATGAGTTTAGATGCAGGTGGTCACTTAACACATGGATACCCAATTAACTTTTCAGGAAATAACTATGACTTCAAATTTTATGGAGTAAATAAGGAAACTGAAGAAATTGATTTTGAAGAAGTGAGAAGAGTTGTCTTAGAGCATAAACCAAAATTAATTGTTGCAGGTGCTAGCGCATATTCAAGAATTATTGATTTCAAAAAATTTAAAGAAATTGCAGATGAAGTTGGAGCTTTATTAATGGTTGATATGGCTCATATTGCAGGTTTAGTTGCAGGAGGGGTTCACCCAAATCCAATGGAATATGCTGATGTTGTCACAACAACAACTCATAAAACTTTAAGAGGTGCTAGAGGTGGAATGATTTTATCAAAAGCAGAAATTGGTAAAAAGATTGACTCGGCTGTTTTCCCAGGAACTCAAGGAGGTCCTTTAGAAAATCAAATTGCAGGAAAAGTACAAGCTTTATATGAAGCCGACACTCCTGAATTCAAAAAATATGTTCAACAAGTAGTAGAAAACTCAAAAGCATTTGCTAAAGCATTAGCCGATAATGGGATGCGCTTAATTGCTAATGGAACAGATAATCACTTAATTAATTTAGATGTTAAAAATACTTTAAATGTAACAGGTAAAGATGCAGAAAAAATACTTGAAAGTATTGGAATAGTTTCAAATAAAAATATGATTCCATTTGATACAGAAAAACCTTTTGTAACTAGTGGTATTAGAGTTGGAACAGCAGCAATGACAACGAGAGGATTCAAAGAAAACGAATTTAGAGAAGTTGCTAGAATTATTGCTAGTGCCCTAAAAGATCAATCACAAAATAACTTAGATAAACTAGCAATTGAAGTTGCAAATTTATGTAAGCAATTCCCAATTTACGAACAATTATCATATTAATGCTTTATAATATTAATAATTTGGACAAATAAGGGGGAAAATGAATATGGCATTTACAGAGTTAAAACATCCTTTGATAATTGATAAATTATCAAGAATGCGTAGAAAAGAAACATCATCAAAAGATTTTAGGGAAAATCTTAATGAAATAGCTCAATTGATGGTTTATGAAATCTTCAGAGATTTAGAACTTAAACCAATTGAAATTGAAACACCAATGACAAAAACAACAGGTTATACAATTGATAAACCAATTGTGTTAGTTCCAATTTTAAGAGCCGGTATAGGAATGTTAGATGGAATTCAAAAATTAATTCCAACAGCAAGAATAGCTCATATTGGGCTTTATCGTGATGAAAAAACTTTAGAAATTCATCAATATTTTGCAAAGAAAACTGAATCGATTGATGAAAGCTATGTAATAATAGTTGATCCAATGCTAGCAACTGGTGGAAGTGCTAACAAAGCAATCAACATTGTTAAAGGTTGAGGGGTCAAAAATATTAAGTTTGTTTGCTTGGTAGCTGTTGAGCCAGGAATAAGTAATGTCTTAGAAAAACACCCAGATGTAGAAATATATGCAGCATCAAAAGATGAAAAACTTTCAGATAAAGGATATATCATACCAGGTCTAGGAGATGCTGGTGATAGAATATTTGGAACAAAGTAAAATAGAAATTTTCTTTTAAAAAAACTCCTTAATTTGGAGTTTTTTTACTTTTTCCAGTTTTGTTTTATTTTTTCTTTATAGGAGTAGAATATTAAAGAACGTAGTAGGCGAGGTGCTACTTGAATGGAATTAAAAAGTATATATAAAAACTGGTTCAAAAACCCTGCATTAACAATTATATTTATAATTAGCTTTTTAACAGGAATGACAATCACTTTGTTATTTGTGTTAAAAATTATTAGTTATAGTTGATTAACAGGTTGGGTTTTAGGTTTAACTTCGTTTTTAGTTGGTATTTTTATTAGTAAGAAGTCAGTTGTTCTTCTTCTTGAAAATGAAAATCATTTTTTATTTTACTTTTTCTTTTTATTAAGAATAGGTGCTTACGCCACTCCGTTATTTATTGCTTTTTTTAATAACAATATTATTTTTGATTATAGAGGTGTATTAGTTGGCCTTAGCCCAATTTTACTATTGCCTTTTACAAATCATAAAATCTTAAATATTAAAAGTTATTAGAAATTTAAGGAGGGTTCAAATTGGACAATATGTTTGAAGGTTTATGATCTTTGACAACACAGTTTAGTGCAATCATCATTACCACAATTCTTATTTGTGCTATTTGTATTACTTATAACATTAAAGTGAGAGGGCAAGAAGAAGATAAAGAATTATCTGGAATGATTGTTATTATCGATATGTTTGTTTCTTCAGTTGAAAACTTAGTTGTTTCAATCATGGGGAAAAAATATCGTAAATTGACTCCATACTTTTTATACATTTGTTTGTATATCATAGTAGGATCATTGGTTTCATTACTTGGTTTTGAATCACCTTCTTCTTCATACACAATTACTTTATCAATGGCTTTTGTTACATTTGTGATGATTTATTATTTTGCATTTAAATATCAAAAATGAGCTTATCTAAAAAGATATATAAATCCAATTGAAATATTTACACAATTTACACCATTATTATCTATGTCTTTCCGTCTATTTGGTAACCTTTTAGGTGGATCAATTATTTTAGGATTAGTGTACGCATTGTTTATTGGTTTCCAAAGTAGTTGAGCACATGGGACAATTAGTTTTGGAGACGAAGGAATGCACTGACCATCATTCGGAATATGAAATGCAGGTGTTTTAGAAGACGACAATGCTTGAAAGATGCAGTATACATACTGATGATCAGGGGTTAATATTTTCACAAGTGCTATAACTCCATTTTTACATATGTACTTTGATATGTTTGATGCTGTTATCCAAGCTGTTGTATTTACAATGTTATCGCTTTCATACTGAGCAGAAGGTATGGGAGAGGAACAAGAGTTAACTCACAAAGGTGAGGGTAGAAATAGTTCAAAAAAAACTCAAAAATTGAAAAAAATAGAATTACAAAAATAAAATAAAAGGAGAATTATTATTTATGTTATTTACAGATTACATGGCAAATTTTTTAGTGGGATACTTTAATGTATTATCAAGTATTATGCCTTTATTAGCAGAATCAACTTCAACAGGTGATGGTCTTAAATTATTAGGAGCTGGAGTTGCTATTGTTGGGGTTGCTGGAGCAGGAATCGGACAAGGTGCTGTTGGACAAGGTGCATGTATGGCAATCGGAAGAAACCCAGAAATGGCACCAAAAATTACTTCAACTATGATTATTGCAGCGGGGATTGCAGAATCAGGAGCTATTTACGCTTTAGTTGTTGCTATTTTATTAATTTTCGTAGCTTAAGAAATATAAAGAAAGAAGGGTGTGTTAAATGATATTTATCGCAGAAACACAAACAGCTGGAGTTCCAGAAATCATAACATCTTTATTTCCTAACTTGCCAAACTTTATTGCGCATGTTATAGCTACAATTGTTTTAATAGTTATATTATCAAAATTGATGTATAAACCATTTAGAAAAACTATTAAAGACAGAAGAAACAAAATAAATGAATTATTAAGCGAGGCTGTGCAAAAGCAAACAGAAGCAAATATGGGTGTTAAAAAAGCCGAAGCATTATTGCAAGACGCTAAAACAGAATCTTCATTAATTATTCAAACTTCAAAAGTTGATGCTGATATTCAAAAAACTCACATCATTAATGAAGCTCACAAATATGCTGACATTATTAAGAATCAAGCAGAAAAAGACATCGCTCAAGAAAGATCAAAAATTGAAGCAGAAATTAAAACAACAATAGTTAATGTTGCGTTTGATGCTGCTGAACAGATTTTACAAAAAGAAATCAATAAAACTAAAAACAAAGAAATTGTTGATGAGTTTATTGAAAACCTTGATAAATAATTATGGTTTTAAAAGATAACGTTATTGATAATTGAGCAAATGCTTTAACAAAAATTGCTGTAAAAGAAAACAAAGTCAAAAAAATGTTAGAACAAGCACATGTGCTAATTGAAGTTCTAAAAAATAAAAATGAATTTGTTGATATTCTTACTTTTAAATCAGCACACGATGAAGAAAAAAGAATCAAAATAATTGATGATACTTTTGGTCAATTTAACATTGATCAAGATATCATGAACGCTTTTAAAATATTAGTTCATATGCAGGCATTTGTCAATGCTAGAGATATTTTAAAAAGATTAAGAGGAAAACTTGTTGAATTAGACAATATGACTTATGGTGTAGTTTGGTCTACTGAAGAAATCTCAGCTAAACAAATTAAGGAAATTGAAGAAAAAATGTCTAAAAAAATTAATAAGGAAGTTAAATTGGTTAACAAAATTGACCCTAAATTAATTGCAGGTATTCAAGTAGTTGTTCATAACAAAGTTTATGATGGCTCATTAAGAAGTAAACTTGATGAAATGAAATATCAAGTATTGAAAGAAAAATAGGAGGTTTAATATATGGCATTAAATATTAAAGAAATCTCTGAAGTTATTGAAAAACAAATAAAAAACTATGGTAAAGACATTATCGAAGCTGAGCAAGGTAGTGTTGTTACTATTGGGGATGGTGTTTCTTTAATTTACGGATTAGACAAAGCTTTAATGGGTGAATTATTAATTTTCCCTAATGATGTTTATGGTATGGTTTTAAGTCTTGAAGAAGGTGCAGTTGGTGCTGTTATTCTTGGGGACTATAAACTTATCAAAGAAGGTGACATTGTTAAACGTACAGGTAAAGTTGTTGAAACACCTGTTGGTGATGCAATGATTGGTAGAGTTGTTAATGCATTAGGTCAACCAATTGATAACAATGGACCAATCAAAACTAAAAAATTTAAACCAGTTGAAAAAATTGCAACTGGAGTTATGGCTCGTAAATCAGTTAGTCAACCTTTAGAAACAGGTATTCTAGGAATTGATGCTTCTATTCCAATTGGAAAAGGTCAACGTGAGTTAATCATTGGTGACCGTCAAACTGGTAAAACAGCTGTTGCTATTGATACAATAATTAATCAAAAAGGTAAAAATGTTAAATGTATTTATGTATCAATTGGACAAAAAGATTCAACAATTGCGCAAGTTGTTGAAAAGCTTAAAAAATATGGTGCAATGGAATATACTACTGTTGTTAATGCAGGAGCTAGTGATTCAGCACCATTACAATACTTAGCACCTTATACAGGTGTAACTATTGGTGAAGAATGAATGGAAAATGGCGAAGATGTTTTAATTGTTTATGATGACTTGTCTAAACATGCGGTAGCTTACCGTGAAATGTCTCTTCTATTAAGAAGACCACCAGGTCGTGAAGCTTACCCTGGTGATGTTTTCTACTTACACTCACGTCTTTTAGAAAGAGCAGCTAGAGTTAATGAAAAATTTGGTGGTGGATCAATTACAGCACTACCTATTATCGAAACTCAAGCAAGTGATATTTCAGCATATATTCCAACAAACGTTATTTCAATTACTGATGGACAAATTTTCTTATCAAGTGATTTATTCATGGCAGGTATTAGACCAGCTATTAATATTGGTCCTTCAGTTTCTAGGGTTGGTTCATCAGCACAAATTAAAGCTGTTAAACAAGTCTCAGGAACATTGAAATTGGAACTAGCACAATACTATGAATTGGAAGCTTTTTCAAAATTTGGTTCAGACTTAGACGAATCAACAAAAGCTACTTTAGATCATGGGGCAAGAATTATCCAAATGTTAGTTCAACGTCAATATTCACCTTTAAATCAAATAGATGAAGCAATTATTTTATTTGCAATTAAATCTCACTTAATTAAATGAATTCCTTTAGAAAACATTAGAGATTTCAAAACTGAAATAATTACATTCTTTAATAATGAAAAAGAGGCGAAAGCTTTAAAAGCTGAATTAGCTAAAAAACTTGAATGAAGCGCTGATCTTGAAAGTGGAATTCAAAAAGAAATTGAAAAATTAGTTGTTAAATTCACTTCTACTTTAAATAACTACAACCCAACTATTTTTGGGGATGAAAAAGAATTTAAAAAATTAGGTAAGTAATGGCAAATTTAAGTAATTTAAAAACACAAATTTCAAATACTCAAGATATCGGTAAAATTACTAATGCGATGCAATTAGTTGCAAGTGCAAAATTACGCCGTATTGGTAAAAAAGTTACTGAAACTCAAGAATATGTATCTGAAGTTTATTCAATTTTTAATGAAATAATTAAACATTCAAGTGAATCAATTTATTTAAAAAATTCTACTAATGATATTAAAAAAACTTTATGAGTTGTTGTTAACTCAAATTTAGGTTTATGTGGTGGATATAACACTAACGTTAATAAATTAGTTATTAGTAATTTCAAAAAAGAAGATCAAATTTATGCTATTGGTTCAAAAGCTGTTTCTGCTTTCAATAGTAAAAAAATGAAAATTAAAAATGAATGTACTGGTGTTGATATTGATTTCTCACCATCACAAGCAAAACAAATTGGTAATGAGTTATTAAGTTATTATTCAAGTGGAGAATTTGATGAAATTCAAATTGTTTATACAAAGTTTATTAACAATGTAACATTTGAACCAACAAAATTAAGAGTTTTCCCAATTATTAAAGAGGATGCTCAAGAAACTTCAAGTAGTTACTATAGCTTTGAGCCAAGTGCTGAAGAAGTTTTAAATAATGCTGTTACTTTGTATTTAAGCACTATAATCTTTGGAACAATTGTTGAATCACAAGTAAGTGAACAAGCAAGCCGTAGATTAGCTATGGAAAATGCAACAAATAATGGTAAAGAATTAGAATACAATTTAAGTATTCAATATAATCGTGAAAGACAAGCATCAATTACACAAGAAATATCAGAGATTGTTTCTGGTGCTAATGCTTTAATGGGATAGGAGAAAAATATGGCAGCAAAAAAAACAACAAGTAAAAATACTGTTAATTCAGCAAATGGTTTTGTATTCCAAATTTTAGGACCAGTTGTTGATGTTAAATTCAGCGAAGATAATATTCCTATGATCTATGATGCTTTGGTTGTAGATAACAATGGAGTTGAATTAGTTTTAGAAGTTGAGCAACACATGGGTGATGAAGTTGTTAGAACAATTGCAATGGGACCAACTGAAGGACTGGCAAAAGGTCTTCCAGTTATTAATACAAATGCTCCAATACAAGCACCAGTTGGTGACGATGTTTTAGGACGTATGTTTAATGTTACAGGACATGCAATTGATGAAAAACCAGAATTCACAGGTAAAAGAATGCCTATTCACCGTGATGCACCAGCTTATGAAGAACTAATTACTAATGCTGAAATTTTGGAAACAGGAATTAAAGTTATCGACTTAATGATTCCATTTGCTAAAGGTGGAAAAATTGGATTATTTGGTGGAGCCGGAGTTGGTAAAACAGTTTTAATTCAAGAATTAATTAACAATATTGCTAAAGCTCACAGTGGAGTTTCAGTTTTCGCTGGAGTTGGTGAAAGAACTCGTGAAGGAAATGATCTTTATCATGAATTTATCGAAGCTGGAGTTTTAGATAAAACAAGTTTAGTATTTGGACAAATGAATGAACCACCAGGGGCACGTATGCGTGTTGCTTTAACAGGTTTAACAATTGCTGAACACTTTAGAGATGAAAAAAACATGGATGTGCTATTATTCATTGATAACATTTTCAGGTTTACACAAGCAGGTAGTGAAGTTAGTGCCTTATTAGGGCGTATGCCTTCAGCTGTTGGATATCAACCAACTTTATCTACAGAAATGGGAGCATTACAAGAACGTATTACTTCAACAAATAAAGGATCAATTACATCAGTTCAAGCTGTTTATGTACCAGCTGATGATTTAACTGACCCTGCACCTGCAACAACATTTACACACTTAGATGCAAAAATTGTTCTTGACCGTTCAATTGCAAGTTTAGGAATCTATCCTGCAGTTGACCCACTTTCATCTTCATCAAGAATGTTAGATCCAGAAATTATTGGAGAAGAACATTACAATGTAGCTTTAGGTGTTCAAGGAACTTTACAAAAATACCAAGATTTACAATCAATCATTGCGATCTTAGGTATGGATGAATTAAGTGCAGAAGATAAATTAATCGTGCAAAGAGCTCGTAAAATAAGAAACTTTTTATCTCAATCATTCTTCGTAGGGGAAAAATTTACAGGTCGTCCTGGACAATATGTAAAAGTATCTGACACAGTAAGATCATTTAAAATGATTCTTGATGGTGAAATGGATGACATTCCTGAAATCTTGTTCTTATATAAAGGAACAGCTGAAGATGTTATTCAAGCATATAATGAAACAAAAGTTAAAAATAAAAAGTAGGTGAATTTAAATGGCAATTAATTTAATAATTTCTACTCCAAATGGAAAATTTGTAGATAACAAAAAAGTCGATATTATCAACCTAAAAACTATTGACGGAGATATTGGAGTATTAGGGAATATGTCGCCTTTGGTTACAGCTTTAAAAATTGGCAATATGAATTTTAAAGTTAATAATCAAACACAATGAATTCACTTACATAGAGGACTAGCAATAATTAACGCAACAGAATGTAAGATAATTACAGAAAGATTATATTTGGTAAACGAAAACGGTACTAAAGTACAAACACCAGATAAATTAGATTAATTAAAAACTTTATCTCTTTTTAAGAAATAAAGTTTTTTTTGTATTTTTAAGAACATAATTAAATTAAAGGAGAATATATTATGAGTAAAATTTATGAAACAACAGTAACTAATACAGGAGGAAGAACTGGAGAAGTTATTTCATCTGATGGAAAATTTAGTTTAAAGATATCATCACCTACATTAAATTTAGAAGGAACAACAAATCCTGAGCAATTATTTGCAGCAGGATATAGCTCATGTTTTAATGGAGCATTGCAAGCTGTAATGGCTAAAAATAAAGTTTCATTTAAGTCAAATGTAACAGCAAAAGTGGCATTACATAATAACGGAGAATTGAACTTCAATATATCAGTTGATTTGCAAGTTGAAATTATAGGAGCAGATAAAGAAATTGCTGAAAAATTAATGCATGAAGCAGACTTGGTATGTCCTTATTCAAAAGCCTTAAAAAACAATGTAGAAGTTACATTGAGTTTAAAATAACAACATAAAAAGAACACCTTGTAGGTGTTCTTTTATCTAATAATTTTTATAATGTTTTTTTGTTTTTCATTTTGCATTGAAATAGTAAAACTTTTTTTAGCTCTTTCAATTCAATCATTATTAATGTCATAGTTTGTATAGAAAGTTAAAACAACATCACCAGTTTTTACAACATCACCAGTTTTTTTATTTAAATATATTCCAGCTGAGAAATCTATTAAATCCTCTTTTGTTTTTCTACCTGCTCCAAGCTCCATTGAAAGTAATCCTATAGTTTCAGCATCTTGTGAAATGATGTAACCATCCTCTTCTGCAAAAACTTCAATTTTATTCTTAGTTGTAAAATTTTGATCATAGTTTATAATTAATTCAAAATTTCCACCTTGCGCTTCAACAAATTCTTGTAAAAAGTGTGCGCATTCACCTGTTTCTAGTTTTTTGTAACAATCACTTATAGCATCTTCTAATTTATCAAAAATGCCAAGGTCAGTTAAAGTTAAACCAGCAGCTGTACAAACAACCTCTTTTAAATCTTCTGGACCGTTATTATTTAAGGTATCTCAAGCTTCTTTAACTTCAATTGCATTTCCAATAGCTTTTCCTAAAGGTTTTTGCATATCAGTAAGCAGAATTGAAACTTTTCTATTATATCCATGCCCAATAGTAATCATTTCGTTTGCTAATTTTTCAGCGATGTCTATATTTTTCATAAATGCACCAGCTCCAACTTTAACATCTAAAATCAAACTGTCGCTATCGATAACTAATTTTTTGCTCATAATAGAAGCAGCAATTAAAGGAATAGAATCAACAGTCCCAGTAACGTCTCTTAACGCATACATTTTTTTATCAGCAGGAACGATATCATCTGATTGACCTGTAATGCTCATTCCAACTTCATTAATTGTTTTAATAAATTTTTCTTTTGATAACTCGCTTGTTCAACCTTTACATGATTCTAATTTATCAATAGTGCCTCCAGTTACTCCAAGCCCTCTACCAGAAAGTTTGCAAACCTTTACTCCATAACTAGCAACTAAGGGGCTATATACTAAACTAGTTTTGTCTCCTACTCCACCAGTTGAGTGTTTATCAGCTTTTAAACCTTTAACTTCACTAACATCATAAACATATCCTGATTCAACATATGCTTGAGTTAATGCCAAAGTTTCTGCTTTGGTCATTCCATTAAAGTAAATAGCCATTGCAAAAGCTGCCATTTGATAATCTGTAACTTTATTTCTTACATAACTATTTATCAGCCATTTAATTTCCTCACTTGATAATTCAATAGAATGTTTCTTTTTCTCTATAATTTCACTAAAAATGTAGTTCATAGGTCTCCTTTTATAAGAGTGTAAAATTATTTACACCATTATCTTTCTACTATATTATAATAGAATAGATATATAAATATATAAGGAGTACAAATGGTTTTTGATAAAAGTAACAAAGTTTATGGTGAGTGAATTAACAATCATAAATTAGATGATGAATTAAGAAACCTTTTAGAAAATGCTAGTGATGAAGAATTGCATGCAGCATTTGAAGGAATAGAATTAGAATTTGGAACAGCTGGAATTAGAGGTGTTCTTGGTGCAGGGCCTGGGCGTTTCAATGTGTATACAGTCAAAAAAGTAACTATTGCATTTGCAGAGTTATTAAAAAGCAACTACCCAAATAGATTAAATGATGGAATTGTTGTGGGTCACGACAATCGTCATAATTCAAAAGTTTTTGCAAAAGTAGTAGCGGAAGTTTTATCAAGTTTTGGGATCAAGGCTTATTTGTTTAAAAATAACGAAATGATGCCAACTCCAGTTGTTTCATACGCAACTAAAGCTTTAAATTGCATTGGTGGAATTGTAATAACAGCATCACATAATCCATCAGAATACAATGGATATAAAATTTATGATTCATATGGATGCCAACTGCAAGATGAGCAAACAGCAGTTATTGCTAAAAGAATGGACGAAATAACAGATATATTAAATTGAGATTATGAAGTTAATAATTCCTTAATTGAAGTAGTTAATCAAGAAGTTATTAACGGTTATGTAGGTATGATAAAAAACCTAGAATTTTATAAGGATGAGCAAATTTCAAAAAATGATTTAAAAATTATTTTTAGCGCGGTTAATGGAACAGGGACTAAATTCACTCCTAAAATTTTGCGTGAATCAGGATATGATGTTATTGAAGTTGAAGAACATGCATTTGAAGATGAAACATTTAAGAATGTTGTAAATCCAAATCCAGAATTTGATCCAGCTTGAAAAATACCTCTTGAATATGGTGTTAAACATGATGCAGATATAATCATCATGAATGATCCTGATGCAGACAGATTTGGTATGGCTATTAAACATAACGGAGAATTTATTAGATTAGATGGAAATCAAACTGGGCCAATATTAATTGATTGAAAATTATCTAATTTAAAAAGATTGAATAAAGTGCCACAAAATCCAGCTTTATATTCAAGTTTTGTAACAAGTGATTTAGGTGATAGAATCGCTCATGAAAAATATGGAGTTAATATTGTAAAAACTTTAACTGGATTTAAATGAATGGGTAGAGAAATTGCTAAAGAAGTAGATAACGGTTTAAACTTTGTATTTGCTTATGAGGAAAGTTATGGTTATGTTATTGATGACTCAGCTAGAGATAAAGACGGAATACAAGCATCAATTTTAATTGCAGAAGCTGCTTGATTTTATAAAAAACAAAATAAGACATTAGTAAATTACTTAGAAGACTTATTTAGAGAAATGGGTGCATATTACACATTTACTTTAAATCTAAATTTCAAACCTGAAGAGAAGAAACTAAAAATTGAACCATTAATGAAGTCATTAAGATCAACACCTTTAACTCAGATAGCTGGTTTAAAAGTTGTTAATATTGAAGATTACATTGACGGTATGTACAACATGCCTGGTCAAGACTTATTAAAATTTTATTTGGAAGATAAATCTTGATTTGCTGTTCGTCCAAGTGGAACAGAACCAAAATTAAAAATATATTTTATAGGAGTTGGTGAAAATGTCGAAGTAGCCAAAGTTAAAGTTGATAAAATTATTGAAGAATTAAAAATGAAAATGAATATCTAGGAGAAAAGAAATGAAACTAAACAAATATATTGATCACACGCTGTTAAAACAGGATGCAACAAAAGCTGAAATCAAGCAATTATGTGATGAAGCAATCGAATTTGATTTTGCAACAGTATGTGTTAATTCATACTGAACAAGCTATTGTAAAGACTTATTAAAAGGAACTGATGTTGGAATTACAAATGTTGTTGGTTTTCCATTAGGAGCATGTACAAGTGCTACAAAAGCTTTTGAAGTAACAGAAGCAATTAAAAATGGTGCAACTGAAATTGATATGGTATTAAATATCGGTGCTTTAAAAGATAAAAATTATGAATTAGTTTTAGAAGATATGAAAGCTGTTAAAAAAGCAGCTGGATCACATGTCGTAAAATGTATCATGGAAAATTGCTTACTAACAAGAGAAGAAATCATAAAAGCCTGTGAAATAGCTGTTGAAGCTGGATTTGAATTTGTTAAAACATCAACAGGGTTCTCAAAATCAGGTGCAACATTTGAAGACGTTAAACTAATGAAATCAGTTGTTAAAGATAATGCTTTAGTTAAAGCTGCTGGTGGAGTTAGAACATTTGATGATGCTCAAAAAATGATTGAAGCAGGTGCTGATCGCTTGGGTACAAGTGGTGGTGTTGCTATTATTAGAGGTGAAGAAAACAACGCAAGTTACTAAAACTGGCGTTTTTTTATTTAACTTATTTTTATTAAAAATTAGCAAAAAAGCAGCTAAAAGAACATTATATTTTAGCTAAAGTTTATTAAAAAGAACATTTTAGTTGATTTTATAAAGGTCATAGAATATAATATTTTAGCATGTGTATTTTGTGTGCTCATTTACAACACACCGGTAAGGGTTGTTGATGAATGAAAAAATTATTAAAAATGGAGGTTACAATGGCAGAACAAAAAATGAGAATAAAATTAAAAGGCTATGATCACGCAATCATTGATCAAAGCATTTCAAAAATTATTGAAGCTGCTGAAGGAACTGGGGCAAAGGTTAGAGGACCTATCCCATTACCAACAGATAAACAAGTGATTACCATCTTAAGAGCTGTTCACAAGTACAAAGACTCTCGTGAACAATTCGAAATGAGAACACACAAAAGATTATTAGAGATTTTAAATCCAACACCAACTACAATGGACGTATTAAAAAGAGTTCAATTACCAAGTGGTGTAGATATCGAAATCAAATTATAAAAAAATACAAATACAAAATTAAGTAACGAAATATACATGATTATCAATTAGGAGGATAAAAAGATGAAAGGAATCTTAGGACGTAAAGTTGAAATGACTCAAGTTTTTACAGCTAACGGGAAATTAGTACCAGTTACTGTAGTTGAAGTTCAACCAAACACTATCTTACAAGTTAAAACTCTTGAAACAAATGGTTACGTTGCTACTCAATTAGGAGTATTCGACAAAAGAGAAAACTTAGTAAACAAACCTGAATTAGGACAATTCAAAAAAGCTAATTCAGTTCCTAAGCGCTTCGTAAAAGAGATCAGAAACATGGAAGGGTTTGAAGTTGGATCAGTAATTTCAGCATCAGACATTTTCGAAACTGGTCAATACGTTGACGTTACAGGAATTTCAAAAGGAAAAGGATTTGCGGGAGCAATCAAAAGACATAACTACTCAAGAGGACCAATGGCTCACGGGTCAGGTTACCACCGTGGTATCGGTTCAATGGGAGCTATTATTAACCGTATTTTCAAATCTAAAAAAATGGCAGGTCACATGGGACATGTTAAACGTACAGTTCAAAACTTAGAAGTAATTGCAATCGATAACAACATTATGTTAGTTAAAGGTTCAATTCCAGGACCAAACAAAGGATTTGTTACAATCAAAGCTAATGTTAAAGGTCTATCAAACACACAAGCAGCAGAATTATTAGTAAGAAACGCACCAGTAGCTACTGAAGCTCCAATCGAAGCACCAGTTGTTGAAGAAGCTGTTTCTACAGAAGAGTAATAGGAGAACAATTATGGAATTAAAAGTATTAAACGTCCAAGGACAAGAAGTTAAAACAATTTCATTAAATGATAGTGTTTGAAATGTGGCACCACATAAACAAGCTATTTATGACACTGTTATTTCACAACAAGCTGCTTTAAGACAAGGAACTAAAAAAACTAAAACTCGTGCTGAAGTACGTGGTGGTGGTAAAAAACCTTGAAGACAAAAAGGAACTGGACGTGCACGTCAAGGATCAATTAGAGCACCACACTGAAGAGGTGGAGGGGTTACTTTTGGTCCAACACCTGATATTAACTACAAGAAATCAGTAAACAAAAAAGTAAGAGCATTAGCATTTAAATCAGCATTATCAATTAAAGCTAGTGAACAAAATCTTGTAATCGTTGATAAATTCGATTTCGCTAAACCATCAACAAAAGAAATGATTAGCGCAATGAAAAATTTACAAATTGATGATCAAAAAACATTAATCATTACTAAAGAAAATGAAGAATTAGTAATTAAATCTTCAAGTAACATTAAAGGGGTAAAAACTTTACCATCAATCAAATTAAATGTATTTGATATCTTAAATGCAACTAAATTAGTTATGACAGAAGAAGCTGTAATGGCTGTTGAGGGGGTATACGCATAATGCATTTAACAGAAGTAATTAAAAAACCTGTGTTAACTGAAAAATCATTTTTAGGTCACGCAAACGGTGTATATACTTTCTTAGTTGACAGAAGAGCTAATAAAGTTCAAATTAAAAAAACATTCGAAGAAATCTTTGAAGTAAAAGTTGAATCAGTAAGAACAATGAACTATGACGGAAAAGAAAAAAGAATGGGTAGATTTGTCGGAAAAACAAATAACTACAAAAAAGCAATCATCACTTTAAAAGATGGTGAAACATTAGATATTTTAAGTGATTTATAGAAAAAACCTAGCCCATAGGCGAAAAATATTATAAATCAAAAAGAAAAAGCTATAGAAAGGGATATTATGGCAATTAAAAAATATAAACCTACGACAAACGGTCGTAGAAATATGACTAGTATTGATTACAAAGCTACTTTAACTACAAGTACTCCTGAAAAATCATTACTAGCTGCTAAAAACTCTAAAGCCGGACGTAACAACCGTGGTTTAATAACTACTCGTCACAAAGGTGGAGGACACAAACAAAAATACAGAATTATTGACTTTAAACGTAATAAAAGAGATGTTGTTGGAACAATCGCTACAATCGAGTATGATCCAAACAGAAATGCATTTATTTGTTTAGTTAATTACTTAGATGGAGAAAAACGTTACATCTTATTTGCAAAAGGAATGACAGTTGGAATGAAAATTGTTGCTTCAGAACATGCAGATATTAAAGTTGGAAATGCAGCTCCATTAAAAAACATTCCTGAAGGGACATTAATTCACAACGTTGAATTAAAACCTGGAAAAGGTGGACAAATGGCTAGAAGTGCTGGAACATCAGTACAAATCTTAGGAAAAGATGATGATGGTAAGTATGTAACTTTACGTTTAACATCTGGAGAAGTAAGAAAAGTTTTAGCTGAATGTTACGCAACAATTGGAGAAGTTGGAAACGAAGAATACAACTTAGTTAATTGAGGAAAAGCTGGACGTAACCGTTGAAGAGGTATTCGTCCAACAGTTCGTGGTTCAGTAATGAACCCTAACGATCACCCACATGGGGGAGGGGAAGGGCGTACTCCAATCGGACGTAAAAGCCCAGTTACTCCATGAGGTAAAAAAGCTCTTGGTGTTAAAACAAGAAACACTAAGAAACCATCAGAGAAACTTATTGTAAGAAAGCGTAATGCTAAGAAATAGGGAAGGAGAATAGAAGACATGGCAAGATCATTAAAAAAAGGACCATTTGTAGACGAAAACTTATTTAAAAAAGCTGAAGTTGCAAAAGATGGAGAAGTTATAAAAACTTGATCACGTAGATCAACTATTTTCCCTGAATTCATCGGTAAAACTTTCGGAGTATACAATGGTAAAGAATTTATTCCCGTGTACGTAACAGAAGATATGGTTGGGCACAAATTAGGAGAATTTGCCCCAACTCGTAAATTCGGTGGTCACGGAGACGACAAAGGTAAGAAATAGAAGAGGTAGGATGACAATATGGAAGCAAAAGCTTATTTAAATATGATTCGTATCTCTCCTAGAAAAGTTAGATTAGTAGCAGATACAATCAGAAACAAACCAGTTGCAGCCGCAATTGCAACATTATACAACTTAGATAAAAGATCAGCTGAGCCAGTATTAAAATTATTAAACTCAGCAATCGCAAACGCAGTTAACAATAATGGAATGGATGCAGATAAATTATTTGTTAAAACTATTTTTGTTAACGAAGGACCAACTTTAAAACGTTTTAGACCAAGAGCTCATGGTAGAGCATACGAAATTTTAAAAAGAACATCACACATAACAATTATTGTTAGTGATGAAAGAATATAGGAAGGACGAGATAATATATGGGACAAAAAGTATCACCTAATGTTTTACGTTTAGGAATCGTTAGAGATTGAGAAGACACTTGATATGCTGAAAAAGATCAATACGTTAAATGATTAGATCAAGATATCAAAATCCGTGAAGGAGTTCTTAAGTTATTAAAAGATGCAGCTGTATCAAAAATTAAAATTGAAAGAACAAACTCAAACATTACTTTAATCATTAGAACTGCTCGTCCAGCTATCGTGCTTGGTCAAGAAGGTAAAAACGTTTCAAATATCGCAACAGCAGTTCAAAAAATTGCTAAAGATAGAAACTTAAAAGTTGAAGTTAAAGTAATTGAAGTAAAAAACCCTGATGCAGATGCAACATTAGTTGCAAGATGAATCGGAGAACAAATTACAAACCGTGCTTCATTTAGAACAGTTCAAAAATTAGCTATTAGAAAAGCTTTAAAAGCAGGAGTTAAAGGAATCAAAACTTCTGTAAGTGGACGTTTAGGTGGAGTTGAAATGGCTCGTACAGAAGGGTACATCGAAGGATCAGTACCTCTATCTACATTAAGAGCAGACATTGATTATGCTTTATATGAAGCTCCAACTACATATGGACAAATTGGTGTTAAAGTTTGAATTAATCATGGTGAAGTTATCGGAGGTCAAAGCCAAAGAGTTTCTGAAAAAGCACCAATGAATAATGATAGAAGATTCAACAACAAAAACAACAACAGAGGGGGACGTAAATAATGTTATTACCAAAAAGAACCAAATATCGTAAACCTCATAAAGTTAGTTTTAAAGGAAAAGCAAAAGGAGCTAAAACAATCAACTTTGGTGAATATGGATTAATGTCTCTTGATGGGGCATGAATCGATAACCGTCAAATTGAAGCAGCTCGTATTGCTATGACACGTTATATGAGACGTGATGGAAAAGTTTGAATGAGAATTTTCCCACACATTTCAATGTCAAAAAAACCTGCTGAAGTTAGAATGGGATCTGGAAAAGGGAACCCTGAAAAATGAGTAGCAGTTGTAAAAGAAGGAACAGTTATGTTTGAAATTGCTGGAGTTAGTGAAGAAACTGCAAGAGAAGCTTTACGTCTTGCAATGCACAAATTACCAGTTCGTTGCAAATTCGTTAAAAGAGGTGAAGAATAATGGCAAATAAATTAATGGATGAAATTAGAGCGCTTTCAGTAGAACAATTATTAGAAAGAAACGAAGCCAAAAAAGCTGAGTTATTCGCATTAAAATTCCAAGCTGCTGTTGGAAGTTTAGAACAAACACACCGTATTAAAGAAATTAAAAAAGAAATTGCAAGAATTCAATTAGTAATAGCTGAAAAAGCTAAAGCTGGTGAAGAAGTAAACAAAACTGTTAAAACAAACTATAACCAAGCTGTAACTGAAGCTGAAAAAGCTGGTAAAGAAGTTAGAGCAAAACAACGTAAAATGATCGAAGAATTACAAGCACAATATGAAAACAACGGTGCAAGTAATGATGACGCTATCGCAGAAGCTATGGCTAATGCAGTAGTTGAAGAACAAAATGATGTAAACGAAGGAGAAACTAAATAATGGAAAGAAATAGTAGAAGAATACTAGTTGGTAAAGTTGTATCTGACAAAATGGATAAAACAATTACTGTATTAGTTGAAACTTACAAAAACCACCCAATCTACAAAAAACGTGTTAAGTATTCTAAAAAATATAAAGCACACGACGAACAACAAATTGCTAAAATAGGGGACAAAGTTCAAATTATGGAAACACGTCCTTTATCAAAAACAAAAAACTTCAGATTAGTAAAAGTAGTAGAAAAAGCTGTTTTATAGGAGATAAAGAGATATGATTCAAACATTATCAAAATTAAAAGTAGCAGATAACTCAGGTGCTAAAGAAGTTCGTGTTATTCGTAATTTAGGTGGATCAGTTAGAAAGTTTACAGGAATTGGAGACATCATCGTTTGTTCAGTTCAATCAGCAACTCCAGGAGGAGCTGTTAAAAAAGGTCAAGTTGTTAAAGCTGTTATTGTTAGAACTACTAGAGAATTAAAAAGAGAAGATGGTACATACATTCGTTTCTCAGAAAATGCTGTAGTAATTATTAAAGAAGATAAATCTCCACGTGGAACTCGTATTTTCGGTCCAATTGCACGTGAGATTAAAGAAGCTGGATTTGCAAAAATTGCATCTTTAGCTCCAGAAGTATTATAGGAGGAACCAGAGAATGAGCAAATCAAAAATCTTAGTAGGTGACGTGGTTAAAGTTATCGCTGGTTCACATAAAGGTGAATTAGGACCAATCACTTGAATATCAAAAGACAAAAAGTGAGTATCAGTTCAAGGAATTAACTCTTTAAAACATGTTAAACCTTCACAGACTGACTCAGAAGGTGGAATTAAAGAAGTTCCATCAAAAATTAATTTATCAAACGTAGCATTACAAGATCCTAAAAACAAAGATGGTATTTCAAAAGTGGGATATCAAATTGAAGATGGTAAAAAAGTTAGAATTGCAAAAAAATCTAACTCACCATTGAAAAAGGCAAGTAAATAAGAAAGGGACATGAAGAAATGAAATCAAGATTAGAAACTAGATATGCTGAACAAATTGCTCCTGAATTATTTAAAGAATTAGGATATAAATCAGTAATGCAAGTTCCAAAACTTACAAAAATCGTTATTAACATGGGAGTTGGAGAAGCTACAACTGATCCAAAAAAACTTGATGCAGCTGTTCTTGAATTAGAACAATTAACTGGTCAAAAACCATTAGTAACAAAAGCAAAAAAATCATTAGCTGTATTTAAATTAAGAGAAGGAATGCCAATTGGTACAAAAGTAACTTTAAGAGGGAAAAAGATGTATGACTTCTTAGACCGTCTAACAAACGTTGCATTACCACGTGTGCGTGACTTCAGAGGAGTTCCAAAAACTTCATTTGATGGATTTGGAAACTACACATTGGGAATTAAAGAACAAATTATTTTCCCAGAAATTGATTATGATAAAGTTCAAAAATTACGCGGAATGGATATCACAATTGTAACTACTGCAAAAACAAACGAGGAAGCATACAAATTATTAGAAAAATTTGGAATGCCTTTCGCTAAATAATAAAGGGGATTAGGAATAAATGGCTAAAAAATCATTAAAAGTTAAACAAGCTAAACACCAAAAGTTTGGCGTAAGAAACTACACTAGATGTAATAACTGTGGTAGACCACATGCTGTGCTTAAAAAATTTGGAATTTGCCGTCTATGCTTTAGAAAATATGCATACGAAGGTCAAATCCCAGGGATTAGAAAAGCTTCTTGATAGTAGAAAATAGAAAGAGTAAAGGAAATAAAATATGACAACAGACGTAATCGCAGATATGTTAACTAGAATCCGTAATGCAAACCAAAGAATGTTAAAAACTGTTAATATTCCTTCATCAAAAATGAAATTGGAAATTGCAAACATCTTAAAAGAAGAAGGATTCATTTCAAGCTTCACTGTTGAAGGTGAAGTTAAAAAAACTATTACTATTGAATTAAAATATCAAGGAAAACAAAGAGTAATCTCAGGACTTAAAAAGATCTCTAAACCAGGTCTTAGAGTTTATGCACCAGCAAACGAAATCCCACAAGTATTAAACGGTTTAGGAATTGCAATAGTTTCAACATCACAAGGAATCATGACAGGAAAACAAGCTCGTCTATCAAACATTGGTGGAGAAGTATTGGCTTTCGTCTGATAATAGGAGGTAGAGGTAAAATATGTCACGTATAGGAAACAGAATTTTAACTATCCCAGCAGGTGTTGAAGTTAGTGTTGCATCAGACAACACAGTTACAGTAAAAGGGTCAAAGGGAACTTTAACTCAAAAATTCGCGGAAGTAATCACAATCAAAGTTGAAGGAGCAAGTCTTTCAACAACTAGAGCTAATGAAATTAAACATACAAAACAATTACACGGAACAACAAACTCTTTATTACAAGGAATGTTAATCGGTGTAAGCGAAGGGTTCAAAAAAACTCTTGACATCAACGGGGTTGGATATAGAGCAGCTTTAGCAGGAAGTAAATTAAATCTTTCACTAGGATACTCACACCCAGTTGAATACACAATTCCTCAAGGGATTGTAGTTGAATGTCCAAAACCAACTCAAATCATTATTTCAGGTATTGATAAACAAGTTGTAGGACAAGTTGCAGCAGAAATTAGATCATACAGAAGACCAGAACCTTATAAAGGTAAAGGAATTAAGTACTCAGATGAAATCATTATTAGAAAAGAAGGGAAAGCAGCTGGTAAATAATATCAGAGCTTAAGGTTATAGAATTATGAAACATACTAAACAAGAAGCAAGAAAAAGAAGACATTACCGTGTTAGAAGTAAAGTTTCTGGAACTGCTGCTAAACCAAGATTAAATGTTTTCAAATCAAACACTAATTTCTACGCACAAATAATTGACGACACAACTGGAACAACTTTGGTTTCAGCATCATCATTAAACTTGGGATTAAAATCAGGTAACATTGAAGCAGCAAAAAAAGTTGCTGAAGAAATTGCTAAATTGGCAATTGCAAAAAGCATTGTTGATGTAGTATTTGACCGTGGTGGATACTTATACCATGGTAAAGTAAAAGCTTTTGCTGAAGCAGCAAGAGAAAACGGATTGAAATTCTAGAAAGGTAAAGAGTGAGAAATATGGAAAATAAAACAGAAGTAGTAGTAGCTGAAAACGCTAACAATCAAACTCAACCTGAAAGAAAAAAGTTTGATAGAAAACCAAACCGTCGTCCTCAAGGACCAAAACAATTCCAAAAAGATGATTTTGAAGAAAAAGTAGTAACAATTAGACGTGTTACTAAAGTTACAAAAGGTGGACGTCATTTTAGATTCGCAGCAGTTGTTGTTGTTGGAGATAAAAAAGGTCAAGTTGGTTTAGGAACAGGAAAAGCAAATGAAGTTCCTGAAGCAATTAAAAAAGCTGTTAAAGAAGCTAAAAAGAACTTAGTTAGAGTACCTTTAAGAGGGACAACAGTTCCTCATGAAGTGATCGGTCACTTTGGTGCAGGTCAAGTTCTAATTAAACCAGCTAAACCTGGTACTGGAGTTATTGCCGGTGGACCAGCTCGTGCTGTTATTGAATTAGCAGGTATTGCAGACGTTTATGCTAAATCATTAGGTAGAAATAATCCAATTAACATGATTAGAGCTACAATCGATGGTTTATCATCAATGCATACAGCTAAAAAAGTAAATGACTTAAGATTTGGTAAACCAGTTGTTAAAACTGAGAAACCAAAAGTAGAAGAAACTAAATAAGAAAGGAGCATACATAGACTATGAAATTACATGAATTAAAATATACTGAAGGTAGCAAAAAAGATGTTACTAGAGTAGGTAGAGGTATGGCTTCTGGAAAAGGAAAAACTTCTACAAGAGGTCATAAAGGACAAAACTCACGTTCAGGTGGGGGAGTTCGTGTAGGATTCGAAGGGGGACAAACTCCTTTATATAGAAGACTACCAAAAATTGGTTTCACATCTCCAAACCAAAAAGAATATGTCATTTTAAATCTTTCTGACTTAGAAAGATTAAATTTAGCATTAGTTGATCACAAGACATTAGTTGAACAAAAAGTTATTAAAAACGAAAAACAATTAGTAAAAGTTTTAGGTAATGGTTCAATTACTTCAGCAATTAATGTAAAATTAAACAAAGTTTCAAAATCAGCTCAAGCTGAAATTGAAAAACTTGGAGGAAAAGTAGAGGTGATTTAATATGGCAAAAAAGTTCGCTAAAAAAAGCAAACAATATTCAGCCAAAAAATCACAAAGTAATAATAGCGATTTAAAAACTGGCAACTTCTTTATTAAAAATAAAGATATTCTAGGTAGAATCGCTTTTACTTTATTATTATTAGTGGTTATAAGGATTGGAGTATATATTACAGTGCCTGGTATTAGATTAACTTCTGATTATCAAAATGCTATTAACAATTCACAGTTCTTTCAATTACTTTCAACATTAGGGGGAGGTACAATTGGGAGATTCTCAATTTTAGCATTAGGTGTTTCACCGTATATTACCGCTTCAATTATTGTTCAGTTGCTTTCAACTGATGTTGTTCCTATTTTAACTAGATGAAATAAGTCTGGTGAAAGAGGAAGAAAAAAATTAGATAAATTAACAAAAGTATTAATGATTCCATTTGCTCTAATGCAAGGGATTGCAACGATATTTACTCTTCAACAACAGGGCGTTATTGAGCCAGGTTGATCAAGTGACAATGTATTAGCATCTCCAGCATTTTATTATGTATTAGTACCGCTTGTTATGTTAGCTGGTTCATACTTTATGTTATGAATTGCTGACCAAATTACAATCAAAGGTGTTGGTAATGGTATTTCGATAGTTATCTTTATTGGTATTATTGTTCAATTACCTAACCAAATTAAAGCTACATATGATTTCTGAATACCTTCAAATGAAAGTATTAACGTTTTCTTTGATGGAATAATTAAGTTTTCAATTTATATGTTAGTTTTCTTTGTTGTTATATTTTCTGTTGTACTTATGAATGAAGCAGAACGAAAAGTTCCAATTCAACAAACAGGAAGTGGTTTAATTGATTCAAAAGATCATACACCATATTTACCTTTAAAATTGAATAATGCTGGGGTTATACCAGTTATCTTTGCATCAGCCTTGATTTCTACACCAATTACAATTGCACAAATTATCGACCCAACTGCTAGCACGGCTACCGTTAACTCGGCAAATGCATTTGTAAGGTTTACACAGCACTACCTTTCATTTAATACGTGATGAGGAATTGGAATATTTGCTGTAATGATTGTATTATTTACATTCTTATATGCACAAGTCCAAATTAATCCTGAAAAAATAAGTGAAAACTTTCAAAAATCAGGAACATTTATACCAGGTATTAAACCAGGTAAAGACACAACTAATTTCCTAAAAGGGACAATTAATCGATTATCTTTATTTGGAGCTATATTCTTAGCAGCAATTGCAGCGCTGCCATATGTAATATCTAAATTAACTAATTTACCAAGTCAATTAGCTATTGGAGGAACTGGTTTAATTATTTGTATATCGGTTGCGATTCAAACAACGCAACAATTGCAAGGTAGAATTACTCAACATAAATTTATTGAAAGTAAAAAACAAAACTTTACTGAAGAAGCCTCAACTAAATCTTCAACTCATATTTGATAAAAGACTCATAGGGGTCTTTTTTGATTCAACTAAAAATTATTTTTTAGATATAATATAATAGATATGAAAGAGGTATTAATGATGGCTGATAAGCAAAATGTATTTGAAGAATTATTAAGATTAAAGGAAAACTCATATAGCCCATATTCAAATTTTAAAGTTGCTTGTTTAATTTATTTAAGCAACGGTGAAAAAATAAAGGGTGTAAATATTGAGAATGCTGCATATCCAGCAACTATATGTGCTGAAAGGTCAGCCTTAGCTCAAGCTTATTCTTTAGGTTATAAAAAAAGTGACATAAAGTCTTTAGAGTTATACACAGATTCTGAAACATTAGGTTCACCTTGTGGAGTTTGCCGTCAGGTTATTTCTGAATTAGTAGATTGATCTGCAACTATTTCAATTTACAATAAAAATGGGTTTCAGTTAGAAACAAACATTAAAGAGTTGTTGCCACACGCTTTTGAGCCTGCACAACTTATTAAATAAGAGGAGAGAAATATGAATATTATGTTATTAGGTGCCCCAGGTTCAGGAAAAGGCACATTAGCTGAAAAATTAATTAAAAATCAAGGATTCAAACAAATGTCAACTGGAGACTTGATGCGTAAAGAAATAAAAGAAGAAACACCTTTAGGAATTGAATGTGCCAGATACATGAATGAAGGTAAACTAGTTCCTGATGAAGTTACAATGGGGATTGTTAAAAACTTTTTACAAGACAACCATAATCAATTAATTTTTGATGGTATTCCAAGAACATTAAATCAAGCTAAAATTTTAGAAGAAAACTTAGTTGAATTAAATGCAAGAATTGACAAAGTTATTTACATTGATGTTCCTACACAAATTCTTTTAGACAGAATTAGTGGAAGACTAATTTGCCCAAAATGTAAAGTAAGTTATCACATTATTAGCAGAAAACCAAAAGCAGAGGGAATCTGTGATAATGACGGTAGTGAACTAGTTCGTAGACCAGATGATGCTCCAGAAAAAGTTAAAGTTAGACTTGAAGCATATGCAAATGAAACTGCACCATTGGTTGATTACTACAAAAATAAACCAGGGTTTGTACACATTGTTGACAATGCAAATACAACTGCAGAGGAAGTTTATGCAGAAGTTTTAGGAGCTTTATAAATGGCTGTAACAATAAAATCACCACAAGAAATTGATAAAATGCGAGTTGCTGGGCAAGTACTAGCAGAAGCAATTGAAATGTTAAAATCAATGATTAAACCAGGAGTAAATTGTTTAGATTTGGATAAAGAATTTGAAAAATTTATAACTGAAAAAAAATGTAAATCAAACTTTAAAAACTATCATGGGTACCCAAAAACAATTTGTGTATCTATCAATGAGCAATTAGTCCACGGAATTCCTCAAGATAGAATTTTAGAAGAGGGAGATATAGTTTCTGTTGATACAGGCTGCATTTATGAAGGATATCACGCTGATAGTGCATTTAGTATGATAGTTGGGATTGCAAAAGATGCAAAACATGATATACTATTAAAAGTCACTGAAGAATGTTTGGACTTAGCTATTAAAGCTTTAGCTCCAGGCGTTCGTATTGGAACTATTGGAAGTATAGTTCAAACTCATGCTGAAAGCTTTGGGTTTGGAGTTCCAAGAGATTATACAGGACACGGAATTGGAACAGAAATGCATGAAGATCCATTCATACCAAATTATGGTAAAAAGGATACCGGAATGCGTTTACAAGCTGGAATGGTTATTTGTATTGAACCAATGATTCAAATGGGAACTTACAAAACAAAACTTGCAGCAGACAATTGAACAGTTCTTTCAGCTGACAAGAGTATGACTGCTCACTTTGAACACACTATTTTAATTACTGATAGTGGTTATGAAGTATTAACTAAATCAAAAAGATAGGGGTTGTAGTTTATGGCAAAAGAAGCAGAAATGGAATTTGAAGGTACGGTTGTAGAAGTATTGCCTAATGCAAAATTCAAAGTACAACTGGAAAACGACATTGTTATTGATGCGCACGTGTCAGGTAAAATCCGAATGCATTACATTCGCATCTTACCTGGAGATAAAGTAACAGTCGTGATATCACCTTATGATATGACACGTGGAAGAATTACATATAGAAAAATTGCTAAAAAAGCAGAAATGTAATTAATAAAAATTGACTTAGGTCAATTTAAATTGTTTAAACACAAAAAGAACAAATACGGAGGTTACAGATGAAAGTAAGATCATCAGTCAAAAAAATTTGCGACAAATGTCGTGTTATTAGACGTAAAGGCCGCGTAATGATTATTTGTGCACAACCAAAGCACAAACAAAGACAAGGTTAATTAGTCTAAATATAAAATTATTAGAAATAAATTTTATTTAAGAAAGGAATTAGAGATATGGCTCGTATTAGTGGAGTAGAAATCCCAAACGAAAAAAGAGTTGTAATTTCATTAACATATATTTATGGAATTGGATTATCAACATCTCAAAAAGTTTTATCAAAGTTAAACATCAGTGAAGATGTTCGTACAAAAGATTTAACTGAAGAACAAATTAAAGCAATTTCTACAGAAATTTCAAACTTCAAAGTTGAAGGGGAATTACGTAGAGAAGTATCATTAAATATTAAACGTTTAATGGAAATAGGATGTTACAGAGGATTAAGACACCGTAAAGGATTACCTGTAAGAGGGCAATCTTCAAAAACAAACGCAAGAACTGTTAAAGGTCCAAGAAAAACTGTAGCTAACAAGAAAAAATAGAAGGTAGAAGGAGATTACAAAAATGGCAAAACCAAAAACAAATAATACAAAAAAACGTATTAAGAAAAATATTCCAAAAGGTATCGCTCATATTCACTCTACTTTTAACAATACAATTGTTACTATTAGTGATGAAAAAGGGAACGTACTTTCTTGATCAAGCGCTGGAGCAATCGGGTTTAAAGGTTCTAAAAAATCTACACCTTATGCAGCACAAATGATTTCAGAAGCAGCTGCAAAAGGTGCAATGGATCAAGGTGTTAAATCAGTTCAAGTTGAAGTAAAAGGTCCAGGTCCAGGTCGTGATGCTGCTGTTAGAGCATTAACAATCGTAGGAATGGAAGTAACTTCAATTAAGGATTGTACGCCAATCCCTCATAATGGAGTTCGTCCTAAAAAACGCCCAAGAAAATAATTATAGAACAAGGAGTTTTAGCGAATGAAACAATTTAATAAACCAGAATTCGGAATTGTAAAAGAATCACCAAATAAATTTTACGGTAAGTTTGAAGCAGCTCCTCTTGAAAGAGGATTTGCTGTAACTTTAGGTAATGCATTAAGAAGAACATTATTATCATCAACACCGGGAGCTAGTGTTTTTGCAATTAAAATTGCTGGAGCACAACATGAGTTTACTTCAATCTCAGGTATTGAAGAAAATGTAACTCGTATCGTTTTAAATGTTAAAAAATTAATATTAAGAATCGATAACGCAATTTACAGTGATGATGAAACTGTTGAACTAAAAGTAGGAACATCTACTGTTGGTCCAGTTACTGCAGGAAGCTTAGTTTTACCAGCAGGAGTAGAGGTTTTAAACAAAGACCTTGTTATTGCTAATGTTGCTGAAGGTGGTAATTTAGATTTAGTATTGTATGCTAAAAACTCAAGAGGTTACAAAACTTTCAAAGAAAACAAAGAATTAAAAGATGTAGTGCCAGGGATGATTACAATCGATTCAAACTACTCACCAATTATCAAAGTTGCTTATGGTTCAATACCAATCAACTTAGGTAAAGCTCAAGATTTTGAAAAATTAATCTTGGAAGTAGAGACAGATGGATCAATCTTAGCATCTGATGCAGTCTCATTAGCATCAAAAATTTTAATTTCACACTTTGATGTATTTACTACTTTGGCTGAAGAAGTTGAAGAAGTAGCAATTATGGGTGTTGAAACTGTGGAAGAAAAAGAGTTAGACAAACCTGTTGAAGAATTAGAGTTTACTCAAAGAAGTTTAAACTGCTTAAAACGTGCTGGAATAAGCACATTAAGAGAATTAGTTTCTAAAACTGAAGATGAAATTCAAGATATTAGAAATTTAGGACGTAAGTCATTAAAAGAAATTAAAGATAAAGTTGCGACTTTAGAATTAACATTTAAACAAAATTAAGATTAATAAGGAGGTAAATATATGTCATATATTCAAAAACAAGGTAAGAATACTGCATGAAGAGTAGCTTTAATGCGTAACTTAACTAGTGAATTAATTGTTTCAGAACGTTTAGAAATTACTGAAACAAGAGCTAAAGAGTTAAGAAAACATTTAGATAAAATGGTTACTTTAGCAAAGCGTGGCGATTTACACGCTAGACGTCAAGCTGCTTCATGATTAAGAAATATTGAAGCTAGTTCAAAAGAAGACGTTTTACAAAAATTATTTACAACTATCGCTAAAAAATATAAAGATAGAGATGGTGGATACACACGTATCTTAAAATTAGATAACCGTAAGGGTGATAATGCACCAATGGTTATTATTGAATTAGTTTAGTAATAAAAAATTTAAGGTTAATATGCCTTATTTTTTTTGTCTATTTTGTCTATTTTAATTTATAATTATTATAAACTAAACTTAAAACAGGGGAGATACAACATGGATTCATTAAAAAAATTTAAAGAAACAAAACTTACAGGTAAAGATCTTAATGATTTCAAGATCAAGCTACATGCAAAATACATTGAAATGTTAGAAGCAAATAATAATTTCTTTAAATTTAAAGAAGCTGAAAAACAAGGAAAAATAACAAAAGAGGAATTAGCAGAGTATAAAACTAAATCTTTAGAGGCTAAAAAAGCGTTTAAAGAAATTTGTAAAGATAAATCATTTACTAATAATTTAAAAACAATATCAAAAATTTATAACTCAACTACAAGAAAAAATAGTTCTGTTATTTTAGAGCAAGCTAAGGCAGAATTGAATGAAGCAAGAATTTTAAAAAGAGAAGCTAGAGATTCAATTAAAGACCATGGTAGAGGTGCTCAATTAACAAAACTTGATAAAGTTGCAGTAAAAGTTGAAAACCTAAAATTTAAATATGCTCCTGATTTCCCTTATGCACTAAATGATGTAAGTTTTGAAATCAATGATGGTGAATATGTTGCTGTTATTGGTCATAATGGAAGTGGTAAATCAACTCTTTCAAAAATGTTAATTGGAGTTCTTTCTGCACAGGAAGGACATGTTAGTATTTATGGTAATGTCGTAACTCAAGACAACTTGGATCAAGCTCGTAAATTCCTTGGAATTGTATTCCAAAATCCTGATAATCAGTTTATTGGTTCAAGTGTAGAGGCTGACATTGCATTTGGTTTAGAAAATAAACGTGTTAATCCAAAGGAAATGCAAAAAATAATTTATGACTCAGCAAAAAAAGTAGGAATGGAAAACTTTTTAGATAAGGAACCATTAAACCTATCTGGTGGACAAAAACAAAGAGTTGCTATTGCTAGTGCTCTAGCATTAAACCCTGATATCTTAATTTTTGATGAAGCAACAAGTATGCTTGATCCAAAAGGTAATAGAGAAATAAAAGAAATTATGGTTGAACTAAGAGATAAAATGAAAAAAACAATTATTTCAATTACACACGACATGGATGAAATTCTTAATGCTGATAAAGTTATTGTTATGAATGGTGGGCGTATGGTTAAAATAGGTAAACCAGAAGAAGTTTTAAAAGAAAAAGAATTTTTAAGATCAATCAAATTGGAAATTCCATTTTTATCTTTAGTTGAAGAAGCTTTAGGTAACGAAGGCATTAAAGTTAAACATAGTCAAAATATGGATGAGTTGGTGAAGCAATTATGCAAATAAATAAAAAAGAAATTAAGCAAAACTTAAAAAAATGAAATAAAGAAAAAAAGAATGTTAAAAATTTTTCATTTACGGGAGATATTGTTTTAGATAATGTAAGTTATACTTATTCAAGAAAAACTCCATTTGAATTTAGAGCTCTTGATAATGCAAATTTAACAATAGCTGATAAAAAGATAACATGCGTTATAGGTACTACAGGTTCGGGTAAATCAACAATGATTCAGTTAACAAATGGATTATTAATTTCTGAAACAGGTCAAACAATTGTTGGGGATTATAAAATACCAGCAGGATTAAAAAAAATAAAAGAAGTTAAAGATTTAAGAAGAGAAGTTGGACTAGTCTTCCAATTCCCGGAATATCAACTGTTTCAAGATACTATTGAAAAAGATATAGCATTTGGACCTATTCATTTAGGTGCTGATAAAGAAGAAGTTTATAAAAAAATTCCTGAATTATTGGACTTAGTTTCATTACCAAGAGAATATGCAAAAAGATCGCCTTTTGAATTATCTGGTGGACAAAAAAGAAGAACTGCTATTGCTGGAATTATTGCAATGGATGGTAAAACTTTAGTACTTGATGAACCAACTGGAGGATTAGATCCAAAAGGTGAAGAAGACTTCATGAATTTATTTTTAAGACTAAATAAAAAGCAAGGTAAAAGAATTATTATGGTAACTCATAACATGGACCAAGTTTTGAAAGTAGCTGATGAAGTAATTGTAATGCATGAAGGAAAAGTTATTTCAAAGGGAACACCATTTGAAATATTTTCTAATGAAGAATTATTATCAAAAATTCAAATTGAACCACCAAAATTATACAAACTAATGTATAAACTAAAAGAACAAGGAACAGATTTATTAAATAAACATATTAGAACTATTGATGAATTTGCAAAAGCATTTAAAGAATTAAGAAAGGGGAAATAATATGAGAGTAACATTCGGTAGATATTTACCAAAGAATTCTATTATCCATGCAATGGATCCTAGGTTCAAATTGGTAATGATTATCCTATTAATGGTAAGTATATTTTTACCTATTGGTTTTACAGGTTATATTATCTGTGCTGTTGTTATTTTAACAATTTTTGCACTATCTAAATTAAGTTTTAGAATGTTACTTGGATTATTACCACCTGTAGTATTTGTATTTGTAGTTATCTTTTTAATGAATGCTTTCTTAACGCACCCAGACCCAAAGATTTTAGAGCAATTTTTAAATGAAGGAAGTAAAGTATCTGGGGTTTGAGTAAATAAACTTTCAGGAGGAGCAGTAGTAGGTCAATTTTTAACAAATGCAAGCAATATATCAGACTTACCTAATGGTTATCAAAATATAGGTTTATTTTATAAAATAGGGCCTATTTGATTAAGTGAAAAAGCTTTATATAATGCATTAATCATGACATTTAGAATTTATTTAATGATTTCATTAACTTGCATACTTACAGCTTCAACTTCACCATTACAATTAACATTAGCGATTGAAGATTTACTGTACCCATTGAAATGAATTGGAATACCAGTTTATATACTTTCAATGATCATTTCTATTGCATTACGTATGATCCCTACTTTAATTGATGAAGCTGGAAGAATTATGAAAGCTCAGTCTTCAAGAGGGATTGATGTTAAAAACGGTAAACTTAAAGATAAAGTAAAAGGTCTTACTTCATTAATTATTCCTTTATTAGTATCAGCTTTCCAAAAAGCAGAAGATTTATCATATGCTATGGAAGCAAGGGGATATGATCCTTATTCAAAAAGAACAAGATATATTCAATTTAAATTTAGAGCAATGGATTTAATGTTATTATTATTTGCTTTCGCATTAATGCTATTCTTAATTTTATACTCAGTTGGTGTATTAGGATTATGACAAATTGGTATACCAAGACTTGATACTATAATAGGTATTAAAGCATATTAATAAATGTTTAAGTTTTTATTAACATTACAATATGATGGTTCTGATTTTCATGGTTGAATTGAACAACCAAATTCTTCAACTATCCAAGGTGAATTAAATAAGGCTATTAATAAAGTTACAAAAAGTACCAAATTCAAGACAGTTGGCGCTAGTAAAACAGACACTGGGGTACATGCTATTGATCAAAAAGTAACTTTAGATTTAGAATTTAACCCAAAATTAGAATTATTTAAAAAGGCAATCAATAAAGCCTTGCCTGAAACTATTAGAATAAGTTCTATTGAGAAAATTGAAAATAATTTTAATATAAGAGATGTTTTATATAAAGAATATTCTTACACAGTTAATGACGGGCAATATAATTTATTAACAAATAGATTTGAACTTAATTGAAACTTTGGTCAAATAGATGTTAAAAAAATGCAATCAATATTTGATTTATTTGTTGGGGAACATGATTTTAAATTATTTTCAGGCTTAAATGGGAAAGAACTTGAAGTCAATAATATTAAAACAATAAGAAATATCGAATCAATAAAAGTAGTTAGAGTTGATGATAAAGTGATCATCAATTTTAAAGCAAAAGGATTCATTAGATATCAAATTAGAATGATAGTTCAATCAGCTTTAAATTGTTATTTAGATAAAAAAATATCTGCAGAGCAAATTCAAGAAAAATTGCAGGGGAAAGGAACTAAACCTCCATTTAATGCCCCTGCTAAAGGACTTAAATTAAACAAAATTGTATTTAACTCATAAAATAGTGTATTATTATGTTAAGGGTGTTGTTAAAACAATATCACTAATGTAATAAACTGATAAAATTATCGTCTGTTTTTGAATAAGCTTAGGCAAAGAAGGAAAACGATATGTTTATGAGTTCACTACAAGCAAGCACCCTAAAAAAGACACAAATGTGTCTTTTTTTTCTTTAATTTGATAAAATTAAATAAATACATTTTAATTCTAAAGGGAAGGTATTAATTATGCATTTTAAAAAAATTTATTTAATGTTAAAAAATTCATTTAAAAATGCCACTAAAAGCAAAACACAATTAATTGGTGTTACTGTTTTAGCCTTTTTACTGTCTTTAGTTTTAACTTTAGTTGTTTCAATGAATGTTCGTGTTATTGAAAAATATAAAGAAATGAATGAAAATTCAAGAGTTCATGATGCTGTTATTGATTTAAACCCTTATGATAAAGTAGCAACTGGGGAAAATGAAGAAACTGAGGAAGCACCAAAAAATCTTGTTGCAGCTCAACAATATTGAATATACAAGTTGCAAGAAAAATATTTTGAAGAGTCAAGTGATCTGCAATTTGAGTGATCTAGAACAGAAGCTAGAGAGTTTTCTCAAGTAAAACATAATGATAATGATTTAACAATTAAAGCAATTACTAAAACAACGCAAAAAAATACTTTCAATAATCAAGAAGTAGATAAATTAGTTATTTTTGAAGGTCAAGATATACAAAGTCACCATCAAGTTGTAATTGATCCAAATTATGCAAAAAATAACGGTATTAAATTAGGTGATGTTATTAGGATACAAGCTGATAACTTAGGTAATTCTTTATTGGTTAGAGATACAAAAAACACCCAACTAGCTAGTGATATTAAAGAAATTGAAGATACAAGAACAGAAATAGACGCAGTTAATGGTAAATACAACACTTACTATTCAAACTATCAGTGATTTCAAGTTGTAGGATTTGGTAGTTCAGCAGATTTTATGTCTCCAATCTTTAATGCATCAACTACATTACCAAGTCGTAGCAAAGAAGTTATGATTTATGTTAGCCCAGCAGCATTTGGTTTAAAATATAACCAAGAGTCAAATCTATACGAATATAACTTAAACCAAAATGGTAATTTAGTAGTTTCTTCAAATGTAGAAATTGAATCATTTTACTCAATCAAATTCAAAGATGCTAACAAAGTTAAAAAAACAGGATTAGAACAATTTGAGAGTGATTTAAAAGAACTAATTAGAAGAAATTCAAATAATAAAATAGTTTATGGAAAAGAAGATTCAAGGTATAGATTTAGCAAAAGAATTCTTTTAATTCAAAAAACTATTCAAACTTATAATATAGCTGCTTTTATAATATTTATTTTAATTTTATTTGTATGCTTGTACACAATATCACTTGTTACAAAAAAACAAATTGAAAAAGCATCAAAACAATTAGGTACATTAAAAGCATTAGGGTACAGAAAACGTGTACTTGTTTATAATTTTGTTATGCTACCTGTAATTGCATCAACAATTGGTGGATTATTAGGATATATTGTTTCAATAAGTGTTTCAAACACGTTAACTAATGAATTTTCAAATTATTTCTCACTTAATTATTCAAAATTTGATTTTGATTGAATTTCATTAGCTTTAATGATTGGAGTTATGTGATTTATTTTATCAGCGATATCATTTGTTATAGCTACAATGTTAATGCGTAAATCATCATTAAGTTTAATTACTGCAACCTTTAATCAAAAAACTAGTGCATTTAAAGCTAAATTAAGAAGTATTCATTTTAGAAAAACATTTGGTTCAAAATTAAGAAAAGCTTTATTAGTAGATGCTTTTGGAAAAATGATGGCAATTGGTTTTGTAGTATTGCTCTCATCAATGTTATTTACAGTTTCATTCGCAGCTCCAGATATTTTAAAAAGAAATGAGAAAGCAACTTATACTGGTGTTAAATATAAACAAATAGTTGAATACGCTCAGCCAAGTTATAATAACCCCCTTACTTTTGCTAAAACATTTAACCCAGCAACAAAACAATATGAAATGGTTTACTCAAAAACTGTTGGGGGATGAACAAGTTTGGCTTTAAGAGATAATGGTGATTTTGATTATGATCAAATAATGACTGATTATTTTAATAATGAAATAAGTGAAAAATACTATTCAATTTTCATTCAAAATTTATTTACTCCATCAAGCAACAGTGAATATGCAATTCCAAACATTGTTGAATTATCACTAGCAAATATGAAACTCTTAAATTTAGAAGGTTCAATATTTGATAGTAATTACTTTAGACAATTATCTAAATATGGTGTTCCTGCTGCAAGTAATTCAGATGTATTGGGAAAAATGATTTCTCCCCTGATTTTAAAACAATGATTTGATTACCAAAATTTATTTAGTGAAATAAATTCAGCAAAAACATTATATGAAGCAGGAGCTGCTATGCAAACTTTCTATGCTAAATATTCTGAATCAATTGGTTTATCTATTAGCAATGATTTTAGAAGTGATTATGATAATTTTATGAGTGATAAGGATTGAATCAATGCTACTAAAGATCAGAAAATTAATGTATTTAATTTATCAAATGGTAATTTAGCAAACCAGTATCTAAAAAATAATGAAAATATGTTAAAAACATTATTGAAAACAGAAAATGGTAAAGTTCAATATGAAGATCAAACAAATGAAGCAAAGAAATTTAAATTAACTAATTCAAAATACACAGGTATTGGTTCTTTTAGAATTGCATCAGAGCATAATACAAAAGAGTCAATCAATGATTATTACTTAGGATTAAACTTTGATAAATTGGCAAAAGAAAATGATGAAAAAAATGCAACAGAAGCTATCATAGACATGTGAGAATGATTTACATTCTTATTCAATAATCGTGTTGATCAAGCAGTGATTCAATCAGCTTTCTCAAGACCACCTTATTCAGTTAAACAAACTTTAATTAATGCATTTAATTCAGATGATAAAAATTACTCAATGGCGTTCAACTTAGTTTCATATGATCCAAATCAAGAAGCATTGGGAACGAAAATCCAAGCTGAAAAGAATGGTAAGAACTTTAAAATTTATGGAATTGATAATGATGATAGATTTTTAGATTTAAGAGATTCTAATAATAATGATTTAATGCAAGATCTATTTAATTCTAAAGAAAAAAATGGAATTGTTATTAATGAAACACTTGCAAAAACTTTAAATCTTAAACAAGGACAAGAAGTAGACTTTAATGTTATTCAAAATGAATTACAAGATGCAACAAAAGGCGAAATTGTTCCTTATAAATTAAACGATTGAGATACAAGTAGTTTATGAAATGGAACTGGTGGATTTAAGCAAAATTCAAGAACCAACAATTTAGGTTCTAATGTATTAGTTACAAGACCTGATTTAGAAGATAAAAATGCAATAGACTTTATGACAAGTATATCTAAACCAACTGAATATTATAATTCAGTATTAAATGGTGACACAATCATTGGTAATAAATCAACTAATACAAAATTCAAAATTCTTGGTATTCATGAAGGATACGGATCAGCTCAAGCATGAATTAAGAATGATGATGCAAAATCTATTTTAAAATATGATGAAGTTGAAAATTACTTATGAAAAAATTTCTTTGCTAAACAATGAAACACTCAGTTTGGATATTCAACACTTGATCAATTTAACAATAAAATAATTATTGAAGATAAAGAACAAGAGGAACTAAAAATTTACAATAAAATTAAAGGTTTAGATTTATCAAAAAATGGTTTAGATGATTTAGATTTATTTAAAAATAAATTTATAGAACATCCGCAAAATAATGATGAAAAAGAATTAGGAAAATTGATTCTTAAAATATTTGAAAATCAATATCCGGTTTTCAATTACAAGTATTCTAACAAAACTGATTTAGCTGATTATAATACAGTGCTTAGTGTTTCAAATTCATTTGGGGACTATTCTCCAACAGCTTTAAATGGAATGGAAGCTAAATTTAGTTCTACTCACTCATCATTTGATGGTAGTGGTATTGGAACTGTTGAATGAATATTACCAATTGATTTATCAAAAGATATGTTAGAAGAAATATCACAATTAATTTTATTGTTAATTGCAATAGCGATAGTTTTAATACTATCTTTAACATTTGTAATTATTTTACTAACAACATCAATTATTATTACTGACAACATAAGATTTATATCAACAATGAGAGTTTTAGGATATCATGATGCTTATGTTGTTAAAACGGTAATGGGAATGTACCTAATTGTTATATCAACAATGTTTGCTGTGGGATTTGTAGCAGGATGATTTATTTTTGCAAAAGCCGTAAACATTATGTTGTTAAATGGTGTTGTTTTACCAATAACATTCCCAATTTGATTACCAATTGTAGTTTTCTTAGGAATAGTTGGTATTTATGCAATTGCCATTTATGCAGGATATAAAAGAATAACAAAAACCAATTCTGTACAAATTTTACAAAATGCAGATCTCTAATTAGAAAGGGTATTTAAATTATGAAAAAAATATTATTAAGTTTAAGTGCTCTGACTATTGGAGCAACTCCAGCTGTATCATTATTAAACGTTGGCCAAAAACAAGTAATTACTCAAGTAACATCAGAAATTCAAAAGAAAATTGATGAAACTTCTGTTTTATTTAAAGCACCAATTATAACTAATGCTCAAAAGCAAAATTCTGATGTTACAACAAATTGATTAAATGCTCAAAAAATAAGTAACATTAGCAATATTGATAGTGCTTTAAGTTATGCAGATTTTAACGCTGAAAAATATGATATGAAATCAGCTGAAAAAACTTTAAATAAAATTTACAAAGACAAAAATTATAAATATAAAAATGAAGATGCAACATCAGAACTTATATTTGGCGCAGCTGATAAAGGTGTAAGCTTATTAGAAAATTCAATTGATGACGATGGATTAAAAGTTGATGGTGTTAATGAATTTTTAAATTGAATTTCTTATGTTTCATTTGCAAGCGGTGGAAGTTTAAAAGCTGATAAATTTGATTCAAGCATATTAAAATTTGCTGATAAAATATCTTTTGTTAAAATGTTCAAACATTATCCAGCTCCAACTTACAATCAATTAAAAAGTGAGGGAGTTAAGACCTATAGAGGTTTAAAATTTTATGTTTTATCAAATTTCAATAGTTTCATGAGTGTCAACTATGGATTGACAAGCGAAACTGGAGCATGAAATTTTAAAATTCAAGATGAGGGTTCAAGCAATATCGCTAGAAATTTCTTTAATGCATCTTCTGCTATGTACAAAGAAATATTTTCTAAAAATGATCAAAAAGTATCAAAACATGAGTTTAAATTTACTTCAGATAGTGTAGTTTATTTGTTAAATTTTATATATTCATTATCTTATTATATAGATGCATTCAATCAACCAGAATATGTGCTTAATCCTTCAATGGTAAGAGATCAAAATCATTTATTTAGTTCTAATAAAACTAATCTTGAAATAATGAATGAAATTTATAATAAAAATATTTCAAAAGAAAATATTGATAAAAGAAGTTTAAATGGAATATTATCTATTTTTTATGACATTATGTATAAAGGTAGTGACCCCAATGGTTATAGATCTTCAAGAGTCTTAAAAATTTTATTTCAAGTTGATGACGACATAACTGATGGCAACAAAAAACTTGATTTAAATACTAAGGTTATTAGAGCAGGATCGTCTGTTACTAGTGCATTTGATACTGCTGGTGAATGAAAAAATAACACCACAGGACCTAATGGTATATTTAATACTTTATTAGCATCTTTAGTTAAAGGTTTTTTAGATAATCAAATTTCAGGGGGAATTCAAATAATACTTAGTGTACTTCAACTTTCAACAGAAAATTTAGGTAGTATACTAGCAGGCTTAATAAGTTCTATTTTGTCCGGTATAGACATGAAATATTTTTTTGAAAATTTATCATCTCAATTGAATAAAACTTTAAATAATATTTATGGTTGAGGTTTATGAGGTAGCATAGGTTCTCAAGTTAAGAAACCACTTGAAAAGCAACTGACTAGTATGGGTTTTGGTACTGATAATTCACCAAATAAAAAACCAACAGGGAATTTTAAGAATAAACCAACAGATGACTTTATAGATTATTTAGATCAAATTATGAAAAAATTCAATAATATAAAAGTTAGTGAAAATTCAACAGAAACATGAAGTTTATTTGATAATCTTTTCAATCAACTTTTAAATCAGAAAGGTAGATTACAATCAATTTTAAAATTATTTAATGTTATTTTACCAATAGATATGTCTAATAAATCAGTTAAAGATATTTTTAGAATAAATGTTTTAGGAATATCAATAGGAGATGTTATAACATTAATTTTAAAAGGATTTGATTCAACTCTTCCGTTGTTTTACAAAGTTTTAGGTTTATTAGCTAGTGTAACAGGCAGTGATATATCTAATGAATATGATTTCTTTATCAAAGGTCAAGAAGAACCTCTTTCATCTATTGATGAGGTTCTTGGTTACACTTCAAAAGATGGCAGAACTTCTGATTTAGCAGTTATATGATCAATGATGAAATTTGTAAAAGATGAAAATGGAAAAAATAAGGTTTTAGGTATTAGACCTAAAAATTCAAATAATACTGAAGAAGAAAAAATTTGAGGGAGTAAAGCTTGAAAATATCTTTTAGGATTAAACTATGATGATAAGAGTTACAATCAAGATTCAATCTTGTTTTATGTAAATGAGCTATTAACAAATGGATTAACAGCTAAAATAATTCAATGACCTGTAAAAATGACTAGAAAGTATATTGATTACAATTTAAGCGATATAACTTTTAATAGAAATAAAAAAATGAATTACTGATCAAATAAAGATTTATTCTCAACAGACTTTATTGATTATTCAACTGATTCAAAACAAGAGGTATTAAAGTACAACATAAACTACAAAATTAAAAAAGATACTTATATAACATATGAAGTTGCTGTTTTTAAACAATTAAACGCAGAAAAATATGAAATTTTAAGTTTTAATAAAAAATAAGAGCAATATTATCGCTCTTATTTTTTTATCTCAAAATTTTGAATTTGATATTTAACATCATTATTTGTTGCTGTAATTTTAGGCAATAATAATTCAACAATATATGTATTATTTATTCCACCGTTTTTATAATTAATTTCGTATTTAATTGTACTTTCATCTTTTTTATTTTTAAAGTTTGTATAACTTACTAATTTTGTTGAAAAATACAAGTAATTAAGATCAGGTAGATAAGATGCTTTATTTTTATCGTCAAACATGTTATTTATTAAAATAAGTATTTCATTTATACTTTTCATTACATCTTTGATTAAATTACCTGTTTCATAATTTCATAGTTGACTAACTGAATATAATATTGTTCCCGGTCTAAATTGAAGTCAATCTATACCTGTTTTTGTTTCAACACCAAGTCCCATTAATCATTTACCAGCTTGGAGATTACTAAATGTTCTTTTTTCAGATAAACCAGATTCTTTACCAGCAGGAATTGTTACAGTCCATCCTTCATTTGTAAATAGTTTTGATGCTAGTACAAATGTGTAGGTGTATTCAACTCCGTTAGCATCTTTAAGAATTAATCTTTCATCTAAGCCTAATTCTTCATCGTGATATGAAATAGTTGTACCAATTGCATTTTTAATTTCAAAATCATTATTTTGAAATAATCTGGTATCTTGGAACGCCTCTGCAATATTAACTAATTTAGGAGCTACTCCTTTACCCAATAATGCAATTAAATAACTCGCAGCATTAGTTCCAAGTGTTAATATGTCACCAAGCTTTATATTGCTTGTTAATTGAACATTAATAAGTTGTTTTAAAGATATTTTTGGTAATTCGATTGGCAATTCATTTGTTAAGCCTAGTACATGCATAATTGTTCTAATATCAGTATTAGCTAAGTAGCCTAAGAATTTATTTGTAAATATGCCATTATCTTTAATAATTCATTTATATTTCTCTTGAATTTCAGACATTTTTTTAATGAGTCATTCTATTTTATTTTTTATATCCTCATTAATTAAAATGCTATTTCACTCTTTTATATGATTAAGTGAGACAGTTAACTGAGAAATAAATGTTTTAAAGAAGTGGGTCATGTCAATTCCAGATAGCATAGAACTTATAATTCCAGAAGCAACTCCTCCAAGTTGTTCAGGTCCTAATCCTATTCTATTTAAGAATTTTAATATTCCACCATCTTTGTCAATTTTATTAGTTATAAATCCAGTTATTATTCCATTAATTGTTGATGACAAGAAAGTGTTTAATGCTCCATTTTCAGTTTGACCATTTGTTGCTCATTCACCAAGTTCGATGTCCAAAGTAGTTTTAGTAGTTTTTAAGATCTTAGTTTTGAATTCAAGTTTTTCATTTCCAGTTATTATGTCATTATCAACCTGAAATAATATTTTAAAAGTTCTAAGTAATTTGTAAGAATCTTTATCTTTTTCTCCTGAAAAAAGATCATAAAATAATTGAACAAGGCCATCAATATTAGTAGCGTCAATAATTGACTCTTCAATTTTTTTATTATTAATTTCACTTATTATCTCTAAATTAGTTTTTGTTTTTGAAAAAACATGATTATCATCAATCATATCAGTTGATTTTAAATTATATTCGTCAGTTGTAAAATTTTGTATATATCAATTAATTCCAAAAAGTGCATTAAATAATAAAGCTAAACTTTGGCTAGTAAATGATACTGTTATTTTTTCAGAAGTTTTATCATTTATAAAAATTTTTGACATTTGTTCTTTATTTCAATTATAAAAATCTTTTCTTATATCTTCATGTTCAACACTAAAGTCGAAATATAAATCTTCAGGAATATCTTTTCCAAATAAATTAGCAATAAACGTGGTTAATTGACTAGAAAAATACATTTGTAAGTCTCTATTTGTTTTGATTCCCATTTTTATAAGTTCTTTATAATTGGGGACCTTTACTTCCTTCATTATTGAAAGAGAAGATGTAATCTTAGACATTATTTCTTGAATTGAAAAAGACGTATCATCGTTAACTGATTTTAAAAGAATAGGCAGTAAATCATTTCAAACCATTGGATCAAAACTAACACCAATAAGTTTATAAATTTCATTATAGGCTTTTTGAATTACTGAAAGTTTTTCAGCTAAAGGATTTTCTGGTTTCGGGTTATTAAAATCATCTTTTGTGTAAACATTTTTATTCATATATTCATTTGTTTGAGAAGTATCTAAAAGACTTGAAAAAAGTTTTGAAAAAGATGTTGTGTCTTTTGAATTTTGAGTTATATCGCGAACACTTAAATTTGATATATATTTATCAACATCTTGTCCATTATAACCTTTAGAATTAGCCAAAATTGCACCCTTAAAGTAATTAGATGTTGAAGACATAACTTCAGCTAATTTGTTGTCTATACTTTTTTGAACAGTATCCACATATTTACAAGAAACAACAGCCATAGCTGGAGTTGCTGAAATTGATGCCGCACTTATTAAAGTGATTAATTTTTTAATTCCTATCATAATAAAATAATTTTACCTTAATATTGATCTTTTTATTAAATAATTTGTAAGAAACTGCTTTAATTTTTTATTTTTTTTATTAAGATTAAGTAAGTTATATTTGACAAAATAAAAAATTAAAAAATAGGCGGATCAATATATGAAAAATACTTGGCTTTTATTTAAACAAGGTTCGAAAAGTATATTTAAATTTAAAATTCAGTTCATTGTGATAATTTTATTATCATTTTTTGCTTCATTTTATTTGGTTTCAACAACAAGTTTGAATTCAAGAATGAACAAGTCGTATAACGAAATAGTTAGAAATTATGAAAAATTTGATTATTCTTATGCAACAAGAGCTAATGAATCAAATTTAGGTAATTCTAATAAAACATTTTTGCCAATTTTGGATTTTTTACCGAATTCTACAAATTTATTTAAAGAAAATGGCAAAGTTATTAATGATTCATTTAATTTGGTTTTGAATAATCATGGTCTTGAACAAAATGGATATCAAACAAACTTTATTACAAAATCATTTTTTAATGCAAATGGTACTCCAACAGATGAATTAAAAAATATATGAGGAAATGATTTTGAAAACGGAATAAATCAAAGAAATTTTTGAGGTAACCTCTCAGAAGTTGACTTAAATCCAAATAAAAGTGGAATTGATTATTATAGTCAAGGATTTTCTACAAATTTTGGAGAAAAAATAGATAAATATGATGTTGATTTAACAAATACATATTCTGATCCTTATCATATATTTACATCGCTAACATATATGTTTGTAAAACTATTATCAGATAAATTATACGAAGATTTAAAAAACGATACTATTGATCAGTCAATGCAAAATTCTTTATTTTATACTTATTGAAAAAGTAACGAATTAGAAGTTGAAAAAGATTTTTCAAAAATAAACCTAACTAAATTTAATGTTTCGGACACCGAAAATACTGAATGATATGACGAGTACAAAAAACAAATATCATCTAAGGGTGAATATCAGTTGTTTATATACAATGCTTTAGAAAGTGTTAGTTATTTTATAACTTCACAAATTAGAAAATTCTTAGATAATTCATATCTAAGAATGTCAAATTACATGAGTAATTTCGATTGAAATACTGCAGGTAATACAGATGCTGAAAAAGCTAAAAAGTTTGTTACTCAATTTAATGAACAAGCAATTCAAAATGGAGAAATGCAAATTTTTATTTATTTAAACGATAAGGACGTTATTGTCCAAGATAATTCGTCTTTAGAAAAAATTCAAGAATATAACAGAGAATTAACTTTTGAATATATTTTTGGCTCAATTTATGATTTTGACGAAACTGTTAATAATGATTATGTTGTAAATTTTAAAGATGTAGAATCTTTATATCAAATTAAGGCTTCTGATGATCAAATAATTAATAATGGAATGAATATTGAAAAAAACGGATTAAGAGGTCTTGCAAACCCTGCTCAAATTGAAATAGATAGTGAAACATCAGACTATAGAATTAAAACTTCTAATTCAATTAATCCTTTCGAAAAAGTTAATACCGGTGATAAGTTTGAAAATGAAAACAATGCTAAGAAATATGACTTTGAATATGATCCAAAAAAATATAAAACAATGTATGATTGATTTAACCCATATTCAAGTAACTTAATTCATCAACAAATGGCCGCAAATAAATATGATCTAGATTTTTTTGTTAGAGAAGAGGCATTTTTTTATGATAGAAATACAAAAACTAATTTTAGATTTGTAATAACTAATGACAAATATGACTATAATTTTAAAGTCACAGCTGGACTAGGATCAATGCATTCAAGTGAAATTGTTATTTCACAACAATATGCATTTAAAAATGGTTATTCAGTAGGCGATAGAATAAAAATTGGCAATGCAAATTTCATTATTTCAGGATTTGGTAGTGATGCTTTAACATACTATCCACTAGCAGACCCCGAAGTTCCTATAACTGATTTTGCAAATTCAGTTATAGTCTATGCACCAAAGGCAATAGTTGAAGAAGTTATGAATTTAGGTAACTCAAAAGATGTCAAATTTACAAGTTATTTCTTTATAAAAGACGCTATCAATGATAGCTCAACTATTGAAGAAAGAATGCAAAAATATGACGGTATTTTATTGAGTGATAAAACTAAACTTTCACAGGGTTTAGAAATTTTAGATAACAATGGCAGTGCTCAAAATTATAAATCAATCAATAATATTAAAAATTTTGAAGACACTTATTTTAATTTAAATTGAACACTTCAACCTAAATTATTGAGTATTATTAACCTTGCTTCAATTGTAACTTCACTTTTAGTTATAATAATGGCTTTTGTATCTATAGTATTTGGAATCAAAAAAACAATTGATTATAATTCGAATCAAATTGGTTTTCTTAAATCGCAGGGTGTTGGTTGTTACCAAATGTCTGTATCATATACGGCTTATTCATTATTAATTACTTTAATAATTGTTCCTTTTGCTTGACTGACTGCAGGCTTATTTCAAGAATTAATAACCAAATTATTTGCTTCATATTTCGCAACAACATTGTATGAATTTGTTTTTGATTTTAAAATTTTATTAATTCTTATTTTAGTTTTTGGAGTTATATCATTTGTATTTAGTTATTTAATTGCACTTTTCTTAGTTTCAAAAGATGTTTTAAAAATAATTAATAAAGAAAATGAAACTTCTAAGTGAAGAAATATTATTCCAAGAAAACTAAACATAATTAATATTTTTGATTTTAAATTTAGATTCCCTTTAAAAGTTTCTCTAAGAGGAACAAAACAAATTTTTATGATGAGTTTTGTTGCATTCTTTGCAACATTGGTTATTTCGCTTTCAATTTTGACTCCATCAATGCTAAGTGTGTTTATAATAGACGCTGGAATGTATTATAAATATGATAATCAGTACATGATGGATGATCAACTAACAGGATTGCCAACCGCTAAATCTTCTTTAACAGCCTCAAGGGGTATTCCATATACTGAGTCAATATATCAAGAACCTAAAGTATTATTGGGAAATAACGATAATGAGAATGTAACAGATATTTATTTTAATAATAATAAATATTATGCTGATTCAAGTTGAGATAGCAGTTTATTACCTCCAATTTTATTTGGATCAGCATGAGACAATGGAGAATGAAAACAAAATTTAAATTGAACTGAAAAATGAATTTTTGACGATAACTTGCAAACAAAAGAAGATAGTTCTAAACTTTTAAAATTTTTAAATCCAGCAATTGGGCAATTGGGAAACTTTAATGGTTCAACTATATCTGCAGGTATTTTTGAAAAAATATCTAGTTATGTTTGAAATACAGAAATTAACCCTAACACAGGTAAATCATATTTTAATAATGTTGAAATAAATGATAATAACCTAGAACGTATTTGAAATATGAAAAAAGATTCATCAAAATCTAGTGGTGAGTTTGTTCAAATGGCTTTACAATTCTTAGTTTCATTTTTAAATAGTGGTACTGTTGAAGGACTACCGCCGATTGAAAAACCTATTAATACAACTTGAAAAGAAAATTTAATTCTTTTAGCACTTTCATTTTTACCGAATGCAGGTCAACAATATTTAAGAGATTCATCAAATAGAGCTACACAATTTTCTATTTCATTAAACTCAGAAAACTATACACCAAATATTGATTCATTATCAACTGAAGTTAAAGCTTCAATAAATGATTCAATCACAAATTTAACAGGTTTAAAATCAAATCAAAATGTTTACAATTTAAATTCGCTAAAAACTGATGATGTTTTTATCTCTAAAGCGGATACAATTAAGCAATTAAATAATTTATTTGAAAAACAAGATAAATACACTGGTGGAGATATTTATTTAAATGATAAATATAAAATTTATGATTCATCAGCAAAAATTCTTAATATACCTGTCATTACAAACTTAAAATCTTATAAACAAAATAAATTAAAAAATAAAGTTGAAATACGAGGTATCAACTATAAAGCATTATCTATTGATGGTAATATTATTCCAAAAAATGCTTGAATTTATGACAATAGAGAAATAACTGAAAGTAGTAAAAGTTTATTTGACCCTAGACTTAATATGGAAAAAGAACAAAAATGAATTGATCCATCAAATATTGATTCAAATAAATTTACTTACACTAAACAATTTGAATATGACAGCATGGGAAACATTACAGGCATTCATGATCAATCAAAGTGATTTATAAATTCACTTAATGAAGATGATTATAATTTAAACACATTAGACTTTGAATTAAGACCATATTATCACTATAATAACCTAAAATTGTTTGTACCAAGAAATATAACAAACTCAATGTCTTCATTATTAAACGGTAAATATGCTAACACTTCAAACACATCTGTTAATGAAGCATCAGATTGAAGATCAAACATAGATTTATGACACGGAACAGTAAATTCACAAGATGTTCCAGATAATGTTAAACTAGCTTGAGGTTCTAAATACTCAAATGTTTCAGATTGAGAGTGAATAGCACCATTTAGTATTAATTATAGTAGAAAAATATCAGATCCTAATAGAAAAGGATGAATTCAAAATATAGCAACTGATTTAAATAATATTTACACTTGAGCAAGTGACAAAATTCTTGAAAGTGGCTCAAGTTCTGATGCATTAATAAAAACAACAAATCAGTTGCCATCATTTTTAAATGGTGTTTATATTGAGGCCGTTGATACAATTCCAACTTACAATGGAAATATGATAATAGCTGACCAAGATATTTTAAATTTATTAACAAACAAATCAACTGCAAAATATATACCTGTTGATTATGACTTTTATGGAGATCCAATTTCAAAGATTGAAAACGGACAAATTAAACATAAAGATCATACAATCACTATAAATGAAATGAAAAATCCAGTTCAACAACTTGAAGATTTACAAAAAAATAAAAAATTCTTTATGAAAGATGAATTAAAGACTATGTATGGTTTATCAGATCAAGAGGCATATGAAAAAATAATTCAAAATAGAGATTTTAATAGTAAATATTCAGGTTTTACAGAGGCCTATGGTATAACTGGTGGAATTAGAGGAATTATAAAAAATTCTCCTGGAGTTTTTGCAATTGGTGGAGGAGCAAATACAATAAATAATGGTATGGGTATTATGTATAATGGAATTGATCTTGTTAGTACACAGTTGGGTATTATTGTTAATGTAAGTGAGTCAATTTTACTAATAGCCATGTTCTTAATAACTGGTGTTATATTAATTGCATTATTAGTCATAACAATTATTTCGGATGTATACATAATGAAATATCACAGATTTATGGTTACTATGAAAGCACTTGGATACTCTCGAAAAGAAATAACGTTAAATACGCTTTTAATTCCAATTTTCTTTGCATTTGGATTTGTGTTAATGGGGTACTTAATTGCAAAAATAATTTTAAGTAGCTTGATGTTTAGCTTGGAATCATCAGGGGTATTTATACCGGTTGCAACAAATTGATGAGCAACTCCACTAATACTAGTAATAATAGCTACGATGTTTGTAGTTGCATTTATTATTTCTTTAAGAAAACCAATGAAAGACAAGTTAAAATCACTGACATAATATTTTAAGAAGCGTTTGACGCTTCTTTTTATTTATAGATAAATCAATTAGATTTAAAAATAAAAAAGTTTATAATTATATAGATATGAGGAGTTATCATGAATAAAGAAAAAGCAATTACATTAATAAATGAATTACGAAAAAAACTTAACGAATGAGCTAGAGAATACTATGTTCTAGATAACCCTAGTGTTGATGATGCAGAATATGATAAAGCTATCCATCAACTTATTGATCTTGAAAATCAATTTCCTGAATTAATAACATCTGACTCTATAACTCAAAAAGTTGGTGGAATAGTAAGTGATAAATTTGAAAAGCACACACATAAATATCCAATGTTAAGTCTTGCTGATATTTTTTCTTGAGAGGAGTTCATTAACTTCAATAAACAAGTTGCAAAAGTTACAGGCACAGAAAACAATGAATATACTGCAGAACTAAAAATTGATGGATTATCAATATCTTTAATTTATAAAGATGGTGTATTACAAAAAGGTGTAACTCGTGGTGATGGTAAAGTTGGTGAGAATGTTACAACAAATGTAAAAACAATTAAATCAATACCATTATCAATACCTTCAAAAGATGAAACTGAAATTAGAGGAGAAATTTTTTTAGGTAAAAAAGAATTTGCAAAAATTAATGAAGAAAGATTATTGAATGGAGAGCAACTTTTTGCCAACCCAAGAAATGCAGCAGCTGGAACTTTAAGACAATTAGATTCTAAAATAGTTGCTGAAAGAAATCTTGATGCTTATCTTTACTATTATTTCAACGAAAATAACCCAATTAATACACAGTATGATTCTATTAATCAAATAAAGAATTTAGGTTTAAAAATAAATAAAGAAACTAAAATCTGTAAGACATTAGAAGAGGTAAAATCATACATTGAATATTACACTGAAAAAAGAAACGAATTAGATTATGAAATAGATGGTATTGTATTTAAATTAAACGATAAAAAATTGCAAGAAGAAGTTGGATACACAGCAAAAACACCAAAATGAGCAATTGCTTATAAATTTCCAGCTGAAGTTAAACAAACTAAATTATTAGATATATTTCCTACTGTTGGAAGAACTGGTAAAATTACATACAACGCCAAGTTAGAACCTGTACAAATTGCTGGTACAACAGTTTCTGCAGCATCGTTAAACAATGCTGAGTATATAATGGCAAAAGACCTTAGAATAAATTCAATTGTTAAAGTAAAAAAAGCAGGAGATATTATTCCTGAAGTTATTAGTGTTATTAAAGACGAAAACTTTGATTCATTACCAATTTGAGAAAAAGATATTCAATGTCCTGCGTGTGCTGAACTTTTAGAAAAAACTTCAACAGAGGTTGATCAATTTTGTGTTAACTTTAACTGTCCAGCACAAATATTGAGAAGTTTAGAACATTTTGCAAGTAGAGGTGCTGCAAATATAGTTGGTCTTGGTGGTCAAACAATTAAAAAATTATTTGAAGAAAAATTAATAACAAATATTGCAGATATTTTTAAAGTTGAAGAACATAAAGAAAATATAATTAATTTTGAAAAATTTGGAGAAAAAAGTTTTGAAAACTTAATTGCTTCGATTAAAGAATCTAAAAATAATTCATTTGAAAAAACTTTATTTGGTTTAGGTATTAGACACGTTGGTTCTAAGACAGCTTTAACTTTAGCTCAAATATATAAAAATATTGATAATCTAAAAAATGCAACGTATGAAGAATTAAGTTCAATAGACTCAGTTGGAGAAGTGTTGGCTATGTCAATTGTAGATTGATTTAAAATTGAGTCTAATTTACAATTAATTAATGAATTAAAATCATTTGATGTTAATTTTGAATATTTGGGACAAGCCAAAAACACTGAATCAACAATTAGTGAAAAATCTTTTGTAATAACAGGTACACTATCTGAATCTAGAGATTATTTTAAAGATATAATCGAATTAAACAACGGTAAAGTTATTGGTTCTGTTTCGAAAAAAACTGATTATGTTTTAGCAGGAGAAAATGCTGGAAGTAAATTAACAAAAGCTGAAGAATTAAACGTTAAAGTTATTAATGAAGAAGAGTTCTTTGCAATTCTAAAAGGAGAGTAAAATGAAAGATAAAAAGTACTATGAAGATTTAGCTCAAGATTCAATGTTGAAATTTTCAGATGCGGAAATTGATGAGATTGTTGCTAAACAAGAAGATTTAAAAAAAGAATTTGAAAAAGTATTAAAAATTGATACAACAAATATTAAACCATTATTTTATCCTTACGATGATATTCATTTATATTTAAGAGAAGATGAAGAAACAACAACTATAGATCAAAAAATAATATTATCAAACGCCCCAACTTCTGAGGGTGATTTTGTCACAATAAAAAAGGTGGTTAAATAATGAATTATAAAAAATTATCAATTTTAGAATTACACAATAAAATTATTAATAAAGAAATAAGTATTTTAGAATTAACTAACGCAGTAATATTTGAAGCAAATAAAGTTAAATCATCTAATGCTATAAATAAAATGAACGCAGAAAATGCTATTGCCTTTTCTAAGGAAATGGAAAAAGTATTAAATACAAATTCTTTATTGTATGGAATACCTTACTTTGCAAAAGATAACTTTGCAACAAAAGGACTTGAAACAACTTCTTCATCAAATATATTGAAAGGATATATTCCACCATTTAATGCAACTTCTATTTCAAAATTAGAAGATAAAGGAGCTGTTTTAATTGGTAAAGCTGCTCTTGATGAATTAGGAATGGGTGGAGTTGGTCTTTATTCATGTAATGGAATCATAACTAATCCAGCTGATGATAAAAGAATTGTTGGTGGAAGTAGCAGTGGTAGTGCTTATCTAGTAGCAAAAGGTATTGTTCCATTTGCAACTGGTAGTGATACAGGTGACTCAATTAGAAAACCAGCATCATTTAATAACATTGTTGGTTTTAAACCATCATATGGAGCAATTAGTAGATATGGTTTATTACCATATTCGCCAAGTTTAGATACTGTTGGATTCTTTACAAGAAATGTAACTGACATGGCAATTGTTTGTGATGCAACTTTTGGTTATGACACTAAAGACGCAACTAGTCATGAAAATAATTCAAAAAATATGTTTGAAAAAATTGAAGGTTTAAGCAAAGCGGTTAAATTTGGATATATCAAAAAAGTTATTGATGATTTAAATGAAGATGTTAAAAACGCTTATTACAATTTATTTGAAACTTTAAAATCAAATGGCTTTGAAGTTAAAGAAGTTGAATTTAAACAAGAATTATTAGATTCATTATCAGCTATATATAAAATGATTTCATTTAGTGAATCTGTTTCAACTAATGCAAACTTAGATGGAATTAAATTTGGTCGAAGATCAACTGGTACTGATTATGTTGAAATAATAACAAATTCAAGAACTGAAGGATTTGGTGAAGAAGTTAAGCAAAGATTTCTTGTAGGAGCATTAAATTTAAATAAAGAAAATCAAACAATTTATTTAAATAAAGCAAAACAAGTTAGAAGACTAATTGTTGAAGAATTGAATAAAGTGTTTAAAGAAGTAGACATTCTGATAATTCCCCCAACAGATAAAGTAGCGCCATTGATTGAAGAAACAAAAATTAAATCAACACCAGAAAAAGAATACTTAAACGACATTCTTACTTTAGCTAACTTCAATGGTTCACCATCAATTACTATTCCGTTTTTAAAGGAAGGAAAACTTGGAATTGGTATTAATATAAATGCAAAACCAAAAGAAGATCTTTTATGTTTACAAGCTGCAAAAATGCTTGAAGATATAATTGGTATTAAAAATGAAATAGTGGAGGATTAAGATGAAAAATTTTGAAATAATTATCGGGATTGAAAATCATGTTGAATTAAAAACCAAAACTAAGATGTTTTCATCAGCTCCAGTGAGTTATGGTGAAACTCCAAATACAAATGTAAATGAAACTGATATGGCTTATCCTGGAAGTTTACCAACAATTAACAAAAAAGGAATTGAATTAGCAATTAGAGCATGTAGTGCTTTAAAAATGGAAATAGATACTTTAGTAAAATTTGATCGTAAAAATTACTTTTACCCAGATTTAACTAAAGGTTATCAAATTACCCAACAATATAATCCAATTGGGAAAAATGGTAAATTGATCATTAATGTTAATGGAGTTGAAAAAGAAGTTGATATTGAAAGACTACACATGGAAGAAGATACAGCTAAACAAATTCATAAAGATGATTTAACATTTATTGACTACAATAGAGCAGGAACAGGTTTAGTGGAAATTGTTACAAGACCAGTTTTGAGAAGTGCTGATGAAGCATGTGCTTATGTTGAAAAATTGAGAGAAGTATTATTATTCTTAAAAGTCAGTGACGTTAAAATGAATGAAGGAAGTTTAAGAACAGATGTTAATATTTCTATTAGACCATTTGGAACTGAAGAATTCTCAAACAAAGTAGAAGTTAAAAACTTGAACTCAATTTCTAACATTAAAAGAGCTATTGAATTTGAAGTTGAACGTCAAACTAAAATGATGTTGAACAATCAACCTATTATTCAAGAAACACGTAGATTTGATGATTCAACAAACTCAACAGTTTCTATGCGTAGTAAATCTGATGCGTTAGATTACAAATATTTTAGAGAACCAAACATTATGCCAATTCAATTAGATGAAAATTGAGTAGATGAATGTATTAAAAATTCTCCTGAATTAGCTGATATTAAAAGAGTTAAGTATACTAACGAATATAAATTATCTAGCAATGATGCAAATATTATATTAACAAGTATTGAAATGACTGAATTTTTTGAAGAAGCAATTAAACATACTAATAACTATACTAAAGTAGCAAATATTTTAATTAGTGATATTCAAGCGCAATTAAATAATGAAAATACATCAATTGATAAAATGGCATTATCACCAGTTTACTTAGCTGAAATGATTAATTTAGTTGATCAATCTGTTATATCATCAAAACATACAAAAACAATCTTACCTATTATTATGAAAGATTCATCAAAATCTGTAATGACAATTGTTGAAGAACTAAATATTAAAATGATTAGTGATGAAAATGAAATAACAAATTTAGTAAATCCTATTATTGAAAGTAATATCGAATTACTTGAACAATATAATGAAAGACCAGAAAGAGTTACAAAAACTATTATGGGTCAATTAATGAAAGTAACTGGTGGAAACGTTAATCCAGAAGCTGGAATGAATATAATTGTTAAATTGGTTGAATCTAAATTAAATTAAAAAAAATGAAGCGCGAGCTTCATTTTTATTTTTGAAATTATTTTCTAACAACAGGTCCAGTTAAAACTAAGAAGCCCAAGATAATTACAACATAGAATCCTATAATTGATCCAACTGCAACTTTAACTCCATCAGCACTTAATAATGTGATGTTACCAGCAATTAATAAAATAACTGATATTAATGCAAGTCCAATTGAAGCTGAGTTAAATAATCTAGCAAAAGCATCGATTCCTAAGATTCCTAAGATTAATCTAATAACCACAGGTACAATAGCAATACATGCTAATGCTAAAGCAGCTGAAATCATGCTGTTTACACTTTTGTGTAACTCTTCTAATCCTTCGGCACCATATTTAATAACTGATCCACCTTGTTTAGCTCCTAAACCAATTCCAAAGATTGTTGCAATAACTAAAATTGCAAAAGCAGCTGCAGCAATAACTGAAATTAAAGATCATAAATTCTTTTTAGCTCATTCTTTCATAATTTTTTCCTCCTTGCATAAAATTATAAATGATAAATTTTAAATTTGCATATAAAAAAGATAGCAAAATACTATCATGTTATTATTATTTTTTTAATGATTTCTTATTTTTTTCCAATTTTAGAACATCAACGGTTTCATTGACATTATCGTCAAATATAATTGAATCAAACAGATCGTCTGCAGCAGTTGAATCAAACAAGTCATCATCTTTCTTTTTATCGTCAATAGACTTATTAACATTTTTATTATTATCGTTTTCCAATTCTTCAAAAATAACTAATTCATCATTAACATCTTTTTTGTCTTTAGCTCCACCTTGGATTTTCTCAGCTAGTTCATTAATAACTGTTGTTCTAGCAAAAACTACAACATCGTCTGCTTCTTTTAATTCAGTGTAATCATCAGGTAATAAAATTTTACCTTTGCGTCTTATTTGAATAATGTTAAAGTCTTTTGTTGTTGAAAGTCCTGCGGCTAAAATAGTTTTATTAAATATATTATGGTTTGTCACATTTAATGTTGTTGAAATAAAGTCTTCATCTATTGATTGAACGTCTACGTCCAAATCAATATTAAACATTGATCTAGCTGCAACTATATTACCAGCTAATGCATCTGGAAGAATAATCTGATTTTCACTCAAACCTAATGCTGTAAGAATTCTTTTGTGTTTTTCATCTCTGGCTCTGGCAATAACATTCTCACATTCTAAGTCAATTAAGTTTAAAACTGTCATTAATCCTGATTCAATGTTTGTTCCAACTCCAACAATAACAACATCATATGCTTTAATTCCATTTTTAGTCAACGCCATTTTGTTAGTTGAATCTAATACAACAACATCAACTCCATACTCGTATTCTGATAAATGCAAGTTTAATTTATCTTCATCATAATCAAAAACTGTAACTTGTTGTTTTTTGTCAACAAGCGTTTTTATTACAGATAAACTAAAATTTGAAACTCCAATAATTGCAATACTTTTTTTCTTTGCCATAATATACACCTTCTCTTGATACTTTAATAATTATACATTTGTAATAATTAAATTGTATAATAATTACTATGAATGGGGGTAATCAAATGACTAGTAAAAGAAAAAGGTCAGATAAACCTAATTGACTCAAAATGTCAAAAGACAACCAGCAAAAAAATAAGTTTGATCCCCAAAAAGCTTTTTTTAAACTTAAAACTTGATGACCATTATCTAAAGTATCAGGAAGAATATTTTTAATTTATTTATTTATAGTTTTATTTGGTGGATTTTTGCTATGTATTCCTGGAATAGTTGTAAATAACGACTTAAATGGTTATGACTTTAGATGAGATTATTTAACCGGAATATTTACAGCTTCAAGTGCGTTTAGTGATACTGGGATTAACATTATTGATCCTTCACATGATTACACATTTTGAGGTCAATTAATTTTACTTATCTTAATTGAAATGGGTGGGATTGGAGTTTTAACATTAAAAATTATTTTATTTATTGCCATCAATAAAAAAATTTCACTTAGTGATACTGTGGTTGCTCAATCAGAACGTGGAAATGATGTTAAGTCATCAACTATTGAGTTAATAAAAGATGGATTTATATTTTTAACATTTGTGCAATTAATTGCTGCAGGAGTTTTATTTTTCTTATTTTTCTTTTCAGAACCAGCAAGTGAATCATTAAATCAGGTTATTGGTGCTAATGGTACTCATTCAAACCCAAATTTAAATGTTGTTTCACCTTATCACAATTTTATGAAATCAATTTGATTTGCTATTTTTCACTCAACTAGTGCAATTAATAATGCTGGTTATGATTTATTATCAACAAATTCACTTCAACCTTATAATATTGAAGGTCATCAAGCGTATGCTATCCAAATAGTTTTTTTATTGGAATGAGTAATTGGTGGATTAGGTTATCCAACATTCCATGATATTAAAAGAAAATTAAAAGCTAGAAGAGTTGGACAAAAAGTTAGATTTAGTTTATTTACAAAGCTAAACTTCTGGGTTTATTCAATTTTATTTGTTGTAGGGCCTTTATTGGTTTTTGCAAGTGAATATTCAAATCAAGCGAACTCATTGATTTTTAATTACTATACATATGAAACAGATCCATTAACTCAAATGCCAATTAATGTTATTGTAACTCAAGCTAAACCAGGATATGCTGTAGCAATGGATATTATATTTAATACTACTGCTTGTAGAAACGCTGGATTTTCAACTGTTCCTATTAATGATTTTAATGCCTCATCAAAAACAATATTATCTTCATTAATGTTTATAGGTTCAGCGCCATCTTCAACAGCAGGAGGAATTCGAACTACAACATTTGCAATTATTATTCTTTCAACATGAGCAGTTATTAGAAATAAAAACTACACAAGTGCATTTAAAAAAGTCATTCCTGCTGAAACCGTAAGAAGAAGTTTTTCAGTATTCTTTATTTCTGTACTTATATTAACTATTGTAATTATATTAATTTACTTTGATTCAAACGCTTATTTAACACCCGGTGTTGAAAATGGAGTAGCAGGAGAACTTGTGCAAAATCAAGGTGATGCAAGCATAATTCAAATATTAACTTTGATAACTAGTGCTTATGGAACCGTCGGAATGAATCCTTTCACTCAACATCAAATGTATAACTTTGGTGTATTAACTAAGCTATTGATTATTTTATGTATGTTCTTAGGTCAATTAGGAATTTCAAATACATTATTAGCATTTATTAAACCATCAAGAAAAACAAACTTTAAATATTTAGAAGAAGACGTAACAATAGGATAGGTGATATTATGATTATTTTAGATGGAAAAAAAATAGCTTTAAAAAGAAAAAAAGAATTAGCATTAAGAATTTCAAAATATCAAAATCAAGGATTAAGAAAACCTAAATTAGTTGTTATTATGGTTGGCAATGATCCTGCTAGTGAAGTTTATGTTTCTCATAAAATTAAAGTTGCTAATGAAGTAGGGATTGATTCTCAACTTTTAAGATTTGAAAATAATATTAAAAAAGAAGATTTATATAACAAAATTAATGAACTAAATAAAGATGCAAGTATTGATGGAATATTATTACAATTACCTTTACCAATTGATTTTGTTGAAGAAGATTATTTACAAGCAATAACTCCATTAAAAGATGTTGATGGTTTTCATTATATAAATCAGGGAAAAATGTTACAAGGATATGACACTATTTATCCATGTACACCCTTAGGAATCATTAATTTATTGGAAGAATACAATATTAATATTAATAATAAAGATATTACTTTAATTGGAACAAGCAATATTGTAGGTAAACCTTTAGGAATGATGTTATTAAATAAACAAGCAACTGTAACAATGTGCAACAAAAATACAAAAGATATTAAAAAACACACAGTTGGTGCTGATATTATTATTAGCGCAACTGGAAAACAATTTATTATTACTGAAGATATGATCAAAAATGATGCTATTGTTATAGACGTAGGAATCATAAGAGATCCAATAACTAATAAGCTTGTTGGGGATGTTGATTTTGAAAAAGTTAAATTAAAAGCTAGTTACATAACTCCAGTTCCGGGTGGGGTTGGTCCAATGACAGTAATAACGTTAATGGAAAATACATTTGTTTTATACGAAAAACATATAAGTAAATAAACTAAACACTCAAAAAAGAGTGTTTTTTTGATATAAAATTAAAAAAAAATAAAAATTACAAAATTTTATTTACAACTTATTTTTTATATGATAATATTTTTATTGTCCCAAGGGATAACAAAATTAAATAAATAACCAATAATTTGTATTTGGCTTTTTAGCTCAGTTGGTAGAGCAACCGGCTGTTAACCGGTTTGTCACAGGTTCAAGTCCTGTAAAAGCCGCCATTACATTTGGCCTGTTGGTGAAGCGGTTAACACACACGGTTTTCATCCGTGGACACACGGGTTCGAACCCCGTACAGGCTACCATTTATTATTGGAGTGCTAGCTCAGTTGGGAGAGCTCCTGCCTTACAAGCAGGCGGTCAGCGGTTCGAGCCCGTTGCACTCCACCATTTTTTTTGTGCTGACTTAGCTCAGTTGGTAGAGCAACTGACTTGTAATCAGTAGGTCGGGGGTTCAAATCCTCTAGTCAGCACCATTGTCAATTTTGAATTAGCACCATTGGTGCTTTTATTTTATTAAAATTTTATTTTTATATTTAACATTGATTATTTAAAAAAATAATGATAATATTTTTATTGTCCAAAGTTAATGACTCGCTAGCTCAGTCGGTAGAGCAACTGGCTTTTAACCAGTGGGTCCGGAGTTCGAGCCTCCGGCGAGTCACCATCCTGCGGGATTGGCGGAATTGGCAGACGCACTAGACTTAGGATCTAGCGTCTTTGACGTAAGGGTTCGAGTCCCTTATCCCGCACCATAAGAAAACAAAACTAGTATACAAATATTGCTAGTTTTTTTATTTGAAAATATAGCTAAATTAACTTTTTAAAAATATTTTAATTAATTTAAAAAAAATATTGCATACAAAATAAAATTAGTGTATATTTATTATTGTGCCCTTAAAAAGGCATAAAAATGATCTTTGAAAACTAAATAGAACAACAATTGTACAATCCTGTAACAATTTCAAATTGAGTACAGAATAATATACAAAAAAATATAATAGTCAGAATCAAAACAATAATTTAAAATGAGAGTTTGATCCTGGCTCAGGATAAACGCTGGCGGCATGCCTAATACATGCAAGTCGAACGGAGGTGCTTGCACCTCAGTGGCGAACGGGTGAGTAACACGTATCTAATCTACCTTCTAGCGGGGGATAACTTTTGGAAACGAAAGGTAATACCGCATGTGGATGTTATTATCGCATGAGAAAACATTCAAAGATCCGTTTGGATCACTAGAAGATGAGGATGCGGCGTATTAGCTAGTAGGCGGGGTAAAGGCCCACCTAGGCGATGATACGTAGCCGAACTGAGAGGTTGATCGGCCACATTGGGACTGAGATACGGCCCAGACTCCTACGGGAGGCAGCAGTAGGGAATTTTTCACAATGGACGAAAGTCTGATGAAGCAATGCCGCGTGAGTGATGACGGCCTTCGGGTTGTAAAGCTCTGTTGTAAGGGAAGAAAACATAGGAGAGGAAATGCTCTTATCTTGACGGTACCTTACCAGAAAGCCACGGCTAACTATGTGCCAGCAGCCGCGGTAATACATAGGTGGCAAGCGTTATCCGGATTTATTGGGCGTATAGGGTGCGTAGGCGGTTTCGCAAGTTTGAGGTTAAAGCCCGGAGCTCAACTCCGGTTCGCCTTGAAAACTGCGGGACTAGAATATCAGAGAGGTAAGCGGAATTCCATGTGTAGCGGTAAAATGCGTAGATATATGGAAGAACACCAGTGGCGAAAGCGGCTTACTGGCTGATTATTGACGCTGAGGCACGAAAGCGTGGGGAGCAAATAGGATTAGATACCCTAGTAGTCCACGCCGTAAACGTTGAGTACTAAGTATTGGGGATTACCTCAGTGCTGCAGCTAACGCATTAAGTACTCCGCCTGAGTAGTATGCTCGCAAGAGTGAAACTCAAAGGAATTGACGGGGACCCGCACAAGTGGTGGAGCATGTGGTTTAATTCGAAGCAACACGAAGAACCTTACCAGGGCTTGACATACAGTGCAAAGCTACAGAGATGTAGTGGAGGTTAACATTGATACAGGTGGTGCATGGTTGTCGTCAGTTCGTGCCGTGAGGTGTTGGGTTAAGTCCCGCAACGAACGCAACCCTTGTCGTTAGTTACTAACATTAAGTTGAGGACTCTAACGAGACTGCTAGTGTAAGCTAGAGGAAGGTGGGGATGACGTCAAATCATCATGCCCCTTATGTCCTGGGCTACACACGTGCTACAATGGCCGATACAAAGAGTCGCAATCTCGCGAGGGGGAGCTAATCTCAAAAAGTCGGTCTCAGTTCGGATTGAAGTCTGCAACTCGACTTCATGAAGCCGGAATCACTAGTAATCGCGAATCAGCTATGTCGCGGTGAATACGTTCTCGGGTCTTGTACACACCGCCCGTCAAACCACGAGAGTTGGTAATACCAGAAGTACGTTTCCTAACCGTAAGGAAGGCGCGTCCCAAGGTAGGACTAGCGATTGGGGTTAAGTCGTAACAAGGTATCCGTACGGGAACGTGCGGATGGATCACCTCCTTTCTATGGAGATAAAAACAAAACAGATTGACTATTATATGTTCTATTTAGTTTTCAGGGATTATTTAAATATAATCTCTGAAAGAGAATTGTTCTTTGAAAACTGAATATTAGATGAAAAGCATTGTAAAAGATTAAAATAAATCAACAATTTTTAACAAATAAAAATAAATTTTTACTGAATCAATTATCAATTGCTTTAAGATTTTTTCTAAAAAATAGTAAGGGCACATGGTGAATGCCTTGGAAAATGGAGCCGAAGAAGGACGTGATTACCTGCGAAAAGCATCGGGGAGCTGGAAGTGAGCTTTGATCCGGTGATATCCGAATGGGGAAACCCAATACGATTAATCTCGTATTATCCATAAGTGAATACATAGCTTATGAGAAGGGAACCTTGGGAACTGAAACATCTTAGTACCAAGAGGAAAAGAAAATAAATAATGATTCTGTTAGTAGCGGCGAGCGAACGCGGAAGAGGCCAAACCAGTCTACGGGCTGGGGTTGTAGGACATCTTTTTAGAGTTACAAAATCAACATATAGTAGAAGCTACTGGGAAGTAGCGGCATAGAGGGTGATACCCCCGTATACGAAATGTGTTGATCTCTTAGATGGATCCTGAGTACGGCGAAACACGTGAAATTTTGTCGGAATCCGCCGAGACCACTCGGCAAGCCTAAATACTCCCATTTTACCGATAGTGAACCAGTACCGTGAGGGAAAGGTGAAAAGTACCCCGAGAGGGGAGTGAAATAGTTCCTGAAACCATGTGCTTACAAGAAGATAGAGCCCGTTAATGGGTGATATCGTGCTTTTTGTAGAAAGAGCCGGCGAGTTAATGTATCGTGCGAGGTTAAGCAGAATATGCGGAGCCGTAGTGAAAGCGAGCCTTAATAGGGCGTTTAGTACGTTGCATTAGACACGAAACCGGGTGATCTAGCCATGAGCAGGTTGAAGTTTGGGTAAAACCAAATGGAGGACCGAACCGACGTTCGTTGAAATGACCGCGGATGACTTGTGGCTAGCGGTGAAATTCCAATCGAACCCGGAGATAGCTAGTTCTCCCCGAAATATATTTAAGTATAGCGTCGAGGTTTACCACAATGGAGGTAGAGCACTGAATCTATGATGGCCCCACCTAGGGGTACTGAATAGAATTAAACTCCGAATGCCATTGTCGGATACTCGGCAGTCAGAACATGGGTGATAAGGTCCATGCTCGAGAGGGAAACAGCCCAGATCGTCAGCTAAGGTCCCTAAATTTAGGTTAAGTGTGTAAGGATGTGGAATTGCACAGACAGCTAGGATGTTGGCTTAGAAGCAGCCACCATTTAAAGAGTGCGTAACAGCTCACTAGTCGAGTGATTCTGCGCCGAAAATGTACCGGGGCTAAACCTAATACCGAAGCTACGGATTGTATTTTTAATACAGTGATAGGGGAGCGTTCTAATTGTGATGAAGTCAGACTGTGAGGACTGGTGGAACGATTAGAAGTGATTATGCCGGCATGAGTAACGATTGAATGTGAGAATCATTCATACCGTTTGACCAAGGTTTCCTGGGCAAGGTTCGTCCACCCAGGGTTAGTCAGGACCTAAGGCGAGGCCGAAAGGCGTAGTCGATGGACAACAGGTTGATATTCCTGTACCTGCTAGTTAGTGATGGAGTGACGGAGAAAGGTAGTGTATCCCAGGTGATGGATGTCCTGGGTTAAGCACAAAGACGGCAACATAGGCAAATCCGTGTTGTATTAAACGTTGAAGTGTTATGAGGAGTGAACGGTTCGCCTAGTAACGAAGTACATGACCCTACGCTTCCAAGAAAAGCTTCTAACTTAATAACTAGTAGCCTGTACCTATAACGAACACACGTGGTCAAGGAGAAAATCCTAAGGTAAGCGAGATAACTGTAGCTAAGGAACTCTGCAAAATAACTCCGTAACTTCGGAAGAAGGAGTGCTCAACGCAAGTTGAGCCGCAGTGAAGAGGGAGGGGCAACTGTTTAGCAAAAACACAGCTCTCTGCTAAGTCGCAAGACGAAGTATAGGGGGTGACGCCTGCCCAGTGCCGGAAGGTTAAGAGGAGAAGTCAGCGCAAGCGAAGCTTCGAATTGAAGCCCCGGTGAACGGCGGCCGTAACTATAACGGTCCTAAGGTAGCGAAATTCCTTGTCAGGTAAGTTCTGACCCGCACGAAAGGCGTAATGATCCCTTCGCTGTCTCGGCTGCAGACTCGGTGAAATTTTAGTACCGGTGAAGATGCCGGTTACCCGCAACTAGACGGAAAGACCCCGTGGAGCTTTACTATAACTTGATATTGAAATTTGGTATAACGTGTAGAGGATAGGTGGGAGACTTTGAAGCTGGACCGCTAGGGCCAGTGGAGTCAACCTTGGAATACCACCCTCGTTATATTGGATTTCTAACTTCGACCCGTTATCCGGGTTAAGGACAGTGTCTGGTGGGTAGTTTGACTGGGGCGGTCGCCTCCTAAAATGTAACGGAGGCGCTCAAAGTTACACTCAGCATGGTTGGAAATCATGCATAGAGCGCAAAAGTATAAGTGTGATTGACTGTGAGACTTACAAGTCGAACAGGTACGAAAGTAGGATTTAGTGATCCGGCGGTCCCGAGTGGAAGGGCCGTCGCTCAACGGATAAAAGTTACCCCGGGGATAACAGGCTGATCTCCCCCAAGAGTTCACATCGACGGGGAGGTTTGGCACCTCGATGTCGGCTCATCGCATCCTGGAGCTGTAGTCGGTTCCAAGGGTTGGGCTGTTCGCCCATTAAAGCGGTACGCGAGCTGGGTTCAGAACGTCGTGAGACAGTTTGGTCCCTATCTGTTGTGGGCGTAGGAAAATTGAAGAGAGCTGTTCCTAGTACGAGAGGACCGGAATGGACACACCTCTGGTGCTCCTGTTGTCACGCCAGTGGCACAGCAGGGTAGCTATGTGTGGAACGGATAATCGCTGAAGGCATCTAAGCGAGAAGCCTCCTTTAAGATGAATTTTCCCATTTCTTTAGAATGTAAGATCCCTTATAGACTATGAGGTTGATAGGATGGATGTGTAAGTGTCGCGAGGCATTAAGCTAACCATTACTAATAGATCGAGAGAATTTTAGAAAAAAGAAGCAATTGAGTATGTAATCATCTAATATCCAGTTTTCAGAGAACAATTTAAAAAAAGATCTGGTGGTCATAGCGTAGAGGTCACACCTGTTCCCATACCGAACACAGAAGTTAAGCTCTACAGCGTCGACGATATTGCATTGTGAGAAAATAGAACGCTGCCAGTTTATGAAAGAATCCTTACGGATTCTTTTTTTATTTAATTATTGATTTTATTGTTTTATAAGAGTAATATCTTTCATAAATAGAAAGGAAGGCGAAATTCATGACAATTAATGAAATTCTAGATTTACAAATAAATACAGAGAAAGAAACACCTGTTTTTGCGAGTGAGGCGATAATTCAAATAACAATTATTTGTAAAGCATAAAAATTTTTATTTCTTGACTAATGTTTTTAGGCATTAGTCTTTTTATTCATGAATTTAACTTAAAAATGTATAGAAAAAAACGTGATTTAAATTATATTTATTATTTAAACCATAAAACTTTTAATAAAGTACCGAAATTAGGATGAAAGATACACTTATCAGCAAATTTAAAAAATTACAAAAAATTATTAAATATTACAAAAAAAATTTGTTTTAAATTTAATTTAAATTTTAAATATCAAACAAGTTATAAAAAAATTATTGAAGATTCACAAAAACATACAAATAAATTTTCAACAGGAAAATTTATAACTATTTATTGCTTAAATCAAAAGCAATTTATAAATATTATAAATATTTTATATTCAAAAACAAAAGAAATAGAAGGCCCTTTCATTTTTTCTGATAGAAGATTTAAAGATTCAAAATGTATTTACTACAGATATGGGATTTTAAAAGGTGAAAACTGTTATGTTTTCGGTGAAGAAAGATTAATAGAAATGAAAAAAAATCAATATTATTCTGAAAATCTAACAAAGCCTTTTTATTTAAATAAAAAAGATCCACTAGAAAGAGAGTACAAAAAATATAATTTTTACAAATTGAAAAAACTTAATAAGGAATATTTTATTAAAAATATCATTAAAGAAAATAATTCAGGTAATGTTTATATGGGTTATTTAGAAAATAAGAAAAAAATAATAATTAGAGAATTTAGACCAAATACACTTTTGGTGAAAAAAAATATAGATTCATTATATTTTGCTAAAAATCTTGAAAAAGTTCAATATAAATGTAATTTACTTAACAAAAGCATATCACCAAAATTAATTGATTCATTTTATGAATGAGAAAATTATTATATTATAGAGGAGTTTATTGAAGGTATAAATTTAAATCAATGAGTGATGACCAATAACCCATTTATATGTAACCAAAATAACCCATCAAATAAGGAAATTAAAAATTATGTTAGTAAATCTCTTGAAATATTTCAAAAAATAGTCAATAAGATTAAAATACTAAAGGATAATAAAATTATTCATGGAGATTTAAAATTAGATAATATAATGATAAAAAATGATGAACCAATATTAATTGATTTTGAATCATCAAATTTTTTGTATGATTTTAAGCCATATTTGAGAAATTTAGAACATAACTATTTTTATAAAAAACAAAGCTGCGATGAAATAAGTTTGCTTTTTATTTTATTAGACTTATTTGCCCCTTTTTCTTTTTTACTTCCTATGCAAAAAGAGATAAAAATTAATGAAAGATTATCTTATGTATGTAATCTTTTTAATATTGATATTCAAATCTTTGAGAGACTTATAAATAAGTTAAATAAAAGAACATTAAAAATTACTGACTTTAATTTTTCGACTTTATTTTTTAGAAAAAATAACAATAATATTCAAAAAAATAAAATAACACTAAAATATGAAACGAAAACAATGTGAACAAAAAAAACCAAGAAATTATTTAACCCTAAAAATGTATATAATATTCAATTAAATAATTATCAAACAAAATTTTGCAATTTATTTTTATTAAAAAATAATTTTTCAGAAAACACATTTAAAAGTAAATTTAATAATAAAATGCTTAAAGATTATAAAAAAGAAATAATGAAAAAAATAGATTTTCTATTATTTATTAAAGATTTTTCTTTTAAAAATGGATTATCTGGAATAGGTTTTTTTCTTTTAAAAATTTATAATAATGAAGATTTTCAATTAAATAAAATTGTAGAAAAAATTTATTACAGCGCTATTGCTGAAATTGAAAATATTTCAAATTTTTTTAATTTAACTTTCGATTTGGGCATTTCAGGAATTCTCTTTTTTATTTATCATTATGAAAAACAAAATAAATTAAAAAATAATTTTGATTTTTTAGAAATTATAAAAAAAATTGAAAATGAGTTAGTTAATAATTTAAAAAATGGATGCTATGTTACCAAAAATATAGCATCTCCTTATTTTGGTAATGGCACATCAGGAATTCTCTATATTTTGTCACTTTTTAATAAAAACAAAAAAAAGTTTTATTGTAATAAAATATTAGAAATTAATTTGCAGCTTTGCTCAAAAACAGATTTTTTATATGGATTACCAGGCATTTTATTTGTATTGTATAAATTAAGTGAAAGTAAAGCATCCTTATTAAAAATAAACGAAATAAAAAAAATTTTAAATACTTTAAAAGACAAAAATGGTTTTTTTAGAGCACAAGTTGAAAATGATCATAGTAACTATTTTTTAAATACACTAATTGGTCCTTACGTTCTTGAAATTATTTTAAAATAAATTTTTTAATTGTTATTTTATATTAAAAAGAGTATGATTTCCTTAATATAAAAAAATAAAAGGGGTGAATATATGAAAAATGTCTATGCAAAAAATAAAATGGGTATTCTATGGTTTTCTATTCTTGCTTTTATAGCTGCAGCAGCATTAGTATTTTCTGGATACGTTATTAGTTATTTAATAAATACAGCTGTTGATGTAGTCAATGGAGCATCAGAAAAAATGAATTTGCTTTTTATAGAAATTGGTGTTTGTGCTTTATCTTTTGGAATATGCTTATTATTTTCATACTTGCAAACTCAGCAAAAAAATAAAATAATTAAAGAATTTAATTTATATTTAAGAAATAAAGTCTCTAATAAAATTATAAATTTGGATTTAAAAGATTTGGATTCTAAAAATAAAGGAGATCTTATAAGTTGATTAACAAACGATATAAATCAAATAGAAAGTAAAAATTTTGAAAATATGTTTTTATTTATTGAAACATTTTTAACAGCATTTTTAGCAATAATAGCAATATTTTTATTAAATTGAATAACGGGATTAGTAACAATTTTATGTTTTATTATTCTACTAATTGTTCCTTCGCTTTTACAAAAATCCATGGTTAAAATAGTAAACAAAGTTTCGTTAAAACAAGAAGAATTTTCTTCAAAAGTTGAAGATGTAATTTCGGGATATAGAGAATTTTTATATAATGATAAAACAGAAATCTTTAGTGAAATAATCAGTCAAAAGAGTTTTGAACTAGAAACTTATAAACAAAAAAATAAAAATATTGAAAATTTACAGATAACTGGAATTAATTCAATTGGTGCTATTTGTCAAATTGGTCTTGTTATAATGACTGTTATATTAGCTTCATATAAAATAGCACCAATAGGATTAGTTTTTGCTGTTCCTCAATTGGCTGGAAATTTTTTAGGTAATGCGCAAAGATCGCTAGGAGCTTTTTTTGGCTTATTAGGAAGCAAAGAATTGTTTAAAAAATTCATTTTTAAAAATACAGAACTTAAGATCAATGAAATTGAGCCTTTTAACTCAATTAAAATTAAAAACTTAAATTTAAGTATTAATGAAAATAATTTATATAATAGTTTAAATTTTGAAATTAAAAAGGGTAAGAAATATTTAATTTCAGGTAGAAGTGGTGTGGGTAAAAGCACACTTATGAAAATTTTATTTGGCCTAATATCTGAATATGATGGTGAAATTCTTTGAAATAATGATTTAAATTTATTAAAAATTAGTAGCAAACAAATTTGAAATCAAATTTATTATGTTCAACAGGAAACAATTATTTTTGATGCAAGTTTTAAGGAAAATATTACTTTATTTGATTCGTCAATTAGTGATAAAGAAATTTTTAATATTGTTAAACTAGTTAATTTACAAGAGTTAGTATCAAAAAACAACAATATTTTATCATTTAAATGCAAAGATATTTCTAAAGGTGAAGCTCAAAGAATCGCAATAGGTAGAGCACTGTTATCAAATAAAAAAGTTATTTATTTAGATGAACCTACAGCTAGTTTAGATAAAAGTAATACTGAATTAATAGAGAATTTAATTCTAAAAAACTCTGATTTAACAGTTTTATTTATTTCACATACTTCTGATATTGAAAATCAAATGTTTGACAAGGTTATAAAGTTGTAATAGTGAAATGAAAGATCTTAAAAACAATTTTAAAAATACGAATTAAAAATGTAACTGCAACACTTATCAAAAAAATAATCTGATAGAAATTTCAGTTTCTTTGATACAAAAAAGCAACTTGCGACTGATTAAAGCCCAAAAAAGTTAGGATCAATAATTATAGAAACAATTTTAAATGAAAAACTATCTATAAAGTGTTAAAAAAGTTTGTTTCTTTTATAGCTAAAAAATTGAATAAAAATTGATCAACAATTTTCTGAGGAAATAAAAGAAATAGACCGCAATTATTTAGAAACCAAAGATGTGCAGTTTTCTTATAGACATTAACAATATTTGTTCATTAAAATGAAAGAAACAAATTAAAATAAAATCTAAAAGACTTACTTTTATCTAGATTTTGATGAAAAAAATTCAATAAATATGAGCATTGTCTATAAGAAATTTCAAAAATGAATTTAATTCCTATTACTTATAAACCTAAAAATATTAATCAAAGAAAAAATATTAGTCATTTTAATTGATTTAGTTATTAGCTGTAATATAGTTTGAAAATCATAATCATACTATTTAAAAGAGTTACCAGAGAAGGGTTTGCAATTAAAAATGGGAAATAAAACCATGAAGCATGCAAATAAAAAAATATGAATTAATTGCAAAAGAAAATTTAAATATTAAATCAATTACAAAAAACAATAGAAAAGAATTTAGTCTTTTGCATGAAGTTGTGCAAGAACTTAACCTATGACGTTATACATGTAGTACATATACCTCTTATGAAAAAGATACTAATGAAAACGTTAATAAATTAATCAAAGGATATTTACTTAAGAAAACTAATTTTAAAAGATTCTAATATAATTTAAATATTAAATGAAATAAATAAATTTTTTCATTTGCAAAATTCTGAACTACAAATCAGCTTATGAATTTTAGAAACATTCGCTTAGAAGCTCTGCACTTCCATTTTTAATATGTATTTGAAAATTATTTTAATGTTTATTTGATAAAATAATTAAATAGAAAAAGGAAAAGCATGAAATGAAAAAAATTATAGCATTTAGTGATTGTGATGGAACTTTATTATTTGATGACTACAAGTTTTCTGATTACACAATTAACACAGTTAAAAATATTTATGAAAATGGAAGTTATTTAATTCCAGTTACAGCCAGAACTTTAAAAAACTTAAAAAATATAGCAAAACAATTAAAAATTGATGAGCTTGGTGGTATTATTGCTGGTAATAATGGAGCTCAAATTTTTGATTTTAAAACTGGAAAATATATACTAAATAAAACAGTGGACAAAAACATTATTAATGAAGTATTTAATTTATATTACACAGAAGCTGATGAAGAAAAAGAATGTAAAGTTAATTTCGCTTCTGAAGAAATTGTATATTCATTTGGTGAATCAGAAAACACTAAGAAATGAGCAGAAATTATGGAACAACAATTTAAAGTTATTTCAAACTCAAATGAAATTGTAGAAGATATCGTAAGTATTTCTATAATAACTAAAAAAGGAACAGATTTAGATACTTATTTACATCATTTTAATAAAATAAAATCGAAATATGGAAATGACTACAGAATTGATAATTACCATAACAGAGTAATAAGTATTGCTCCAAAAGATATCGATAAAGGATATGCTGTTGAAATAATTAATAAATATTTAAACAATACAGGTCAATATGAAACTTATGGTTTTGGAGATAGTTACAATGATTTTTCTTTAATAGCAGCAGTTGATTACGGGATAGCTATGGAAAATGCATTAGATGAATTAAAAGAAACAGCTTATGATATTACTGAATACCCAAATTATCAAGACGGCGTAGCAAGATACATTAATGACAAAATTTTTAAAAAATAAAAATTTAAATAATATTTTAATCTTAGTAAAAAAGAAAAAGAATAGTGAATTTTAATGGTTGAAATTATAATACTTAGCTCTTTATACTTTATCCCGATTTTTAAATAGCGGATGAATCATATATATTAGAAATACTTATTTTGTAAAAAATAGGTATTTTTATTTATAATAGAACTATAGAGAATTTAAGAGGAAAAAATATGTACGCTTTTGATTATGAAGATATTCAACTTATACCAAACATGTGTGTTGTAAATTCAAGGAGTGAATGTAACACTTCTGTAACACTAGGGAAACATACTTTTAAAATGCCTGTTGTTCCAGCAAATATGGCAACAGTTATTAATGAAGAATTATCTGTTATGTTAGCAGAAAAAAACTATTTTTATGTAATGCATAGATTTGATTTTGATGCTGTTTCATTTATAAAAAAAATGAAAGAAAAGAAATTAATATCATCAATTAGTGTAGGTGTTAAAGAACAAGATTTTAAAATGATTAATGAATTAACTGAATTAAACTTAATACCAGATTATATAACTATTGATATTGCTCATGGACATGCAAATAGTGTAAAAGAAATGATTGAACACATTAGAACTAAAATGGGAGATCAAACTTTTATTATTGCTGGTAATGTTGCAACTCCACAAGCAGTAAGAGATTTAGAACACTGAGGAGCAGATGCAACAAAAGTTGGAGTAGGTCCAGGTAAAGTTTGCATCACTAAATTAAAAACAGGTTTTGGAACAGGTGGATGACAACTTGGAGCAATTAAATGATGCAGTAAAGCTGCAACAAAGCCAATCATTGCAGATGGGGGTTTAAGAGTTAATGGTGATATTGCTAAATCAATTAGATTTGGAGCTACAATGTGTATGATAGGAAGTTTATTTGCAGCTCATGAAGAATCGCCAGGAAAAAATGTAACAGTTGATGGTGTTTTATTTAAAGAGTACTATGGAAGTGCAAGTGAATATAACAAAGGTGAAAAAAGATACGTAGAAGGGAAAAAGGAACTTATTAAAATACGTGGTAAATTAATGGACACTTACAAAGAAATGGAAGAAGATTTACAATCATCTATTTCATATGCAGGTGGTAAAACATTAAAAGCTATTAAAAAAGTAGACTACGTAATTTTAAAGACAAGTAACTTTTAATTTTAAAAATGAATAATTTAACAAATAGTGAAGGATTAAATGAAAATATAAAAGTTATAACAAAACAAAAGTTAGGTATTAAAGAAATAGCAACTATATTTGATGTTTCTGAGCAAACAATAAGATTTTATGATTCAAAAGGCTTGCTGCCATTTTTTGAAAGAGAAGATAATAATTACAGATATACAACAGTTGAAAATTTGCAATGATTTAAAATGGTTTTCTTACTAAGATCTGCCGGAATGGAAATAAAAAACATAAGAGAATATATAAATTTATGTATGGAAGGTGATTCAACTGTTCCTCAAAGACTAAAAATCATTCAAAGCCAAAAAAAAGATTTAATTTCAAAAATCAAAGGCTTACAATCTGAGCTTGAATTGTTAACAAGCAAAGAAAAACATTATAAAAAAATTCTTGAAGAAAACATATTGGATGAATGAAATCCAGTTAATTTCGAAGAAATAATACAAAAAAAATTAAAATAACATTTTTTGCTTGCCCTATAGTTACTATAATGTTTTAAAATCAATTTATAATCATATAAAGGAGATTTTAAAATGAAAAATAAAGTATGATTCGTAACAGGAGCTGGCCAAGGAATTGGTTTAGTAGTTACAAAAGAATTATTAAAAAAAGGACATAAAGTTATTGCTACAAGTCGTAATAAAGATAAAATCAAAGACGCTATTGGAGATAATCAAAATTTATTAGCATTATCAGTTGATATTAAAGATTTAAAAGCTGTTGAAAAAGCAGTTGAAACAGGAGTTGAAAAATTTGGAGAAATTGATGTATTGTTAAACAATGCTGGTTACTCACAAATGTGAACTTTTGAAGAAACTGATATGGAAGATGTAAAAGGTAACATTGAAACTAATTTAATTGGTACTTTAAATGTAACACATGCAGTTATACCAGTAATGCGTAAACAAAAACATGGACATATTTACATTACATCATCAGCTTGAGGATATGGTACTGTTCCTTATAACAGTGTTTATGCTGTAGTTAAATTCGGTTTAGATGGATTTGCAGAATCAATTAGTCATGAATTAAAAACTGTGGGAATTAGTATTTCAAGTATTAAACCTGGAGGAGTAAGAACAAACTTCTTAACCTCAGATTCTTTACAAACAGGAAAATCAACAATTGAAGAATATGCAACTGGTAGAGACGAATGAGTTAACACAGTTAAATCATGAAATGGTTATCAAGATGGTAATCCTCAAAAATACGCAGAGTTTATTATTGGATTAACAGAAAATGATTCTGTTCCACCAATGCACATATTTGCAGGTAGAGATTCATATGAAATTGCTAAAAACAAAATTGCAGCAGTTCAAAAAGATATGGATAAATTAGAAAAACAAGCGACAAATTTACATTTTGAAAATTAATTAAAGGATATTAAAATAATGAAAAATAAAGTATGATTTATTACCGGAGCAAGTCAAGGATTTGGTCTAGGAATAACAAAAAAACTTTTAGAGCAAGGACACAAAGTTGCTGCTACAACTAGAAATACTAAAAAATTAATTGATGAACTAGGAACAAATAAAAATCTATTAGCTTTAAAAGTAGATCTTTCAAACCAAAAAGAAATTGACGAAGCTGTTGCAAAAACCGTAGCAGAATTTGGATCAATTGATATATTATTAAATAATGCTGGTTATGGTCAATTGTGAACATTTGAAGAATCAACAGATAAGCAAATTAGAGAATGTTTTGAAGTAAATTTCTTTGGAACAATCAATGTAACTCGCTCAGTTTTACCAGTAATGCGTAAACAAAAATATGGACATATATTTACAACTTCATCAATTTGAGGATATGTAGGGGTTCCTTATAATAGCACTTATGCTGCAGTTAAGTTTGCAACTGATGGTTGAACAGAATCAATTAGTCATGAATTAAAACCATTAGGTATAACTGTTTCATGCATAAAACCAGGTGGATTCAGAACTAATTTCTTAAGTTCAGGGTCATTGATTACTGGAGAAGAAACAATTTTAGATTATAAAGAAGGAAGAGATAAATGATTTAATAATTTAGCTTCTTTTGACAAACAACAAGATGGAGACCCTGAAAGATATTGTGACTTTGTAATTAATATTACTAAAACTGATAAAGCTCCTCCTCTTCACATTTTTACAGGTAGAGATTCATATGAATATGCTGAAAATAAAATAAAACAAATTAAAGAAGATATGGAAATTCTTAAAACTGAAGCAACTGATTTACATGTAAGATAAAAGAAACCAACTATGTTGGTTTTTTTATTATTTATTTCATTTTTTCTCCTTAAAACATAGAGCATAAAAACAAGATGTTTAGTATAATTAGAAAGTATTCTTATTTTATGAAAGAAGGGGTAATATGAAAAGAATTGGAGTTTTAACTTCAGGAGGAGATGCACCTGGAATGAACAATGCAATTGCTGGAGTTGTTAAAGCAGCTGAAGCTCAAGGCATTGAAGTTTATGGTGTAAGAGATGGATATAAAGGTTTAATTAATGGTTGATTTGAAAAATTAGATTCTAAATTTGCTTTAGAAATCATTTCAAAAGGTGGAACTGTTTTAGGTTCAGCTAGATTACCAGAATTCAAAGAAGAAAGTGTAAGACAAAAAGCTGTTGATCAATTAAAAGCTCATGACATTGAAGCATTAGTTGTAATTGGTGGAGATGGAAGCTACATGGGAGCTCAAAGATTAACAGAAATGGGAATTAATTGTATTGGTTTACCTGGAACAATCGATAATGATATTGTTTCAAGTGATTACACAATTGGATTTGATACAGCATTAAATACAGTTATTGAATCAATTGAAAAAGTTCGAGATACTATGCAATCACACAATCGTGCAGCTGTAATTGAAGTTATGGGAAATGGTTGTGGTGACTTAGTTACTTATGCAGCTATCGCAACTCAAGCAGAAATATTTTCGCCAAGTGAAAGTAAATTAACTATTGAACAAATTTGTGAACAGGCTAAAAAGTTCGCTGAAGTAAACCATAGAAGTTTAATTATTTTAGTTAGCGAAAAACAATTTGATGCTAATGAATTGGCAAAAAAAGTTGAAGAAGCAAGTGGTTATGTAACAAGAGCAACAATCTTAGGACACGTTCAAAGAGGTGGGCGTCCATCAGGAATGGATCGTTATCTAGCCTTCACAGCCGCACTTTATGCAGTTGAAAAATTAATTGAAGGTAAAGGTGGATTATATGTTGGTCTTAGTGAAAACAAACTTGTTGCAAGAGATATTGAGTCAACATTAAACATGCCGAAGCCTGATAAGAGAGAATTTATCGAAAAAATAAGATTATTGAACGCAAAGATATCAAAATAAGAAAAAATAATTTAAAATATATATTGAAAAAGTACATAGGAGAAAAAAATAAATGAACAAGAAAGAATTACAAGCACGTGTAAAACGTACTAAAATTATCACTACAACTGGTCCTTCAACAAATGAACCAGAACAAATCAAAGAATTATTTCAAAATGGAATGACAACAATCCGTTTAAATTTTTCACATGGTGATTATGAAGAACAAGGATACAGAATTGCTGGAGCAAAAAAAGTTAGAGAAGAATTAGGAAAACCTGTTTCAATCTTATTAGATACAAAGGGACCAGAAATTCGTGTTGGTAAATTTGTAGATGGAAAACAAGAAGTAGTTGCAAACCAAGCAATTACAATTTACACAGATGCTGAATCATTCAAAAACAAAGAATGTTTATCAGGAGAAATGACAGTTGCATACGATATGTCAGTTGACTTAAAAATTGGAGATACAATTTTAATTGATGATGGTAAATTGGAAATGACTGTTGAAGAAGTTAAACCAGGTGTAGTTAAAGCTGTTGCTTTCAATAATCACTTAGTTAAAACTAACAAGCGTGTTAATTTACCAGGTGTTGATTTCTCAATGCCATTCTTAGCACAAAAAGATATCAATGATATTAAATACGGAGTAGAACAAGGTGTTGACTACATTGCTGCATCATTTGTTAACTCAGCTGAAAATGTTAAAGAAATTCGTGATATTTTAGCAGAAGCTAATGGATCAGATATTCAAATTATTTCAAAAATTGAATCACAAGTTGGAATTGATAACATTGATGCAATTATTGAAGCATCAGATGGAATTATGATAGCTCGTGGTGACTTAGGATTAGAAATCCCTTACTATGATGTACCATACTGAGAAAAAATTATTATCAGAAAATGTCGTGAAGCAGGTAAAGTTGTTATTGTTGCTACTCAAATGTTAGAAACTATGACAGAAAACCCAGCACCTACAAGAGCTGAAGTAACTGACGTTTACTTTGCTACTGAATTGGGAGCAGATGCTACAATGTTATCAGGAGAATCAGCTGCTGGAGATTATCCATTCATTACTGTTAATACAATGGCTACAATTAACAAACGTGCTGAAATTGAATTCTACAAAAAAGCATACTACCAAACTCAGTTAGAAAACGCTAAAAATTCAACTAGTGGACCACGCGCTGATATTGCAATGGACTTAGCTGAAAGAACTCGTGATGGACAATACGAATTTGCTGTTGTTTTATCAAGAACTGGAGCTCTGTTAAAAACTATTTCAAAATTTAGACCAAATGTAACTATTTTAGGAGTAAGTGAATCAGAAAGATTATGAACTGCATTTGGTGTATGACATTCAATCTTTATGAACAAAACTGCTAACTTATTAGAATTGGAAGAAAATATTGCTCAAATCTCAGAAATTGCAAAATTATGAGGTGCAAAATCAGGATCAAAAATCTTAGTTGTAAGAAACAAAGATATTCGTGAAATTACAGTAGCTTAATTCAAATAAAATAATAAAAAAACTACCGAAAGGTAGATTTTTTTTACTTGTTAAACTATTTTTTCAAGAGCAGCTTTTGAAACTTTATTTTTAAATCACTTTTGATTACCAAAAATATAAGCAGGTCCACCAATTGATTGTTTTGCTCATTTTTTAAAGTTAAATGAATCTGTATGTTTAACTATTTTTCCATTTACGACTTCCATTTTTGAATCTACAACATTAGTTACTTTTCTTTTTTTAGGGCCAAATAAATATGTCGCTGTTCATCTAACAAAAATATCTTCATTTTCTTTTATAATTTCATAAGAAACTTCAAATTTTGACTCTTTTTTATTTGAAAGCAATGACTTTCACATATTAGTTACTTGTTTATTATTAAGATCTTTAAAAATGGGGTCATTAAAAATGATTGATTGATCATATAAACTATTCATTTTTTTAAAATTGCCTTTAGTAAAAGCTTCATAAAATTCTTTTAAAACTAATTCTTTTTCTATTTTAATTCTCCCTTTAGTTTTTTTGCATAAATAAAGTATATAACTTTTATAATCAAAAGAAAATATTGTATAATTATTTTTGTAAAGTGAATATTAATTAACATTTTGGACACGATACTATTGATTCTTTTAAAGAGAGTTGTTGGTGCTGAAAAACAATAAAGATAGATAGTCATTACTACCAAATAAATAATGTTACGTTGGGTGCGATAAACCTTGAATTAAGGTATTAAGTTTTTTAATTTAATACAAATTAGGATGGTACCGCGTTTTAAACGCTCCTAAACAAATAGGGGCGTTTTTGTTTTTTTAAGGAGGAAAAAGTATGAAAATAAAATTATTAGATGGATCAATTAAAGAATTTGATCAAGCAATGAACGTTAAATCAATAGCTGAAGCTATTGCAATAAGTCTGAAAAAAGCTACAGCAGCTGCAAAAGTTAATGGAAGATATGTTTCAGTTGATTATATTGTTGGAAAAGATTCAACTTTAGAATTAATAACAAATAAACATGAAGATTTTTATAAAACTTTAAACTACACTGCAGCTTTTGTAACAGGAGTAGCTATTTCAGAATTATTTAAAGATGTTAAATTGGCAAAAGTATTGTATAAAGAAGACGAATTAGAATATGGTATCACTTTTGAAGTTGAACCACGAATTGGTTTAGAAGAAATGCAAAACATTCAAAATAGAGTTAACCAAATTATTAAAAACGATTCTATTATTTCTAGAGAAATGGAATTAAAAGAAGCAGAAGAATTATTTAATGATAATGAATACCAAAAACATTTAGCAAAAGAAATGTTTAAAACTTATGGAGAAGTTAGTGTCTACACTTTAAATGGTGTATCAATAGTTTCAAAACATCCAATAGTTTTAAATTTAAAAAATATTAAAGTTGCTGAAGTTCAACAATTAACTGGTGAATACTGATTAAATGATTCAGATAACATTATGCTGCAAAAAATTCATGGTATGGCTGCTGAAAGCATTGAAACATTAACTGCTAAAAAAGATATTTTAGAAGACAGAAGAAGCAGAGACCACAGAATTATTAATAAGACTTTGAAAATATTTGGTTTTGATCATTTAGTTGGACCAGGATTACCCTTATGAATGCCAAATGGAACAATTATTAAAGAACAAATTAAAAATTTCATTAAGGAAAAAGAATGAGAATATGACTATATAAATGTGACTACACCAGTTATTGGTACAGTTGAATTGTATAAAAAATCTGGACACTGAGATCACTATGGTGAAGACATGTTTCAGCCATTTAATGGTGGGAGTGGAAGCGATGAACAATTTATTTTAAGACCTATGAACTGTCCACACCACGTAGCTGTTTATAAACAAGAGCAAAGAAGTTATAGAGACTTACCTTTAAGAATTGCAGAACATGCTTTACAACATAGATATGAATCAAGTGGTAGTCTAACAGGTTTAGAACGTGTAAGGGCTATGGAATTAACAGATAGTCATATTTTTGTAAGACCAGATCAAGTTGAAGCTGAATTTAAATCAATTTACAAAATGATTAATGAAGTGCTACAAACATTTAATATTCAAATTGATTACTTAAGTTTAAGTTTAAGAGATCCTGAAGATAAAGTTAAATATTATCAAGATGATAAAATGTGAGATGAAGCGGAAGCAGCTTTAGAAAAAGTGCTAAAAGACTTAAAAATTGATTATAAAAAATGCATCGGAGAAGCAGCATTCTATGGTCCTAAATTAGATATTCAAATTAAAACTGCTCAAAATCATGAAATTACAGTTTCAACAATTCAATTAGACTTCTTATTACCCAAAAAGTTTGATGTAACATATGTTGATCAAAATCAAGAATTTAAAGCACCAATTATGATACATAGAGGTGTTATAGGCACTTATGAACGATTTATAGCAACATTGTTAGAACAAACTAAAGGTGTATTGCCTTTATGACTAGCACCAAACCAAGTTGAGATTATTCCAGTTGGTAGCGAAGAAAATATTGAATATGCACAAAAAATAAGAAAATACTTGAAAAAGGACTTTGTTAGAACACATGTTGATTTAAGAGATGAACGTTTAAGTTATAAAATACGCGATGCTCAAACAAGCAAAATACCATATCAGTTAGTTATTGGAGATCAAGAAAGAAAAGACGATTCAGTAACTTATCGCCAATATGGTAGTGAACAACAAACTACAGTTAAGCTAGAAGAATTTAAAAATATGATATTAGATTTAATTTGTAATAAGAAATAGTTTGATATAAACTATAAATACAAAGAAACAAAGGAGAATATAATTATGGCAGAAATGATTAAAGTTTCATCAAAAGAAGAGTTCGATAAAATTATTAGTGAAGGAAAAACATTTGTTGATTTTAATGCAACATGATGTGGACCTTGTAAAATGCAAATGCCTTTAGTGCATATGCTAGCTCAAAAAACAGAAGGCATTAAATTTATTGATTTGGATGTAGATTTAGTTCCTGAGGTTGCACAACAATACCAAGTTATGTCAATTCCAACTTTAATGTTATTTGAAGATGGAAAAGAAGCTAAAAAAAATGTAGGATTTATGGATCCAACTAAGTTAGATAATTTCGTTAAATAATAATAAAAAGACTTAGGTCTTTTTTTAATTGGAAAAAAATCCATTTTATCTTATATAATTATTAAAAATAAATAAAACAAAATTAAAATTTTGGTTTTTTTTGGTTTTTTTTGGTAATATGAAATTAGAAAGGGTAATATGATAAAAAAACAAAGACAAACAATGATTTTAAATTTTTTAAAGGGCAAAAAAATTGTTACTGTTGAAACCCTTTCAAATGAATTTAAAATTCCGCTAACAACTTTAAGAAGAGACTTAATAGAACTTGAAGAGTTGAAGAAGGTAGTTAAGTTGCATGGTGGAGTTGAGTATAAAGAACCAGCATTTATCTATGAAGATTTTTTTGAAAAGAAAATAAAAGACAATGTTAAAGAAAAAGAAACAATTGCCAAAGAAGCTATAAAAAAAATTAATAAGAATGATTCAATATTTATTGATTCAGGATCAAATGCTTATTTTATTGCTAAATACTTAAAAGCTGATCTTAATTTACAAATTGTAACCAATTCTATTTATAATGTTTTGGAACTAATTAAAAACGGTCACGATAATGTTTACTTACTTGGTGGTAAGTTTACAAATGTAACAGGAGCTATTTTAGGGTTCGAAGCTCTTGAAGCCTTGAAAAATTATAATTTTGATAAAGCATTTTTAGGTGTAAATGCTGTAGACGAAGATGGATTCATTTACACAACAAGTCCGGAACATGCTCAAGTAAAAATCGAAGTAATAAAAAATTCAAGAGAAAGCTATGGATTAGCTGATTCTAGTAAAATGGATCGAAAATCCTTTTATAAATTTGCTGACAAAGAATCAATTAAATTAATATAAAAAGAGGAAAAAAATGATATATACAGTTACATTAAATCCTGCTTTAGATCATATAATTGAAACTGATGGATTTAATATCGGAGAAACAAATTATTACAAAAATGAATATGTAGTAATTGGTGGTAAAGGTATTAATGTTTCTATAGTTTTAAATAATTTAGAAGCAGAAGTTTTATCAACTGGTATCTTGGGTTCAAACAATAAAGGTTCATTTTTAGAAAAGTTTCAAGAAAACAAACTGAACAATGAATTCTTTATAAACAAAGGTGCCACAAGAACAAATTTGAAAATAAAAAATTTAGCTAAATTTGAAGAAACTGAATTAAATGGTTTAGGATCAACAGTTAGCTTAGAAGTAATAAATGAGTTAAAAGATTTTTTAAGAAAAAACTTAAAAAACGGTGATATTTTAGTAGCAGCTGGAAGTATACCAACTGGTGTTGAAAATAATATTTATGAAGAAATAGGGAATATTGCAAATGAAAAGAATGCAATATTTATCTTAGATACTTCAAAAGTAAGCATGCTAAATGGATTAAAAGCAAAACCTTACTTAATAAAACCTAATGTTGAAGAGATTTGTGAAATATTAAGTTTACCATTCAAAGAATACTCATTTGAAGAAGTGACTGAAATGGTTCAAAAATTAAAGTCATTAGGTGCTAAAAACGTTTTATTAAGCAGAGGAAGTAAAGGAAGTTATTTCTTTGCAGAAGATAACTCAATTTATGAAGCAGGAATTGCCAAAGGTAAATTAGTTAATTCAGTTGGATCAGGTGATAGTATGATTGCGGGATTCACATATGGATTATATAAAAATTTATCAATTGAAGAGTGTTTACAATTTGGTGCAGCAGCAGGTGGAGCAACAGCTTTTACTGAATGACTTGGATTAAAAGACGACATTTTAAGACTAAAAGAAGAAATTAAAGTTAATAAAATAAAATAGGAGACAATTATGGAATTAAAAGATTTATTTAAATCTAAAGTTTCAGTCTTTCAAGCAGATTTAAAATCAAAAGAAGAAGTCATTGATTTTTTAGTTGATAAATTATCATCAGAAAAAATGATAGCTAACAAAAAAACTTTTAAAGATGCGATTTTAAAAAGAGAAGGCGAAGCATCAACAGGTATGGGTGATGGAATTGGTATTCCTCACGCAATTAACAATACAGTTAAAGAACCTTGCATTGCTTTCTTAAGTTTAAAATCACCGATAGACTGACAAAGTTTAGATAACAAACCAGTAGACCTAATCTTTATGATTGCTACAAATGATGAAAAAGGTGAAGCACACTTGGGTGCATTGGCTGATTTATCAAAATTCTTAATGAAACCTGAATTTCAAGAGGCATTAAGAAGTGCAAAAACTTTTAAAGATCTTTCAAAAGCTTTTGACATAGATTCAGAAACTAAAAAAATTGAAGCACAAGATGGAAAATATGATGTTATTGGTATAACAGCATGTCCAACAGGGATTGCTCATACATATTTAGCAGAAGAAAAATTAATTGAGTATGCTACAGAATTAGGTTTAAGTGTTAAAATTGAAACTCAAGGACGTAGAGGAACTGAAAATAAATTAACTCAAGAAGATGTTGATAATGCTAAGGTGATTATTTTAGCTCACGACAAAAACTTACAAGGTATGGCTAGATTTAGTGGTAAACAAGTAATTGATACAACTACTAAAGATGCAATTTTTAATGGAAAACAATTAATTGAGGAATTTGGAAAAACAGATAAAACTACTACAGCAAAAGTTGTATCTTCAAAAGATGATGAAGTAAGCGATGATTTTTCAATGAAAAAATTTGCTCAAGTTAAAGGGAACTTACTTGCTGGTGTTTCAAGAATGTTACCATTTGTTGTTGCTGGAGGAATTATATTAGGAATTGGATTCTTAATTGATTTTGCAGCAGGTAATGGTAATGTTCCAGGAATGACTGGTGCAACATTTGATTATTGATTTAACAATATATATGACAAATCTAAAGTTGATATATTAGCAGAATGAACTAATTGATGAATGGGAAATTTTGGAACACACAGCGAAGTTGCGGGTTGATTTTCAGCAATTGGTAAAACAGGCATGATGATGATGGTTCCTGTTTTAGCAGCATATATTTCATATACAATTGTTGGCCCTCAAGGATTAATGCCAGGTTTTATTGCAGGTATACTTGCAGATGGAACAGGTGGATTTGCATATGCAAGTAAACCAGGCGGTTGATCAGGATTATGATCAGTATTATTTCCTTTAAATGAAAATGGAGAAACTATAATTCCTATGCAATCAGGATTTATTGGGGGTATGGTTGGTGCATATGTAGCAGCCTTAATTGTATTTGGATTAACATTGGGATTTAAAAAATTTAAAAAATCTTTCCATGGAGTAAGAGATATAGTTCTAATTCCTGTATTATCACTTTTAGGTATTTCTTTAGCGATGTTTGCTTTAAATATTCCTTTAGGTTATACAATGTATGGTCTACAACAATTCTTAAAATTACTAGCTGATCATAATTTATTAATATTATTAGGAGCTATCCTAGGATTAATGATGTGCATTGATATGGGAGGACCAATCAATAAAATAGCTTATGTAACTGGAACTTTATCAGTTTCTGGTGGTTTAGGTAACGATCCTTTAATAACTGTTACAATGGCAGCTGCTATGGCTGGTGGAATGGTTCCACCTCTAGGAATTGCATTATGTACTTTATTATTTAGAAATGCATGAACAACAAAAGAAAAAGATTCAGCAAAAGCTAACTGACTAATGGGAGCATTCTTTATTTCAGAAGGAGCTATACCATTCATGGTAACTGATCCAAAAAGAATTTCAGTTTCTGCAATGGCTGGTGGAACAATCACTGGTTTAATTGTTGGTGGATGTAAAATTACTTTAGGAGCACCTCATGGTGGAATAGCAGTATTCCCGTTATTAAAATCTGGATTACTTGGAACAAACCCAGAACAAATGAATTCAGGTGGAGCAATTGGTTTAGGTGTAGGTTTATACATCTTAGCAATCGTTGTTGGTACAGTAATTATGGCAACAATCTTAGGATTTTGAAAAACATATGACATTAAAAAAGGTAAATTAGTTATTACCAATTAATATTTAAATAAAAACCTTATTTATTTAAGGTTTTTTTCTTTCCAAAAAACTCTATATTTTTTTTCAAGGAGTAAAATAATTTATAAATGAGAAAAAACAAAAAATGGAAAGAGAAAGGTACTTATTAATGGATTTAAAAGCTCCTATAGTAGAATTATCAAATGTATCAAAAATATATAATAAACAAATTTGAGCATTAAAGAAAATTGACTTGAAATTATATCGCGGTGAATGTATTTCACTTTTAGGTTCTAATGGTAGTGGTAAAACAACTTTACTAAGAATTATTGCAAATAATTTAAAAAACACAACAGGAACTATTAATTATAATTTAGAAGAAGAAAATATTTTAAAGGCGATTGGGCTACAAAAAAGAGAACAAGCGTGGCCAAACGGATTTAAAGTAAAAGATATAAATGACTTATGAATTAGAATATATGACATAAACGATCTAGAATGAATTAATAAACTAAAAGATGTTTTTGGTGTCAACGAAATTGAAGAAAAATATCTTAATAAACTATCAATTGTAAGATTACAAATATATGCGATTTTCTTAGCTTTCATCTCAAAACCTGAATTAGTTTTAATTGATGAGTTATCATCGGATATAGACTTTAGATATGAAGAAAAAATCACTATTTTCTTGAAAGAATACTTAGATGAAGGCAATACAGTTGTTTTAAATAGCCCAAGTTATTATTTTTTAGAAAACTTAACAGATAGAGTAGTTTATTTAAATGATGGTGAAATCTTTGAGGATCTATCAATTAAAGAAGTTAAAAAAGAATATAAATCTGTAATGGAATATACTAAGTCTATATTTAAAGAAGAACTTATAGCCGAAAAGAAAATCAAAAACAAAAGTAAATTTTTCTCTACAATGAATAGTAAGACAGAAACATATTCAAACAACTTACAATCAATAATTGAACAACTTGAAGTTCAAGAAAATCACAGCGAAAAAGTTTTAAATAGATTAAAAGAAGTTTACTTTAGTATTTTGGATTTAAAAACAAGCATTGATAACTTGTCTGTTTCATATATTAATGCAAATGCTATTAAAACTATTTCTAAAAAAATTAAAGTAACTATTAAATTAATAAATAAATTAACTATTAATTATAAATATAAAAAATACCATAAAACTTTAAATGGTATTGAAAAATTCTTAAGCAAAGAGTTAAAAAGAACTTTTGCAAATGATAAGATTATTGTCAATGGAGACGTTTTAAGCATCACAATGTCTGAATCAGAAAAAAAACAGTTAGATAAACTTAAAGAAAAATACATTAGAGAAGAACAAAAAATAATTAGAAGAAAAATATTAAAACAGCAATTTAAAAAAGAAAAAGAAAAGAAGTTAAATGATAAGCTAGTTCATAATTCTTTAAAAGAGGACGCAACTAATGAAATCAAATAAGAATTTCAGAATTTTTTTAAGACTAATGAAGGCTCAAACTTTCAACTATATTACAGATCCAATAAATATTATTTTGGGTGTTGTTTTAACAACAGTAACAATGTTGTGTTGAGTAGCTTTTAAACCTCATGATGCAGAATCAGGTCTTTTAGCTGATAGTTTCGTTTTAGCATCAGCAATTGGGATTTCTTCTATTAGAAACTCACAATATAATTTAAACTTAACACTAGCTGATTGAAGAGAAACAAGATTTATCAGAAACTTATTAACAACACCAGTTTCTAAAAGAATTTTATATTCTTCAATTTTATGTTTTAACTGAATAGTTAATATTTTAGTTACATTACTTTTAATTTCTTTAGCAATGTTATTTAGTTCGCAAAGACAAGTTATTTCTAATGTTGAATGAGGGCCATTTTTAATAGGTTTTGTTTTAAATATTTTACTTTCAAATGTTATAGCTTTATTTTTGTCAACTACATTTAAAAATAAAGAGTATGTATTTATTATTTCTTTATTATCATATTTTGGACCAATGTATTTATTAGGTTTGGGTATTCCTTGAAACGTAGTTGGCCAAATACCAGTAATTAATATTTTAACTTACATTGCTCCGCACAGATACACATTACACTTAATGCAAGCAGCATGAGTTGGAAATGCATCAAATATGGCTTTCCCAGGTGTAGAAGCAAGTTCATGATTAGGGCAACATGGTTTTGGTTATGGAGGAAACGGATGATGACTACCAGCAGTTATTTCAATTAGTTTTATTATTTTATTTGCTCTAGCTTTCTATATACGTTTAAAAAATAATTACCAATTTGGAATAAGAAAATATTCAAAATTTAAAGGTATTAAAAAACATACAAATAATATTGAATTAATTAAAAAAACAAGTTCAATTGATGAGTTAAAAGCATTAGTAGAAATAGCTGGTTTAAATTATAAAGAAGAAAAAACTAAAAAACGCAATAAGATTAAAACAATTAAACCTAGCAAAAAGCGAGGTGGTAAATAATGAAATCAGCAAAGTTCAAAAAAGAATATAAAGTTTTTAGTATGTTATTTGTTATTCAAACTAAACATTGATTTAAAAATCCGTTAAATATATTTTTGGGTGTTTTTATTTCTTTTTACACAATGTTATGCTGATTAGCATTCAAAAATAATGATCCATTTTTATTAGTCTCAGGAATTTGTGTAGCTATGGTTAGAAACTCAATGTACATTTATTTAAGAACAATAAATGATTGAAGAGGAAAAAACTTTGTTGATAAAATGAGCATGACTGATATTAGCAATAAAACAAAACATGCTTCGCTGTTGGCGTTTAACTTTGTATCAACATTTATTATTTGTTTAGTATTATTTTTATTATCAATTATACTATTTCCAGCTCAGTGAACCTATATAGAGAACATGAATGCATTGATGGTCATTTTTGGCTTACTAATATGTTGAGTTACATGTTATGTAATTGCATTATTCTTATACACTTTCATTAATAACACAAAGTGAACAGTAATGATTGGTTTATTAATTTATTTTTCAACCATGTATTTTTTAGGTTTAGGATTTCCATTTCAAACTATTGTTGAACAACAATGACTAAATTACATATTATATTTACATCCAATGAGATATTCAATTAATATAGTTCAAGCAGGATTTGTTAACCAACCAAATTTTCACTATATAAATGAAGCATTGAGAATCAATGTTGACTTCGGATATGCAGAAAAAAAATGATTGCCTTATTTTTTAGCACTAATAACAATTAGTGGGTATATAATTTGTTTAGTGTCAAAAAGAATAGTTGATTCAAACTATAAATTTAGATCAAAAAACAAAATAAAGAGATTGAGGGCAGAATCAAAACTTTATATTAAAAAGATTAATGAAACAAATGATATAGAGTTTTTAAAAAGATTAAGAGAAGATAGAAGACAAAGGGATTAAAAAAATGAAATGTTACAACACAAATTGTAAAAATGATGCAAGTGCATCATTTGCAGAAAAAATATTAGATGTTAACTCAACACAAAACAAGTGATTAACAACTGAACCAGTTTACAAAAGAATTACGTTATATTACTGTCATGATTGCATGCAAACAGTATTAAGCAACTTAAGAGGACAAAAAAAATAATCGCAACGATTATTTTTTTATTTTCATTTTTTTGTTTTCAATTCTTTCAATTTCTTCTGCTAGAAATTTCATTCTAGCTTCTTGAACCAATAATGTATCAAATTCTTTGTTAAATAGGCCCATAAATGTTCCAATTATTAACGCACCAACAAAGTTACCTAATAATGCAGGAATAATATTGAAAGCAACGAATGCTCAAGCCATGTTTGCATGTTGAGTTGTTGGATCAGATATTGCTCTTAATATTAACATTCAAGCGCCAAATCAGTTAGCTACACAGTGTTGGTAACCACCAATTGCAAAATAGAATAATACTAAAAAGTACATGATCATTGCTGCAACTGTATTTCCTTTTGCTGATTTAGAACCTTGAGTTGCTAAACAGATTAAGAAGTTACATAATACAGCACTTGCAAATACATAACCAATTGTTTTAAATATTTCACCAGCTTTTAAAGCATCTTTAGCTTCTATTGCTGAACCTACTTCATAAAGTTTAGCTTTGCCAAAAGCATTGTATATATGTTGGGCCAATGCTGGGCTGTGGTTTAAAGCTCCACTTAATTGAAAAATACAAGTAAATATCATAATTCCAATTATGTTACCAGCATAAACAAGTCCGCAAGCTTTTAAGAAAATTGATCATCTTTCAACTTTCTTGAACATTGTTCTGTTGTATCACATGTGTGCTGTAACAAAACCCCCTCCAAGAAATGATATAAGTAATATAACACTACCAAATATTAATCCGGTTAATATTTTTACTAGTGATTCAAGTACAGCTTTATCAGCACCTACAAATGAATACGTAGCCATAGCAACTGCAACATAAACTAATCCAATTCAAATACCAGCTAAAATACCAGCCATAAATTGTTTCATGTTTGATAGTCTTAACCCATCAGATATAACTCTAAATGTATGAATGTATCCATAGTTATGATAAGCAACGTCTTGACTATAAAGTGGAGAATAATCAACTTGTTCTAAAGTTAATATTTCCTTTTTGTAATTTTGTATTTTTTGTTCATCAGTTAAATGGACTCTTTTTTTCCATTTTATCATTCTTTATTTTTCCTTCTCTAAAATTATTTTCTATTTTAATAATACATTAATGGAATTATATTTTTCAAAATTATTTTATTTTTTTATACATTTTTACTTATTGGACTTTATCATCTATATATTTAAGTGTTATAATTTTATTAGCCTAATTAGTTTAAAAGAGGAGAAATATAAAACATGGGATTATTTAGCAAAAAAAGCAAACTTGTTGAAATCTTTGCACCAGTTGATGGTGAGGTAGTTGGATTAGACAAAGTTGAAGATGAAGTTTTTAGTGGAAAAATGATGGGTGATGGTTTAGCTATTGTTCCTGCAAATGGTGATTTTGTTTCACCAATGAATGGTGAATTAGCTAGTGTTTTCCCAACAAAACACGCATATGGATTTAGAGAAAAATCAGGAGTTGAAGTTTTAGTTCATATTGGACTAGACACAGTTAACCTTGATGGAGAAGGATTTGAATCATTTGTTAAACAAGGAGACAAAGTTAACCATGGTGACCCAATGGTTAAAGTTGACTTAAAATTTGTTAAACCAAAAGTTCCTTCAATTACAACACCTATTATTGTAACTAACCAAAATGGTAAAGAAATTACTATTGTAAAAATGGGAAAAGTTAAAAAAGGTGAATTAATCGCAACTGTTGGTTAATATATTTACAAATCATTAATTTATTTGTTATAATTTAAATGTTAAAGAAAAAGAAGCACAGGCTCACCACAAACTTAACGTAAAGTGGTTGAATTAGTAATATAAAGAATATTATAATGTGTGCTATCTAATTTTTTGACGGCACACATTTTATTTATCCAAAGGAGTATTAGATGGATCAAAGAAGAAACAATTCAAAACCTATTAAAAATCAAGACCCAATAAACACTTTTATTAGAGCTAGAGAAGTTTTAATCATTGGAGACAATGGTGAAAAACTAGGACCTTTAAAAAGAAATGAAGCTATTCAATTAGCTGAAGAAAAAGGTTTAGATTTAATGCAAGTAGGTCAACAACCTGATGGTTTAGCAATTTGTAAAATTTTAGATTATGGTAAATTTAAATACCAACAACAAAAGAAAAATAAAGAAGCTAAGAAAAACCAAGTTAAGGTTGAAAACAAAGAAATCAGATTGACCGTTAACATCGGTCATCATGACTTAGTTACAAAAGCTAAAAAAGCTAGAGAGTTTTTAGAAGCTGGAGATAGAGTTAAAATTTCTTTAAAATTTAAAGGTAGAGAAATTGCATACATGGATTTAGGAAAAGAAACACTGGACAGATTCTACAAGGAAATTGAAGATATAGCTAAAATTGAAAAAGAAGCTAAATTAAACTCAAGATTCTTAGACATGTACGTTGTGCCAAAGAAATAATTAGAAAAGTATTGAAAGGAAATTAAGTATTATGCCAAAAATGAAATCAAAAAAATCATTAGCAAAAAGAGTTATTGCTAAGAAAAACGGTACTTTAAAAAGAGGTAAAGCTTATAGATCTCACCGTGCTACAGGTAAAACTACAAAACAAAAACGTCACTTAGAAAAAGCTACAATCGTTCATGTAACAGATATGAAACGTATTAAAGGTTTATTACAAAAATAAGAAAGGTAAAAGGAAAATAAGTTATGGCAAGAGTTAAATTTGGAAAAGTAACTAGAGCAAGAAGAAAACGTTGAATTAAACGTGCAAAAGGTTACTATGGAACTAAACATTCTTCATATAAAAAAGCGCACGAACAAGTAGTTCGTTCTATGGCTTACGCTTTTATCGGGCGTAAACAAAAGAAACGTGATTTTAGAAAATTATGAATTGTACGTATCAACGCAGCTGTTAGACCTTATGGTTTATCATATTCAAGATTTATGAATGGATTAAAATTAGCAAATATTGATGTTAACCGTAAAATGTTATCAGAATTAGCTATTTCAAACCCAGAACAATTTAAATTATTAGTTGATGCATCAAATAAAGCATTAGCTTCAAAATAATAAAATTATGGCTAAAATAGATCAAAAATCAAATAAAGTAATCTTCACTAATGCTGAATATGCTAAAGCTTGAGAAAATTGTCCTATTATTCAAAATAGAGACCGAAAAGACTTTAGACTTTGTTATATATGTAAATATCCAATGGAATTCAAAATTAATGAAAACATGAGTGATGATGAAACTGCTTGAGTAATTGATTTAATAAATATTAAAAAACCAGTTCTTGAAATTGAAAACTATATTGGCGTACATGCTAATTGTGTTGAGAACAGAACTAAAAAGAATGCTACTAAACTAATCAAAAGAATTAAAATGGTTGGTTGAATGGCACCTGAATAATGAACAAAGATGCATAAGCATCTTTTTTATATAAAAAAATAAACCTCTGAAGGTTTATTTTCTATATCAATTAATTCCTAATTTATTTTGAACTTTATTAACTTTTTTATTAGCAACTTTTTTAGCCTTTGAAGCACCTTTTTCAAGTACTTCTTTTAAGTAATCACCTTTAATAATTTCATTGTATTTTTCATGAATCGGAATAATTAATTCTAATAACGCTTCAGTCACATCGTCTTTCAGATCTTTATAATTTTTTCCTTCTCATCTTTTATTACATTCTTCAATTGAAACATCTTTGATGATTGAATATATATTCATTAGGTTAGAAACCCCTGGTTTATTAACAGGATCGTATTTAATTAAGTTTTCACTATCTGTTACAGCGGCTTTAATTTTATTTGCTATTTCAGCAGGTGAATCTAACATTTTGATAACAGCTTTAGGGTTTTCGCTAGATTTACTCATTTTTTTAGTAGGATCTTGCAAGTCCATAATTTTAATATTACCTTTAGTTAATATAGGTTCTGGAACAACATGCATTTCTCCATATTTGTTATTCATTCTACTTGCTATGTCTCTAGCCAATTCTAAATGTTGTTTTTGGTCCACACCAACAGGAACAAATTTTGGATCATAAAGTAAAATATCAGCAGCCATTAAACAAGGATATGTAAATAAACCTGTAGGAATAGAAATATTTTCTCCGTTACTTTCTTTTGCTGATTTATCTTTGAATTGAGTCATTCTTGATAATTCACCCATTGTTGATTGAGTAGTAAGAATTCAACCTAACTGAGAGTGTTCAACAACATCAGATTGTAAGAAAAGAGTCATCTTTTCGGGGTCAAGTCCACATGCAATATAAAGTGCTGTCATTTCCTTTGTTTTAAGTTTTAATTGAGTTGGATCTTTAGGGATTGTTATAGCATGTAAATTAGCAACAAAAACAAATAAATCATATTCATTTTGATACTCAATTAAATTTTTAACGACTCCTAAATAGTTTCCCAAACTCATTGAATCACTCGGTGTAATACCAGTTATCATTCTTTCTTTTTGCATTCTTATATTCCTCGCTTTTATATATAATATTATATCAAACATATATAACCTAATAATTGATATAATTATTTTACATTAACTTGAGGTGCAAAATGAAATATAGTATTGTAAAAAATGATTATGACGAATCAAAAAAAATTGCTGAGGAACTTTCAAATTTATTAATTAGTAAAAAATGAATTTTAGATAATAAAAATCCTAATTACATTTTTGTGATTGGCGGAGATGGTACGTTTCTAAAAGCAGCAGAACTATTTAATAACATTTTAGAAGAAGTAATCTTTGTACCAATCAAGTCAGGGGGTATTGGTTTTTACACAAACCATAACAGAATCTCAGATATTAAGGACATATTAAATAATATAGAAAAACAAGAACCAATTGAAATTTCAGTTTTGGAGGCTAACGATTATAAAGTTATTAATGAAATTAAAATCATTAATAACTTAAGACCATTGGAAGTTGATGTTTTAATTGATGGTGAATTGCTAGAAACTTTTAGAGGAACAGGTTTAGTATTCTCAACTTCTGGTGGAAGCACTGGATTTGCAAAATCTCACAATGGAGCTGTAATAATTGATGAAAATAATATTTTTCAGATGCTAGAAATAGCTGCAGTATCAAATAACAACTTCAGAACATTAAATGCTCCAGTTATTTTTTCAAGAAAGCATAAGGTGGAAGTAGTAATAACAAAACCAAATGATGTTGAAATTATTGTGGATAGCAGAAAATGTAAACTACCAGCAAATAACTCAATCAAAATTCAATTAAGTGATAAAAATATAAAATTGATTTCAAAAAACAGTGAAAAATTAACAAAGACAAGAATATTGAATTATATTTTCACAACAAACAAATCTTATAATTAGCTCTTTAGTGCTTTTATAAGTGTTATGCTATATAATATTAAATTATCAAGGAGTTAAATGAACGTAATATCAGGCAAATATAAAGGGTTAAAATTAAATACACTTGAAGGTATGAATACTAGACCTACTTTGACTAGAATTAAAGAAGATGCATTCAATATTATTGATAACTATTTTATCTTTGACGGCAAAAAAAGTTTAGATATTTTTGGTGGGAGCGGTGCTTTAACTATTGAAGGTTTAAGTAGAGGAATACCATATGCTGTGGTTAATGATTTTTCAAGAGATGCCTTAAGAGTAATAAAGTCAAACTTAGAAAAAACTAAATCTAAAAATTGAGAAACTCACAATAAGGACTATTTAGAATTGATTGACTATTTAGCTTTTAGAAATGAAAAATTTGATTTGGTTTATATGGACCCACCATTTGCAAAAGTTGAGTCATACGATCAAGTGTTTAAAAAATTACTTGATTTAAACCTATTAAATAACTGAGCAATAATAATGATTGAATCAGAAATGCCATTAGATAAAAAAGTTATATCAGAATTTAAATTATTAAAATACAAAGATTACAATAAAAAACATTTATACATTATAAGATTGGAGAACAAAGATGGAAAATAAAGGAAAAGTAATTATTATATCAGGACCAAGCGGTGTTGGTAAGGGTAGTGTTAATGGGGAATTATTGAGAAATAAAGAATTGAAATTAGAATATTCAGTTTCAATGACAACAAGACCACCACGTGAAGGTGAAGTAAATGGGGTTAACTATTTCTTTGTGTCAAAAGAAGAATTTGCAAATGCAATTGTCAACAATGAACTTATTGAGTATGCCAATTTTGTTGGTAATTCTTATGGAACACCAAGAAAATACGTTGAGGAAAAATTAAATCAAGGTAAAAATGTTATTTTAGAAATTGAAGTTGATGGAGCAACTCAAGTTTTAAGAAATGAGGAAAATGTTTTATCAATATTTTTAATGCCACCAACTTTAAATGAGCTAGAAGCAAGAATAAAGGGTAGAGCAACTGAATCAGATGAAAAAATTAAAGCTCGTTTAGATAAAGCATTATTAGAAATACCATTAAAGCATAATTATGATTATGTTGTTGAAAATGATTCTGTTGAAAACGCTGTGTCAAAAATTACTGACATTTTAATTAGGGAAAAATGTGCAGGAGCAAACAAGGAATCTAAGTTTAAAGATCTTGTTAAAATAGTTGAAAATATTGTTGATGAAAAATATACTTACTTTATTAACAACTGAGAAGCTAATGTTAAAATATTAGCGCATAATACTGAAGCAAAAGAAGAAGCACAAAACTTTGATGCTAGAGAAGAACTAATTAAAATACTTTCTTCTGAAGTTTATAGAAAAACTTTGGCTCATGGAGATTTTTCAAAAATTAATGATGTAGAATTTGTAGATTTTAAAATTCAAAAATTAATGTTCAAAATTAACTTTTTCAGCATAAAACAAAGAAGTGATTTCAGTGGAGACTAATAACTCAAGAAGAATTGCATTTGATATTCTGAAAAAAGTGTTTAAGAACAAATCTTTTTCAAATATCCTTTTAAATGATGTATCTAAAATGCAAATTTCAAATAAATTTAAGAACTTAATTTTTGCTATAGTACATGGTACTATTACAAACCAAATATTACTTGACCAAGTTTCAAGAAAAATAATAGATGTTAAGAAAACAAATATTGATATTCAAATATTGTTATGAATGAGCATTTATCAAATTCGTTTTTTAAAAACAATCCCGCAGTATGCTATTGTCAATGAATCAGTAATGATTGCTAAGTCTGTCAACCATAAATTTTCTGGCCTAATAAATGCCTGTTTAAAAAAAGTTATTAATAATGAGGAGGAATTATTTGATTTTTCAAATAAAGATGAAACTGAAAGAATTTGCATTGAAAATTCATTTCCTAAAAATTTGTTTGTCTTAATTCAAAAAGGCTATGGAAATGAAATTGCAAAAAAAGTAGCTGTAGATTCTAATCAAAAACCTGTGATTAGTTTCAGGGTTAATACATTAAAAATAACTGAAGACGATTTTTTTAATAAAAATAAAGAAGAGTATGGACTAGAAAAAACTCAAATCGAAAACTGTTTAGTTTCTAAAAAAGCAATTGTTAAAAGTGATAGTTATACAAACGGAGAAATAACTATTCAAGACCCAGCTTCTATTTTGGTTGGGAATGTTTTAAATCCAACTAAAGGAGCAAAAGTTTTAGATATGTGTAGTGCTCCAGGGGGCAAATTAACTCATTTAAGTATGCTAATGGAAAATACAGGTCATATCACTGGATATGAAATAAGCCAAAATAAAATAAAACTGATAGAACAAAATATTGAAAGATTAAGTTGTAAAAATATTGAACTTAAATGTGGAGATGCAACTTTAATTGATGAAAAAGAAAATTTTGATTTTATATTATTAGATGCCCCCTGTTCAGGTTTTGGTGTATTAAAAAGAAAGCCAGAAATAAAAATTAATAATATTGAAATGAAAAGTATTAATAATATTGTACAACTTCAAAAAAAATTATTAGATACTGCTTATTTTAACCTTAAAAGTAATGGTGTCATGGTTTATTCTACCTGCACAATAAACCCTTTTGAAAATCAGCATCAAATTAAAGAATTTACAAAGAAATATAAAGATATTAAGATTATTGAAGAAAAGCAATTATTTGGTTATGAAATGAATACGGATGGTTTTTATATTTGTAAAATGATTAAAAAATAGAAGGTTTAACCTTTTATTTTTTGTTGTGTAAGATTAAAACTAGTATTTGTTATAAAATATATAAAAGTATAAAAGGAGGAATTAACGTGGATAAGCAATTATCAAGAAGTGAATTACACAAAGACCAAATAAAAGAAATGAATAAGAAGTCTGTTGAAAATAGAGACATTTTAGCTATGAATTCATTAGTTAGTTCTTCTTTGGAGACCTTGAAAAATATTGATCCTGATTTTTTCACAAGAGTTGAAAAAGTTTTAAATCAGGAAAACGATAATGTTAAGTTTCATTTAGAACATGATCCTGAAATAAAACATTTTAATTATGAAATCATTAGTCAGTTAAATGATTCGCTTGATGAGTTGAAGAAAATTCAAAGTTATGAGTTAAGTGGTAATGGTAATAGTAAAAGTGAAATTATGTTTCAAGAAAAAGAATTCTATAAAAAAGAATTGGAAGATTTACTTAATTCATTAAACGAAAAAAATAGAAAATTTTTAGATAGAGTAAATAACAGTGAAGCATATAAAACAAACTATGCAGGTGATAAAAATCAAACTCTAGCTAAAAGTTTTTTAAGTGATCAAGAAAAAAAAATAATTGCTCAAAAAATTGACGGAAATAAAACATTAATTCACGATATTAGAAATAAACAAAGAGAAAAAATGCACAATTTAACTCAGAGTAAAAAAAGATTTAAAATAAATACAAAAATATTCACATTTGTTTTTGCTGGATTTACTTTAGTTGGTTTAATAGGGATAATAATCATTTTTTTCATTTAGAAGGAGGTTAATATGAATAAGAAAATTATTGTAGCTGTTGATGGGACTGCAGGTAGTGGAAAAACTGCTACGTTCAATGCAGTTGCTCAAAAAATAGGTTATGAATTTATTGATACAGGATTAATGTATAGAGCATTTACTTTGCTTTGTATAGAATCAAAAATTGATTTTTCAAATAAAGAGCAAATTATTGATACATTAAATATTTTTGACTTTTCAGTTAAAAATGGTAAACCTTATTTAAATGGAAAAGAAGTAGAAAAAAGAATTCAAGAAAATGACATAGTCGAATTCATTAATTATGTAACTCCAATACCAGAAGTGAGAAAGTTCATGATAAAAGCTCAAAGAGCAATGGTAACTGGTGGCGGATACATTGAAATAGGTAGAGATATAACAACTGTTGTATTGCCTGATGCGGATTTAAAAATTTATTTAGATTCAAGTGTTGAAGCTAGAGCTGAAAGAAGATTTAAGCAAAATAAAAGATTAGGTATTAAAAATAATAATTTTGAGGAAATAAAAAATTCGATAATTAACAGAGATGAACAGGACTTTAAAAATGGATTAAAAAAAGTAGAAGATGCTTGATTAATTGATAATTCAAATATTCCAATCCAAGACGTTGTTAATATGGTTATTGATAAAATAAAAGAATTGGAAGGTAAATAAAATGAAAAAGGGAATTGTAGCAATAGTAGGAAGACCAAACGTTGGTAAATCATCGTTATTTAACAGAATAATTAGAGAAAAAAAATCAATTGTTGAAGATACACCAGGTGTAACCAGAGATAGAATTTATGGGACAGCAGAATGATTAACAAGAGAATTTATTGTTATTGACACTGGTGGTATAACACTTGAAGATCAACCATTTGCTAAAGAGATTAAGGTTCAAGCTGAAATAGCTATGGAAGAAGCTGATGTAATTGTTTTTTTATTGAATCATCAAGAAGGTTTATCAGATGAGGATAAAATGATTGCAAAAATTTTATACAAGACTAAAAAACCAATTGTTTTAGCAGTAAATAAATATGATAAAAAAACTTCTAATTTTGATCAATATGAGTACATGAGTTTAGGATTTGGAGAGCCAATTCTTATAAGTGCAACTCACGGTATCGGAACTGGGGATTTATTAGACGATATAATTCATCAAATGCCTTCAAATGATGAAATAAATAAAGATAATAGAACAAGAGTTTCAATTATAGGGAGACCAAACGTTGGTAAATCTTCATTAGTTAATTCATTAATTGGTGAGGAAAGAATGATTGTTAGTGATATACCTGGTACAACCTTGGATGCAGTTGACTCAGTTGTTAAAGTAAATAATATTGAATATACACTTATTGATACTGCAGGTATTAGAAAGAAATCTAAGATCTTTCAAAACGTTGAAAAGTACAGTTACTTGAGATCGTTAACAACAATTAATGGAAGTGATGTTGTTTTACTTATGTTAGATGCATCAGTACCAATTAGTGATTTAGATACAAATATTGGTGGATTGGCTTTCGAAGAAAGAAAACCAATTATAATAATTGCTAATAAATGAGATTTAGTAGAAAATAAAGAAAAAGAGATATTAAAAAAGGAAGATGAAATAAGAGCTTACTTTAAATATTTAGCGTACGCCAAAATTTTATTCGTGTCAGCGCATGATAAAACTAGAATAACTAAAATATTTACTGCAGTTGAAGACATTAGAACAGCACTTGATAAAAAAATTAAAACATCAGTATTCAATGAAGTTTTAAATAAAGCACAATTAATTAATCCTGCACCAAACTTTAACGGTGGAAGACTAAAGATTTATTATGGTGCACAAGTGGAAGCTTATTTACCTACATTTGTTTTGTTTGTTAACAACCCGGATTATGTTCACTTCTCATACAAAAGATTTTTAGAAAATCAAATAAGACTTCAATTTGGATTTGAAGGTGTGCCAATGTCAATTATTTTCAGAGAAAGGAAATAAAAACTATGAGTAAAAAAAATATAACAATTATCGGAACTGGAGCTTACGGAACTGCATTAGCAAATGTATTAGCCGATAATGATAACAATGTTATTATGTATGGAATTGTTGAACAACAAGTTGACGATATTAATATTTATCATCAAAATTCAGTTTTTTTTGATAATAAAAAAATAAATAAAAAAATTAGAGCTACTAATTCAATGGCAGCAGCATTGGAAAATACTGATATTTTAATTTTGGGAGTTCCTACAACTGCAATCAAACATGTAGTTAATGATATTATTAAATATGCTAAAAAACCAATGGATATAATTAATACAGCAAAAGGTCTTGATGAAGAGAATTTAGGTTTACTTTCAGATAAAATTAAAAAATACTTTGAAAAATCAAACGTTTTAGCATCATACTCAGCTTTGTATGGTCCCTCAATTGCTATTGAAGTTGTTGATCGTCAACCTACCGCTATAATGATTGCGTCAGAAACAATTGAAAAAGCTAAAGAACTATGTGACGTATTTTCAAATGAATACTTTTACATGTATCCAACAACTGATATTGCTGGTTGTGAAATATCAGCTGCATTAAAAAATTCAATTGCAATTGGTGGTGGAATTCTTAAAGCATATAATGCAGGGGATAATGCTCATGCTACATTATTGACGTTAGGATTAAATGAAATGTATGAGTTTGGAAAACATTTTGGAGCTAAGCTAGAAACATTTTTAAACTTTGCTGGATTAGGTGATTTAATATTAACTGCATCAAGTAAAAAATCTAGAAATTTTAGATTAGGTGAAACAATTGTTGAATTAAATGATGCTAAAAAAGCTTTAGAATCATTTAAATTAACTGTTGAAGGGGTGGAAACAGCCAGAATAGCCCATGAAATAGGGATAAAATATGAAATTAACATGAATTTTTTTGAAATAATATATAATATTTTATATAATAATGTTAAGCCTATTTCACTTTTAAATAATGTCTTTAGAGACGTGAAATTAGTTTAAAAAATTAAAGGAGAAAATATGACAAAAAAAGACTTAATTAATGAAATCATTGCTAATGAAAACATTTCAAAAGTTGAATGTGAATCAGTAGTAAACTCATTATTCGATTTAATCATTGAAGAATTATCTTCAGGAAATGAAGTTTCAATCGCAGGTTTTGGTAAATTTGCAATTAGCGAAAGAGCAGCAAGAGAAGGTATCAACCCTTCTACAGGTGAAAAAATTTCAATTGCTTCTTCAAAATCAGCTAAATTTAAAGCAGCTAAACAATTAAAAGAAAAATTAAACTAAAAGTAAGCATATGCTTACTTTTTTTTATTTTTAAATTAAAATAAAATACATATACCAAAAAAGGATGTGTAGTTATGCTTATAGAATTATTAGCAAAAGGATTAATTTCAAAACATAAATTATTATTAGAAAACTATAAAAAGATTTCAATGAATGAAAATCAGGTGATGATAGTTTTATTAACAATGCAGTTTAGTGATGAAAATAAAAAAATGATTACACCTTTGAAATTATCTAAATTTATGAATATTTCTATTGATACAATTGAGGCTGAGTTACAAGATTTAGTTGATAAAAGACTTGTTAAGATCAAACCAAAAGAAATAGATTTTAGTCAATTATTTTTGAAAATAGTTTTACTAATTGAAAATGAATCAATTAAAAAAGGAGAAACATATTTTATTCAAACAATTGAAAAAGAAATTGGCTGAAAATTTACAATTCCTCAAATTGAAGAATTGAAAGATATTTTACAAACTTCTATATCACGACAACAAGTTTTAGACATTTTATATAAACATAAAATAAATGATTATGAGACATTCCTTAAACTAATTGGAAAATATTCAAACAAAATTGAGAAATCTCTGAAATTTAATTGATTAGAAAATTAAGTTTAGGCAAGTAATTTAATTTAAACTCACTATCTAAGTAAATTTGATATGCATTATCTAAAAATCATTCATATGGAATGGTTTTTTTGTTTTTATTAACTCATGCAATTAAAGTTAAATAGCTAACTAAAAAGAACTCTTCATAACTACCAAAGTAAATTATTAAAAAAGCTATACCTTTATTACTTGTAACTAACTTCATTTTTTCATTTTGATTTTTTCGTATCAGATGAAAATCAAAATAATCTTTATAAGTTTCTTTGGCTTCAAACTCAAAGTAAATGCCTTTATAAACGCCAATGTAATCACAATTAATACTATTTTTAAATTTCGCATTTGTTATTTGATTATTTTTTGTACTAATTGGAAGTATATTAGTTGGTATCTTTGAAACAACACAATCGTTATTGTCAATATATTTTTGATGTGTAATATTTAAAAGTGTTTCAAGAAACATTCCTTGATTTTTAATTGGATTCATTTAATCACCTCATATTAGTATTAATAGATTTTTTATTTTTAATACATGATAAAATAAATAATAAATATTGGAGGTACTTATGAAAAAACAAATTATATTAGCAGATGAGATTTTGCACGAAAAAATTCCTAGTGAATTCCCAGGGTATAAAGTTGAAAGTGTTGATAATTTACTAGACAAAATTATTGTTCAAATGAAATTCTATGAAGAAGAATTAGTACGACTAAATAAAGTTATAGAAGAAAAAAATAGCGATATTGCTGTTCTAGAACAAAAGTCATCTGATTATCATGCAATGTTCATTAATAAAAGCGCTGAAATTGATAAATTGACAAAAGAGCGTTTTTCAAATTCAGACTTTGTTAAACAATCAAAACAAATTGATACATTAGAAAAAACAATGAAGCAAATTTTAGAAAAATTGGAAAATAAATAATAAATATTATAAGTTAATAGATTATAAGATAAAATAATATATGAGATTTTATGGTCAATCGCTGCATTTTTAAAAAATGTAGAGGAAACTCCACGCTTGCACAATCTGAGATGGTTGTAGTGATTATGCTAGACGAAAAAATAAGTCTAGGCAATACACAAGTATTGACGGCATAACTAACCTAAGGCTTTGCTATGGTGATGTTATGAAGTGCCACAGAGACGAGTATAGGGAAACCTTGAAATGGAACGCGGTAAACCCCATAAGTAAGAAACTTAAATTTTGGTAAAGGAACTTGGTGAACAGAAATGAATGTGAACCAGGAGGATTATATCCTAGATAGATGATTGACACCGAAAGGTACAAAACGTGGGTTATATTAAAATCTCATATTTTTTAATAGTTTGTGGTGAATTATGGAAACAATGAAAAAACTTGTAGATTATTTAAAAACAAATAATCAAACTATTTCAACTTGTGAATCTTTCACAGGAGGAATGTTTGCTAATGAGATAACAAATATTTCAGGAGCTAGCAAAGTTTATGTAGGATCTTTTGTTAGTTACCAAAATTCATTTAAACAATCTATAGTTGGTATTAATGAACGAATTATTAAAAAATATGGTGTTGTGTCTGAAGAATGTGCGATTGAAATGGCACAAAAAACTTTAGAATTAACTAATTCAGATTTTTCAATTAGTTTTACAGGTAATGCTGGACCTATTGCAATGGAAAAAAAAGAAGTTGGATTAGCTTATATTTGTGTTTGTTCTAGAACAAAATATGAAGTCATTAAAATTTATGAAAATAACATGAGTAGAAAACAATTCAAAGAAAATGGTTTAACTGTAGGAGTAAATCTTTTTTTAAACTTTGTAAAATAAAAACATAATTTACCTTAATAATTTATTGGAGGTAAATAACATGAATAATACAAGAACATTAGAAGGAGCTTCAAAAGCAATGAGTAATAAAAACGATATTTGAAAAAATGAAGCTCTAGTGTCAGCTTTAAAAACAATTGAAAAAAATTATGGTAAAGAAGCATTAGTAGTTTACAACGAAGGTGATGATATAGATCATGATGTAATTTCATCAGGTTCGTTTTTAATTGATCAAGCAATTGGGATTGGTGGATATCCTAAAGGAAGAGTAGTTGAAATATTTGGCCCTGAGTCATCTGGTAAAACTACGCTTGCTTTACATGCAATAGCAGAAGCACAAAAACAACAAGGTATTGCAGCATTTATAGACGCTGAACATTCACTTGATTTAAACTATGCTAAAAAAATAGGAGTAGATATTAATAACTTACTTGTTAGTCAACCATCATATGGTGAAGAAGCACTAGATATATTAGAGACATTGGTAAAATCAAATTCAGTAAATCTAGTAGTTGTTGATTCGGTTGCGGCTTTAGTTCCTAAAAGTGAATTAGAAGGTGAAATGTCTGATCAGTCTATAGGATTACAAGCAAGAATGATGTCAAAAGCATTAAGAAAATTAAATGGTGCTATTTCAAAGTCTAAAACAACAGTTATTTTTATTAATCAATTAAGAGAAAAAATTGGAATAATGTTTGGTAATCCAGAAACAACTACTGGTGGAAGAGCATTAAAATTCTTTTCAACTTTAAGAGTAGAAGTTAGAAAGGGCGAATCATTAATTGAAAATGGTGTAGTAGTTGCTAATAAAGTGAAAGTTAAAATTGTTAAAAATAAAGTAGCAGCACCATTCAAACAAACATTGATTACTATAGGATACGACAAAGGAATAGAACGCACTAATGAAATAATTGAATTAGCAACTCTTTATAATATTTTAGATAAATCAGGTGTTTGATATTCTTATGAAAAAGAAAAAATTGGTCAAGGTAAAAACGCTGTTAAAGAATGATTAAGTAAAAATCCAGAAAAAGCAATTAAAATTGAAACTGAATTAAAAGAGTATATTGAAAAAGCATAAATTTATCTTATTTAAGAAGTATATTTTTTTAGTCTTTATTTTAAAGTATAATATATATGTGTCTAATTAACACACTTAAATAAGGAGTAAAAATGGTAACTATTATAGGACTGATAATTGTTTCAGTAGCCTTTGTAGTAACACTATGCTCATTGCTTTATATATTGACTTCTAAATCACAAAAAGTCTTAAATGCAAAAAAGATTAAAGAAGCTAAAATTGAAAGAAAAAAAATTCTCTCAGATACATATAGAGAAATAAATGAACAAAAAAAGTTATTTGAAGATAAACTTCAATTTGAAAAAAATAAATTAGAGATAGCTAAACAAAATATTGAAAATGAAAGTAACTTATTAATTAAAGAAAGAGCCATTATTGATAAGCAACAAGAAACTCTTGATCTTAAAAGTATAGACTTAGATAAAAGAATAAATGATTATTCTGATAAAAGAGAAGAACTTATTAAAAGATTAGAAGTTATAAGTAATATGACAAGTTTTGAAGCTAAAGCAGAGTTAATGAAAAATGTTGAATCAAAAATTCAATATGAAATCGTGAGTCGAATAAAACAAGCAGAAAATTTAGCTCACTCAAGGGCTAAAGAGTTGTCAAATAGTATTATATTATCTGCAATGGAAAGATTTAAAACTGATATTGTTAATGAAAAAACAACAAATTTAGTAAAGCTTCCAAATGATGATATTAAAGGTTGAATTATTGGTAAAGACGGTAGAAACCTTAAAACCTTTGAACAATTAGCTGGAGTTGAAATAATTATTGATGATACACCTGAAGTTGTTACAATTTCTTCATTCAATCCAATTAGAAGAGAAATCGCAACTAAAACTTTAGAAAAACTGTTAATTGATAAAAGAATTCAACCAATAAAAATTGAAAAAGAATTAAAAAATCAAGAAATATTAATTGATCAAACAATTTTAGAAATAGGTTTTCAAGTAATGGACGAACTGGGTATTCATGATATGGATAAAGAGTTAGTTAAATTAGTAGGTAAACTTAAATATAGAACTAGTTATGGTCAAAATGTTTTACTGCATTCTGTTGAAGTTGCAAAAATTGCATCAAGTATTGCATCTGAACTCGGGTTAAATGCTAAACAAGCATTACGTGCGGGACTATTACATGATATTGGTAAAGCAATAGATTTTGAAAAAACAGGAAGTCATGTATTTTTAGGCGTTGAAGCAGCAAAAAAATATGGCGAAGAAGATGTAATTATTAATTCAATAGAAGCTCACCATGAAGATGTAGCTAAAGAAAGTGAAATAGCTGTTATTGTAGCTATTGCTGATGCTATTAGTGCTTCAAAACCTGGAGCTAGAAATAATTCAATTGAAGATTTCATTATAAGAATGAAGGAAATTGAAAAAATTGGTAATAAGATTCCAGGTATATCAAAAACTTATGCTTTCCAAGCAGGAAGACAAATCAGAGTTATTGTTGATCCGGTAACAACTGATGATAAAGATCTTGCACGAATATTAGAAACTCTAAAAAATGACTTAAAAAATAGTGTTATTATTCCAGGAGAAATAACAATTACTGCAATAAGAGAAAAAAGAGAAATCTTGGTATTTAACTAAAAAGGTTGTTTAACCTTTTTTTGTTTGCTTAAAAGTTTTAAAATTAAGTAAATTAGAAAAATGAAGGTAATTTTATGAAATTTGCAACAATTGGAACAGGATGAATAGTTAAAGAATTTTTAGATGCAGCAAAGGAGTTTGCTGAACTTGAATATACTATCTGCTATAGTAGAAAATATGAAACAGCAGCTAAGTTTTTAAGTGAAATAAATTATATTAATACAAAAATCATTACTGATTTAAACGAACTTGCAAAATCTGATTGTGATTTTGTTTATGTAGCTTCGCCAAATGGTTTACATTATGAACAAGCTAAACTTTTATTAAATAGTTATAAAAATGTTATTTTAGAAAAACCTGCAACTTTTAAGACTGCAGAAATTATGGAATTAAAAGATTTAGCAAATAAAAATAAAGTCATACTAATGGAGGCAACAAAGTCAGTTCACATTGATGAAATAGCAATATTAGAAGATTTTATTAAAAATAATAATGTTAATTCAGCGGTTTTTAATTTAAATCAATATTCAAGCAGAATGAGAGATGTTAAAAATGAAGTATTTAATTCGGTTTTTGATTTTAATTTAGGTAAAGGTTCTTCATTTGATCTAAATGTATATCCTGTTGAACTAGCAATAAAACTATTTGGAAAAGTCAAAGATGTTAAAGCAGCAAATCTTAGATTAAAAAATAAAGTTGGAATTTTAAATCACTCAATTTTAGTTCACAATAATGGAATAATAACTTCAATAACATGTTCAAAAAATAATTCTCAATCAATAAATTCGCAAATATTTGCTGAAGATAAAAACATTGAAATTAAAAATATTACTTCGATTGATGAATTTACAATTAATAATTCTATTTTAAGAGTTGCACCTCTCAATATTAAAATTTCTAAGAGTAATACAATGTGATATGAGATAAAAGATTTTCTTAATTTAATAATTAATAATGATTTTGAAAAAATGAATTATTGACTTGATATAACAATCGAAACAATAAGAGTTCTTGAAATTATTGAAAACATTAACTAGCTTAATTCTAAAAGAAGTAAGTAAATAATTCATAATACTTTATAATTATTAGTATGAATAAAGAAATAATATTACAAATAGTAAAAGAAAATAATGAGACCATATCAATAAACAGTTTAGCTTCAAAGCTAAACTATTTTGATTTTCCTATATTAGAAAAAGTGTTAAATGAATTAAATGAAGAAAATGCAATAGCGCTTACAACTGAAAAAAATGTTTATTTATTAGGAGGAACTTACAAAAAAGGGAATTTAAGAATGAATCCAAAGGGTTTTGGATTTGTTAATGACATATTACAGCCAGAAGAAGAAGCTTATTTTGTACCACCAGTTAGTTTAAATGGGTGCTTTGATAGTGATGAAGTTATATTTAAAGTTATTAAAGATCAAGATAAAACAAGAGCTGAAATCGTAGAATTATGCTTGAGAGTTAAAGAATTTTTAATTGGTGAAATAGTTAGAAGTTATGATGGCAAGTTTTTAGACTTTATACCTAGTGATCAATCATTTACAGGATTTAGAATTAGAATTTTAAATAAACAAGAATTTCCTATCCAAGAATATCAAATAGTTAAAGCAAAAATAATTTCAGTTAAAGAAAGATTAATGTTTGTTAGGCTAAAAAAAGTTATTGGTGATGCTAGAAAAGCTAGCGATAGAATTTTATCAATTGCAGAGGAATTTGAAATTAGAACTGAGTTTGAAAAAGCAACTTTAAAAGAAGCAGAAAGAGTTAACATTCCTGTTGAAAAAGAAGTTGATGAAATTAATAAAAGAATGAAACATTCTTTACTTGATAAAATGGTTGTTACAATTGATGGGATTGATTCAAAGGATTTGGATGATGCAATATGTGTTGAAAAATTAGATAATGGTGAGTTTAAATTATATGTAGCTATCGCTGATGTAAGCCATTATGTAAAACCAAAAACACCACTAGATAAAGAAGCATTAATAAGAGGAAATTCTACGTACTTAGCAAATAGAGTTTTACCGATGTTACCAAAAATTTTAAGTGATAATTTATGTTCATTAAATCCTAATACTAAAAAATTTGCATTAGCATGTGAAATGAAATTTGATAAAAATGGAATTATGATTAGTAAAGAGATTTATGAAACAATTATGATCTCAAAAGTAAGATTGAATTATAATGAAGTTAATGAATATATCGCAAACAAAACTTGAAACCATTGTGATGAATCAAAAACAATGATTAATCAAGCTATTGAATTATTTAAATTAATTGAACAGGTTAAAATAAAGCGTGGAACTATTACATTTGATGTACGTGAACCAAAAGTTATAATGGATGAAAATAGTAATGTTATTGAAATTAAGGCAAGACAAACAGGTGAATCTGAAAAATTAATTGAACAATTTATGGTTAGTGCAAATGAAGCAGTTGCTGAAATAGTTTATGAAATGGAATTGCCATTTATTTATAGAAATCATGATAAACCCGATGAAGAAGATTTAATTACTTGATATCAATCACTTAAATCATTCGGAATTGACCCTAAATTAACTCCAGCAGAAATGCTTGATCCTTTAAATATCAATAAGACATTAAAACGCATTAGCGAACAAACAAAAGATCCTATCGAAGAAGAGTTATTGAACTTATCACTTCTAAGATATATGGCTAAAGCTAAATATGAGTTAGAAAATATTGGTCATTTTGGATTGTCAAGTCAATGCTATACACACTTTACTTCTCCGATCAGAAGGTATAGCGACTTAATTGTCCATCGATACTTAAAACAATATGTAATTAATAAAAATTATGATAAAAAAGCATTGGAAATAAATGAAGCATTTATTAAGAAAGCATCAGTTATTATTAACGAAACTGAAACAACTAGTGTTGATTGTGAGCGCGAAGTTGTTAAAGCATGTACAGTTGAGTACATGAGTGATAAAATCGGTAATATATATGAAGGAACAATATCGGTAGCTTTAAAATTTGGTATTTTTGTACAACTAGATAATATGGTTGAAGGTTTAGTCCATATTTCAAATCTAGAACCAAACATAGTTTATGATGAAACAAATAAAATTTTAATTAAGCATGATAATACATTCTACAGAATGGGCCAAAAAGTTAAAATTAAAGTTATAAGTGCTGATATAAGAAAAAGAAAAATTGACTTTATTTTAGTTAAATAAAAGTAAGGAGGTTCTTTTTATGGGCGAGCATGTTATTGCAATAAATAAAAAAGCTAGATTTAATTATGAAATACTTGAAACTTGAGAAGCAGGAATCGAACTTTATGGTCCTGAAATCAAATCAATTAGAAACCATGAGGCAAATATTGCTGAGGCTTTTATTCTTATAAGAAAAAAGGAAGCCTTTTTAATAAATGCAAACATTAAAAAATACGATTATGCAAATTTTGTGAAGGGTATTGATCCTTTAAGAACAAGGAAATTATTATTACATAAAAGAGAAATAAATAAAATTTTAAAAAGAGTAATGTTAGAAAAATTAACTATAGTGCCTTTAAAACTTTATTTAAAAGGTAACTATGCTAAATTGGAAATTGGTCTTGGGCGTGGTAAAAAAATGCACGATAAGCGAGAAACAATTAAAAAAAGAGATAGTGAAAGAAAAGAAATGCGTAAATATAAGTATTAGGAGAAGTATATGGATAGACAACAAACTATTGGATTAATTATTTTATTAATAGGCTTAGCATTTTTTATAGGCTTTGGTTTAGTAGCACTATTTTATAAAAAAACTATTAAAAAGTCTGATGAATTTTTAACTGAAAAAAAACATGTAGGTATGTGGGAATTTACAAAAACAAATTTTACTCTTTTTCTTTCTTTATTTGGTTTAGTATTAGCAATTACGGGATTAATATTTTTAATCTAAAGGAGTAAAATGGAAAATAACACGAATATAAAACCACTTCCTTCTTGAGGAATAGCAATTTTAATAATAGTATTTGTCTTAGCGCTAATTATTGCTTGCTGGGGATTTTTCTCTGGCTTTAATTTAAAAAGAAAGCATTCTGCAACTTCTTCTTCAATAGTTTGAAATGAATTATTTTTAAATAAAAAAGCTATAAAATTTGGTCAAAGTTTTGATATTAATCATGGCATATTTGCTTTAACTTTTGCTAAAGTTGAAAAAAATGATTTTTTTCTGCCCATATACATATTTGCGGCTGATGATTTTGAGCATGAATCAAAAGAATTAGTTTTAAAAATAGTTGAAAATGAGTTTGAAACTATAAATAATTACATGAAAGAAAATAAAAAAACAGTTAAAGAAATCTTCTTTGTGCAACTTGAAGAAATGAATTCAAAAGTTAAAAAAGAAGAATGAATTAAATTGACAGGAAGTAAAAATAAAGGTTTTAACACTTAAAGTGGTTTTCTTTGGAATATTTTTCCAAATAAAACCTTTTTTTTTTTTTTTTGTGTAAAAATATATTATGAGGTACAAAATGGAAACAAACAAATTATTAGGACTAGTTATAATGATTATTGGTCTATTTATTATGGTAATTTTTGGTGTGTTAGCTTTTTGGGTTAAGAACAGATCAAAAATTCACGATGAATTTTATAGACGAAACAAAGAGAGCCAAACTATTTGAGAATTTACTAAAAAGAATTTCCCAATATTTTTAGCTCTATTTGGATTTGTTATGGCGTTTTCAGGACTAATGATGTTAGTCTAAGTTTTGTATTCTTTTAAAACTAAATTAAGAAAGGGAAAAAAGATGAAAAGTTTTTCTTCTATTGAATGAAAAGGTAGCGCTAAAAACTCTTGAGAAATGTTCAAAAAGGGTTGTGGAAACATTATGCCTACACTTTCAAAATTAAGTAAGGCTTTCCTTTTACCTATTGCATTGCTTCCTATTGCGGGAGTATTCTTAGGTGTGGGGTCAGCTATTGCTTCAAATTCAAGTGCGGATAGCTTTGGTTACTTCTTTGGTACATTACTAAATAAAATGGGTGATGTATGTTTTGGAAATTTACCAGTGCTATTCTGTATATCAGTTGCCCTTGCTTATACTAAAGACTCAGGAATTGCAGCTATCACAGCTGTTGTAGGTTTCTTGGTTATGAACGGTATGCAAGCAGCTTTATTACACACACAAACTTTATCAATTAATGAAAGTAATTTATGAGTTCAAACAGGTATTGAAAATGGAAAACCAGTTTGAGAACATTTTACAGCTATAAAAGATGGAAAAATTGATTGAAGTGCATCAAATATACACTTGGAAAATATTATGGCTTGAGGAATTGGTTCAAGTGCTGATAATTTACAAATGGTTAATTCAAAATTTGAATTAATTGATGGAGCAGGATCAGTTTACTATACTTTATTATGAATTAACAAAATTCCTAATGGATTGATTACATCAAATATAGGAATTAATTCACTAAATACAGGTGTATTCGCTGGAATTTTTGTTGGTGCTATTGCAGCTAAATGTTACAATAAATATCACCAAACTCAATTACCATCAGCAATTAGTTTCTTTAGTGGAACAAAATTAGTTCCTATTGTAACATTTGTTGCTGTTATACCTTTATCATTTATATTTATGTTTATTTGACCATACATTGGTATGGGATTAGCTGCATTTGGACAAGCATCAGGTAAATTGCCTGGTGGATTGGACTCATTTATTTATGAAGTTGCAGAACGTTCATTAGTACCATTTGGTCTACACCACGTTTTCTATGCACCATTATGATGAACAAATGCTGGTGGTTCAATTGCTGAAGCATTTAATTCAGCAACTGATGCTCAAAAAAATGCTTTTGTGGAAATTTGAAATAAAAACCATAATGCATCAGCATTAGGTTTAACAAATGCAGATTTTGAATCAATTAGAGCATTAATATCACGTGATTACACTGATTTATGACAATCAATGGGTGATCAAACTATGGCTTACAAAGTTATTGCTAATACAAAAGTATTAAACTTTACAGATTTAGAAGCTTTAGGATTAAATATTGGTAGATTCCAATCAGGTAAATTCGGATTTATGTTATTGGGATTACCAATGGCTGGATTAGCTATGTGATTAAACGTACCTAAAGAAAACAGAAAAGAAGTTATGGGAATTTACTTCTCAGCAGCCTTTACTTGTTTCTTAACAGGTATTACAGAACCAATCGAATATACATTCTTATTCTTAGCACCTTGATTATTCTATGGTGTACATATGCCTTTAGCAGCTATTTCATTCTTATTTGCTGGGTTATTCAAAACTCACGTATCAATGACTGTTTCTGGAGGATTTATTGATTACATCGTATTCGGAGTTATCCCTTACTTTGGATCAAAAGCAATGTCAGCTAAATCAGCATTTGCAATATTAGGAGTTTCAGCCGCAATGGCACCTGCTTACTTCTTCGCATTCTACTTTGCAGTAAAATACGGAAATGTTATGGTACCGGGTCGTGATGGAAGTTCAAATGTTCAATTAGCAACAAAAGCTGATTATAAAGCATCAAAAGGATTAAATGTTGATGGAAGCAAAATTGAAGACGGAAAAACTTCAAAAGCATCTGCTAAAGACGCTGTTGAAGAAGCAAGAATTCAAAAAGCTACAAAAATCATTGAATTCTTAGGTGGAGAAGCAAACATTGTTGACGTTGATGCATGTGCTAGTCGTTTACGTTTAACTGTTAAAGACGGATCTTTAGTTGATAAAGATGGAATTATTTCTTTAGGTGGAGCTACTGGAGCTCTAATTAGAGGAACAAACGTACAAGTTGTTTATGGTGGTGAACAAGAAGCTATCAAACCTCGTATGATTAAAATCTTAGATGAACAAAGAAAAGCAAAAAAATAATTTATTTTTTAAAAGAGACAATGTCTCTTTTTTTAATATTTTAAGAATATAATAATAAATATAAATATAGGTGGTTATATGAATTGAAATAATACCCAGATAAAATTAAAGGAATTTATTAATAATAATTTATTTAATGGATTAGTTATTAAGATAACAAAAGATAATGAAGACATTTATTTTGAAAACTTTGGATATTCAGATAAGGAAAATGAAATTAAAATTCAAAAAGATAATATATTTGCTTTATATTCCATGACAAAACCTATAACTGTTGTAGCTTGTTTATTATTGATTCAAAGAAATCAATTATCACTTGAAGAACCAATAAAAAAATTTTATTCTGACTTTAATGAAAAAATTAAAATTAAGCATTTATTAAATATGACGTCAGGATTAACTTATTTTTGGAATAATTCTGATAGTGGAAAAGAAATTAAAAATGCTTTTGATTTAGTTGAAAATGAAAATATAACCTTACAAAAATTTTGTGAGAAAGTTAGCAAGTCAAAAGTTATATCAGAACCAGGAACTGAATGATATTATGGAGTATCTCTTGATATTATTGGTGGTATTATCGAAAAAGTAACAAATCAACCTTTTAATGAATTCCTTGAAGAAAATATATTTTCAGTATTAGAAATGAAAGATACGACATTTTATGTTAAAGATTTAAATCGTAAAACAAAAGTATATGACTTTAAAAAAACTATTGATGGTAATAAATTGACAGCAAATGATAATTTTCATTTTTTAATGCCCTTTACAAATAACCAACCATTAGCACCATTAGGCGGAAGTGGTTTATTCTCAACAGCTAGTGATTATGCAAAATTTTTAAATTTTTTAATTGATGGAAAAATCAATGGAATTCAATTCTTAGAAAAAGAACTACTTGATTTAATGAGAAGTGATCAACTAAAAGAAATAAAAGATTCATTTAGATGAACATTCAACAAAGACTATTCATATGGATACGGTGTTAGAGTTAGACTAAAAAATGATTTGCACCCTTTAACAGAAATTGGTGAGTTTGGTTGAGATGGTGCTTTAGGCAGTGCTGGACTTGTTGATCCAAAAAATAATATAACAATGACTTTTTTAAGTTCTAGCTATCCTGGTAATAATAAAATTGTTCAAACAGAGTTATTTGATGCAGTGTATAAAGACTTGAGAGAACTTAATATAATAAAATAAAAACCTAGTTATTTCTAACTAGGCTATTTTTCTTAATAAATGGTGGAGATGGTGGGAATCGAACCCACGTCCAAAATACCAAATCATATAAATTCTACAGTTTAGATAATTTTCTAATTTGCTATATTAAATAAAACTATCAAAAGACTAATATAACATTCGTAATTCATTTTCAAAATTATTTATTACGATCATAATTTCTATTGGAATAGGTATGTACAATAATTAACAGATTCCAACACTGTTAAAAATTGCCAAACGTTATATTTATATATTGAAAGTCAAATTAAGCGAAAGCGTAATTTGCTTGTCCAGCATTTAACATAAATGTTGGAACTTCGTTTGTTTTTTCTTCGTTTTTGTTTGCATTTTATCAAACCTAGAAGTCTTATGGTCTACCACACCACTGCTATTATATGACCAGAGTATCCTGTCGAAACCAGGACATCCCCATATTTTTATTATACAATATATTAATAAGAAGTTCATGAAAGGTAAATTATGTTGAAACTAGATCATATTGAAGAAATGCTTGAAAAAGCTTTAGAAGAAAAAGATGTTAAAAAAATAAGAAGTATTTCTAAAGAATTCCAATTTGTAGACTTTGCAGAAGCAATGGAACAATTTGAAAGTAAAAAGGTATTAAAAATATTTAGATTATTGGAACTTGAAGAAGCGGCTGAAATTTTTACATACTTAGATTCAGAACATCAAGAATATATAATTGAGGCTTTTACTAATACTGAAATTCAAGAAATCATGGATGAACTTTATACTGATGACATAATTGACTTAATTGATGAAATGCCAAGTGAAGTTGTTAAAAAGATTTTAAAAGCAACAACAAAAGATGTAAGAAAAGAATTAAACAATATCCTTAAATATAAAGAACATACTGCAGGAGCCATAATGAGTATCAATTTTACTGAGTTAAAGGCAGATAACACAGTAGAAATGGCAATTAAGGCTATTAAACGTCGTCATGATGATTATGATGAGATAGATGACTTATTTATTATTGATGAACATAATAAATTATTAGGTTGAATTGAATTAAAACAATTACTAATTAATAGTCCAAAAACAAAACTTGGTACAGTAATGAATTCAAAAATTGTTAACGTTAATGTAGAGATGGACCAAGAAGAAGTTGCAAACTATTTTAAACGTTATGACATAAACACTTTACCTGTTGTTAATAAAAATCAACAATTAGTTGGTATTATAACTGTTGATGATGTTATTGATGTACTAGTCGAAGAATCAACTGAAGACATTCAGAATTTTGCAGGAATTGATGCTGATGATGTAGAATCAGATTATTTTGAAACAAGTATTTTCAAAATGTACAAGTCAAGAGTTGTTTGATTATCAATTCTATTACTAATTGGAGTAATTACTCACGTAATTATGTTATTAATGTTTAATTTAGTTGAAGGTTTAAAAGATTTACCATCGGGTAAAGAAGTAATTATGATGATTCCAATATTAATTGTTTTAGCTGGAGTATCAGGAAATATTGCTAACCAATCATCTCTAATGATGATTAGATCACTAGCCTTAAATCAAGTTCATAAAAAAGAAATTAAAACAATATTTGGAAAAGAATTATTAGTTGGATTCTTATTAGGCATTACATTAGCATTTATAAATGTTATTAGATTACTTATAATTTATGCAGTTCAAGAAGGTGGAACAATTAATCATAGTGAATGAATGGTTGTTTTATTTTCAACACTTGGAATACTTGTTGTTGTTATGTTAGCTAACTTATTAGGAATTTTACTGCCATTATTATTGAAGAAAATTAAGAAAGATCCAACAATTGCATCATCACCATTAATTACTAGTCTGGTTGATATTTTGTGTGTACTTGTATTTATAGGATTTGCATTAATTATAGTTTAGGAGAAAATATGAGATTAAGAAATAAACCTTGGGTAAAGGAATATTTAGAAAATAATAGTATATATTTAATTAAATGAGATAAAGAATCAAAAATTAATTTAGCTGATTTATTTGAAAATACAAAACAGCCTGTTCATCTAGAGATTGGCTGTGGTAAAGGTAACTTTATTACAAATCATGCGTTAAAAGAAGAAAATATTAACTTTATTGGAATGGAAAAAGAAGAGACCGTTGTTGGAGTTGCACTTAAAAAAACTTTAACAGAGTTTAAACAAAAAAACCGAGAAGTAACTAATTTAAAATATTTTAATGATTTTGCTGAGGATTTATCAGATATATTTGCGCCATCATCAATTGATAAAATTTATTTAAATTTTTCTGATCCCTGACCAAAAGCCAGACATGCTAAAAAAAGACTAACATATAGAACCTTTTTAGATATCTATGCAAATATTATTAAATCAAATGGAATTTTGGAATTTAAAACTGATAATGATGGCCTATTTGCATTTTCCTTAGAAGAAATTTCAGAAAACAAGAACTGAGAATTAATTTATCAAACAACAGATCTATATTCTGATCAAACTGCTTTAAAAAATAATATTCCAACTGAGTATGAAACTAAATTTCATAATATTGGAAAAAACATTAATAAATTAATAATTAAAAAAACCTTTTAATTAACTTGGAGAAATCCAAGTTTTTTAGTTAATAACTTATGAGGTGAAAATATGATTAATTTAATACTTATTTTTTTATCAACTATTTTTGGTTTTAATCAATTTGAGAATATGAACTATGTCTCAGAGAAAAAAGAATTAAAATCCAATGATAATCAAGATATTAAATATCCTACAAAAGAATATTCAACAAATATAAATTTTGTTCAAAATGTTGTTTACAACGGACATTTATGGAAAACAAATTATGACTACACATTTGTTGTTAATTTAAATGATTTCGATAAATATTCATTTGAGTATTTTGATTTCAAAATACAGTTTGAAATTTTAGAAAGACTTGTCGATATAAATAATCAATCTTATTCTACAAAAAATATTGTTGAGCTTATAGTGTATAAAAACATTGCTTCTAAAGTAATCATACAAAATCATTCTTATAAAGAAAAAGGAACCAATAGAATAATCAATTATCAAAGCTTAATAATTGCCGAATTAAGCAAAAAAGAAAATTATCAATTAACAGTGTTAGTTTCAAATAATTTAGCAAATGATCAATCACTTAAAAATCTAATTATATTCGAACAAAGAATATTAAATATTAATAAAATGACTATTTTGCTTATACCAAAGATTGATTATTCTATGTTTGAAAAGGCAAGAATTACTGTTTATTATGATCCTACGAAAATTGGTTTAAATGCAGCTGAAATAAACAAGCAAATAAATATAGAATTAATTAATTTGTTAGATACATTAAGTATTGATTCAAAAGTATTTTATTATTTATTTTCGGGGATTAGTTTAGTTAATAGTGACTTATCAAAACTTTCTTCAATTAGTAAAGATCTAGTCCAAATATTTAAAATTGAGTGTAGCAAAAGTTATTTAGTAGAAAAAGATTCATTTTTAAACTCCTTAACATCTCCAACTATAAAAATAGAATTTATACAAAAGTTTAATATAAATAACTTGGGATTTAAAAAAATAATTTATGTCGATGATTACTCAACAGTTACAAATAATTTAATAATTTTAAATTTTAGCTCACATAGTTTTTTATTTGAGGAAATACTCTTACTTGAAAAAATTAATGATCAAAAATGATTAGCTAAAGTTAATCCAAAATACAAAAATAATATATTTGGTGAATTTGAAATTAATTTAGTTTTAAAATCAAGCAATTGAAGTGAATCCAACAAAGAAAATATTGACAGTGAAAACCCTTCTTGAATTGAAGGTGAAAAAGCAGATGATAATCCTGAATTAAAAACAAATAAGCAAAGTAAATATTTAAAATCAATTATTCTATTTTTATTTAGTATATTCATGTTTAGTTTTATTTTGTTACCTGAATTATTGAAAAAACTAAAAAAGATATATCGAAAAAATGATAAAATATAAAAAGAAAAAGTTGAGGGATATCGCGCATGAGATACAAAATTCAATCACTAACTGACATAGGTAGAGTTAGAAAATCAAATCAAGATTTTTTAGGATACACAGAAAACAACGAAGGTTGTCTTTTTGCTATTGTTTGTGATGGTATGGGTGGTCATGCTTATGGCGAATTAGCTTCTAAAATGGCAGTTGAAACATTTATTAGATTATTTGAAAAATCTACTTTTTTAGAAAAGAGTGATAATGAAATAAATCAATGATTGAGAGAGTCTGTAAAGCAAATAATTCAAGAAATGAAAAATCATGTTGATGTTTTCTTTGAAACTAATGATATGGGAACAACATTAACTGCTGTACTTTTTGTTGAGAAAAAAGCATTTGTTATAAACATTGGTGATTCAAGAACATACAGAATTAAAGATGGTAAGTTAAGTCAAATAACAGTTGATCAAAATTTATGAAATGATAAAGAAAATCGTGAAAAAAGAAAAGAAGAAATAAAAAACCATTTAGGGCCTAGATTTAACGAAATGACATATTGAAAAGTTCTAACAAGTGCTTTAGGACCAAATAAGAATACAAAAATCGATACTTATTTGCTAACTGATAATGTGGGTACTTTTGTCTTAACAACTGATGGTGTTCATGACTACATTGATGCAGAAACTTTTACTGAAATATTAACTTCAAAAAGAAGATTAAAAGCTAAAGCAAAAGAAATCATTGAGTATGCGTTAAATAATTTTTCAACTGATAACTTATCATTGCTAATTGTAGAAATGATGGGTGAATAGATATGCAAGATAATAATCAAAAATATACGAGAATTGATCAAATCCCAGAAGACTATTTTGCTAATAAAAAAATAAATGGCAGCTACTTGTTGATAAAAGAAATAGGTAGAGGAACTTTTGGTCTAGTCTATAAAGCGAAAGATTTAAGCAATCCAACGAATTATTCAAAAGATAGTTTTTTAGCTATTAAATTAATGTTTGTTCCCAACATTAAAAATGAAAATGACAGATTGAGAGAGCAAGAAGTAAGAGATGAAATTAAGAAATATTCAACTCAAATATTTAATCCAAGAGTTGTTAAAATTCAAGATTATCTACAATGAGATAATTTTTTATTAATTGTTATGGAATATGTGGATGGTCAGTCATTGCAAGACATGTTAAAAGAAAAGGATGGTACTTTAACTTTTGAAGAAATAATTTACTACTTTAGCGAAATAGCTTTAGGGTTACAAGGTGTTCATGATATGAACATGATCCACCGTGATATTAAACCAGGTAATATTTTGTTAACAAAGGATAAAAAGATAAAGATAACAGACTTTGGAATTTCACATGTTAAAGGATTTGTTTATGAGGGAGGAAGCGCTAAAAGAACATTGAAACCTTCATCGCCAGGAACACCTAGATTTGCATCTCCAGAACAATATATTGAATCTGACGCTTCAAATGATGATAAAATATCATTCCAGTCAGATATTTATTCATTAGGGGTAATGATGTATGAAGCAGCAACTGGTGTCGAACTAATTAAAATTAATGATTCTAGATTATTTATGCCAAAAAATGATAGAGATAGAAAAGACAAAAATACTTATCTTTTAGATCAAAGTTTAGTTGCAGAGATTATTTTGCCCTCAGTGATTAATCCAACAATTGACAAAAATTTAGAAAGCATAATTATGAAGTGTCTTGAAAAAAATGTTGTTGATAGATACAAAACAGCTAATGAAGTGGCAAAAGATCTTAAAGCAATTGGTAAAGGCGAAAAAATAGCAATTAAAAAGTTCAAAAATGAACCTTATAGAAATGAAAATATTAAAAAATTTGAAAATGAAAATATGAAATTTAAGAATTTTATATCAAGTTTTATTAATACAAAAGTTGTACCAGTAATTGTATGCATTTTCGTAATATTAGTTTTATTTATGCTTGTTTTAATATGATAGGAGGTAAAAATTGTGAATGGAAAAATTATTCAAATAGATAGCAATATAAGTTTTGTTCTTGCTAAAGATGGTAAAGTATATGAAGTATTTATCAAAGGCAATGTTAAAAAAGAAACTAAACCCTTAGTCGGAGACGATGTAGAATTTGAGTTTATCGAAGATTTAAAAGGTAATATAACAAAAATAATACCTAGAAAAAATGAAATATATAGACCAAGAATTGCCAATGTTGATCAGGTTATTATAGTTACATCTTTATTTGAACCATTATTTGCATCATATATTTTGAATAAATATATTTTTATGATTGAAGCCAAAAAAATAAAACCAATTCTTTTATTTACAAAAAATGAACTATTGAATAAAACAAAATTTTATGAAGAAGTAATGCAAAAAGTAAATTCTTACAAAGATATAGGATATGAAGTATTCATACTTGATAATATAGAAAATGAAAAATATAATGAAGAAATAAAGAATTTAAGATTAAAATTAGTTGATAAAGTTTCATTTTTTACAGGACAAACAGGTGCCGGTAAGTCTACAACACTTAACAATTATTTAGTTGATTATCAAATTAAAACTAATGAAATATCTTTGAAACTTAATAGAGGTAAGCACACAACTACGAATGTAAAAATATATAACTTACCTGATAATATTTTGATAGCTGATACTCCAGGTTTTTCAAGTTTTGAACTTGTTAATCTTGAAGTTGAAAATATTTTGAGAACTTCAAAAGTATTAAATAAGTTTAATAACAACTGTAAATTTATCGATTGTATTCATATTCATGAAAAGAAATGTGGTGTAAAAGATGCGGTTGAAGCAGATGATATACCATTATTTATATATGAAGATTATAAAAAGATTTATGAGGAAATATCAAACAGGAAGGTGAAATACTAATGAAAGAAATAATTATTGCACCAAGTTTTTTATCTGCAAACTTTGCTGATTTAAAAAAAGAAATAGCGCGATGCGAGTTAGCTAAAATTGAATGAATACACTATGATGTAATGGACTATGATTTTGTTCCAAATTTAACATTTGGTTCAAAAATATTAAAAGATATCGTAAATTCAAGTAAGTTTAAAATTGATATTCATTTTATGGTTAAAGTAAAAACAGTGAAATTTGAAGATTTTTTTGCTGAGTATATTAAATGCAATCCAAGTATGATGACTATGCATATCGAGTCAATGACAAAAGAAGAAACTCAAAAATTTTATGAGTTGTGTAAATCAAATAAGATTATGTTTAGCTTAGCTGTTTCACCAAAAACAGATATTCATGTTTTAGATGAGTGATTAGATAAATTAGATAATATTTTAATAATGAGTGTAGAACCTGGATTTGGTGGCCAATCATTTATACCTGAAGTTTTAAAGAAAGTGGAATTCTTAGCATCTTTAAAAAAAACAAATCAGTTCAACTACACAATTGAAATTGATGGTGGAATTAACGAGCAAACAAGTAAAAAAGCCATTAATGCTGGTGTTGAAATGATGGTTGCAGGAAGTTATTTATTTGAGAGTGAAAATTTTATAGAGAAAGTTGAAACATTAAAACATGATTAAAAATATTGTTATTGTAACTTCTAAAACTAAAATAGATTTAAGTGTTTTTAATAATGATCAAACTTATATAATAGGTATTGAACGTGGATGTTTAGATTTAATTGAAAAAAATATAAAAATTGATTTAGCAATTTCTGATTTTGATCAGGTATTAGATGAAGAATTAGAAATGATTAAGTCTTATTCAAAAAGAATTCAAATACTTTCAGGCGAGAAAGACTTGTTGGATGGTGAAGTGGCAATAAAAGAAGCTAAAAAAATCTCTTCAACAGCTAATATTTTATTTATAGCTAATCCAACAAAAAGATATGACATGAATTTTTCAATTTTAAATCTTATATTTAAATATGGAATTAAATTATTAAACGATGAAAGTGTGATTTTCAAAATACCATCAGGTAAAACAGAATTAGAATTTAGTAATTTTCAAATCTACACTTTTATAAGTTTCTTTTCAAAAGTTGATACTACAATAACTTTAAAAAATTTAAAATATGAATGTGATAAATTGGAATTAAAGGCTTGAGAAAATACTTGCATATCAAATGCCATGGTATTAAGTAAAAATCCAATAATTAATACTAATAATGAAATAATATGTATTGCAACAAAATAAAAAAAAGGAAATTAAATTTCCTTTTTTTCCTGCAGTTTAATCCTTTTTTCTGCTGCCTTAAGATTTAATTTAGCTTTTTTAAGTCTAATTTTAGCATTTCTAACCTTAGCCTTAAAAGTTATTTTTTCAAATTCATTTTTGTTACTTTTTAATTCTTTTTTTCTTTGATCTAGTTCAAGTTTAGCAACGTTGACTTCTGCCTTAGCTAACTTTAATTCACTTAAAGACCTTTCATGAATTTCTTGAGAATTAAAAAAACTAGTGTAGTCAATTGTCATTTCATCAGTTGAATGAGTATTTTCTCTATTGTCATATATTTTAGCAACTAATTTATGCTCCCTAGCTAATTTTTTTGCTTCAGCAATTGCATCATCTTTTTCTTTAAAAGAACCTAAATCATCATTAGTTACAACTACTTCTTTTTCAGTTTTAACAATTTTTCAAGGCATGACATTCACTCTTTTCTTTTTAATATTATATTAAAAAGTTTAGATAAAAACAAATAATACTTTAGCAAATAAAAAAGGGTATTTATAACCCTTAATATTTTTATAAATGGTGCCTCCTATCGGGGTCGAACCGATACGAGTTTCCTCGTCAGATTTTGAGTCTGATGCGTCTGCCAATTCCGCCAAGGAGGCATATAACAATTATAATACATTTTTTGGTAAAATATTTCTATTGAAAGAGGTATTATGAAAAAACAAACTATTAAAATATTAATACTAAATATATTAAATGCAATATTCACGATCTTGTTCAGCTTATTAATTATAGCTACTATACTGGTTATTTGCATATCGTTAAAACAAACATTTGTTGCGATATTAGCAATTTTGCCAATATTCTCTTTTATTTCAATTATTATTTTTTATGTAATATCATACAAAAAAAGAAAAATAGGGATAACAAATTTATTATTTTTTATGTGTTCACTAAATATATTTTCATTGCTGATAAGTTATAAAATAGTTTCTGAACTAGAATCTTTAGATATTTTACAGAGTCAGGATAATGAAAAAGCTTTTGAAGAAAAAAATATTTTAATGGCTGGTTGAGAAATAGAACTTGAAAAAGCAAAAATAGATAAAAAGCTGGCAAAGTTAAACTTAACTGATGAAAATAAAAAAGCTTCTAAAAAAAATATTGCAAAAAAATTAGAAGAAAATAAAAGAGAAGTCTACAAAAGTTATACTAAATTTGTTTATAAGAAAGTATTGAAAAAATATTCAGAGGAAAAAAATACATTTAAGATAATCACCTTAACATCAAATTCTCTAACTAATTATGAATATGTTGATCAATTTCTTAAACAAGAAAAACTAATTAAAGACTTAGAAAAATTTGGTTGAACAAAAGAAGAAATAGTTCAATTAATCACAATTAATGATATAGAACAAATAATTACAACGTTTAAGGAAAACAGAAAAGATTTTTAGAAAAAAACACATGCAATTAAGCATGTGTTTTATTAATTAAGCAACAACAACGTTTTGTTTTTTTAAAGTTCTTAAAGTTCTTGCTGAAACTTTGATAGTAAATACATTACCGTTTTCGTCCATAACTTTAACTTTTTGTAAGTTCAAATTTCATTTTCTTTTTGTTGCATTTAAAGCGTGTGATCTTGAATTACCAGATAACGCACTTTTACCAGTTAACATATCTTTTCTTGCCATCTCATTTCACCTCTGTCTATAGTTAAGATTAATAACACTAAAAAAATAATACTAAAAATAAAGAGATAATACAACATATATAAATAAAATTTTGCTTTTTTTCCCAACTTTTATATAATATTGTTAAAATAATATAAGTGAAAGTAAGGTGATTTTGTGAACACAATAGATAAATCAGTGATTAAAGTAATTAAAGATGCCATAGTAACTGTGCCTGGTGTAGTTTCATTTTCTAATTTTAATGCAGATTCATATGATGAGATCGCAACAAATGATATCAACAATGCTATTGAGTTTACAAATACCGACAATATAACTCGTTTTAGAATACATGTTATAATATTATCTGGTGTTAACATTAAAGATGTTATTAAAGAAATTCAAATTAGAGTAAAATATGAACTAGAAAAAATTTCAAAATTTACTATGAAATACATGGTAGATGTTGTAGTAGATGATTTAGCTTAAAAGCAAAGTAATAGGTGAAGGAATAAAATGGAAAAATTAATTTTGATAAAAGACTCAATGACGAGTGCTGTAAACAATTTATATAACAATTATCCACATATTGATAAGTTAAATGTATTCCCTGTTCCAGATGGAGATACAGGAACTAACATGAATTTAACTGCTACTAATGGATATAATGATGTAAAAGATATTGAATTTAAAACAATCGGTGAATTTTTAAATGCTTTTTCTAGAGGTTTAATTATGGGTGCTAGAGGTAACTCTGGTGTTATTTTTTCTCAAATTATTAAAGGTTTAGCAAAAGGAATGAACGATGCTACTGAATTGAATGCAGCAGAATGAAAAAAAGGGTTTGCAGAATCTAAATTGATAGCTTATAGAGCAGTTATGAAACCTGTTGAAGGCACAATTTTAACAGTTATTAGAGAAGTTGCTGAACAATCAGCATTATTGCCTGATGACATGGAAATAAAAGAATTTTGAAACAAAATAATATTAATCGCGAATGAAGCATTAGAAAATACTCCAAACTTATTACAAGCGCTTAAAGATGTTGGTGTTGTTGACTCAGGGGCTTATGGATTAGTTAAATTTTTAGAAGGTATGAACTCAGTAATTCAAACAAATAAAATAATAGCTAAGACAGATAAACTTGAAATCAATGAAGGCGGGAACATCGAAATGGAAATTGAAGCCGAATTTGGTTACTGTACTGAAGGTATTGTAATGTTAAATGAGGAATGAATTAACAAACTACAAACTAGTGCAATCAGAGATCAATTACAAATTTATGGAAATACTTCAATCGTAGTTGTTATTGACGAGGATATCTTAAAAGTTCATACTCATGCTTTAAGCCCGGGACAAGTCTTAATGTTCTTACAACAATATGGTGATTTTAGAACTATCAAAGTTGATAACATGAACTTACAAGCTGATAAGCAAGTTAAAGGTAGCGAAGGTTCTGGATGACAAGAAAACACATCAATTAAACTTGAAAGAAATCTTAATAATGATTATGCAACAATTGCTGTTGTATCATCACCAGAAATGAAAAAATACTTTGAAAAAGAACTTGGTATTGATATAGCTATTGATGGAGGTTCAAAAATGAATCCTTCAACTAATGATTTCTTAAAAGCTATTGAAGAAGTTGATGCTAAAGCTGTTTACTTAATGCCTAATAATGGAAACGTTTTATTAGCAGCAAAACAGGCTGAAAAAGAAGAAACAAAATCAAAAATTATTGTTATTCCAACAAAAACTATTCAACAAGGAATGACTGCAGCATTATCATTTGATCCATCTGCAACAACTGTAAAAAATACTAAAGCAATTACTTCAGCAATTAAAAATGTGATTTCTTTTCAAGTTTCACAAGCTGCTAAAGATTCAGTTGTTAATGGAATTAAAATTAAGAAAGACCAACAAATGGCTATTGTTGATGGAAAAATTGTTGGTACAGCAAATGATATTGGTATATTATTTGAAAAACAATTATCAAGATATATAACTAATAAAACAGAAATTATAACTATTTTTATTGGACAAGATGCTTCAGCAAAAAGTGTTAGTCAATTAAGAAAATTTTTAGATGAAAATTTTGATGTAGAATATGAGATCATTGAAGGTGGTCAAAAAGTTTACAGTTTTATAATTGCAGTAGAATAATTTATTAAAGCACCAAATTGGTGTTTTAATTTTATAAAATAAAGAAAAAAGAAGGAAGGTACTACAAATGTATAAAATAGCGTTTGACGTAATGGGATCAGATAATGGTAGTTTAGTTGCTATTGAAGCAGCAAGCAAATTTATTAAGACAAAAAAAGAATTATATCTTATTTTTGTTGGGGATAAAGAACAAATAGAAACATCATTGAAAAAATTTCCTATTGATGAATCAAGATATGAAATTCTTGCAACTACAGAGTTTATTGATATGAATGGTTCAATAATGGATATTAGAAGAAAAAAAGACTCATCAATGGTAAAAGCACTTGAAGCTTTAAAAGATAATAAAGTTGATGCTATGATTACTGGTGGTAACTCTGCAGCTTTCATTGCAGGATCACATTTTATCCTTGGTGAGTTAAATGGTATATCAAGACCTGGTTTCATGCCAACACTTCCAACTGCAGTAAATAATAAACTAACTTTATTATTAGATGTAGGAGCAAATCTTGAAGCAGACGTTGAAGATATCATAGGTTATGCTAAAATGGCTAATATATACTCTAAAAGCGTCTTAAAAATTGAAAATCCTTCTATTGCTCAATTAAATATTGGTGAAGAAAAGTCAAAAGGTACTTTATTACAAAAAGAAATCTATAAAGAGCTAGAAGCAGATGAAAATATAAACTTCTTTGGTAATCTTGAATCAAGAGATATTTTAGCTGGTAAAGTTGATATTATTGTTACTGATGGTTACACAGGAAATATGTGTTTAAAGGCATTTGAAGGAGCTTCAAAAATTTTAATGACTGAAATTAAATCTCAGTTATACAAAACAATTTTTACTAAGTTAAAGGCTTTAACACTTAAAAAATCATTTAATAATGTTTCAAAGAAATTTGATTATAAAAATCACTCTGGAGCTATTTTATTAGGTGTTAATGGTATTGCATTTAAAGCACATGGATCAAGTGATGTTAAATCATTTGAAGCAACATTAAGAATGACTTGTGATGCTATTGAAAATGATGTTTTAAATAAAATTAAAAAGGAATTAATATAATATGACAATGCACGAATTCTTTGAAAATTTTGGTATTAAAATTAATGACTCAAAAATTTTTAGCACAGCATTAACTCATAATTCTTATGCCAACGAAACAAAAACAAAAGAAACTTATCAAAGACTGGAGTTTCTAGGTGATGCTGTTTTACAAATGTATGTATCAAAATTTTTGTATTTAAACTTTTCAAATGCACCAGAAGGTAAATTAACAAAAACAAGATCTGATATTGTTAGACAAGAAACATTAAGTGAAATTGCTAAAATGATTGATCTTGGTAAGATTATTAGATTAGGTCAAGGAGAAATAAAATCAAAAGGTTATGAAAAACCTTCGATTTTATCTGATGTCTATGAAGCAGTAACTGCTGCTATTTATTTAGATCAAACTGAAGAAATATTAATTTCTTGAATTAAAGCAACAATATTCAAATACATTGAAAAAAATGATTACAAACAACTTAATCATGATTACAAATCTGAGTTGCAAGAGATCATTCAAGCTGAGATTAGAAGTGATTTAGAATATAAAGTTGAAAACCAGATCCACATTGAAAAAGATAATAAAATACAATATACTGTTAGCGTTAATTTAGATGGACAGAAGTATGGAGTTGGTATTGGTTTTTCTAAGCAAGAAGCATCACAAAATGCTGCAAAGGATTGTTTAAATAAATTAAAAAAACCAACAAAGTAATGATAAAAAGTGAGCTGAAAACTCACTTTTTATTTATTATAAATTATTCTTTTATACATAGTATAAGGATATTAAAATCAATTATTTTTTTAGGTTTTTTTGGTATAATTTTATTAGTTATTATATTTAAAGAAGGAGTTACAAATTTATGCTATTTTTAAAACAAATTAGAGCAGTTGGATTTAAATCGTTTGCTGAGCCTACAACATTAAACTTCACAAAAGAAATGATTGGTGTTGTTGGACCAAACGGATCAGGTAAATCAAACATTACAGACTCTATAAGATGAGCTTTAGGAGAGCAATCAACTAAATCATTACGTGGTTCAAACATGGATGATATTGTTTTTTCAGGAAGCGCTGATAAGCCTGCTGCTGACTTTGCAGAAGTAACATTAGTTTTTGATAATCAAAGAGATATTTTTTCTACTATCAAAACAAATGTTGTTGAAATCACGAGAAGATTTAATAAAAAAACTCGTGATAGTGATTTTTTTATTAATGGTGAAAAATGTAAATTAAGAGATATCCAAGATATAGCATTAGAAACAGGATTAACTAAATCAAGTATAGCAATTATTTCACAAGGAACAATTTCAACATTTGCTGAAGCTAAGCCTGATGCAAGAAGAGAAATTTTTGATGAAGCTGCGGGATTAGCAAAATACAAAAAAAGAAAATTAGAAGCTCTTAAACAATTAGCAAAAACAACTGAAAACTTAACAAGAATTACTGATATTAAATCTACTTTGGAAAAAAGATTACCAAGAGAAAAAGAAAAAGCTGAAAAAGCTGCCAAATATAAAGATAAAATTGAAGAATTACAAAAAATTGAATTGACAATTTTAGCAAGTGATGCTTTAAGGTTTGAAACTGAATTATCTTCATTAAGAGATAAAAGACGTCAATTAGATATAGAAGTTCAAAAATTAGCAAATGAAATTAACTTATCACAAGATGAATTAGATGTAATGTTATCTAAAAATGGTGATGCAGATAAAGAAATAACTCAATTAAATTTAAATTTCCAAAGAATTGTTGAAAGAATAGCAAGTTTAAAAGCTCAAAAACAGCAAGTTGAAGCTAGAGAAAATTCAGAAAACGTTAACCAAAACGTTGATGATATAAAAGCTAGAGCTATTAAAAAAGAATTTGATGAAAAATCAATTTCATTTAATAGTGAAAAAGATCTTGTAGCAAATCTTGAAAAAACAGAATTAGAATTAAAAAGAAGATATGACGAAGTTAATGACCAGTTTAGAACTTTTCATATGCAATCTCAAGAAATTGAATCTGAAAAAAACAAGTTGCAATACCGTTTAGAAGAATTGGAACATAAACAAAATACAAATAACTTAAATCCAATGTCAGGTGCAAAGGCAATTATTGATAATGCAAAAAGATTGTCAGGAGTTGTAGGAACTGTTGGTTCATTAATTGATGTTAAAGAAGAACACCAAATAGCTATTTCATTAATAACAGGTAACCATTTACAATCTGTAGTTTTTAAAACAAGCGATGATGCTAAAAAAGGAATTGAGTTCTTAAAAAATCAAAGATTAGGTAGAGTAAACGCATTACCTATTGACACTTTAAATCCTTCTTCAATAGCAGGGCCACAAAGAGACATAATAAAAAGGGCTCCTGGATTCGTTGGGTTTGCAAACGAATTAGTTGAAATTGAAAAAGACTGTCAAATTGTGTTGGATTATATTTATGGTACAACAATTGTTACAAGAAACTTTGATGATGCAACTAGACTTGGAAAAAGCATAAACTTCCGTTATGGAATAGTTTCATTAGATGGTCAAAGAGTTTTACCAAGAGGAGCAATGAGTGGTGGTTCTGTTAATAAAGCATCAAACATTTTTGCTGCTAAAAAAATTGATGAATCATTTGACCCAGAATCAATTAAAACAAAAATTGCTACTTTAGATAAAATTTTTAATGAGAAACAAAAAATATTTAATGATTTAAAAGAAGTAAGAGAAAAATTAGTTGATGATATTAACCAGACAGCATCAAACATTAGAATTGGTAAAAACTCAATTAATATTCTTAATTCTTCTTTAATTGAATTATCTGATAACTACAAAATTATTACAGGTAAAGATTTATTAAATAACCAGGTTGCTTCATCATTTGATGAATCAGAATCAATTAGATTAGCTAGAGAAATTGCTAAACTTGAAACTGAAAGAAATGAAATTTCAATCAAAGTTAATAGTTTATCAGAGTCTAAAACTAAAACAACTGATCGTCAACATGAATTAAATAAAGAAAACAAAGAAAAACGTGAAATTTTAAATAATTGAAAAGACGAACTAGCTAATGTTAAATCTGATTTAACAATTTTAGAATCAACAAATATTCAAATTCTAAAAAGATTATCAGAGGGATACAACTTGTCATTAGATGCTATTAGAGAAATGCATTTTGATGAAATAGAAAATCCTGAGGAAACAAGAGTTAGAATTCAAGAATTAACTATTGAATTAAAATCAATTGGAGAAGTTTCAATGGATGCAATTCAAGAGTATGAAGAAACAAAAAAAGAATATGAATACTATGTTTCAAATTTAAATGAAGTTCAAGAATCAGCAGATAAACTAAATGAAATAATTTTAAACATTGATATAGAAATGAAAACTCAATTTAAACGTATTGTTGATGATGTCAATGCAGCATTACCAGAGGCATTCCAAAAATTATTTAATGGTGGAACTGCTCGTTTAATTTACACAAACCCAGACGATATTTTAGAAACTGGAATTGATATTGAGGTTAATCCTCCAGGCAAAAAAATTACTAACTTAAACTTATTAAGTGGGGGAGAAAAATCATTGGTAGCATTATCAGTGCTATTTTCAATTTTAAAAGTAAGACCATTACCACTAGTTATCTTAGATGAAGCTGAAGCTCCATTAGATCCAGCAAACGTAACAAGATTTGCACGTTATGTAAGAGACTTTGTTGATAACACTCAATTCATTATTGTAACTCATCGTGAAGGTACAATGGAAAACTGCGATATCTTATATGGTGTAACTATGGAGACAAAAGGAATTACAAAAATAGTTCAATTAGCTTTAGATATTGATAAAATTAAAAAGCTAATCAATAAAAATAAGGAATAAGTTCAAAATTGCACTAATATGCAATTTTTTTGTTAAATTATTAACCCTTTAATCTATGATTAAACAAATAATCTAAAAGTATATTTTTTACTAATTGCATACTTAAATTGGTATAATAATATTAATTATTTCTAAATAGGAGAAAAACATGAACAAGAAATTCTTTTTAGTAATGGTGATAGTTGTAGGGGCTATTGTTGGTCTATGATCATGAACTTTAGCAGCACCGAATAACTCAATAAGCATTGGTGGTAGTGCCAGTGTTCAGCCTTTATTGAAGAAACTTACTGATAAATATAAAACTGAAGATGGTAAAAAATTTGTTTATTCAGCAACTGGTTCAGGTGCTGGAGTTACAAATGTCAAAGAAGGTGTTTATGATATTGGATTTATTTCAAAAGATATTAAAAAAGATGATTGAGAAAAAGAACCCATTAACGAAAACGAAGCGTTATTTAGTAATCTTTCAAAACAAGCAATTAATGATAAAAAATGATATTCAAACAATTTAGCAATGACTCCAGGTGTGGAAGGCACATATCGTTCAATAGAGTTTGCAAGAGATTCAATTGTATTTGTTTACAATGATAAAGGAACGGGTTTTGATGAGTTTTTAAGAAAATCAAACTTAGAATTTAAGTTTGAAGTTGATGAAAATGGAAAATTTGTTAAAGAGGGAAAAAGTTATAAAATTCTTAATGCAATTTATAAACCAGATTCACAAAATGATTTAATAAGCTGAAATGATTTAGCAAAATTAATTGCAAATGAATTTTCACTACCAGAAACTAAGGAAGCAAATTTATCACTCGCAGAAGAAGTTTCAAATAAAGTTAAAGTAACACCTTATTCATCAACAAGTGGGTCAGGGACAAGAACTTCGTTTTCAAATTTAACAGGAATAGAACCTGGTAATGCTGTTAAAGAATACGGAGCTAATGGAACTATTTACAGCCAAATTGAGAAATCTCCAGGATCAATCGGGTTTGTTTCAATGTTATATGGTTCAGCAAATTCATCTACTGTTAAATCAGTAAAAATTGGCAAAGGTGAAAAAACTTGAGATCCTTCAAATGATTCGTCTCAAGAGTTAGTGGATTACCCTTTAACAAGACCTTTTATAGCAATTTATAAATATGACAAAAACAACAAGGATTTAAATAGTATGCTAGACTTCTTGTTTTGAATGGCTTCAAGCCCAGAAGTTGAAAAAATATATGCATCTGTTGGCTTAATACAGTCTGTTCAAGCTAAATAGTCAAAAAAGAAATAATTAATAAATGGAAAGGAGATACCCATGTTTGCAAATAAAAAGAATGAAGAAAATGCTTTTAAAGCTAAAATATTTAAGCCAAAACAAAATTTTAATGCTAAATTTTTCAAATCAATTATTTATTCACTAACTTTTACTGTTATTGCTATTTTATTAGTTTTAGTTATTTTTGTTGTTTTAAAATCAACTCATGTTTTTAAAGAACAAGGTTTCTGAAGCTTCATAACAGGTACAAATTGAAAACCTGGTAAAGATGGGGGACAATATGGTATAGGATTAATTATTTTAATGACCTTAGTACTTTTAACTATATCAATGATGTTTTCCATTCCATTAACAATATTTACAACTTTGTTTATTTCTGAATACCTATCAATAAGTATGCAGAAAAAAGTACTAACAGTTATTAAACTACTAGCCAGTGTACCATCAGTTGTTTTTGGGCTTTTTGCAAGAGATCAAATTGGAGCATTATTTCAATTAATGGGTGCTCCAAATAATGATAACTTGATGGTTGCTTCAGTGACAATGACTTTTATGGCAGCCCCAACAATGATAAGTTTGAGTTATAATGCCGTTCAATCTGTTCCCGAAGGCTATCGATTAGGTAGCTTAGGTTTAGGTATTTCTAAAGAAAAAACAACATTTAAAATTATTAGAAAATCAGCTTCAGCTAAAATTATTTCAGCAATTATATTAGGTATGGCTAGAGTAATTGGAGAAACAATGGCTATCATGATGATTGCAGGTAATTCAACTGGTGGTTTTATAACAAACAGTGGAATAAGTGGTTTCTTATTTTCATCTATTAGAACATTAGCTGCAACAATTGGTCTTGAAATGACAGAAAACAGTGGTTCAACTCATCAATCAGCATTATATGCAATTGGTTTAATTCTTTTCTTATTGGTTTTTATTATTAATATAGTTATTTTATTTATGTCTAATGTTGATAATATTAAATACTCAAGAAGAATTAAAAGGGAAGAAAAAATTAATAAGGACTCTTCAAGAAAAATTAAAGCGCCTAAATATGTTTACGATAAGCGAATGTTAGGAATGATGGTTCATAATAGAACAGAAAATAAATTCTTTAAAAAAACTTATTCGTCAATAATGTTAATGTTGATGTGAATTTCAACTGCAATTATTATTTCATTTACGTTTTGAATTTTGGGTGATGTCATTATTAGAGGATTAATAGGACTATCAGATCCTGTTGCATTTATTCACATGGACACTGAAAATAGAACAGGTGGAGGAATTTTTGCAGCATTACTTACAACAATCTTATTAGTTGTTTGTACTTTAGTATTTGCTATTCCTTTTGCTTTAGCAGCCGCAATTTATTTAAACGAATATGCAAGAAAAAGTTCAGCGTTAACTAAAACATTTAGATTTTCAATTAACTTATTAGCGTCAACTCCATCAATTGTTTTTGGTATATTTGGTTTATCAATATTTATTGTTCTTTTAGGTTTACCGTTTAGTATATTAGCTGCTGGTCTAACAATGACAATAGTTGTTCTTCCAATGTTAATTTCTAATTTCGAGGATGCGCTGCAACAGGTACCTCATCAATACCGTGAAGCTGGTTCAGCTTTAGGTTTAACAAAAATTCAAATATTATTTAAAATTATTTTGCCTAATGCAATGGAAGGTATAATTACTGGGATTATCCTAGCGATGGCTAAAATAATAGGAGAATCTGCTCCAATTTATCTAACTCTTGGAACAGATATTCAAATGCCAGCGCAGGGATTCTTATCTCAAGGAACAACATTAACTACCGGAATCTATATGATGGTGGCTGAAGGAATACCTGGTCATGGTCAAGGAACAATTTACTTAATGGCATTAATTACAATTATATTAATTATTGGATTGAATTTTACTTCTGGAAGACTTTCATCATTGCTTGTTCAAAAAACAAAAGATTTAAAAGCAAAATCAAAAATTAAACGTAAAGAATTTAAAGTTAAAACTAAAGCAAGAATTAAGAAACTAAAGCCTTCGCTTAAATTTAAATGAATGAAATTGCAAAGCAAATTAAGAAAAGGTGAAGTTGAATTGAAATTCTTTAAAGAGATTTCAGCAAAGAATAAAGCTTGAATCAAACGAAAAAAACAATATAGAAAATTAAAAAAAGGAGTTATAGATAATGAGTAATACACTTAAAAAAGATGAAACTTTCAAAGGCTTAAATTTAAATAAAAATTTAAAAGAAGATAAGCCAGCAAAATTACCAGCTCTTTCAAAAAGAGCTGATGTTATTAAAGTAACAAACTTTAACTTTTTCTATAAAGGTAAAAAACAAGCTTTATTTGATATCAACATGGATATTAAAGAAAATTCTATTACAACTTTTATCGGCCCTTCAGGGTGTGGTAAATCTACACTTTTAAGATCAATTAACAGAATGAATGATTTAATAAGTGGCTCAACTGTTGAAGGATCAATTGAAGTATTTAATGAAGAAATTTATAAGCAAGGAACAGATGTTTCAAAATTAAGAACTGAAGTTGGTATGGTTTTTCAAAAAGCTAATCCATTTCCTTTATCAATTTATGAAAATGTAATTTATGGACCAAAAACACAAGGGGTTAAAAGCAAAAAAATATTAGACCAAATTTGTGAAGACTCACTAAGAAAAGCAGCACTTTGAGAAGAAGTAAAAGATAAATTAGAAACTCCAGCGCTTGGTCTTTCTGGTGGACAACAACAAAGACTATGTATTGCTAGAGCTATTGCAATGCATCCAAAAATTTTATTAATGGATGAACCAACATCTGCGTTAGACCCAATTGCAACTTTAAAAGTTGAAGAATTAGTCTTAGAACTTAAAAAAGAATATACTATAGTTATGGTTACTCATTCACTACAACAAGCAACAAGAATTAGTGATATGACAGCTTATTTCTTAAAAGGTGAGTTAATAGAATACAATACGACTAAAAAAATATTTATTAGTCCAAAAGACTCAAGAACAGAAGATTATATTTCAGGAAGGTATGGTGATTAGAATATGTCAATTAACAAAATTTTAGATAATGATATTCGACAACTAAGAAGCATGCTTGAAGACATGATTAAAGAAACTAAAGTTCAATTTGCTGAAACATTTGAAGTTATTACAAAAAATAACGTTGAAGGTGCAGCAATGATCGTAGAGCATGACAAAATTATTAATGATAAGTTGAATGAATTTACATCAACAGCACTTTGAAAAATTGCAAAACAACAATTAGTTGCTCGTGACCTAAGACTTGCTGTTGGAGGTATACTATTAGCTAGAGAAATTGAAATCATTGCGGATTACTCTAAAAAATTATGTATCTTTTTTTCAAAATTTAAACCAACAAAAAAATATACAACATCAATTCTAAATCTTTTTCAGTTAGTTATAGATATGTTAGATAGTTTTTCAGAACTATTTTCAAACTTTGATACAAATCTAGTTGTTAAAGTTATGGAACTTGAATCACAAATTAATAAAGAATTTGAAGACTTATATTCATATTTAGTAAAAGCTCTTAAAAAAGCTGAAACAAATGAAGAAGTGATAGAAATTTCAGAAGCTATGAAACAAGCTAAAAATCTGGAAAGAGCTGGAGATCACTTATTAACTGTTCAAGAAATTGTTTCATTCATTAGAACAGGAAGATTTGAAGAAACTTCAGAAATATATGACAATTTAAAAACATTGATGTAGTAAATTAAATTCTGTTTAATCAGAATTTTTTTAATTTTATGATAATTTGATAAAATAATAATTAGTAGATAGAGGTATATCATGGGTTTTTGAAATAAGTTAAAAGATAAAATATCTGGCAATCAAACAGAAAAACAAAATAATGAGGAAAAGACAGTTAAAACTGAACCTATTATTGAGCAAAAACAACTAACTGAAAAAGAAATTGCTAAAAAACAAAAGCAAAAAGCAAAAAAAGAAAAGGCCGAAAAGGCAATTGCAAAATCAGCTTTAGATTTTTCAAAGGATATTAAAAAACTTTCTAAAAAATATAAAAAGATGGATGATGATTTCTTTGACGAACTTGAAGAAGTTTTAATTAAAACTGATATGGGTATGAAAATGGTTTTAAAAATTTCCAATAATATTAGAAGAAAAGTAAAAAACACGTCTGAAGCAAATGAATTTAGAGAAATTCTTGCTGAAGAAATTTATGATATTTATACAGACGGTTCTAAAAAAGTGGAAGAATTAAATTTCGAAGACAAAAGATTAAATGTTTTTATGGTTATTGGTGTAAATGGAACTGGAAAAACTACTTCATTATCAAAAATTGCAAATTTTTACGCTGAACAAAACAAAAAAGTTTTAATAGCGGCTGCTGACACATTTAGAGCAGGAGCTATTGAACAATTAGAAGAATGAGTTGATAAAAGACTTGATAATAAAGTTGACCTAGTAAAGGGAAAAAAACAAAATCAAGATCCTGCAAGTGTAGTATTTGATGCTTTAGAAAAGGCAAAAGCAGAGGGATATGATTTATTATTGATTGACACTGCTGGTAGATTACAAAATAAAGTTAACTTAATGAAAGAGTTAGAAAAAATGTATCAAATAGTTCATAAATTTGATAAAAAAGCACCACATGAGCTTTTATTGGTGATTGATGCAACAACAGGTCAAAATGGAGTTATGCAAGCTCAAGAGTTTAACGAAGTTGCTGACATTTCTGGTATTGTTTTAACAAAAATGGATGGAACAAGTAAAGGTGGTATTGCACTATCAATTAAAGATCAATTAAATATACCTGTTAAATTGGTGGGTGTTGGAGAACAAGTTGATGATATTGAAAAATTCGATGTAGACCAATATGTATATAATTTAGTAGTTGGTTTCATGGAAGAAAGAGAAGAAGATGAGTAAAATAACATTAGAAAAAACTTTGGAGTTATCATCACTATTTTATTTATATAAAAATATGCTAACTGAAAAACAAGTTGAATATTTTGAATTATATTTTGAAGAAGATTTGAGTTTTCAAGAAATAGCTGATCAACTAGCAATATCTAAAGCAGCAGCACATGATGCAATTAATAAAATTATTAAATCATTAAATGATTTAGAAGGTAAGCTACAAATGAATGAACGAAAAATAAAAATTCAAGGTATTATTGAAAAACACAATAGTTCTGAGAATAAAGAGGTTTTGGAACTTATAAAAGAAATAGAAGAGGTTATCTAATGAAAGTACTTATGGTAGGAGATATCTTTGCTAAGCCAGGCAGAGAAGTCTTTAAAAAAAATATTAAAAGCCTAATTAAAGATAATCAAATTGATATTGTTGTTGTTAATGGAGAAAATACAACACATGGTAAATCGATTTCAAAAGAACATTACCATTTTTACAAGGAAAATTACGTTGATGTAATAACAAGTGGTAATCATATATTTAAAAATGCAGAAGTTCTAGAGTATATAAACCAGACTCCTGATTTGTTAAAACCATTAAACATGTATAAAACACCAGGTAACGGATATGTGATTATTGAAAAAAATAATAAAAAAATATGTGTATTGAATTTAATGGGTAATAACTTTATGGATCCTTCAAACAGTGTTTATGAAACTATGGATGATTTTTTATCATTAAAATTATCATATGATATATTATTAGTTGACTTTCATGCTGAAACAACAGCTGAAAAAATAGCTTTTGCATTAAACTATGACGGAGTTATAACTGCTTTTGTAGGAACTCACACTCATGTGCAAACTGCAGATGAAAGAATATTACCAAAGGGTACAGCATTTATAACTGATTTAGGCATGAGCGGAGTAATTGATTCTGTTATTGGTATTGAAGCAGCTGATGCTATTTATAAACAAAAAACAGGATTGATAAGACGCTTTCAACCAGCAAAAGGTGAAGCAAAATTGAATGGAGTAATTATTCAAATTGATGAAAAGTCAAATAAAGCTATAAGCATTAATAGAATAAGTATTTAAAAGCAAATTATTTGCTTTTTTATTTCAGATTTTTAATCGGATTTAGTATAATTTATATTGATATCGCAGAAGGGAAAAATGGAAAAATGAGAAAATTATTTACTAGCGAAAGTGTTTCAGAAGGACATCCAGACAAAATATGTGATCAGATATCTGATGCGATATTGGATGAAATATTGAAACAAGACCCAAACGCTAAGGTAGCCTGCGAAACATTTGCTACCACAAACTATTTATTAATTGGCGGACAGATTACAACAATTGCAACTGTTGATTATGAAAAAATTGCACGTGATGTATTAAGAAAAATTGGATATAACAATGATGCTTATGGAATCAATGCCGACACTTGTCAAATTGATATCAAAGTTGAACAACAATCAGCCGATATTGCCTTAGGAATCGATTTAGATACTGAAGTAATTGGAGCTGGTGACCAAGGAATTATGTTTGGATATGCTACAAATGAATCTAAAACTTTCTTACCATTAGCTATTACTATTTCACATGAGTTAGTTTATTTAGCTTCTAAGCTAAGAAAAGAAGGAAAATTTAAATGAGCAAGACCTGACATGAAGTCTCAAGTAACAATTGATTACACTGATGAGTCAAATCCTAAAATTGATACAATCTTGATGTCAATTCAACACGATGATGAGATGATTGAAGAAGAATTTAAAAATTTTATAAAATCAGAAATCATGGATGTTGTTGCTAAAGAGTTTAAATTAAATACTGATTTTAAAGTACTGATTAACCCAACAGGTAGATTTGTTATTGGTGGACCTCAAGGGGATACTGGATTAACAGGAAGAAAAATTATTGTTGATACATATGGAGGCTACTCACGTCATGGAGGAGGAGCTTTTTCAGGAAAAGATGCAACAAAAGTTGATAGAAGTGCTGCTTATATGGCGAGATATGCTGCTAAAAACTTAGTTGCTGCTGGTTTGGCTGATAAAATTGAAATTCAAGTTTCATATGCTATTGGTAAACCAGAACCAGTTTCAATTTTTATCGAAACATTTGGAACAGAAAAAGTAAGCAAAGAAATTATTGCAAAAGTACTAAATGATAATTTCAATTTTTCAGTTAATGAAATTATTAAAAAATTAGATTTAAGAAAACCGACATTTTTGAAAACTGCAACTTATGGACACTTTGGAAAACATGAATTAACATGAGAACAATTAGATAAAGTTAAAGCAATTAAAAAATAAAAACAAATCACTTTTTAAAAGTGATTTTTTTGTTATAAAATATTAATTAATAAAAGGAGAAAAAAATGAATAAATTAATAAGCAATAATTTTTTTAGAATATTAGTCTTGTATTTTACAGTTTCATTTTTTCTACCAAAATTAGGATTTTTAGTGCCTTTAATTGTAGTGTTTTCACTTTTTTATTCAGTTTTTAAAATTTTTAAAGAAATTAGAGTTAAGCCTAAATTTATAGGAATATTCTTTATTCTTTTCTTTCTTTGGACATTGTTTATTCTGGTTTTTACAATTGCAATTTTATTAGTTATATTTAAAAATAATAGTACATTATTAAACTTTAAATTATCAGTTACAATATTTTGTTCACTAATAATGGTATTTAATTTTAATCCATTTATGAAAATAACAATCTTAAGTGATAAAAATAACTTTAGATTATATGTTTTTTTTACAAAAATTATTAAAAATATTAATTACTCATGTTTCTGAGGAAAATTGATTGTCCTTAAAAAATTAATTTGGTATAGACAAGATATTTCTTCTATTTAGAATCCTTCTATTTTAACAAAAAATAAAATAGGAGGATTCTCATGAAAGAATTAATCAAAATAAACAATATAAAAAAAACAAATATTTTACAGGAAATAAATTTAAGTGTTTTTGAAAATGAATGTATTTCAATTATGGGCAATAGCGGAGTGGGTAAATCAACACTTTTAAACATCTTGTCAGGTATTGAAAAACCATCAGAAGGAAGCATTATAATTGATGGAACTAATATATCAGAATTGAAGGAACCTAAATTAACAAAATTTAGATCAAAAGAAATATCATACATTTATCAAGATTATAAATTAATTGAATATTTAACTGTTGAACAAAATATAAAATTTGTAGAGAAAAATAATAAAAACATAATTAACGAACAAAAATATTTTAATTTACTAAAAGAACTTGGATTAATTGAAAAAGAAAAGATTATTGTATCTAAGTTATCAGGTGGACAAAAACAACGTGTAGCAATTGCACGAGCATTACTTGGAAATTCAAAGATAATATTGGCAGATGAACCAACAGGAGCTCTTGATTTAATCAACACTAAAAAGGTATTAGAAGAATTAGTAGTTAATAGTAAAAAATTGGGAAAAACTTTAATTATAGTTACCCATTCACCACAAGTTGGACTTGAAACAGAAAAGATTATTTTAATGAATAATGGAAAAATAACAGAAGAAATTAAAACTAAAGAAATAACAATGGCTAAATTAGAAAAAAAACTACTTATTGAAAATGCATAATAGTAAAATATTTAAGCAATTAAAGTTTTATAAAAGTTATAACATACCAATATTCATAACATTATTTTTATCTTCAGTGTTTACTAATTCATCTTTATTTTTATTTATTTCTTCGCTTAAACAGTTTGATAAGAATTCTAACATGTCTTTAATTTTTATTATCCTTTTTGGACTATTACTATTAATTTCAATATCAATGACTACATTAATAATAAGTATAAATTTTAATGTCAGAGAAAAAGATCTAATAAATAGAAGATTAATAGGATTGTCTTTTAAAAATTTATTTAAAAATTTATTGCATGAACAGCTAATCATAATGGTTCCGAGTTTTATTTTAGGATTTTGTTTTTCAATAGTCTTAAATAAACTGCTTATTGCAAATTTAATTCAAAAGTCTATACTTCAACAAGACTTTTTAATAAACTATTCATTTTTAAATATAATTTTAGTACTTTTAATAAGTTTTGTAACTTTGTTTGCAATTATTTATGCATCAACAAAAAAATACCAATGAATTGAAGAAAGCAACAAAGATAATAAAAAGAAAACCATTAAAAGTCAAATTATTAAAATTGTATTAGGATTTATGTTTATCATTTCGTATTTTCTACTAATTGTATTTAATAATACAGAGGTTTTATATTTATTTGGAGGAATATTCTTTATTATAGGCCTACATCTATTGTTAGAAATTATGATAAAAATAATTACCAAAATACTTTTTCGTGTTTCTACAAGTTCATTTGTATTCTCTAGTTCAATAAAAAATATGCAATATAATGCATCTCTAATAACTAAAATTATTTTAATGCTTGTTAACTCAATGATTTTTTTAAATTTTTCAATTAACGTAATAGGCAAAATGGGTGTTCAAAGTTATGAAATAAATCCTAACACTCAATATATAAATGGTTTGATATTTTTAGGAGCATATTTAAACATTGTATTTGTGAGTTTTACATTTGTTATTATAGTCAACGGTTTTTTAATGTATTTAAGAAGTTTAGAAAAAGAAAATTTTATATTAAGACAACTAGGCTTTACTAGAAAAAAAGTTTTTGTCAGAAATGTTTTACAATTTATTATAATTTGATTTCTTTATGTAATATTAGCATTTACAGCAACAGTTTTAATATCATTAATTTGAAATGATAAAGCAGCTTTATCCAATTTTATATACTGAATTATTGAAATTTTTGCGGTTCTAATACTTATGTTGCTACTATGCTTAAGTAATTGATTTTTTAAAATTATTAAAAATAAATAATTTTGACGTCTTAATTGACGTTTTTTTATTATAAAATAATAACTAATAAAAGGAGAGTTTATATGACAAAAATTAGACCACAAGATAATTTCTATGATTCAGTAAATAAAGAATGAATAGATAATAATGAGTTACCAGATGGATATGCATCATGAGGTAGTTTTGAAATGCTACAAAAGAAATCAACAGACGATATCAAAGCAATAATCAATGAACTTGTTAGCGCAAAGAGCTTAGATAGAGAAAGTCAAATGATTGCTAACTTGAGATCAAACTATTTGAATAATCAAGCAAGAAATCAGCAAGGAATTAGTCCAATTATTCCAATTTTAAATAAAATAAAAGAATTAGCTGATAAAACTCAATTAACAGCTTTATTTATTGAATTATTTAAAGGTTGAGGAATTTCTTTATTCCATTCAAAAGGAGTTGACTCAGATTTTAAAGATAGTAATCTAAGGGCATTAATGATTGATTCTATGGGATTAGGAATGTCTGATAGAGATTTTTATGAAGCAACTCACCCAAGACATGAAGAAATTAAAAAAGCTTATAAAAATTACATTGAAAATTTAGTTAAACTTTCAAAAGTAGATTTGAAGACTTCAGATATTTTTACTTTGATTTATAACTTTGAAGAAAAAATCTCAAAATCAATGTTTAAGCAAGAAGAATTACGTGAACCAGAAAACATTTATAATGTTGTAACCATTCAAGATTTAAATACTATATGTCCAATTATTGACTGAACATCATACCTAAGCCAAACAGGATATGATAAAGCAGCAAAAATTATACTAACTGAGCCTAAATATTTTGAAAAGCTAAGCGAAATGATTGAAGAAATTAGTTTAGATGATTTAAAGGATATCATGTTATATAAAATAACTAGTTCTTATTCAAGAATGCTAACAATTGATTTATATGAAAATGCATTTAAATATGGATCAGTATTTAGTGGTGTTAAGAAAATGAAACCTATCGAAGATAGAGTTGTTGAATTTATTGATAGCACACTTGGAGAATTAATTTCAAAAGAATATGTAAAACGTCATTTTTCAGAAGATGCAAAAAAAGATGTTTTAAAAATGGTTAATGATTTATTAAAAGTTTATGAAAATAGAATTAATGCATTAGATTGAATGTCAGAAGAAACAAAAATTAAAGCTATTGAAAAATTAAAGTCTTTTACTATTAAAATTGGTTACCCAGATAAATGAGAGGATTTAAGTGATGTTGAAATTCTTAGTTATGAAGAAGGCGGAAGTTTATTTGAAAACATGCAAAGCTTAGCAAAACACTACATTAACAAAGAATTAAAAGAAATCAATTTACCAGTTGATAAAACAAAATGATATATGGATGCTCAAACAGTTAATGCTTATTATAATCCAACGTCAAATGAAATTTGTTTCCCTGCAGGAATTTTGCAAAAACCATTTTATGATGTAAATCAATCACATGCTGCTAATCTTGGTGGAATTGGTGCAGTTATTGGTCACGAAGTAAGTCATGGTTTTGATGATGAAGGAAGTAAATTTGATAAAGATGGAAATTTTGAAAATTGATGAACTCAAACAGATAACGAGCAATATAAGTTAAGAACTCAAAGAGTTGTTGATCAATATAATGAATATCAAATTAATGGTTCTAATGTTAATGGTAAATTAACACTTGGTGAAAATATTGGTGACTTAAGTGGAGTTGCTGCTGCTTTAGATATATGCAAGGCACAAAGCCCGGAAAACTTAAAAGATTTCTTTACAAACTATGCTTTAGTATGAAGAAGAAAAGCAACAGATGAGCAAAAAAACACAAGATTACTAGTTGATCCTCATTCGCCTGAAGAATTCAGATGTAATGGTGTATTGGTAAATATAAATGAATTCCACGAAGTTTATGAAACTAAACCTGGTGATGGTATGTATAAACCAAAAGAAGAAAGAACTAAAGTTTGATAATAAACTAATTAAACCATCTTAAAGATGGTTTTTTTCTTGTTTTAACTTATAATTTTATATAGAAGTAAGAGGTATATCATGCAAAAAGAAGTGAATATTATAGGAGCAGGATTGGCAGGTTGTGAAGCTGCTTATCTATTAGCCAATAATGGAATAAAAGTTAATTTATATGAAGTTAAATCTTTAATAAAAAATGATATTCAAAAAACTAATGACCTAGGGGAATTAGTTTGCTCAAATACTTTAAGAAGCAAATCCAAAAAAAACGCAGCAGGAATTTTAAAAAATGAAATGAAATTATTAAATTCATTAGTTATACAGGCAGCATTAGCAAATGAAATTCCTGGTGATGATGCTTTAAGTGTTGACCGATTTGGATTTAGTAAATATATTACTGAAAAAATTAAGAATCACGAAAATATAACTTTAATTGAACAAGAAGTTTTTGAAATTGATTATACAAAAGTAACTATTGTAGCTTCAGGGCCTTTAACAACAGAAAAATTAGGTAAGAATATCGAATTAATGACAGGAAATGAAAAATTATTCTTTTTAGATGCATCTGCTCCTATCATCACAAAAGATAGTATTGATTTTGATAAGGTATATTGAGCAAGCAGACATAATGAAGGCAAAGATGGTCAATATATTTGTATACCGCTGAATGAAGAACAATTTAACACATTTGTAAATGAGTTAAAAAATGCTGATACAGTTAAATTAAAATCCTTTGAAAAAGAAATATATTTTAAAGGATGTCAACCAATTGAGCAAATAGCTAAAACTAGTAAAAAAGTTTTATTAAATGGTCCATTATCACCAAATAATTTAGTTGATCAAAACGGTGAAACTCCATTTGCAGTTATACAACTACGACAAGATGATGCAATTGATTCACTTTATAATTTTGTTGGTTTTCAAACAAACATTAAATGGCCAGAACAAAAAAGAATTTTACAAACATTACCTGGTCTTGAAAATTTAAATATTATTAGATATGGAGTTATGCATAAAAACTATTACATCAACTCACCCAAATTGCTTAATAGAGCACTGCAAGTAAAAAGAAATAAGAATGTATTTTTTGCAGGGCAAATAACTGGTGTCGAAGGATACATTGAATCTGCAAGTAGTGGAATCTTAACTGCAATCAATGTATTAGCTTATCTAAATAATAAGAAAATAGAGCAACCATCAAGAAAATCAATGTTAGGGGCTTTAAATTTTTATATAACAAATCCTAAGCACGAAAAATTAAAACCAATGAAATGTAACTTAGGGATTTTAGATCAACAAAACAAAACTGCTAAATCAGAATTTTATTCATTCGATGAATCAGAAAAAGAAATAAAAGCATTTATTAAAATAATAAGCAGTTTTGCAAAAATAGGTGATACCAATGAATAGAGAATGAAATAATTTTCTAGCGAATAATAATCTTTTAAAAAAAATTGAAGAATTAATAAATAAAGCATACAAAACTAAAGAAACTATTTATCCATCAAAAGAAGATTGCTTAAGGTTATTTAATTTAATATCTCCAAAAGAAGTTAAAGTTGTTATTATTGGTCAAGATCCATATCATAACCCTAAACAAGCAAATGGAATTGCTTTTAGTGCTAGTAATGAAATTAAAACGCCTAAAAGTTTAATTAATATTTTTAAAGAGTTAGACAGTGATTTAAATATTAAACATTATGATAATAATGATTTAAGTGGTTGAGTTGAACAAGGTGTTTTATTAATAAATACTTGTTGAACAGTTATTGAAAATAATCCTGGAAGTCATGCTAAACTAGGTTGACAAGAAATAGTTAGCGTTATTTTAAGTAATTTAAATAAAAATAATCCAAATTTAGTTTATTGTTTATGAGGTAACTATGCGAAAAGAGTTTATGAAAACTTAGAGTTCAAAACGTCTAATGTAATTAGCTCAGCTCATCCATCACCATTTAGTTACCTAAAAGGTTTTAAAGAATCAAAGCCTTTTTCAAAAATAAATGCAATTTTGCTTAATAATGATTTAGAACCAATAGATTGGTCTAAATAAGGTAAAATAATAATAAGGAGTTACATATGAAAAAAATAAATGAATTAAATAACACAGTGTCTTCAACTGACTTAGTTGTTAGATTAGAAAAAGTTATTGTTTCAACAGCAACTAATGGCTCATCGTATTTAATTTTAAATTTATCAGATAAAACTGGTAGAGTAGAAGCTAGAAAATGAACTGTAACTGATGAAGATAAACAATTATTGCAACCAAATGCTTTTGTTTTATTCAAGAATGCTGCTGTGAACGAATTTAGGGGCGTATTGCAGCTTAAAGTAAGCGATTATAGTATTCTTAGCGAAGTTGATTTAAATCACTTTGGATTAGAGGGAAAAGACTTTTTTATTGAAGCACCGATTAACATTGAAAAAAACTATGCGGAGTTAATGAGTATTCTTGAAAGTTTAACAAATCAAACTTATCGTGAATTAACAATTAGCTTAATTAAAAAATATGAAAAAGAATTTTTAACTTACCCAGCTGCAATGTCAATTCACCATAATGTTAAAGGCGGATTATTCTGACATAGCTTCACACTAGTTAAAAATGCTCTAGCTTTAAAACCAAGTTATGCTTATGCTTCAATTGATTGAGAATTGTTGATTTGTGGAGCAATCCTACATGATATAGGTAAAGTAATTGAAATTATTGATTCAACTGGAACTGATTATAGTTTACAAGGTAAAGTAATTGGACATATTAGTATTGGTAATACTGAACTTAACAAAGTTGCAGAAGAATTAAATTTGTACAAAGATGAACAGGGAAATATAAATGAATCATTAACTTTATTGCAACATATGATTATTGCTAGTCATGGTAAAAAAGAATATGGTTCACCAACTGAACCAGTTATTATTGAAGCAATCATGTTGTCAATGTTTGATGATCTAGATGCTAAAGTATTTAAAATAAATGATGAATTAAATAAAGTTGAACATAAAACATGAACACCAAGAATTATTAGCGTTGATGGGAAAATGTTTTATAAACATAAAAAGTAATGTAACACTTAAGTTACATTTTTATATTCAAAAGTGTATGAAAAAAGATGACTTAATTGTCATCTTTTATTTTGTTATTTCATTAAACACATCTTCTAAGGTTGCATATTTAAGATTAACGTTCTTATCATGTAAGAAACCTTCATCTTCTTTAAACTTAGGTAATATATGTTCGTGATAATGGAATATAACCTGCTTAGCTATTGCTTCTTGATTAGAAATATAGTTAAAACCTTTAACACCATTCAGTTTTGATTGTAGTATTTCAGCAACTATTTTTCTTGCTTTGCTTACTTCAACTAAATATAAATCTGGAGTTTTAGTTAAGTTTTCAGCATGTACTTTTGGAATTACTAAAGCATGACCATCAGATACAGGATTAATGTCTAAGAACGCGTAAACATACTCATTCTCATAAATTTTATATGAAGGAATTTCTTGTTTTATAATTTTACAAAATAAACAATCATTCATTAGTCTGAACTATTCCCTTCGTCTTCTTTAATATATTTAGAAATTTCATCATACAGACCTTGGAATAAAACATTATCTCCATCCATAATGTATTTAGTATAAAGTTCTTCTTTAGCTTCAGTAGTATAATCAGTATCCCCAGTCACTAAACCTTTTTCAATTTCTGAAATTAATAATTGTTTGTTAGTAGCAGACAAGTTTTTAATATCTGAACTTGTTTTATCAGAGTTATTTCAATTAGTTGTTAATTGCGAAATACTTTTTGGATCTGAGTTTCTAGCTAATAAAATAGAGAATAAGATTTTATCTGTGTCTTTTACTTTAGCTTGTGCATCTTCATCAAAACTAGAAGTAAAACTTGAATCAGCTTTGTTAATTGTTTCATGAATACCTAACATAGTATCATCTTTTGATTTAACTGTAATAGTAGTTTTTCTATTTTTACCTAAAGTTATTTGTCCAGATTCTTGCCCGTCTTGAACCTTTATGTAAAGATTCCCACTTTTATCTTTTATAACATCAATATTATTTGGGTTTGAATATTCCTTCATGTCATCAATGCTTTGGCTGTATTTGTCACCAAGAGGTAATCAAGTATTTTCAGGAATTGACATTTCAGCTTTACCGTTTATTGGCAGAATAGTTACATTTGTAGCGTCATAAATATCATTTAAATATAATGGTAGAACTAAAACAATTTCACTCTCACCTTTATCACCAACAGCAAAACCTTGACCTTTTGGACCAGTTAATAAAGTTGGCTGATTAACTGATTTAGCAGCAGTTTGAGCATCTGTTGAAATACTTAGTGAACCACTAATTGCTTCAACTCCAGTGTCGTTATTTTTAACAATACCGTTATATCCTTTTAAGCCGATTGAAAATGGATCCATTCCTAACTTAGTAGTATTAACTAATTTATCACCAGCTTCAGTTGAATTGAAATTATCTCTTAAGATTTTTATGCTGTCATCTTTTAGAATAACATTACCAGCTGCATTTGGGTCATTTAATGCTTTTTTGTATGAATTAACTCACTCAGTTGCATCTTGTGAAACATCAGCTTTGAATGATCAAATTAATTTAATATTTGAATTTACAGAAGTTGGAGCAGCTGTTAAAGAGTTTTGGAAAGATGAAACTAATTTGTTAGTAGTATTTAATCTAGCAAATGATCTTGTATAGTTAGTATTTGTTAGGTTTGTTGTGTATAAATTACTATCTAAATAAGCTAAGCTAATTAATTGAGTATAAATATCAGGTATAATTTTTGCGTTAATATAAGATTGAAAACGATATTTCATAATCTCTTTACCAGTAAATCAATCTTGACTTTCTGATGGTTTTACTAAAAAATTGCCATTAATATCACTAACTGAAGTTTCTTTATTTAAAACTTTTGAAATACTAGGTTTTGCAGTAAGTGCAGGTACATGTCCTTTTTTATCTGTCGAACCAACAATATAAAATTTATTATTATTTAAAGTTTCAAAGCTTGGTATGTTTCAATTATTTTCTCCAAACTCTCCACGTACTTGTCATCTAGTCAAAGAACCACTTGTTGTTGTTTTTGAATCTTCACTATTTTCAAAATAAATTGAGTAACTTATTTTAGCATCATCTTTAAATAAATCAAAGGGGTTTAAAGAATGATTGTTTGAGTAATTATAGTCATTAACTAAACCTTTACTATTACCAATGATAGCAGCAGTATACTCGCTAAAGAATTGATTAGTTGCTAAATCATTTAGCAATTTATTTGTAATGTTTTCTTTTACATCTTTTTCTTTAACTTTGAATGTAGAAGCTAATGTAGAACTAGTTGCTTTATACTCTTCTTCTGCAATTTTTCTATCTAATATTTTTAAAACGTCAGTAATAATTTCAGAGTCGCTTATTTTTAAGAACTTTTGTGCTTGAGAAACACTAATAAATTCATTATCTAACATTTTTAAAATTAAGGTATCATAAATTTTTTTATCACTGAAATTCAATTTTGAAAATCTATTTACTGTAGTTGTACAAGAAACAACAACTGAAGAAGTAGTAGCAGTTAATCCGACTGCTGCTATTATAGCTAATAATTTTTTCATTATTTTACTCCTCCTTTATGTTTATTTAAACTATTGATAATGATTTCATCATTATAAAAATAATCTGATACTTTATAAATAAAAATAGAATTTGTTTTTCCTTTAGAAATTTCTGTTATTCAAATTTTACTTGAATCAATATTTTCTAAAGGTACTTCAATTGCATAGTTAGGAATGAATTTTCTAGAAACTTTAGTTTCTAAATCATGATATTGCTTATTGTAATTATCCTTTACAGATTCAATTCACTTGTCATTTTGATCATTAAAATTCATTGTGAATTCTGAAATTTTGTTTTGTTGATTTTCAATAACACTTAATAATTCTGCAACTGCTTTTTTATCTACATTCTCACCGTCTGTTGCAAAAAATGAACCAAATAATTCTTCGCCATCTTTACCTAAAATTTCACCTAAATATATTCATAATCATTGACTCAATAATCCAAAATTTTCAGATGTTGAAATTGTTGACTTGGCATCAGCTAAAATATCAAAATTGTAGAATAAATTATTTTTATCATTATCACTTGATAACATTCCTTTAGCAACAGTATTGTTAACTAAAAATCTCTCATAATCGTTAGTAATTGAATAGTTTATTATTTTACTGTAGTCATTTCCAAAACTTGTTCCCATACCCTCAATGATTTCTTGTTTACTTATATCAGCGTTTGTTCCGGGAGTTGGAGTTGTAGCACTTTCAGTCCCATTATCAACTTTAACAATACTATTTTGAGTAGTAGGCTTATCACTTTTAATTTTAGGATTTAATAAATAAGGTACTAACTCTTTATTAGTTTTTGAAAGAAGATCATAAGCCATTGATTGTTCTTTATCTTTATTTTCAGTTTTAGTTTCTGAGTTAAATAGACTGTAACCATCAATTTTCATGAAATGTAATCCATCAGTATCAATAAAAGCAATTATTCCATCTTTATCATTTAATACTTTATATGGTTTTGGTGCTTCTGCAGAAGTATTACCTTTTGCAGAAGTTGATTCAGGAAGGTGTCTTCCTAAGTCATTAACAAGTGTGAATAATAAATTCATACCAGCTACTGCATTAGCATTATCTTTCATCTTTTCCATTTTTCCCTTGAAGGTATCTCAATTATCTATATTAGTTGTTGATGAATCCCAATCTGTTTTTATTTGAGGTTCATATTGAGTATTTTCTGAAGTTAAAAAATCATAAACAGAATACTTAGCAAGGTTTGAATAAGTTCCAGCAGTTGTATCATAGTCTAGTGTTAATAATTTTTCATTATTTTTTGCTGTTAAAAATGATCCAATACCAGTATCAGTTTGATTTTGACCTAATTTTCAAAGGTTTCCTTTATTTGCACCTCTGTAAAATGTTTCAAAATCAGTTAATCCAGTAGTTGAACTAGTTTCTGCATTTGAATAAATACTTGTAGCACTTTGTTTATTATTACTTCCACCAACGCTATTTGAAATATAAGCTGTATAGAAATTGTAGAAACCTTCAAAGTATTTAATTAATTCATCAACTGTACTAGATGTGTTTACAAATTGTGCAGGACTTATTTCTTTATTAATATCAGGAGTTGATGAACTATTAATTTTTGAAAAGTCTAAAACAATTTCAGAAGTTGCTACAGGTTTTTTTGCTTCAAAGTAATTATCAATTAAGTATCTTTGAGAATTTGATAAAATATTTATTTTTTGATTATCTTTTTTTGAATTTAATATAGGTGCAACAGAAACAATTTGTGTTTTATTAAGATTTCTAGATGATATTCCTTCGTAATTATAAAAATCTTTATATTCATTTTTCTGATCTAATTTTATTGCAGTAACATTTGAAATGGTAAATATATCTTTCATTTCAGAAATTTTACCTAACATTTTATTGTTAGCAAAACTTAAACTAATGCCTGATAAGAAAGTATTTCATGTTAAATTAGTAAAGAAAGTGTCATTAATATTTTCAATAAAATCAATTTTGAAACCATCAGTTGTATCAGTTGTAGAATTAAACGCGTTTTTTCCACCTAAAACATTTATTAAATTAATAATAGAAGTTTTTTGAGATTCGCTTGTTGCTTGTTTTATTACAGGTTCATTTAAAGAAGTATTATCTATATTAACATCTGCATTTACAGATAAAAATGTTGCAAGTAATGCAGAAATTTCTGTATCATTAACTTTAATTGTATTGTAACCATTAGATCAAGTAGAATCAGTAGCACCAAATCCTAAAGTTTTAGACAAGTTTGCATATGCTGAGTTAGTTGAATCAGTTAAAATATAATTTGAAATTCAAGCATTTTCTAATGCAGTTTGATCACCATTAACTCAAGGAAATTGACCTTTTAAATATTTAACTCAAGCTTTTGTACCTTGTTTTTTATTATCAAGATATTCTTTTCTTGCATTTTCCATTTCATTATTTGCACGACCATAAATAGTATTAGCAGCTTTTGATTTCTTACCATATTGAGTTTCTAAACTTTTTGCAAACTGATTTCCATCTTCAATACCTTCATCATTTAAATATTCATTTATATAACCATTAGATTTAGTTGTTTTACCTTTGAAAACGCTATTTTCTGTGCTTGCATTTTCATAAACTGCAACTGCAAAGATGTTATAAAATTCTACTAAGAATTTTTGTGGGTCTTTACCTAAGCGACCATAAGTATCATTGTATCAATTTAATAAATCTTCAGTAGTAATTTTAAAATCACCATCATCATTAATGAAAATATTTCCATATTTGTCATCATCATCTTTATTTGAACATGAAATTAAAACACTTGTAGCACTAGCTGTCAAAGTAAAAGCACCAATTAGTGATAGTAGTTTTTTCATTATATTTTCCTCCTGCGAAAATTGTTTCTGTTAACGCTTTATTTTTATATAAATATAAGCATTGATAATATTATAACTCAAAACAATATAAATTTATCAATTTTTTTTGTTCTAAATAGTATAATTACCTAGATAGAAAAGAAGGTTTGTGAATGAAAGATTTAAAAAAATATTTTCCATTTTATGATAAACAAAGTAATCTGATTTACTTTGACAGTTCAGCAACTAGTCTTAAAATTAAGAAAGTAATTGATGCTGAAATGCAATTTCTAACTGAAAATGGCACAAATCCTCATGCTGTTGACTACAAAAAAGGCTATCAAGCACTTGAATTAATTGAACAAGCAAGGCAATTAACAAAAGAATTTATAAATGCTAAAAAACCTGAAGAAATAATTTTTACAAGTGGTACAACTCACTCAATAAATTTATTGGCAAATGGACTTAAAAAATTAATTAAAAAGGGTGATGAAATTATAGTAACTGAACTTGAACATTCAGCAAATTTATTACCATGAATAGTTTTGGCAAAATCAAATGGTGCAAAAGTTAAAAAAGTTGAGTTAAATGATGATTTTACAATTGATATTGATTCGTTTAAAGCAATATTATCAAGTAAAACAAAAATAGTTTCATTTGCAAGTATTTCAAATACTATCGGAGCAAAAAATGATATTAAACTAATTACTAAAGTAATTAAAGATTTTAATAAAGATATAATTGTACATGTAGATGCAGCACAATCAATAGGGCATATAAGAACAGATGTAACTGATTTAAATATTGACTTCATGTCATGATCGGCACATAAAATGTATGGTCCTTTTGGTCTGGGTTGTTTATATGGGAAATATGACTTATTGAATCAATTAGAACCATTATTTTATGGTGGTGGAATGAGCTTAAAAATTGAAAGTGATTTAATAAATTATTCACTAGCAACTTTACCTGAAAAATTGGAAGGTGGTACACCAAATATTAGCGCAATAGTAGGGTTTATAGAATCAATTAAGTTTGTAAATTTAATCGGCTTAGAAAATATTGAAAAATATGAACTTGAACTTAAAAAATACTTTGTTGATAAAGTTAAAGAAAACAATCTTGAAAAGCATATCATTTTTTATAATTTAGATATTAAAACACCGATCATTTTGTTTAATGTAAAAGGAGTAAATCCTCAAGATATAACTAATTTTTTAGATGATAAATACAATATTTTGGTTCGTGGTGGGGCCAATTGTGCTAGAAGAATTGAAGGTGTAATCAATACAAAAATAGCTATTAGAGCTAGTTTTGGTATTAACAATAATAAAGCTGAAATTGATAAATTTATAGAAGCTTTAAAGAATACAAATAGTTTTTTAGATGTACTATTTTAAAGGAGAAAAATGATAGATATTAATGATGATATTTTATTGAGAAAAATTTTAATGAAACATTTTACTGAACCAATTAACAAAGGTTTAAAAAATAACAAAAAAGCCATAATTAAAGATGCAAAATCACAAACTTGTGCTGATGAAATGCAAATTGAAATATTGATTGAAAATGATATTTTTAAAGAAATTAGCTTTGAAGGAACTGCCTGTGCAGTTGCAACATCAAGCGCTGATATTTTTTTTGAATTGATAATTAACAAATCAAAAAGTGATGTAAAAAAAATTATAAATCAGTATAAAATTTTTTTAAATACTGGAGAGGCATCAAAAATTGAATTATTGGATAAGTTAATAGTTTTTAAAAACATTAATAAACAAAAAAATCGTATATTATGTGCCAATTTAGCAATTGATGCAATAAATGAAATTATAGAATAGCTTGTTTATAGAATAGCTTGTTTATGTATAATTAAATTATGAAATAATTAATTATTTAATAAAAGGAGAAACCATGAGTAATAAAAATCAAATTAGAGATAAATTTCTTAAAACAAGATCTTTTTTATCTAAAGCTTATAAAGAAGAAGTTAATAAAATAATTGAAAGAAAAGTTAATCACTATATTGAAAGATATAATTTAGAAAAATTTGCAATTTATCTTTCAACTGAAAACGAGCCAAATACTTTAAATGTCATTGAAACAAGTCTAAAAAGAGGGATTGAAGTTTATGTTCCGTTAATTGTTGATGAAAATAAAATGGAATTTAGAAAAATCACTAATTTAGAAACTGATTTAGAAGAAAATAAAGTACTAAATATTTTGCAACCTAAAAAAACATGTGAATTATTGTCAGAAGGCAATTATATTAATACTATGTTTATTCCCCTAGTAGCTTTTGATAAACAATTAAACAGATTAGGTATGGGAAAAGGCTTTTATGATCGTTGAATAAATGAAAATAACTATTCAGGTTATAAAATTGGTTTATCTGCTTCTTCACAATTATCAAATGAAAATATAGATGCTGAAGAATTTGATGTTAGATTAGACAATGTAATTACTGAAAAAGAAATTTATGTTCCTTTTATTGAAGAAGAACAAGAATTTGATTATGATGTTACTTATTCTGTATTCAATGATGAAACAATTGTAGGTTAATTTTTAATAGGCAATGCCTATTTTTTTTTATTTTATATTGCATTAAAGTAAGTTTAATCTTTTACAATAAATATAAGTAACCTTAAAGGAGTTAAATATGGAAAAGCTATATATGAAAGATATATCAAAGGAATTAGGTGTTCCAGAATATATTTTAAGATTTTAAGATTCAAAAGGATTATTTCCATTTTTTGAACGAGATGAAAATAATTATAGATTCATTAAAAAAGAAAAACTAGAATGGATTAGAATGGTTTTATGTTTAAAAAAATCAGGTATGTCTTTACTTAAAATAAAAGAATATATAAATTTGGCTTTAGAAGGAAATAACACTTATTCTAAAAGACTTAAAATGATGATAGAACAAGAAAAAATTGTTAAACAAAAGATAAAAGAACTACAAGAACAACTTGAATATATTAACTATAAGAAAAATTTATACAAAAATAATTAAAAATGTTATTGCATTAAAGTAGGTTTAATGAAATATGATGAGAATGAGTTTAAAACTCAAAGGAGTTAATTTATGAAAACAAGAACATTAGGTAAAGATTTAATAGTTTCAGAAATTGGATTAGGTTGCATGGGTTTAAGTTATAGTCAGCCACCATTTCCAACTAAAGAAGAAGCTATTAAATTTTTAAGAAATGCATATGAAGAAGGTGTAACTTTTTTTGATACAGCAGAAGTATATGGGCCTTTTAATAATGAAGAATTACTTGGAGAAGCATTTAAAGATATTAGGAATAAAGTTATAATTGCTACTAAATTTGGTTTTTCTTTTGATGATAAAAATGTAACTGGGGTTGATAGTAGCAGAGAAAATATTTTAAGAGCCATTGAAGGCTCATTAAAAAGATTACAGACAAACTATATAGACTTATACTATCAACATAGAGTAGATCCAAATACGCCAATTGAAGAAGTAGCACAAGTAATGAAAGAATTAATTGAGCAAGGTAAAATAAAACATTGAGGTTTAAGCGAAGCATCTGCAAATACTATCAGAAAAGCTCATGCAATTTGCCCAGTTACTGCTTTACAAAGTGAATATTCAATGTTTTGAAGAGAAGCAGAAACTAAAGTAATGCCGACATTACAAGAACTAGGCATAGGATTTGTTCCATTTTCTCCATTGGGAAAAGGTTTTTTAACAGGAACTATTAAACCTGGTCATGTTTTTCCAGAGGGAGACTTTAGAAACACAATTCCAAGATTTAATACACCTGAATATTTGGAAAATAATTTTAAATTAGTTGAATATATTAAAAAACTTGCAGAAGCAAAAAGCACAACTCCTGCGGCAGTCGCAATTGGTTGATTGTTAGCTCAAAAACCGTGAATAGTACCAATTCCTGGAACTAAAAAAATTGAAAGAGTTAAAGAAAATAATTCTGGATCACAAATTTCTTTCACAAAAAAAGAATTACAAAATATTAAACAAATCTTAGATCAAATTGAATTAATTGGAAATAGATACAATGATTTAAATGAAAGTAGAATAGATAAATAATTAAAATATTCATTAAAGAATAGCAATTGCTATTTTTTTATTTGATAAGAGTATAATAATTCTTGTAAAGTAAAAATTTAAGGAGAAAATATATGATTAAAGTTGATTTACAACACTCAGGACTTTCTATAGCTGATTTAAATGAAGCAAAAGTTAAAAAAGTTCATGAGATGATAATTAATAAAACTGGAAAAGGTAATGATTTTTTAGGATGAATTGAATGACCAAAAACATTTGATAAAAAAGAATATGAAGAAATGAAAAAAGTTGCTTCTTCATTAAGAAGTAAAATTGATGTATTAGTAACTGTTGGAATTGGTGGTTCATACTTAGGTATTAGAGCTGCTGATGAAATGATTAGAGGAATTAATCATTCTGATAAAGTTCAAGTAATTTATGCAGGACATACAATGAGTTCAACTTATGTTGCTCAGTTATCAGATTACTTAAAAGGTAAAAAATTTGGAATTTGTGTTATTTCTAAATCAGGAACAACTACAGAGCCAGGGATTGCTTTTAGAGCATTAGAAAAACAATTAATTGAACAAGTTGGAGTTGAAGCTTCAAAAGAATTAATTGTAGCTGTAACAGATTCATCAAAAGGAGCTTTAAAAACTCTAGCTGATAATAAAGGTTATCCAACATTTGTAATCCCAGATGATATTGGAGGACGTTTTTCAGTTTTAACACCTGTTGGAATTTTCCCATTATTAGTTGCAGGAGTTAATACTGATAATATTTTTGCAGGAGCTATCAAAGCAATGGATGAATTAGTTCAAGGCGATTTAACAAATGAAGCCTATAAATATGCTGCTGCTCGTAATGCTTTATATAATGAAGGTTATAAAGCTGAAGCTTTAGTTGCTTATGAACTACAAATGCAATATACTGCTGAATGATGAAAACAATTATTTGGAGAATCAGAAGGAAAAGACAATAAAGGTTTATATCCTACATCAATGATTTTCTCAACAGATTTACACTCACTAGGACAATGAGTTCAAGAAGGTGAAAGAAACGTATTATTTGAAACAGTTATTAAAGTAAAAGAACCAGTAGCTAATATGTTAGTTGAAGCTGATGCTGATAACTATGATGGTTTAAATTACTTAGCTGGTAAATCATTCCACGAAATTAATTCAACTGCTATTGAAGGAGTAATTGATGCTCACGTTAATACTGGAAAAATGCCAAACATTGTATTAGAATTTGACAAAATGAATGATGTACAATTTGGATACTTAGTTTACTTCTTCGAAATAGCTGTTGCGATGAGTGGATACTTATTAGAAGTTAATCCATTTGATCAACCAGGAGTTGAAGTTTATAAATACAATATGTTTAAGTTACTAGGAAAACCAGGAGTTAAATAGTAAAAACCAAAAAAATCCATTATTATTTTAAAAAAAAGAACTTTTTCCAAAAAAGTTCTTTTTTTTTTTTTTTTGTGAGTAGAATAAGACCTATATACAAAGAAGGGGAAACTAATGATAAGTATAAATAATGTAAGCAAAAAATATGGAGAAAAAGTAGGAAACTTTAATATAAATATAGAAATTAAAAAAGGCGAAATTTATGGAATAATAGGTCCTAATGGTGCTGGTAAAACTACTTTAATTAGGCAGATATTAGGTTTTGTAAAACCTGATGATGGCAATATAACAATTAATTCTATGCATTCATGAGAAAAAAGACAAGAAATAATGGAATGAACAGGTTATATAGCTGGTGAAGTTAGTATTTATGAAGACTATACAGGAATGCAGTTTCTAAAATTAATGTCTAATTTAAAAGCTAATGTTGATTGATCTTTTGTTGAAAAACTAATTGAATATTTTGAACTTGACACATCAAGAAAAATAAAAAAAATGTCAAAAGGAATGAAACAAAAAATAGCTATAATATCAGCAACTATGAATAAACCAGCTTTTTTAGTATTGGATGAGCCAACATCAGGATTAGATCCAATAATGCAACAGAGATTTAATGAATTGATTTTAAAATTAAAAAGAGAAAACAACTCAACAGTTATAATTTGTTCTCATATTTTTGAAGAAGTTGTAGCACTTGCTGATAATGTAGGAATGATTAAGTCTGGTGAATTAATAGAAGAGTTTGTAATTAAAGAAAAAAATATCGAAATAATTAGAGAAAAATTTAAAAGTGTTTTTATTAAGGAGAGTATTTTATAATGGTTAAAAAAGTTTCAGGGTTTCAAATAATAAAAACTCATTTAAAGTCTAATTGAAAACTAATTTTATTTTTATTTTTAATTGCTCTTGCAGGATCAGTTCTTGTTTTATGAATTTTTCTTCTTGGAGATCAAGGCAGAAAATATATTGCTCCATGAAGTCTTACTGTAACAAGCTCAGGTCCTTCAGGATCAGGAACATCTTTAAGTGGTGGAATGGGTCTTCAGTATCCAATTAGTTCTATATTATTAAGTGCGGGTTGTGTATCAATATTCAGTATATTATCTTTAATTTTTATTTTTATAACTTTCAATAAAGAAGTTAAGACAACTCAAATAAGTATTTGACTAACGTCTCCAATATCTAAAAAGAATATTATGCTATTTAAATTTTTATTTGTTATTTTAACTTTATTTTTAATTTATTTACCTATGTTTTTTTCAATAATTATATTTGCTTCTTTATCATATGATGCAGATAAATATTTCATTAATGTATTTGGGCAATTAATTTATTTCTTTGTATTTGTTATTCTTATAAGTGCAGTTTTCAGTATAATTTTGACTACTTTATCAGACAAAGTTACTTTAGCTATAATTCTTTGTGTAGCCATTTTGGTTTGAATGTTTCTTACTTCAATAATAATTAGTTTTTCTCATATAACTAAAACGCATCAAGAAGACATTGAAGGAACAATAGTGAATGTTTATACAAGACCTTATAAATGGTTAGAAAATTTCAAATATATTGCTCCACAAACTTTATATGCTCAATTTTTAACTTTTAATATTGATAAATATATATCAGACGAATCACTTAACTCAAATGAAATATATGAGGTAGCTACATTAAATATTGCAAAAACATGATGATTAGTAATCTCTTTATTTATTAATATAACTTTAATTTGTTTAATTGAAACTTTAAATTTAAAAATTGTAAATAAAAAAGATTTCAATATCTAAAATTGGCATTGCTGATTTTTTTTATTTCAATACCTTTATTTCAATAATTAAATATTTTATAAGATAAAATCATTAATATATAATATTTAAAATTAATAAGGAGAACATATATGATTAAAAAAGAAACACTTAAATGATTAAGTGAGCAACAGGAATTTTTAGATAATAAAATAATAGAAAAACATAATTTAACTTTAGATCACGAAATTTTTAGAAAAAAACTTATTGCTTTTTGAGTAGAATTAGGTGAATATGCTAATGAAGAAAAGAGTTTTAAATATTGAAAACAAGGAGCACCCAGTGCTAAAGAAGTTCAATTAGAAGAATACATTGATGGATTACATTTTATCATAAGTTTGGGAAATCAAATTAACTATAATTTTGACAACTTTAATTTTATTGATTTGGGACATAACAATAACATTGATTGTTACTTTGAATTAATAAAAGATTTAACTGCTCTAGTTGATAATCCAAATAATGAATCATTTGCTAAAATTTTTAATTCATTTTTACAAATTGCAAAAGTTCAAAATTATTCAGAAGAAGATTTAATCAAAACTTATAAAGCTAAACATGAAAAAAACCAACAAAGACAAGTAGAAAATTATTAAAATGGAAAAAATAACATCAACATCAAATAACAAAATCAAAGATTTAATCAAATTAAGAGATGATAAAAAAATCCAAATGATTGAAAATCTTTTTGTAATCGAAGGATTGCATATGGTTAATGAAGCAATTAAAAGAAATATTGTCAAAACTATATTTTTGGAAGAAAAAATGTTAAGCAAAATTTATGATATTAATAATTTTGAATGTATCTTAATTTCAGAAAATGTTTCAAATAAAATTTCTTCAACCAAAACAAGCCAAGGAATTTTTGCAACTTGCACATTGGAAGAACAAGAAATTAATATGTCAGAAAATATATTAATTTTAGATCAAATTCAAGATCCAGGTAATATGGGTACTTTAATTAGAAGTGCAGCTTCTTTTGATTTTCAGACTGTGATTGCTTCAAACAATTCTGTTAGTTTTTATAATCCTAAGGTTTTAAGGTCTACTCAGGGAAACTTATTTTCAATAAATTTAATAAATGATGATTTAATTAAAGTTATTAGCAAATTGAAGCAAAATGATTACCAAATCATAGGAACTGTTTTAAATGATGAATCAAAATTTCTGAAACAAATAGAATTTAGCAAAAATCAAAACTATGCGTTAATAATAGGCAATGAAGCAAAAGGCATAAGTGAAGAACTTAAACCTTTAATAGACATTAATTTAAACATAGAAATGAGCAATGAAGTTGAATCTTTAAATGCAGCAATTGCAGGTTCAATCATTATGTATAACATTAAAAAATAATTAAATTTTTATTTTTGTATTGCCTTATAGTAGGTTGAATGTTTTAAAATTAAATTACAATCAAATAAAGGAGAATTTAATATGGAAAAATTCAAAGCAATAATTAACAATCAAGAAATAGAATCTAACTCTTGATTAGATATTATGGACCCAACAACTGATGAAGTTTATGCACAAGTTAGTGCACTATCTGCTCAAGAAATAGACTCAGCATTTAAGGCTGCTAAGGCTGCTCAAAAAAACTGAGAAGCAATTGGTATTGAAAAAAGAATTGAGTTTTTAACTAGATGAAGAGATCTAATGTTAAAAAACGAAGAAGATTTAGCAACAACAATGATGCATGAAATTGCAAAAGCCTATAAAGATTGTTTAACTGAAGTTCGTAGAACAGCTGAATATATAGATTTAACAATTTCAGAATATAATGATTTACAAGTTTTAACTTTTGATAAAAATTCTAAAGGTATCAACGAAGATATAATTGCTGAATACAAAAGAATAGCAAAAGGTGTTGGTGTTGGTATTTCACCATTTAACTACCCTATTAATTTAGCTGTTTCTAAATTAGCACCAGGATTATTAACTGGAAATACATTTGTATTTAAACCAGCAACTCAAGGAAGTATTGTAGGTATTAAAATTGGTCAATTAGCAATTGAAGCCGGTATACCAGCTGGTGTATTAAACGTTGTAACTGGGCGTGGAAGAGAAATTGGAGATGTTATTGTAACAAACCCATTAATTGACTTTATTTCATTTACAGGAAGTGTACCTGTGGGTAGAAGATTAATGGAAATTTCAAGCTCAAAAGACTTAGTTTTAGAATTAGGTGGGAAAGATGCAGCTATTTTATTAGATGATCATAACTTAGAAAACATTGCTAAAGATATAGTTGCAGGGGCATTTAGTTATTCTGGACAAAGATGTACAGCAATTAAAAGGGTTATTACTACAAATGATATAGCAGATAAACTAACACCGTTAATTAAGGCAGAAGTTGCTAAATTAACTGTTGGATTACCAAGCGAAAATCCTATCATTACACCTATGATAGATAAAAAAAGTGCTGATTTTGTAACTGACTTAATTAATGATGCTATTAAAAAAGGAGCAACTTTGGTTTATGGTGGATCTAGAGATAAAAACTTATTGCAACCTACATTGTTGGATAATGTTACAGTTGAGATGAATGTAGCTTGAGAGGAACCATTTGGTCCTGTGCTTCCAATTATAAGAATAAATGAAATTGAAAACATGATTAATATTGCTAACAAATCAAATTTTGGTTTACAAACTTCAGTTTATTCAAAAGATGTAGACTTAGCTTATAAAGTTGCTGAACAATTAGAAGTTGGAACTGTAAATATTAATAGAAGAACTCAAAGAGGGCCTGATGTTTTACCATTCTTAGGAGTAAAAGACTCAGGATTTGGTGTTCAAGGAATAAAAGAAACTATTTTATCAACAACAAGATATAGAGGAATAATAATTAAAAAATAACAAACTATAAGGGTCTTAAAACCCTTATTTTTTTATTTTTAGTATTTAAATTGACCTCTTTTTTTATCTAAATATCTAAAAATGGTATAATAATATAAATATTTTTAGTTTATATTAATCAAAGGAAAGGGAGTTAATATGAAAAAAATGCTTTTAAGCTTGACTGCTGTTAGTATGTTAGCTTCATCAACTGCAACTGTTAGTTGTACTTATACGATGAAAGCTAAAAGTGAATTTGTAAAAAGTATTCAAAAGATAATTAATGTTGCAAATGTTTCTGCTGAAGCACAAATATTAACTTCAAGTAATATGCCAAACTCTAATTTGGCTATTAATGACTATAATAACAACAGTAAAAAAATAAACGGAATTGAATATTCAACAACTAATGCAAACATTGGTTATTCATATACATTAAATAACTTTAGTGGCATGAAAGCTAGTCAATTTTTGCCTAAAGAAGATTTATTACTTTCACCTTCAAATAAACCTAATGATGATAATACAAAGATGGATCGTTATTTATTTAAAAACTATGGGAGTAATTGAGTCAATAACATAAATTCATCAAGTATAACAAATGATAATTCACATAAAGGTAAAAAGACAGGTTCAAGTTCTATAACTACAACTGCAGGTATAGTTTCATCATTAATTGGTGTTGTTTTAGGAAGTGACTTTAGTGTTTCAGAAGCAGGGTTTTTAAATGATAATATTGCTACTATTTTAAACCAATTGCCTAGCGCAACAAAACAAAGTTTAGCAAAAACTTTAGAGGATTTATCATTAAAATTTGAAAAACTTCCTGAAAGTTTGAAACAAAGTTTTTCTAATCCTTTAAATAAATATGTTGGTAAAACAAAATATGAAGCAATAAATGAAATATCGAGAAATTTTTGGACAGAGATTTTCAATAAAGGTAGTGGTGATAGTGGAGAAAACTCAATAAATGAAGAATCTAGAGCACTTAGCAAAATGTCATCAGCATTTCAGTACATATTTACGCTAATATGATACATTCAAGAATTTGCTGATATTATAGATACAAATATTACTCCAGATAATTTAAGTGATGTTTTAAGTCAAAAGATAAATGCTAATGATGTTAAAAATTATGATCAAATAAATCTTAATAAAACTTTTAAAATTTTAAATAATTTTTTAAATCCAGGAAGAGACATAAGAAAAGCAAAAAACCTTGTTATTGTTCTTTTTGGTATTCCAACATCAACTGCTGATTTTAAACCAAAGTCTAATATAATTGTTGAACCAATATTTCAAGCTTTATCAAGTAATTCTTCAACTACTCCTGAAACTTATAGTTTCAAATCTAATCAATCTAAAATGTTTGGCTTAAACATAACAGAAATAATAAAATTTTTAACTGAGATTCTTAAAGTAAATAATTCTTTACCAAAGGAAATTGTTAAAGAAATAATTAGATTACTTGGTGTTTTACAAGAAATTTTAGCAAATGAAAATAAAGATATGTATACAATAATTCAGTCTTTATTGAATGAAGCTGTTTTTAGACCATTAACAGAAGATGGGAAATCAATATTATTGATAGGTGATATATTATATTTACTTGCAGAATCAGTAAATGCTAAAAATCACAATAAAGTTGTTATTGATTCAGCTCCATTGTTAAAAATATCAAGTTTAACAGGATCTCAAAACCCATTTAAAGCTTTATATGATGGTGGATTACTGAAAAGTATTTTCCAAACTATTAATTATTTTACAACTAAAGATGGTTCAAAAAAACCTATATTTAGCGATGTTGTAATTAAAAATTTTAAGGATTTAAGTTCAATTTTTAATACTAAAATGGATATAATTTTCACTCAAATGTTAAATATTGATTATGATAATAATATGCAATTTTTATACGGTATGAAAAATTCTTCAATAGCTACTATTGTAGACACTATCTCTAAACAATTTATAGACCCAATAGAAGGAAAAGAATACTTCCTTGATTTAGGTGCTATTAGAAATATTATTCTTTCGTTTTTCAATAGTTCTTATAAATCTATCTCAATTAACAATGAGCATTATACAGATCCAAATAATTTATTTGCAACTTTAAAAGTTGTTTCAGCAGCATTAAAAAATGAGTCAGTTACTTTTGATAACAAAGTAGTTAATGATTCAAAGTCAATAGTAAATGTTTTAGGTTTAAATCCTGAAAATCCAAATAAATTTATGGAGGGTTCAATATTTGACTCAATAGCTCAAGCGTATGGTCATGGTGTAATTGTTGATGGAAAACGTGTAGAAATACCTGAAAAAAGAGAAAATACAATTAAAATGATTTCTGTTATGCTTGAGGGAATATCATGAATGTCAAAAACATCGGAAAAACAATATTATAATGATAATTTTGGTCATTTCTTTGATCAAGAGAACTGAACAACTCAAATTCTCAATTATTCAAATTTTGACAAAATTCATAATGATGCCGAAATAAAATATAACTTAATTTACAAAAATAAAAAATACAAAATTAAAGAGACTTATCAAGTTACTTTAAAAAGAGATAAAGTTCCAATGAATGAATCAATAGGAAATAAATATTTCTATATTTCAAATATAACTAGAAAAAAATAAACAGAAAAAAGGAAAGGATGCTTTTATGAAAAAAACAAGTAATTGATTACTTTTTAAGCAAGGTTTAAAAGGTATATTTAAATTTAAAATTCAATTTGTTATTATTTTAATTCTTTCTTTTTTATCAATTTTTATTTTGACAACCTCTATTTCTTTAAGAGATAGATTAAACCATACTTACAACGAAGTTGTAAAAAGTGTTGATAAGTTTGATTATGAATATGCTGATGAATTTTTTGGTATCTCTGGTGGGGTTACATCAAATAGTGTTTCACAAAATCCAATGATAATGTTTGTTGACCCAGAATCATACTCAACAATTAATGGAGATTCTAAAACTTTTAATATTTCTTTTAATGAAATATATGGTGGTAAAACTTTTATAACTGAAGCATTTCTAGATCAAAAAATGAAAAGCACATATGAAACAAGCGATTGAGATCTTTTAACTAGTAAAGATTTTATGGTAAAAACAAGAAACATATTATTAAATTATTTTTACTGTGATTTAGTTGCAGCTTTAAATGGAAAAGAAACAGAAAGTTCTCTCAATTTAGAAAAAGCACCAATTTTTGCTTATGCTTTATCTTTAAACAAAGATGAAATAAGATCTGATTATGAAGTTATTAAAAAATACCAATCAATATATCCAATTGATATGTATGAAATAAAAGAAAAGGATTTGTTTTATTTTTCAACAATAGCATTTAGCAGTATTGCCGCATACATTTCTGAAATTAATAATACGTACAATTTGAATGAAACAAATCCAGGTCAACTTGCAGATGTAACATATGAAATAATTACAGGTAATAGTTTAAGAGAAACTCCTATTAATCCTAATTTAATTGTTAATAATCAAAATAAATATTCACTTAGAGTAAACAATTCAACAAATAGTGATGCCTTAATAAAAATTAATTCAAACTCTACACTGGACATTGAACAGGCTATAAAAACAAATGGATTAAAAGGCATATCTACTCCAACATTTGTTCAAAAAAATAACAAAAATAATAAAGTTATAAACCTTAATTCATTTAAATTACAATCAGCTGCAAATGGTGATGATTGGTCTGCTAGGCTAACAGCGTTTGACTCTACTAAAATTAATGAAAGCTTCTTTAATGAGTTAATGAATGATTCTAATTATGATTGAATTTTGCAAGGCAAGAATTATGCAAATATGAATAATAAAGTAGCTAATATATTATCTTTTACATACAAAATGCAATCTGATATTGCAGCAATTGCTTCAAATGTAGATACAGAGTTCAGAAAAGAATTTTCAGTATTTGATAATTCATCACAAGTTCAGTATAAAGTTGTTGTTTTAGATGAAATGAATCACTCAAATTTAAAAATATTAAATCCCGATAAGGGAGGAAGAAAACCAATTGCAAAAGGTGAGATATTAATTTCTGAACAATTTGCTAGAGCAAGAAAAATACCGTTATTTTCAGATTTAAAAGTAGGAGCTCAGAACTTTACTGTTGTTGGATATGCTACAGATACATTTTCATATTATCCTGTTGTAAACGATGACTTACCAATACCACAACCTAAAAACACGGGAATTATTTATGCATCATTAGATACAATAAAACCATTAAGTCAAGATGCACCTTCTTCAAATGGAGAAAAAATAACTAAAACATATGCAAAAAGATTTGTTTGAACAAATGAAAAATCAGACATGAGCTTATTCAATTATTTATTTGCCACATCTCAAAAACCAAAAACATTTTCTGAATCTGTATACAGATTTTCTTGAGACTTACAGCCTCAAGTTGTATTGGCATATAGTTTATTTACCATCATAGTATCATTGATAATAGGTGCAATAGCTTTATCTGGTTTATTGATATCACTTAAAAAGTCAATCAAGGCAAATACAAAACAAATAGGTATTTTAAAAGCATTGGGTGTGGAACCACATAACATTGCTTTATCTTACATAGCACAATCAGTTATTATTGCTATATTTATTATTCCATTAAGTTGAGCTATAGGATTACTAGTTCAATCTGGATTTGTACATTTATTTATTCCATATTTCAGTATTCAATTATATCAAATCCAAGTTTCTGCTTTACCACTTATTTTGGGATTCATATTTTTTGGTTTATTGTCTGTGATCGTTTCATTCTTGGTTGCATGAAGACTAACAAATAAACCTGTTATTGAAATTTTAAGGGTTGAAGAAACTAAAAAAACTCATTCTTGAATTTTAAATAAAATGAAAAATACAGTTTTCAATAAATCTAAATTTACTTTAAAATTTAGTATAACTCTAGCTTCAACAAATAGAAAAAATATATATTTAATGACAATAGTTATTTTTATAACATCATTTTTAGTTTCAATAGGATTCACTATTCCAGCAACTGTAAAAACAGCTCAATCTGCATATTATAAAAATGTTGAATATTCAAATAGTTATAATTATATTGACAACGTTTCTAATGCGCCATTGTCTAAAGGCACAATAAGTTATTCAAAAGATCCTAATGTAATAGACAAAGATTATACTAAACATGGGGACATTTATTCATATTCAAATCCTTCAAATTATTTTGAATCAACGTATGATTCATCACCAATTTCTAAGTACTTGTATAATGGAATGAGTGCTAATGATAAACCTGTATTTTCAAATACAGTTAAGTATTTAGTTTCTGATTCAGCAAACATGCCATCAAACAGTGAAGGTGAAACTGAAGCTAAAACTGGATTATTCCAAATTATTACAGAACAATTTGGTAATAACTTCGCTAATGGAATAGGTTCTCAATTTTCAATCGGAACTATTGAGCAAATTTTTGGTCTTTTATCAAGTTCACTTTATGATGCAACTACACTAAAACCTGAAACAAATATTGCTCAAGAAGCATATTTAACTGACGCTTTAGTTCAAAAGAAATATGATGTTATTACTAAGAACTTAACTCAAGCTATTCCAATGATATTAGGAAGCATATTAGGATCAAACACAAGTGGTGGTGAAAAAGATTGAAAAGAACAAATATTATCAGTTATATCATCAGCAGCCCCAGCATTTGTTCAAAGTTATATTCAAGACCCTTCAAGAGTCCAACAGTATGGATTTGGATATGGTGTTAAAAAAATTTTTAAAGACAGTGAAACTTTTGCAACAAATATTCAAGTTTCAAACAGTAAAAATAATATTAATCTAACTGGTTTGGAAAAAAATCAAAAAGCATTTACAATAAATGATAATTTAAAAAATAAACTTTTTGTAAGTGAAGAGACTTTAGACAAAATAAATAATGTCTTCAATGGCACAAAATATGATTCTGATATTGTAGAAAATGGCTTTAAATATTATGATCATGAAACAAACACAATAAATGTGCCGATCTTACCTAATAGACAAGCTTTAAATTCATATGAGTTAAATAAAAATGCCACAATTGATAATATTTTCACAAAACAACAACAAATTTTATTCGAACATAAAAATGAAAATAACACAACATATGATGTTCTGCCAAAAGAAGCATGAATATATGATGATTCTGATTTTATTAATTCAAATTACTTTAATAATTCTTTTGGTAAAGATAGCGAAAAAGCTAAAACTATAACAAATGATAGAACAGGTACATATCAAACAGATAAAAGTTATTTAAGTTTATATGATTTAGATAATAATAAATTCACATATAAATATTTATACGATGACCAGAATATCCTTCAAAAGGATAGCTATTTATTTAATGATTTTGCTGTTAAAAATAATGAAGGAATTTCATATGTTAGACCATATTATGAATTCTCAAATATTAAATTGTTCCTGCCTAAGGCATTATTAAATGAAGAAGAAAAAAATGGAATAAATAAATGAGCAAATTTTAACAAAAAAAATGGTGTAAAAGCTGAAGGATACTTTGAAAACAATGTAGCCTCAAACAATATACCATCAGCTACTAAAAAAGCATGAGAATCAGTTTATGGAACTGAAGCTAGTTCTAAAGGCTACATAATGATAAAGCCTTATTCATTGGAATATAGTTTTTCTAAAGAAGAATCAATTAACAGAGGTTTAGCAAATATCGTACAAGGACAACCTTTGTGATTTACTGATGCAATGAGAGCAAACTTATTTAAACAAGAAATAACTCAAGTTAAGTATGCAAATACTGATTTAAAAGTTAGTTTAAAATCTGTTGGGAGTCTTGATTCATATAATGGTCGTTTAACAATTGTTGATCAGGGATTAGCAAACTTAATTGGTAATTTCTCAATTAGCAAAAAATACGATGTTAATTATAATTTCTTTGAGCCAGAAATTGTAATTAAAGCAGGACAAACTATTAACACTAATGGTGCAGCATTTACATCTAATTATGATAAGTATAAATTGCATAACGAAAATGAAGATTTATATGTTTCAGATTATACAAAAATGCTAAATAATGGTGCTGATTCGCTTAGTTATACACAAATGATGTGAAACAATGCTAAATTTTCTAATATTGATGAAGCAGTTGATCTAACTACTGGATTCTTTCAAACAACACAAGAGAATAATGGTATTCTGCATTTATCACAAGTACCAATAGGTAATATATCTAAAGAAGAATTGAGATTGCAAGTAGCTGATCAAAAATTATTAAGTATTGAAAAAGACTTAATAACGCAAATTTCTCAATTAGCAATTTCAATTGCAATGTTAATTATTGTAAGTGTTATCATAACATCTTCGTTACTAATTATATTAATCGGAGATATTTATATAACGCATTATGAAAGATTTATGATTTTAATGAAATCATTTGGTTATTCAAATTGAAAAGTTCAGAAATACTCATTTGGAACAGTAACTATTTTATCTATTATTGGATGAATATTAGCTACATTACTAGCATGTGGATTAATAGCATTAATTATGTTCATGCTTAAAATGACAGGATTTGCTGTCCCATTCATTATTTCTTGGTGACCATTTGTAGCCAGTTTAGCTGTTGTTTCTTTTTCTTATTTTGGAAGTTTAATTTTAATTTCTAGAAAAGTAAGAAAAGGAGATCCAGCAGGTCTGTTGATGGAAACTCACGAATAAAAAATAAAACTTACCACTTTGGAATTTATCCAAAAAATTGGTAAGTTTTTTGCTATCATATTGTATAATTTTATTAAAAGAAATAAAGGCAATAATATGAGTAAAATAAAAAATAATTGGTTATTTTTTAAACAAAGTTTAAAATCCATATTTAAGTTTAGGATTCAATTCCTAAGTATTTTGTTATTGTCTTTTATGTCTATAGTAGTCTTAACAAGTTCACTTACAATAAAAGATAGACTTAATCATACTTATAATTCAGTTGTAGGAGATGTTAAGAAATTTGATTATCACATTTCTGATCAATTATCTTTCATTAAAAATCAACCTTCAACTAATAAAGTTTCAAAACAATTAATCCTTAGTTTTTTACCAATTGATTCAAGAACAATTGTCAATCAAGTAGAAACAGTGAACATTAACTTTAATTCAATATATGGAAGAACATTTATTACAGAAGCTTTTGAAAAAGATAACAGAATGCTAAATACTTTTATTTCAAATACTTACAATGAAGATTCAAGTAGCAATTGAAATGCTTTTACATCAAATGCATTTTTTTGAACAACAAGAATGTTATTATTGGAAAGTTTTTATACAGATTTAGATCTTTACTATAATCATAAAGACTCAAGTGTAGATTATTTAAATTATGTTCCTATTGTTAGTTATATAAACCAAATAGAAGATAAAAGCTTTATAGAACATGATTTAAATAATATAAAAATAAATCTTTCAACCAAAAAATTTAATGAGAATATAAATGAAAATAACACTGCTTTTGCCCTTAACGATTTAAATAATAATAATTGACAGATTAATGATATTATTGGAATTGAAAATAAGGATATCTACTTATATGCATCAAATGCTTTTTCAAGTGTGTTTGCTTTTATAAGAGATTTTTTAAATAATTCTATTTGAGGTTTTGCAAGAGAAAATAGAGGAAAAGCTATTTTTCAATTTTTAACAGGTCAGGATATTCTATACAACTGAAATCAATCAAATGTATCCGAAGAGTGAATAGTTAATGAGCAAAACAAATTGTATGATTCTGTAGTAACAGGAGATACAAAAGAAAAAAACTACATATATGTGGGAAATGATAATAGTTCTGGTGTTCATGCAGAAATTCAAAAAAGTGGTTTAAAAGGTAAATCAACCCCAATTATTGCATTCTATGATGAAGAAAATAAAATAACTAAAGCTTCATCTGAATATATCAATTTAAATCCCTTAAGTTTAAATTCAGATAGTTTAAATGATGATTGAAGTGGTAAGTTCAGTGCAATTAATAATTCCGACATGTCTGATTATTTTTTTGCTAATTTATTTTCGGAAAGAAATATTGAATGATTAACTTGAAGTCAAAACAGTTATTCATTATTTAGTGATAATAGTCCATGAACAAATAACATGTCAAATAATTATAGAATGTTTTTAAAAATTGCAGCATCATACTCAAATTTTGATATTGAATTTAGAAAAGAATTTAATGTATTTGACAATTTAAATCAAATACAATATAAAGCTGTCATACTTGATGAATATAATCACACTAACTTAAAAATATTAAATGAAAATGAAGGTGGTAGATTACCTTTAAGTCATGGGGAAGTATTAGTTTCTGAACAGTATGCAAAAGCGCATAAAATTAAGAATAATTCAGTCATTAAAATAGGCCCTCAAGTTTTAACCGTTGTAGGTGTTGCGACTGACACATTTTTTTACTATCCAATTGTTGATGAAAATGTGCCATTACCTCAATATAGAAACTCAGCAATTATATATGGTAGTGAAGAAACTTTATTTCCAATAGTTCAAAATTCACAATCAACTTCAAAAGAACAAATATCTAATACAAATATTAATTATTTTTTATGATCTAAAGATGATAATGTTCTAAAAAACTTTGAAACTTTTAAATCATTTACTCCGTTATCACAAAATGTTAAAACTTTTGATAAATCAAGTTACAGAATGAATTGAATCCTTCAACCATTAATAGTTTCAGGGTTATTAATAGCTATGATATCAATATCTGTTATTGTTGGTATCATATCATTATTAGGAGTTATAATTTATATTAAAAAAATGGTTAATGCAAATATAAAGCAAATAGCAATATTAAAAGCCATGGGAGTGAATTCGTTCTCAATAGCAAAATCATATGCTGTTATTGGTTTAATAATAACCTTCATTGTAATACCTGTTGGTTGAATAGTTGGAACATCAGTACAACTAATATTTATTAAAATGTTTGTTCCGTATTTTAGTGTACAAATTTCACAAATATCAATTTCAATTATTGCTTTATTAATTGGAATATTTGCATTTGGTTTTGCTGTAATTATTTTGTCTATTTTGTTTGCATACATTGAAACAAGAAAAGATGTTACTTTAATGCTGAACAAGGTTGGTAAAATAAAACAACAAGCTGCAATAATGAACTGAATAAATAGAGTTTTTGCAAATTCAAAATTTACTTTAAGATTCAGTTTAATTGTAAGTGCATCGGCAATTAGAAATACAGCAACAACAACATTTGTAATTTTTATTTCTTCTTTCTTGATTTTCTTTGGCCTATCGATTCCCGCTTTAGTTGAAACAACTAAAAATGGTTACTATAACCATTTGAACTATAACAACTATCATAGATTTGCAGAAAATGTTTATAACGCGCCGTTGTCGAAATCGACAATTAGTTATACTGAAGATTTAAAAACAATAGACAAGAATTTTAAATCTACAGCTTTAATGGATTATTATTCAAATCCAACATATAGTTATGATTCATCATTTGATGTTTCTCCATTATCTAAATATGTTTATTCAAAAAACCAAGATAATAATGGACAAATCACAAATACATTCAAATATATTGTTAATGATTCAAGTAATAATGCGATTTATTCAACAGATACAGAAGAAAATACTAATAATACAGGATTATTTCAATTAGTTACTGAACAATTTGGTAATAACTTTGCAAATGGTATAGGTTCACAATTTAGTGTTGGTATGATAGATCAAGCATTGAATGTTATTATGAATTCTTATTATGATGCGACTGCTTATGGCACAAATGCTTATTCAAGAATAAATAGTGACATGGATAACTTAAATAAGTTTAATATTATTACAAAAAACTTAACAGATGCAATACCGATCATACTTGGTGCTATCTTGGGTGGAGGTTCAGGAGAGTCAACAGGTAATTGAAAAGAAGATATTCTGTCAATTATTTTAAAAAATGTTCCTCCTTATGTAGAAAAATATTTACAAGATCCCTCACGTAAAGAACAATATGCTTTTGGATATAATGTTAAAAAAGTTACTAAAAATCAAGATTCATTAGCTACAAATATAAATGTTGATACTGAAAAATTTAAAAATATGAATTTTACAGGTATAAACCCAAATCAACAAGCATTTGAATTGGACAATGAAAAAATATTTGTAAGTGCTAAAACAGCAACTCAAATTGAAATGTTAATAAATAATCAATGAGATATGACAAAATCAATTTCAGAAAATGGTTTTGTCTATTATGATGCCCAAACAAAAACTTTAACAGTTCCTATAATGCCAAATAATCAAGCAAAAAATAAATATGGCTTATCAAATAACAAAATTTTACAAAATGAAGGTGTGTTTGGAAATCAATTAAAATTTAAATCAAAAAATGATAATCAATTTTTAAGTTTACCAAAACAAGCTTGAGTATATAATGATTCAGATTTCTTGAATTCAGATTACTTTAAAACTAATTTAAATCAAAAAGATAAAGATTCAAGCATTAAAAGTAATAGAACAGGTGTTATAAGTGATAAAAACTATTTAGATCCTGCAAATCTTGATAACAATAAATTTACTTATAAGATCCAATATACTGGTGAAAATGAAAACATATTATTAGATAATAATGCGTACATGTTTAATGATTTTGCTATTGATGACAATGAAAATGGTGTAAGTTATGTTAGACCATACTATCAGTACGAAAATATTGAGTTATATATCCCCGAAAATTTAATTGGCTCAGTTGATGAATGAGCTAACGTTTCAAGTAAACAACCAGATAAATCAAAATACTTTGAATCAAATATTAGTGGTGATAATATACCAGAAGATGTTAAACATGCTTGAGAAAGCATGTACTCATCAGCAAAAGATTCCAAGTATATTAAAATTAAACCTTATTCTTTAAGTTATAAAAAAACTGATTACAAAAACAAAGGTTTAGCAAACTTGTTAGAAAAAGAATCTAATTATGTTTGATATGCAAATGCCATGAGAGATAATTTATTTAAACAAGAAAATGATACTGTTAAGTATTTAAATTCAGATTTAAATATAGACTATAAAGTTGTAGGAACATTAAATTCTTATAATACAAGTCTAATATTAATGGATCAAAAGATGGCTAATATTCTTTCAAATTATTCTCTAGCAAAAAAACAAGATGTTAAAAATAATGTTTTTGAAGATACTCCAAAAGTTAAAGCAGGAGAAACTATAACAGATAATAATGGAAATCAAATTGTCAGTGAGTTTGATAGATATGAATTGCGCGATGATAATCAAGATATTTATTTAAATGATTGAACTAATATGTTATCAAAAGGTACAAACTCAACTCAATATACTCAATACATGTGAAGCAATACAAAATATTCAAATGTTGAAGAAACAATTGATTTAACAACAGGTATTTGACAAAGTGTTTCAGAAAATAATGGATTATTAATGTTAAGTCAATCACCAATTGGAAACATATCTCAAGCATATACAACAAGTGGAATTATCAGTTCTAAGCTTCTTTCAACAGAAAAAGAATTGATTAAGCAAATAACAAGTTTAGCTATTATTTTAGGTTCATTCTTTATCATAATCGTAATTATCACAGCATCTTTATTAATAATGTTAATCGGAGATATTTACATAGCTTCACTACAAAGGTTTATGATATTAATGAAGTCATTCGGATATTCAAATTGAAAAACGCAGAAATATTCATTTGGGGTAGTTAGTATCCTGGCAGTATTTGCTTGATTTATATCAACACTATTAGCAACTGCAGCAATGTCTTCAGTTTCAATAATATTAGCCTCATATGGGCTTGCCATACCAATGGCTCTAACTTGATGACCATTTATTGTTTCAGCTATTATTATAGGATTATCTTTCTTTGGAAGTTTATCTGTTATAACTAGAAAAATAAGAAAAGGTGATCCAGCTGGATTATTAAGTGAAACTCACGAATAGGAGAAGTTATGAAAAAAGTAGCAATTATTTTGCATAAAAATTTTGAAGAATCAGAAGCTATTGTAACAATAGATATATTGAGAAGATCTGAAATCATTGTAGATATATACAATCTTCAAGAAAAAGATTTTCAAGTAGGTTCTCATAATATAATTGTAAAAACAGAATATAAGGTTGAATCATTGAATTCAGATGATTATGATGGAATCGTTATACCTGGAGGACCCGGGGTAAATGATTTATTTGATAATGAAATATTATTAAATTTAATAAGAGATTTTAATAGTAGTAACAAAATGATTAGTGCCATATGTGCTGCACCACAAATCTTAGGTCAAGCTGGCATTATTGATGGTATTAAAATTGTAAAATTCCCTACTTCTAATAAATATTTAGAAAAAGCTTTTATTCAAGAAAAAGATAGTATTATAGACAAAAATATCGTTACAGGATCAAGTATTGGAACAGTAGTCCCATTTGCCTTAAATATAATAGAATATCTACAAGGGAAAGAACAAAAAGAAAAAATTAAACAACAACTTGTAATTATTTAACAAAATCACCTTACTAATACAGTGAGGTGATTTTTTTGAAGATAGTGAGACAAACCTCATATCAAGATTGTGGTGTAGCTTGCATAGCAATGATGATAAATCATTTTTATAAGTATGAAATAGATTTACAACAAGTTAAAAATTACTTATCAATTCATGATGATGAACTAAGTTTTTATGACATTATTGATTTAGCTAGTAATTTTTATTTGAAAGGAGATGCTTTTAAAGTAGACCAAGATTTTTTAGAACTAAAAAATAAAGTTCCCTTTTTAGCACAAGTAGTTAATTCTGATGGACTATTGCATTTTGTTATAGTCGAAAGTATTTTGCAAAATGATTTAATTATATTTGACCCTAGCAAAGAAAAAAAGACAAAGCAAAGTTTGCCTGAATTTTTAAAAAGTTTTAATGACAATGTAATAATTTTTAAATCTAATATTAAAGAATTTAATAACGACTTTAAATTTAATTTTAAAAAGTTTTTGAATATTTTCAATTTTGATTTTATTCTTTACTTAATAATAAACTTAATATCAACAATTTTATTTATTTTAGATACACAATTTTTGAAGATGTTTTCAAACTCATTATCTGAAAAAACACAAGACTTTTTGATTTACTTATTTCCACTAATTATTTTACTATTCAATATTCTATTCAAGAATATATCAATTCATATCATTAATATTAATTATAAAAAAAGAAAATATTCTTTATTGAAAAAATTTTCAAATCTAATTGAAACTACAAATTCAGAAGATTTATTTTATTTATATCAAGAAATAAAATGAGTATGTCAATATGAAAACTACAGTTTAAAAAGCAGCGTTTCATCACTTATTTCTGAAATAGTAAGTTTAATTTTTATTTATTTTATTATTAAAGAGTTGTTTTTAATAATACTTATATCCGACATTATTTATATATTTATAAATATTTGTATAAACAATTTTGTTAAAAAAGATAATTTAAGTTCTGATAAGGAATGATTTAATTTTTTAAGTAATATACAACACATAAAAAATATTTGTGCTGAATATGATGTATTAAATGAACTTATTAAACTAGAAGAAAAAGACAAATTAGCTAACTCAACACTTAATTGAATTGAAGTTTGAGATAAAGCTGGGTTAATATTAATTTATATTATTAGTTGGTCTTTATTAAAAAATGGCAATTTAGAGTTTTCATTTTTCTTTATAATTTTGTTATTAAAAAACTTTAGCAGAGTTAATATTTTTAATTTGGGTCAAACCATAATCTGAATAAAAAAATATAAAATAGCGATTATTAAATTTGAAAAGATTTTTATTGAAAATAATTACATTAACTTTAATGAAGATATAAACAATATTGAAATTTCAAGCACAGAAGAAAAAATAAAATTAATTAAAGGGCTAAACATAATAAATTCAAAAATTGATTTAGGTAATATAAATAAAACTAAAAATGACACAAATGTTAACGTCTACATAAATAATAAAAACATTAGTAATTTAAAAACATCTGATTTACGTAAACACATTTATTATTCAAAAAATTTTCAAATTAAATTTGGAACAATTTTTCAAAATATAACTTCATCAAATAAGCAAGGCATAAATATTTTTACTATTAAAGAAATTAATGACCTTTTAAATAAATATTCAATTAAAATAACTAAACTAGTTAAACCAGAAACTAATACTCAACTTGAAAAAGAAATAATTAAATTATTAAATGTGTTTTACATTAATAAAAAAGTAATATTGATTAAAAATGATTTTCAAATAATAAGTTTTGATGAAATAAAGTCCATTTTAGCTATCTTTACTAAATTAAGTGATGATAAATTTTTGATTTTGTCTTAAAATTAATATAATAAAGTAAAAAAAGGATAAGAATGATAAATATTGATTTTATAAATGAAACTGATTTAAAAGTAAAAGAATGAGAAGAATTAGCTATGCAGATAATTAAGTCAGGTTTTAAATATCTGAAACTAAAAAATAAAATAAATTTATCTATTACTTTTTTAGATAGCGAACCAGCTCAAAAATTAAATCAAGAATATAGAAACTATTCTTACATACCTGATGTAACTTCTTTTCCAATAGAAATGTCAGAACAAGAAATAAAAGCTTTGGGTTATCAAGAAATAGGAGACATCTTTATTTGTATTGAAGAAGCTGAAAGAAAAAGCATTAAGTATGAGCACTCTTTAAAAGAAGAAATGGGATTTTTATTCACTCATGGTTTTTTACACTTAATGGGTTATGATCATGAAGAAAATGAAAAAGATGAAGAAGAAATGTTTTTCATTCAAGATGAGATACTTAAAATGAATAAAATAAATTACACAATCAAATTTACAGAAGAAGATTACAAAGAAATAGAGGACAAAGATGAATAAAATTAAATCAGGATTTATATCTATAGTTGGTAGACCTAATGTTGGTAAATCAACTTTATTAAATAAAATAATAGGTCATAAGATTTCAATTGTTACAAATAAAGCTCAAACAACAAGAAATAATATAAGAGGTATTCTGACAGAAAAAGAATATCAATTAATATTTGTGGATACACCTGGGATACACACATCAAAAAATCAAATTGATAGATTTATGAATTCAAGTGCTATGAGAAGTATGAAAGAAGTAGATGTTGTTGTATTTATGGCACCAGCTGATGAAACAATAGGAAAAAATGATTTATTTATTTTAAATGAATTATCAAAAAAAAATGACATTAAAAAAATACTTGTTATTTCAAAAGCAGACGTTGTTAGCAAAGAAAAACTATTTTTAAAAGCAACTGAATGAAACACATACGAAAAAATCTTTGATGAAATAATTATTACTTCTTCAACTGAAAATATTAATATTGATAAATTAATAGAAACAATAGTTGGTTTTTTACCTGAAACAGGACATTATTTTTATGACGAAGATTCTATAACAGATCAACCTAATCGTTTTGCAATTAGAGAAATAATAAGAGAAAGTGTACTTTTAAAAGCTGGACAAGAAGTTCCTCACTCAGTTGCTATACTTGTTGATGAACTTGAAGAGACAGAAGATGAAATTAATATTGTTGCATCAATTATTGTTGAAAGAAAATCTCAAAAGGGAATTATTATAGGCCATCAAGGTAAAAAAATAAGTGATATTAAATATAAATCAAGAAAACAAATAAAAGAGCTTTTTGAAAAAGATGTGAACTTAGAATTATTTGTAAAAGTTCAAGAAAATTGAAGAAACTCTGCAAGTTTAATTAAGAAGATGGGATATGACAAGGATAAATACTAATGAGTGAAATAAAAATAAAAGCTGTTGTTTTAGATTCTTTTAATTATGAAGAAAATGACAAAATAATTACAGTTTACTCTAAAGAATTCGGTAAACTAAGCTTTATTGCGCTTGGAGCAAATAAACCTTCAAGTAAAAACAATTACTCACTTAATCTGTTTTCAGTAGCTAATTTTGAAATATTTAAGTCAAGAAAAGCTCAATCTATTTCAAAGTTAAAAACCGGAACACTAATAAATGACAATTTTAAAATAACTAAATCATACAATAACTATTTGTTTGCTAGTATTATATCTTCAGTCATTTTGCAAGAAGATTTATTTTACAATAAAGACCCTAAGTGGTTTGACATGCTTCAAGAAGCAATTAAGAACATTAATGACGAAATAAATCCCTTTTCAAATATGGTTTGATTCCTATTTTATTCGTTAAAAAACTTTGGTGGAAATTGAGAACTAAAAAAATGTTATAGATGTAATAAACCAAGTAAAATATACAGAAGATTTGATTTAAATAATTTTGGTCTTGTTTGTCCAAACTGTATTTATGAAAATGAAGAAGAACAAGACTTTGAGTTTATTAAGTATTTGCAAAGGATGGATAATAACACATTTTTCACAATACAAAAATTCTCTATAAACGTATCTTATGAAATAATTATCTCTAAATTAATCTTAGGATATTATTTAAATGAATTAGGAATATATTCATTCCCAATAAAAGAGATTTTAAAAAAAGAAGTATATAATGAAAACACGTTTTGAGAGTACTCTCATAGAGTGTTGACAAACAGTAGTATTTAAAGATAGAATAATTTATAATTGAAATAGTTTCATTGTCAGCCAATAGCTGACTTTTGTTATTTTTACATATAGACAATAAAGGAGAAAGATATGGAGAAATTAATTGCCCATTTAAAATCTCAAGGTTTTATTTTTCAGGGATCAGAAATTTATGGAGGACTAGCTAATTCATGAGACTATGGTCCATTAGGAGTAGAAGTTAAAAATAAATTGAAACAAGCTTGATGAAATCATTTTGTTAGAAAAAATCCTTACAACATTGGTTTGGATAGTTCAATCATTTTAAATTCAAGTGTTTGAAAAGCGAGTGGTCACATCGATGGTTTCAATGACCCATTAATTGATTGTAAAAAGTGCAACAGTAGATGAAGAGCCGATAAATTAATTGAAGAATTTAATTCTGAAATTAATGCTGGAGTTATGACTGAAAATCAAATGGAAGAATTTATAAAAGAACAAAATATTAAGTGCCCTAAATGTCAAGCATGTGATTTTACACAAATAAGAAAATTTGCATTGATGTTTAAAACTAATCAAGGTGTGCTTGAAGATGAATCATCAAGTGTTTATTTAAGACCTGAAACTGCTCAGGGTATTTTTATTAACTTTAAAAATGCACAAAGATCTTTAAGAAAAAAATTACCATTTGGAATTGGTCAAATTGGTAAATCATTTAGAAATGAAATTACACCAGGTAACTTTATTTTTAGAACTCGTGAATTTGAACAAATGGAATTAGAATTTTTCTTTAATCCATCTGACGAAAAAGATTGATTTTCATATTGATTAAATGAAGTTGAAATATTCTTACAAGACAAAGTTAAAATAAGCAAAGAAAATTATAGAGTTAGAAATCATGAAAAAGATGAACTAGCTCACTATTCAACAGCCACAAGCGACATTGAATTTAAGTTCCCGTTTGGTTGAGGTGAACTATGAGGTGTTGCTCATAGAGGAAGTTTTGATTTAAATGCTCATCAAGAAGCTTCTAAACAGGATTTAACTTATTTAGATCCAACAACTAACCAAAAAATCTTACCGCATGTGATAGAACCAAGCGTTGGTGTTGAAAGAATGATGCTAGCTATTCTATGGCAAGCTTATCATGAAGAAAATTTAGGTGAGGGAAACTCACGTGTAGTTATGAAATTACCTTACAATTTAGCTCCATATCAAATAGCTGTTATGCCATTGCAAAAACAACAAAATGATCAGGCTCAAGCTTTATATAATCAACTTTTAAATAATTTTGACGTTACATATGATGAAACTGGCAATGTTGGAAAAAGATACAGAAGACAAGATGCAATTGGAACACCTTTTGTTATTACTGTCGACTTTGATACTCCAGAAACAAATTCAGTCACTGTAAGAGAAAGAGATTCAATGGAACAAGTTCGTATTGATTTAAATGAACTTGAAACATATTTAAAACTTAAATTTTAATTCATATATTGAAAGGAAGTGATGTTCATGTTAATACCAAAAGAAGTTATTGACGATATTATTCAAAAATCCGATATAGTTTCTATTGTTAGTGAAAGAGTAACACTTTCTAAAAAAGGAAGAAATTTCTGAGGTTTATGTCCTTTTCACCAAGATCAAAATGCATCTATGTCAGTTTCACCCGAAAAAAAGTTTTTTAAATGTTTTTCGTGTCAAGTTTCAGGAACAGTTTTAGATTTTATTAAAGATTTTGATAACACAAGTTTTCAAGAAGCTGTTAAAAAATTAGCAGGTTTAATAAATTATGATTTATCTAAATTTGAAAGTAATGTACCTTTAAAACAAAATCAAGATGCAATTATTTACAAATTGAATGAGGAGTCATTAGCATTTTTTAAATTAAATTTAAGATCTAATGAAGCAAAACCTGCTGTTAAATATTTACATTCAAGAGATATAACAAATGAAGATATACTTTTTTTTGAAATTGGGTACTTGCCAAAAACAAAAAGTTTAGTTGAACATTTAATAAGTAAGGGATACAACATTTCAGATATTGTTGATGCTGGTTTAGGAACTTATAATGAAGAACATCAAAAATTGTATGATATTTTTGTAGATAGAATATTATTTCCTATTAGAAATGAAAATAAAGAATTAATTGGTTTCAGTGGAAGAATAATAGAAACAAATTCTGATAGACCAAAATATTTAAATACAAAAGAAACAAGGGTTTTTTCAAAAAGAAAAATTGCTTACAACTTTAGTGAAGCAATTAGAGCAGCACGAATTAAAAAAGAAATAATTGTTCTTGAAGGTTATATGGACGTAATAAGCTTACACAAAAATGGAATTGATAACGCAATTGCATTAATGGGAACTGCTTTATCTCAATATCATGTAAATTTATTTAAAACTATTAAAGGAACTGTAAAAATGTTCTTAGATGGTGATGAACCAGGAATAAAAGGGAATATCGAGGCTTCTCAAACATTAATTTTAAATAATCAAAAGGTTTTGATTGTAAATAATCCTACAAATAATGACCCTGATGAATTAATTAAACAAGGCAGAAAATCAGAACTTGAAAAAATGGTTGTTGAAGCTTTGAACCCACTTCAATATATAATTTCAAAACGTTGACCTAAAGTTGATTCAAAGGACTTTAATTCAGTTGAAGAATTTATGAAGGAAATATGTTCATTTGTTTTAAAATGTAATAACAATATATTATATGAGACTTCAGTTGAAGAACTTGAAAAAGTTACAGGTTTATCAAAAACTGCAATTATTAGTTTTTACAAAAAAATATCATTAAAACAAAATTTAAATGGTTTTAATAAAAAAGTAGACACAATCGAACGAAATTTAGAAATTAAACCTGAAGAAAAAAAAGACGGTAATACAAGCTTCAATGTTCTAACTTCTTTAAAAGCATATGAGTTAGCTGAAAAAACTATTTTATTTGATCTAATAAAATCAAATAAGAATTTAGATTTAGTTAAAGAGAAGATCAGAGAAGTTAAATTCCCACATAAAGAATTTGGAAGATTAATATCTAAAATCATTAATTCATATGAAGAAAACATAAATTATAATGAATCTCAAATTAAAGAAATTTTAACTCAAAGTTTTTCAGTAGAAACATTGGAAGAAATAAAAACATTTGAATTAGATCCCTTAATGTTTAGAATTAAGTCGAATATAAATACATCTAAGTTAATTGAAAATTCATTTGAGAAGCTTAAAATGTACTCCAACGAAAAAAAAATAAATGAAATTAATGAAATGCTAAAAGCAGAAAATTTAAGTAGAATTGATCGGGAAAATTTAATGGACATTCTATCCGAAAGAATAAAAAAAAGAGAAGAATGACTAGCAAATTTTAAAGATAAAAATAATTAGTGAAAGAGGAACAAAATGAAAAAATACATGGATAAAAAAGAAATAGCAAAAATTAAGACAATTGAAGATTTTTATGAATCAACAGTTGAATATGCTAAGCAAAATAATAACGAAATAACATCTGAAGAAGTTCAAATGAGTTTTAGTAAAATATTTGCAAATGCAACAGATAATGAATATGAAAAATTATTAGAAGACTTACAAGCAAAAGGCATTCAGTTTACAGATTTAGAAGATATTGATCTTGATGAAGAAATTGATCTTGATGAAGAAGTTGAAGAAGATGTAGAAGTTGCTGATGATGACGCTTATGCTGATGAATTAATTGGTGAAAGAAAAGGACCTGGTAGAAGACCAAAAGATGCTGGAACTACTAAATACAGAGTAGGTTCAATTTCAAATGAGACTAAAATTCAAGATTTAATTAAAACTTATTTTTCAACAATTGGACAAACAAAAATTTTAACAAAAGATCAAGAAATTGTTTATGCCAAATTGGCTAATTCTGAAGATCCAGAAGAAAGAAAAGAAGGAAGAGATATGTTAATCACTTCTAACTTAAAATTAGTTATTTCAGTAGCTAGAAAACATTTAAATAGAGGATTAGATTTTGCTGACTTAATTGAAGAAGGAAATATTGGTTTAATTAAAGCAGTTGATAAATTTGATTATGAAAAAGGATTTAAATTCTCAACTTATGCAACATGATGAATTCGTCAAGCAATTACAAGAGCTATTGCCGATCAAGCAAGAACAATTAGAATACCTGTGCATATGGTAGAAACAATCAACAAACTTTCAAGAATAGAAAGACAATTAACTCAGGAATTAGGTAGAGAACCTTCATCTAAAGAAGTTGCTGAAAGAATGGGTGGAGATATGACAGCTGAAAAAGTTGTTGAAATTAAAAAGATTGCTGTTGAGCCTGTTAGTTTAGAAAAGCCATTTGGTGATGAAGATGATACTCACTTTGGAGATTTTGTTGAAGATAAAGACATGATTTCTCCAACAGATTTTACAGAAAAAGAAATTCTAAGAGAAGTTATTGATAAAGTTTTTGAAGACATGCCAGCAAGAGAAGAAAAAGTCATTCGTATGAGATACGGAATAGTTCCAACTAAAGTTAGAACATTAATTAGATTAGCTGAAGAATGTAATGATGAAACTGCTCCAGAGTTAGCAAAAGCAATTAAAAAATTTGATATTCATTTAGAAACACCAGTTGAAAAAATTAGAACTGTTGATAGTAAAATAATTCAAGAACATTTATTAAAATATGAGGCATCAAAAACTTTAGAAGAAGTTGGAAAAGAATTAAATGTTACAAGAGAAAGAATTAGACAAATTGAAGCTAAAACAATTAGAAAATTAAAACAACCTGCTAATACTAATAAATCAGGTAAAGTTTTAAAAGAATTTTATAAAGGCTAATATGCTAACAAAAAGACTAAGAACTATTGCAGATTTAATTGATTCTTGCAATGTTGTTGCAGATATTGGAACAGATCATGCATATTTGCCAATTACTTTAGTTAAAGAGGGAAAAGCAAAATTTGCTTATGCAGTTGATGTTAATAGTGAACCATTAGGTTGAGCTAAGAAAAATATTAAACAACATAATTGTTCTGAAAAAATGCAAACTATTCTAAGTAATGGTTTGGATTTTGTTTTAAAAGATGATATTAAAGAAATTGATGTTGTTACGATTTGCGGATTAGGTAGCACAACTATTCTTGAAATTATAAAAAGTGATAATGAAAAGATTGGTAAATATATTATTTGCTCTAATACTGAAGTTAGCAACATTAGAAGCTGAGTTGCAAATAAAAAATATTCAATAAGTTTTGAAGATTATATTATTGATAGTCAAAAAGGGTATTGAGTTATAATTATTGAAAAAAACGATAAAAATTTAGTTTCTGAAAAAGACATTTTATTTGGAAATAAAAACTTTTTTAAAAACAATAATGAGAACATTAAATATTATGAAAATGAAATTATTAAATTTAAAAAAATATTAAATAAAATAGATAAAACTAAACATCATAAATCATACAATGACATTGAAAATAAGATTACAGAAATTAGAGGTTTTTTAAATGAAATTGACAAAATTAATTAAATATTTAGATAAAAAATTCCCTAGTAGTAAAGCTTATGAGTGAGATAATGTAGGAATTCAAAAATTTAATAGAAAAGTCGTAGATTTAGATAAAGAAATTTTGAATGTATTAATAACAATGGATTTAAACAAAATGTCTCTTGATAGAATTAAAAACAATAAAATTGATTTTATTATTACAAGACATCCGTTTATTTTTAATGATTTAAATAAGGAAAAGGAAAATCCTTTTAAAAAAGAATTAATCAAATTTTTAACAAAGCAAAATATATATGTATTTTCAATTCATACAAATTATGATATTTGTGGATACAATGCTTTTGTTGAAGAACTTTCAAAGCAATTTAGTATTAAAAAAGCAAAATTCCCATTATTGCATAAAGAATACCTAGAAGTTAATTTAAGTAAAGAAATAACTAATAATGAATTAATTGAAAGCTTAAAAAAGATTTTTAATACTAAAACAATTCAAATAAACAACAATGATCAATTTAAAACATCTAAGTTTTTTATTAATCAAGGAAGTGGAGCTAGTTCAATAGTTTCAAAGCAAATAAAAGATTCTGTTTTTATAACAGGAGAGGCTAAATGAAGTGATTGAATTTATGCAAATGATAATAATGTTACACTAATTGTTGTAGGACATTATATGGAAAACTATTTCATTAACGATATTGAAGCAAGACTATCAAATAATTTTAAGGATTTAAAAATAGAGAAAATAGATATAAAGGAACAATACTATGTCAAATAATAACGAAATAAAGTTTAGTGATTTTGGTTTCAAAAAATATATTAATGATACTTTAAAAGATATAAATTTTGAAACACCAACAAGAATACAAACAGAAATAATACCACTAATTAAGAAACATCAAAATGTTATTGCTCTTTCTCATACTGGTACAGGAAAAACACATGCGTTTTTGCTGCCTATTTTAAATAACTTAAAATTTGATCAAGACAAAAAAAATGTTCAAGCTTTAATCATTGCTCCAACAAGAGAACTTGCTAAACAAATTTATGATAATGTCAGACCATTTATAAAAAATGAGCCTCAACTTAAAGTTGACTTATTTATTGGTGGAGAAGATATTAATAAGCAAATTGAATCTTTAGGTAAAAGACAACCAACAATTGCTGTTGGTACTCCGACAAGAATTAAAGAACTATATGAGCAAAACCATTTAAAGGCAACAACATCAGATTACATCATTATTGATGAGTGCGATATGATTTTTGATTTAGGATTTATTGAAGATGTTGATTTTGTTGTATCAAAAGCTAAACAAAATGTTAACTTGTCAATGTTCAGTGCAACAATACCTGAACAATTAAGACCTTTTGTTACTAAATATGCAAGAAATGCTCACTTTATCGATGTAACTGAAAAGAATGTATCAAACAAAAACATTAAACATGTTTTAATTGATACCAAAAATAAGGAAATAGAGCCAGTTTTAACTAATGTTTTAAGTTCTATTAATCCATATTTATGTTTAATATTTTCTAATCATAAAGATGACATCCCAAGATATGTTAAATTAATTAGAGAAATCACTGGTCAAAATGTTGGTGAGTTACATGGTGATTTACAACCAAGAACAAGAATGAACATGCTAAAGAAAATTAAAAACAATGAATTTAAATTTGTTGTTGCAACTGATGTTGCTGCAAGAGGTGTTGATATTATCGGAGTTAGTCATGTTATATCAATTGATTTGCCGACTGATCTTTCATATTACATTCATAGAAGTGGTAGAACTGGTAGAAGCAAAATGACTGGTGAAAGTTATGTTTTATTTAATGTTAAAAACCAAGAAAGAATTGAAGCATTAGAAAAAATAGGAATAGAATTTGTTCGTTTAAGAATGGATAACAATCAACTTATTGAAATTAGAAGCAAAAACAAGAAAAAAGCTAAACATTATGAAGATTTAGATACTGATTCAAAAAAAGTAATTGCTAAATATAGTAATCAAAAAGTTAAACCAGGATATAAGAAAAAAAGAAAAAGAGAACTTGATGAAATAACAAGAAAAAAACGCCGTGAACATATCAAACAAAGTATAGATAAAATTAAAAAAGAAAAGTACAGAAAACGTCGTGAAGAATTATTTGATTAATATTTAAAAAAGTAGATTATTCTGCTTTTTATTTTTATAATTTTTAGTATTATAATTAAAGGAATTAATTAATAATAAGGAAAAGTAGGTATGACAAGAAAAAAAAGAATAAAAATTTATTCGTCTAATGGTAAAAAAGCATTACTACTTTCTCCAGATGAAATCTTAATGGTAAAAAATGATCCCAGCTATGAAAAAAATTATGAAGCTGAATTTAATAAGGGAAAACAAGCATTTGAAGTTCGTAACTATTATGCAATAGGTTTTTGAAAGGATTTGCTTTATGTTTTAATTGGAGCATTTCTTTCAACAGTAGCAATTGACTACTTTATTTCTATAACTGGTAATGCAGGGCTTTTCCCAGGGGGACTAGGAGCCATTGCTCGTTTTTTCTCAATTATTGGCGCTAATAATATAACAGTATCTGCAAGTACACTTTATTTTATAATTTATTTCATCATGAATATTCCATTAGTAATTTTTGGTTTTATAAAGATAGGTTGAAAATTCTCCACTTTAACTTTAATTTATTCTGTTGTTTCAATTTTCTTTGACCTTATATTACAAAACGTTCCTTATATTAATCCTAATGAATTAAGTTTGTTAATTGACTACAATTTAATTAGTTCAGTTCCTGGAGCATGAGGAGCAATTATTTGAATTTTCGGTTTTGCTATTTTTGGTGGAATGATTAATGGATTTAGTTATTCAATCACTTATAAAGCAAATGCATCTACTGGTGGAAGCGATTGAATAACTTATTATTATTCAAAAAAGTTAAATAAAGATATTGGTTCACTAAATATTAAAATTAATATTTTTATTTTGTTTATTGTTATTTGTCTAAATACAATTATTTTAAAAACAGAGCATATTGATCAAACTATTAAATTGAGCGCTGTTTACAATGAATATGATAATTGAGATTCTTTAATAAGTTCTGACTTAGGTAAACATTTAAATAAAGTACTTAGTGAAGTTAAAGATAATTCAATGAATCAAAGTTGAAAAAATTTAGAGCATAATTGAAACAGTGATGATTGATTTAACATATCAAAATATGTTTCATCAACAACTGAGTTTGATTCAAGCTACACAACTGCACTAATTTGAAAAATGAAATTTAAGTGAATTATTGGACCAAGTTTATTTGCATCGTTAACATTAATTATTATTCAAGGTTTAACTGTTAATAGACTTTATCCAAAAAATAAAGTTTTAAACCTTTTTATTTCAACAAATAAAATTAATGACATACAGCAATACTTATTTAGTGTTGGATATACAAATAACATTTTTATTTGAAGAACTGTAACTTCTAAGAAAAATGCATGAAATGATCAAGAGCAAGATTTAATTATGATTTCAATGCCATTGTTATACTTTAAAAAAATTGAAGACTATTTAATGAAGATTGATGAAGATATGATAATTAATATCATTGGAAGTAAATCTGTTAAAGGTAAAAACTTTAGTTATACTTTTGATAATGAATTACGCGAAAAAGCATTGACAGAGGAATTTATGAATAATGGTAAATTAATGAAAAAAATTGAAAGCAATACTATCATTAAGACATATAAAAAAATGAAAAAAAATGGTGTTAATGTACAAAATGAGGTATAATCTTTTATAGATTATACTTTTTTATTTTAAGTATTAACTTTTCAGACAAGGAGGAGTAAATAAATGAATAATAAAAAACCTTCGTTAAAGAAAATAACGCAAACTTTTTGTCTGCTATTAATTATCTTTTCATTAATTATTTCAATTATTTTTTCTTCAATTAGTGTTGCAAACAAAACTAATCTAAACACTAGATATTCTGGTGGATATGATGCTCTTGTTGAAGTATATGATAAAAAACAAAACTCAACAACGCAATTAGAATCAAAACCAAACGGTGATGCTAGAAAAGCTGCCGAATCATTACAAAAGAAACTATCGCCTTTTTCAGATAATACAATTGATGTTAAAGTCGTAGGGCAACACAGGGTTTCAATTAGAGCTACTAAAGAACAATATCAAAATAATCCGAAACTATTTATTAACGCCATAGAACAAGATGGTGGATTAATGGCTTTCACTCAATCAAATAATGCTTATACTGATGTTTTATTTGATGATGCATCAGTTAAAAAAATTACAGGTTCAGAAAATGGTATTTATGATAGTAATAATGAAATTACTAATAAATTAGCAATTTCAGAAATTTTTGGGTCAGTTAAATATACACCTGATAAATCAGAAAGCGGTTCAGGTCAACAAAACTCACCATTTTTAACTTTTGAAGAGGGTTCAAATGGAAGTTATTTAAAAAATTTAACAGCTGCATCAGCAGCAGCAGAAGGCCAAACACCAACACCTGCAAATTTAACAGTAATTTCTTCATTTGAAACAATCTTAAATAATTTAAGAGAATACTTCTTACAATCTCCAAATGAAAAAGAAGTTGATAAGTATTTGGAAAACTATTATAAGGGTGTTTTGCAGCCTATTTTAAGTTATTACCCAAATGCTGGGGTAAATAAATCTGTAATTGATGATTTCTTTACAATTTCTTATATGACTAAAGATGGTAGAATGCAATCAACTTCACTAATTTCTGGAACATTTAACAAATGATGAACTGATAGTGCTTCTCCAGAAGGTATTTTTACTTCAGGGAATACAGAGCTTATTGTTAAAGATTTAAAAGCTTTATTTTACGGGATATATGATGGTAAACAAGCACCAAATAACTATACTTATAGTTTTACAAATAATGTTAATAAATATGTTATTGATCCAAACTCAACAACAGATGATTTTACAGCTGCAAGTGGTGATAAACAAGAAGGTAAATATTATGCTCCTGTAAAATTATATGGTGATAACTCAATGAGAATTGATGAGATTGCTAAATCAATAAATGACATTATGTTATCAAAAGTTTTATTTGCTCAAAAATCTTCATCTTCAACATTTTCACAATATTTAAATGAGTCAATTTTTGATAAAAATTTTATCATGATTAATGATTCTGTAACTCAAACAGGAGTTTCATCAGCATCTGAAAAATTGTCAAGATCTTCATTTACACCAAGTGTTGTTTATAATGGATCAACAAATCAATTAAAAGTAAAAACAAGATCAGCAACCATTGCAAAAACAATTGAGGCTTCAATTTCTCAAACAACTTCAGGATTTAGTTTTAAAGTTATTAAATTAACTGAGTTTAATCCTGAAATTACTCTTTACATGTTATTAGCATCAATTATATTCTTATTAATCCTTGCTGTTGTAACAATGATTTTCTTAATTATTGCTTATAGACTATTGGGTATTTATACATTAATAATTGCAGTAACTTCAGTAGCAATAACTTTATTTACTCCAACATTATTTGGTATAGCAATTGGAATTGAAATTTATACTTTAATATTTGTAATGTTGGGTCTAGTATTAGAATCATGTATTCTAACGATTGAGGCATTTAAGAAACATTTAAATAAAGAAAAAAGATCAATCACTGAATCATTTAAATTATCATATAGAGAAAATTTAGGAATTATTCTTGATTCATTTATTTTAATATTAATTCCTAACTTGATTATTTTCTGAATTGGAACAGGGTCATTGAAAAATTTTGCAACAGTTGCAACTGTATCAACAGCTATAATCTTAATTTTAGTTATTGTAGTGTTCAGATTAATGTTATTTTTAACAGTTAAACTTCAAATTTTCAAAAATCATCCATTGTGACTACCTATTGATACAAAAGATATTAATTCAGGCGTAGCAATTCGTGAAAAAATTAACTTATCAAAATATGAGTATCAATTAAACATCTTAACCAATAAAGACAAAGTTAGTTCAAAAGAATTATTAAAAATTAAAAAAATTAATGATTTAATTGAAAGTTTAAAATTAAAAATTGAAAATAAGGAAAAAAATTATCAATTAAAAGTAGTTAAGAAAAATAAAGAAAAAGTTATTAAATTAACTCAAAAAATTGAAAAGATTGAAAAATCAAACAAAAAAGTTCGTTGATATAAAAAAGACTGAATTGCTTTCTTAAAAGTTAATCGTGATGTTGCAAAAGCTGTTTCAGCAAATGAAGACACAGTCATAATTGAAAATGTTAAAACAAAACGTAATCAAAATTGAATTTTCAATTTGAATAGAATAATTATTGTTTTATTATTAGTTTTTTCAGTAATTGGTGGTATTGTAGCAGCTACAGTTGGTCCTAATTATTCAAACTTATTTGGAAAAGATAATACATACATTGTTTATGGTGAATATTTATCTAATCTTCCAGGAAACAACTTTGATAATGTTGTTGCAAAAATAGAAGAAGCTCAATCTGAAGAAACAGCAAACCAATTTAGAACTGGCGCAGAAGAAATTGCAAAATCATATAAACATAATGATATTGAATCAGGAACAGATGATAAAGAATTTGTGGCCGATTTAGGTAAATATACTATAGAATACATATTTAATAACAATTTAGTTAAAGATTTTTATTCAGGTTATAAAGGAACTACTAAGTTAAACTCAGTACAAAGTGGTGCAGATTACGGATATAAGGGTGAAGGAACATCTGAAGATGATCTATTACCATACATTCAAATAGAACTTTCTAACCAAACAAATATAACCAAAACAAAAAGGTTACTAAATGGTATTTTTACAGGAAAAACTCGTTTAGGAAACAATTACACTAATGCTTCAAAAGGTATTTTAGGAATGTACCAAATTCCATATACTGCTTATGGACAAATTAATCAAATACTTATAGCATTTGCAATATTATTATTGATTTTAATTGTTTATATCTTAATAAGATACAAATGAACTTATTATGTAGCATTAGCATTGGCACTTGTAGTTGTTATTTTAATTACAGCTTCACTTGTAATAATGTTTAGAGTGCCATTAAGCACCGAAATATTAGTAACTATGATTTCAATAGTAGCATTCACAATAATGTCTGTAATATTTGTTTTAGGAAAAACAAAAACTTTAATATCAGTTAAAAATAAAAATGAATTAAGATTTGAGTTTGAGAAAGAGGCAAATGCACAGACAATAATCAAACATAAAGTTTTACAAGCTATTAATAACAAAAAAGATCTAAATAAATCTAACAAAAAGCGTGTTAAATATATCAGAACAAAAATTGTTGATATTAAAATTATTAAAAAATCAAAATTTTATGCTTGAGATGCATTTAAGTCACTATTCAAATCAAATAGAACACCTGAAATTTTAGAATTTAAAAAAGATATTAAAGATATTAGAAAAGAAAATAAAACTCATCTAAAAACTTTAAGAAAAGAAATTAAAGCTATTAAAAAAGCAGGAAGAAAAGAAATAACATCAATCTTAAAAGATAATAAATTTGTTAAATCATTGTTTGTTGATTCATTAAAATTTGGAATTAATAGATTAATTTATATTTCAGGATTTTACTTAATGTTTGCAATTATTTTAGCAATTACAATTCCATCAATCGCTGGAGTAGGAATTACATTATTAATTGGTGTATTTGTGGCAAATATTGTTATATTAACTATGTCACTACCATTATTAATATGATTAGAAAAACGAAGAATAGTTTCAAACTATGGTAGAAAAGAATTTATTTCTCAAACCAGTGTTTCTCAAGAGGAACAAATAGTTAAAGACATTAATGACTAATTTAAAAGGAGTAAAAATAATATGGATTTGAAAAAATACATTTTAAATGTTAAAGATTTTCCTATTGATGGTGTAGATTTTAAAGACGTAACACCTTTATTAAATGATGCTGATGCTTTTGCTTATGTAATCGATGAAATGGCAAAATTTGTAATTGAGTGTGGAGCAAACGTTGTAGTAGCACCAGAAGCTAGAGGTTTCTTATTCGCAAGTGCTGTAGCTTATAAGTCACACACAAGATTTGTATTAGTTAGAAAACCAGGTAAATTACCTCGTGAAGTAATTGATATTGAATATACATTAGAATATGGAACTAATCACCAACAAATGCATAAAGGAGATATTAAACCTGGAGATAAAATAGTTATTATTGATGATGTTTTAGCTACCGGTGGAACTATTGAAGCAATTGTTAAATTAGTTGAAATGCAAGATGGAAAAGTTGAAGGAGTATCTTTTTTAATTGATCTGCCTGCATTGCATAGTGAAGACTTACTACAAGAGTACAAAGTACAAAAGCTTGTTAAATATTAAGATTAACACCTATAATTAATATAGGTGTTTTTTATTAAAAAACGAAAAGGTGAAATATGAGTAATAAACAAAGATGTGACTGGTCATTAAATGAAATCTTAAATAATTATCATGATAATGAATGAGGGAAAGTTAATCATAATGATGATTATATTTTTGAAATATTATTTCTTGAAAACATGCAAGCAGGCTTAAATTGATTGACAATTCTTCTTAAAAGAAAAGAGTTTAAAAAAGCTTTTGATAATTTAGACTATAAAATTATTGCTAAGTATGATCAAAGCAAGTTTGATGAATTAATAACAAATTCAGGAATAATTAGAAATAAATTAAAAATCAAATCAGCTAGTTCAAATGCGATTGCCTTTATAAATGTACAAAAAGAATATGGTTCATTTGATAAATATATTTGAAGTTTCACTAACAATAAACAAATAGTCAATAACTGAAAGTTAATTTCAGATTTACCAAGCCAAACTGAACTGTCAGTTATAATTTCTAAAGATTTAAAAAGCAAGGGTTTCAAATTTGTAGGACCTGTGATTGTTTATTCATTTTTACAAGCAATTGGGATTATTGATGATCATTTAGATAAATGTTTCTGTAAAAATTAAAAATTCATTATATAAGAGTTTTATAGACTTATTTTAAGTCTATTTTTTGTTATAATTTAAAAAATAGAATGGGTGATTTCATGGCTGGTATTATATTACCTAGAAGAACTAGCAAAAGAGCTTCAACAAACTTAGATATTGTTGAAATCAAAGAATACATAACTTTAGAGAATGAACTAAAAAAATATATTAAGGATAGAAAAGCTTTAAATAAAATTAAAGAAGCTTACTTATTTGCTGAAAAAATGCACAGTAATCAAAAACGAAAAAACGGAGATCCATATATTTATCACCCATTATCAACAGCATATTATCTTGCCCAATTACAAATGGGCCCAAAAACAATTAAAGCTGGACTATTGCATGATGTTGTAGAAGACACCCCAGTTAAAATTGAGGAAATTGAAGAAAAGTTCGGAAAAGAAATAGCTTCACTTGTTGAATCAGTTACAAAAGTAAGTTATTTTGCAGAAGAAAATCGTGAACAAATAAAATCTGAATATTTAAGAAAACTTTATATATCAATGGCTAAAGATATAAGGGTTATTATTATCAAGATTGCTGATAGATTACATAATATGTTAACAATTGAAAATTTACCTGAAGAAAAGCAAAAAGTAATTGCCAAGGAAACATTAACTATTTATGCAGCGATTGCACACCGTATTGGAATGAAGAATGCAAAATCTAAATTAGAAGATATGGCATTTAAAGTATTGAATCTTAAAGATTTTGAGGATATTAAAAATTTAATTGAAAAAGGCCGTGAATCAAGGGAAGTAAATATTGCAAAAACAATTGATGATATTTCATTTTTTTTAAGAAAAGAAAAACATATTAAAATAATTGATATTTTTGGAAGAGAAAAAACAATTTATTCAATTTATCGAAAAATGAATGTTAATGGAAAACAATTTGAAGAACTGCATGATTTAGTCGCTATTAGAATTATTGCTAAGTCAACTGATGACTGCTATAAAATTTTAGGTTATTTACACCAAAAATATTTACCTTTATCAGGAAGATTTAAAGATTATATAGCAACACCAAAAAATAACGTCTATCAATCTTTACATACAACTTTAAGTAACAGCAAAGGAATGCTTTTTGAAGTTCAAATTAGAACTCAACAAATGGATGATGTTGCTGAAGCCGGAGCTGCTGCTCACTGAAGGTATAAAGAAGGTGAAGTTGTTGATATTGATAAACGTCAAAAACAAATTGATGAGCAAATTGATATATTCAGTAGAATTTTAGATTTAACCGATCAAATTAATGAGGAAGAAAACTCAAAAGAAAAAGAACTAGAAAATCAGCTACAAAAAGATGTTTTTGGTTCAATGATTTATGTTTTAACTCCGACCCAAAATGTTATTACTCTGCCTTATGGGGCAACAGTATTAGATTTTGCTTATAGAATTCATACTGAAATCGGAGAAAAAACAACAGGGGCTAAAATTGATGGAATATTTTCACCAATTAATACTGTTTTAGAATCAGGGCAAGTTGTTGAAATTAAAACATCATCTAAACAACAACCAACACACGAATGATTGAAAATTGCTACTACATCAAATGCTAAAAATAGAATTAGAAAGTATTTAGGAAATAAACTTAAAGAAGATAATTCATTTGACGAAGATAGAAAAGAATTAGCAAGAAAAACTGAAAACTTAATTAATTCATATATTAATCAAAAAGAAATTAAATGAAAAAGAAAATCTTCTAGTGAAGTTCTTGATGCTGTTAAAAAAGCAGGATATGCAAGTTTAGAGGAATTTTTAATAAGTGTAGGGAAGGGAGAATTATCAATTGTTGAAGCAACAGATAAATTCTTTATTAACCACAACTTTTCAAAAGATGAAGAAGCTTTAAGAAGTATTAAGTCTAAAACAATTAATGATAGAAGTTTAAAAAATGATATTGTTATTGATGGTATAACAAATATTAAAACTTCAATTGCAAGTTGTTGTTTACCAATTCCATATGAAGATGTTATCGGTTATGTTGCTAAGTCAGGAAATGGTATTAAAGTTCATTTAAAAGAATGTTATAACTTATATGCAACAGAAGAAATTAAGCGTTTAGTTCAGGTTCAATGAAACTCAGCAGTAGCTGAAAATAGTTTGTATACAACGAAATTAAAATACTTTGCAACAGATAGACCAAATCTTTTATACGATATATCGAGAGCGCTATCTAATTTAAAAGCTACAACGATTAATGTAAAAATAGGTTTAGATGATAAATCATTACTTGTTAATGGTGAGTTAACTATCAAAGTCAAGAGTTCAGCACAATTAAATCAAATCATTTTAACAATTAAATCGATTGCAAATATTATAGATTGTGAAAGATCATTTAAGAGTATTAAATAGGTTCAAAGCCTATTTTTTTTGTTTTTAAATATTTTTTTCAATTTTTTTCAAAAAATTATTATTAATAATATAATGACCTTGAAAGGAAATAAAAATATGAAAAAAAGAAAAAAAGAAGAGTTAACAATGGAAGAAAAATATAAATTATTTAACTCACATAAAGCTAGAATTTACTTTGCAATTAAAAAAGCATATAGTAAATTTGATTCAATACCTTTAGAACTAGAAGACTTCGAGTTTTATGCCTGAGAAGCATATTTAGATATTCTAGATAAGTATTATGATAGAAACATGAGAAAAAGTTTTGAGAGTTGTTTAGTAGATGCTGTTTATTGAAAAGCAATGAATGTTTGTGCTAAATTCGTAACAAATAAATATAAAATGATGAATCAAGGTATGAGAATAAGTAGTTATATTGCTGAAGAATATAAAGAAATGATTAATAATATTAGTGTCGAAAATGAATCTTACAAAGAAATTGGCTGAACACAACTATTTGAACAATTTTTTGCAAAAAGAACAGATCAAATACCCAAAAAAATTTTTACTCTTTACATTTATGGAATGAGTTTTGTTGAAATAGCTGAAGAGTTAAATATGTCATCAGCAAAAGTAAGAAACACTTTTTATAAAGTTTTACCAGAAATTCGACAAGTAGTTTCCAATCAAGTATTTTTAGATTAAAATATATTGTAAAGGGGCGTGATTGAATGAGTTATTACTATAAACCAAGTATGGGTTATTCAGTACATGCCTTGCAAAGAGCTAAAGAAAGACTTAAATTGCAAGATAAGCAGGATTGAGAAGTAAAAGAAGCAATTAAAAAACATATATTTAATTCGACCAAAACATTTAAAATAAATGGAATGCTGTATTTATCAGCTTCTAATACAAACATTTTCTTTGTTATTAATGAAAGCAGTAATACATTAGTAACCGTGACACTTGTATCAGCTGAAAAACAATTAAGATTGATGGGTGGATGATAAAATGATAATTGGAGTCTATGGCACTATTGGTGCTGGAAAAACAACTATTTCAAACAGTATTAAAAAATTAAAATTCAAAGTAATCAATGCAGATAAAATTTCAAAGGAAATTTTAAATTCAAGAGATATTCAAAAACAATTAAAAAATGCATTTCCTAATGCATTTGTAAATGATGTATTAGATAGAAGTAAATTAAGAAAAATCATTTCTGAAAATGAAAATAGCTTAAATAAATTAAATTCTATTGTTTGACCTGAAATTAAAAATCAAATTTTATTAATTATTCAAACAAATTCAGGGAATATTGTTATAGATGCTGCTTTATTACCTGAATTAAATCTTGAAGTAGATAAATACATTAGAGTTAAAGCAAATTTATTAACAACTCTTTGAAGAGTTAAAAAAAGAGACAAAAAGCCTTTTAAAGAAACCTATTCAATTTACAAACAACAAAAACAAAGAATTAAAAAATATAAAATAGATAATCAAGTAATAATAAATAATAATATATGAACGAAAAGTATAACTTACAAACAACTGCACAAAAAAATTTTTAAATAATTAACTTTAATTAAGATAAAATAAATAGTATGAATAAATCAGGAATAATAATATTAAATAAACCCCAAGGTTTAACAACAAATCATTTAATTCAAAGACTTAAAAAGAAATTAAATGTTAAAAAAATAGGACACGCCGGAACTTTAGATCCTTTAGCTACAGGAGTGGTTATTTGTCTAATTAACAGTGGAACAAAACTAAGTGACTACTTTTTAAATGAAAATAAAGCATATGAAGTAACAATGAAGTTATTTAAATCTACAGACACTTATGATAGTGATGGAGAAATAATTGAAGAACAAGAACACTTTGAAATTAAAAAACAGGAAATAGAAGAAGTTGTATCAAAGTTTAATGGTCTTACGTATGAACAAGAACCGCCAATGTATTCAGCAATAAAAGTTGAAGGTAAAAAATTATATGAATATGCTCGTGAAAATCAAATTGTAAAAGTTAAGAAAAGAACTATAAAAATTAATTCATTGATTTTAGATAAATATGAAGAAGATGAAATATCATTGACTGTATATTGCTCAAAAGGCACTTACATTAGAAGTTTGATTGTTGATATTGCAAAAGAATTAAATACAATAGCACATGTAACACGTTTGAATAGAATAGAATCAGGAAATTTCAAAATTGCTGACTCAGTTTCTTTAGAAGACTGTGATGAATCAAATTTAATAGAAATGTTTGATGCTATCAAAATGGCAAACTACGAAATTATTAAATTAGAAAATATTCTAAACATTGAACATGGTAAGAAGATTGAATTAGAAACTAAAAATGATATTGTATTTATCTCAAATAAAGCAGACCAAGTAATTGCTTGCTATGAAAGAGAAAAGAACAATCTATTTAAATGTAAACGTGGAGGGTTGAATATTTAATGAAAGTTTTTAAAACTGATATTAATAATATTAACCAAAGTGAAAAAAAATCTTGTGTTACTATAGGAATGTTTGATGCTTTACATAAGTACCACAAAATTATAATTAACAAAACAGAGTCAATAGCAAGAGAAAATGATTTAGAATCTGTAATAATAACATTTGACCATAAACCCAATAAAAAAACGCAAACATTACTAAATGAAAAAAAGAAAATTGAATTTCTAAAAGAAAATTTCAAAATTGATCAACTAATAATTTTAAAAGTAGATGAAAATTTGATTGAAACAACAAAAAAAGAATTTGTTGATATATTAAAAACGAAACTAAAAACTGTTAAGTTAGTTGAAGGCAGTGATTTTAGATTTGGGTTTCAAAAATCTGGAGATATTCAATATTTAAAAAATAATTTTGGTGAAGAAAATGTATTTGTTTATGAAAGAAATGAAAATATATCAACTTCAAAAATTAAGGAATTAGTAAAACAAAATAAAATTGATCAAATTGACGAAGAATTAGAAGTTAATATTAATTTATTGAAATAAAATTGGAAAAAGTCTATAATATAAAAAGTGATTGTTCACCAGAGATGTTATTCGCTCCCATGAATGCACCTTTGATGAAACACTAAAAATCAAAATGAAAGGGAGACAGATCATGATTTCAAAAACAAGAAAAGCTGAAATTATTAAAGAATTTGGTGGAAGCGACGCTAACACAGGATTAGCTGAAGTTCAAATTGCTTTATTAACTGAAGATATCGCTAACATGACTGAACATTTAAAAGAACACAAAAAAGATGTTCCTACAAGAAGAACTTTATTAAAAAAAGTTGCTCAAAGAAGACACTTATTAGATTTCTTAATTAAAAAAGATGTTAACAGATATAAAGAAATTATTGCTAAATTAGGCTTGAGAAAATAATTTCAAAAAAAACTTAAAAATTATTGACACATAGATTTAATTTTTATATTATATTTATGTGTCTAAAACGCAGGTGTAGTTTAATGGTAGAACTTCAGCCTTCCAAGCTGACTGTGAGGGTTCGATTCCCTTCACCTGCTCCATTTAAAAAATAGAACAACCGAAAGGTTGTTTTTTTATTTTTTGATATAATTAAAAATAGAAAAAAGGTGAATCAAATGAGTGAAATAAAAAACTTGGATTGAAAGAAAACAAGAGAATTTGATCTTGAAAGAACAAATGTTTGAATAAGTTTCACATTTGAAATAATTGCTGTTGTTTTACCATATGTAGCAATTTGAATATTAATAGGTAGCTCTTGAAATACTGAAAAATTTCATAATTACTATGATGATTTACCCGTAAAAGAATTTTTACTTACAATGATATGTATAGTATATGTAATAATTGCTTTAGGTTTTAATTTAATAACATACCTTCTAAAGTGACAAAAAGAAGACAGTTTCACTTTTACAACTGCAATAGCATTATGTTTAACAGGCTTTGTAACAAATAGTATTTGAATCGATAAATTATCAATAGGTGGATTTGCAATATTTTTAAAACTAATATTCTTAGTAGTATTTGCTTTAATTGGAATATTTATAGGAACATTAGGAACTATGCTTATAAGAAACTTTAGATTTAAAATTGAAGAAGAAGATCAAATACTATTAGAAGCCTATAAAAATGGTGAAGAAATACCTTCTGTTAAAAAAATAAGATTAGACAGAGCAGAAAAATTTAGAATTAAAAAAGAACAAGAAATAGAAGAATTAAATAAGTTTAAAGAAGAACTAAATGAAAAAATAGCTATTGAACTAAAAAACAAAAAGCATGTGAAATTGGATGAAAAGGAAAACAAAAAACGAAATAAAAAAAATAATAAAAAATAACCTTGTTTAAGGGTTAAAAAATAGTCTAAAATTTGCTAAAATTAATATAATATATTTTAAAGAAAGGTTTATTATGACTAATAAAGTGGAATCAAATCAAAATAAATTTTTAAATTTAAAAAATAATAATTTCTTTATAAGATTTTCATCAAGTGTAATTATAGTTGCTATGATAATTTTATTCTTGTCAACAGCGATATTAAGTGAAGAATTATGAGTCAATTTAAGAGATAAAAATACAGCAAAAACTGTTAGTGAAGCTCTTGGAATTGTAATGTTATGTATATCTGTTGCTATATTAATGTTTAGTATATATGAATTGTCTACGTCACTAAAGATTAAAAATAAAGTTTTTATAATTATTATGGAATTATTAGCTTTGGGATTATTTTTAGCACCAATAACTTCGATAAGAAATTTAAATGATTTATTCATTTACCAAGATTGAATTTTAAAAGCTAAGCTAGCAGAGTGATATATGCAAATTACTTATTTAATTATATTTTTGAGTATTTCTTCAATAACAGCTTATTTATCAGGAATTAATTTTAAGAAAATGGTTATGATTATTGGAACTTCATTAATCATAATATTTGGTATGAAAGGGTTCACTTACATATCACTAACAAATGATTATATTTCACAAGATTATTCAAGTATTAGATTTGGTTATGTGACAGCAATTTGAATTTGATTAATTGTTATTTTAACAGATACATTTGCTTATATATTTGGTGTAGCTTTTGGTAAACATAAAATGGCTCCAAAAATTTCTCCTAAAAAAAGTTGAGAGGGTGCAATTGGAGGATTTACTACAGCTTTTGTTATTTCAGTAACTATGGCAATATTATTTTTCTTCTTTGTTAATACTCATTCTGTTTTTAAAGATTATATGAGTAATATCCAGAATAATTTGGGAACAGGATTAGTTATATTCTTGTATATTCTTTTAGCGTCTTTAATTTCATTTATAGGTCAATTAGGAGATTTATTTTTCTCGCTAATTAAAAGAAAAAATGATATAAAAGATTTTTCAAATTTAATACCAGGCCACGGAGGAGTTTTAGATAGACTTGACTCATTCATGCTAGTATTTTTATTTATGTATTTGTTTACATTAATTAATTAGTTTAAGGAGTTTGTATGGGAAGTGTAATGATAGTAATTTTATCAATATTAATTTCAATTATTGTTGTATTAGTGTTAATTACGCTTCATGAACTTGGGCATTTCATTGTAGCAAAATTATCAAAAGCTTATGTGTTTGAGTTTGCAATTGGCTTTGGTCCTAAACTATTTGTAATAAAAAGAAAAGAAACTTGATATTCTATTAGGTTAATACCTTTGGGTGGATATGTATCAATTGCTAGTGATTTTGCAGAGCCTCCAAAAGGAAGAGAAGAAGAATTTGAAAAAATTCCTGATGCTCGTAAAATTGATTATGCAATTAAGTGAAAGAAAACATTATTTATATTATTTGGACCTTTAATTAATTTATTCGTTGCTTATATTTTAATATTTTCAGTAATGTTTGGAGTTGGTTATATGCCAAGCGATCCAAACTTTTATGGTCAAAACTTTTCAACTAATTCTATTGCTTATAAAATGATTGCTGAAAAAGAAGGAATTAAACCTGAAGAAGGAAACAAATATGTTTCTAATCATTTAAAAGTTGCAATTACTGGATGAAACGTTCAACTGGTTGATAAAACACAAAAAGATATTAAAGATTGAGAGTTTACTGTTTCAAAAAAAGAAAGTGCACCAACTTATAAAGAAATTTCAGCAATGTTTAATCATGGAAAAAAAGAAGTATATGAATACATCACTAAAAATAATCTTGATGATCAAACAATTGTTAAATTTCAATTTGAGTACTTAAAATTAGACAATCTTTATTCAGGCAATTTATTTTTAGATAAAGAGAAAGCATCAGACTGAGCTACTTTAGAAGGAACTCCAATTTCAAATTGAAAAAAAGCTAAGCAAATAACTGGTATAGCAATTGCACCACCAGATAGATATTTTAAAAATGGTGGTCAAAAGCTTGGTTATACATTTGTTGAAACTTGAAATCAATCATTTTCACTTTTGGTTGGGATTGGTAAATTCTTTACAGGTGATTTCAGTGCTATTTCAGGACCTGTAGGTATTGCGAAATCATCAATAGGAACTACAACCACAGCAACAACATCAATGACTGCTAGTCGCATATTCTATGTATCTTCAATATCAGCTAACTTGTTTATGCTTAACATGCTTCCATTCCCACCATTAGATGGATACAAATTTTGAGAAACACTAGTTGAATGAGTAACTAAAAAAGAAGTTAGTCAAAAAACAAAAACAATAATATATGCAACTGGAGCTATTTTACTAATAAGTTTCATAGTTGTGATATCAATCAAAGATTTTATAATTTAAAAAAGGAAGTTTATATGTCAGACAATAAAGTATTAGAATTATTTCAAAAATTGAAGATTAACTTAAATGAAGGTGAGCTTTCATTTTTTGAACATTCTGAAATTGAAAAAGCTTCTATGAGTTCAACTAAAGGTAAGCTTAAATTGTCTTTAAAGATAAAAAACTTTTTACCAATTAGAGTTTTAAGTGAAATTCATTCAAAATGTGTAGGTGCTGAAGACTTAAAAATAAAATTAATTTTAAATGTTCAACAACAAAGAATAGACAAAGAAATACTTTGCGAATATATTGAATTCATTAAAAATGAAAAAGCTCAAAATAAAACAATTATCTGAAATTTTATTGACTCAGAGGGGTTTGATTATGATGTTGATGAAAATATTATTAAATTTGTTGTTGATTCTAATGAATTAAAAAATCAATTAACAATTGAAATGAACTATTGCTTGGCAAAATTATCTCAGTTTGGATTTAAAGATTTAAATTATGAAATTGAAGTTGAAGATAAAACCGAAGAATACATAAAACAATCACTTATAATTGAGCAACAAACTAAAGAACAGTATAAGCAATTTGCACCTGAACAAACTGAGAAATCTCAAAGTATTATTGTTTCTAGACAAAACTCACAAAAATGAAACCAATCATTAGATAAACCAAGTTATGAAACATTTGAAGATATTGAAGAAGATGCTCAAAATATTGTTTTACATGGTAAAGTTATGAGTATTGAAATTAGAGATTCTAAAGCAAATAATCGTAAAATATATTCAATCGGTTTGACAGATAACAACTCATCAATCAAATGTATTTATTTTGGTAAAGAAGACGAAAGAACAATTATGGATCCTTTAACTGAAGAAGAATTAACTTCAGACAGAATTGATGAAATACGAGCAAAAAGAATTGCTAAAGGTGATTGAATTGCTGTTAAAGGTAAAACATCATACTCACAATTTGATAGAGAGCAAAATTTCATTATTGATAAAATAGGTAAAATTTCTCGTTCTGAATCTACAGTTAAAGATGAAGCAGCAAAAAAACGTGTTGAACTTCATGTGCATACAAAAATGAGTGCTATGGATGGTGTTTCATCAATTCAAGACTATTTACAAATGGTTGATAAATGAAATTGAAAGGCTATCGCAGTAACTGATCATATTAATGTACAAACATTCCCTGATGCATATAATGAATTAAGAAAAATAAATAAAAATAAAGCTGATGAAGATAAACTTAAATTAATTTATGGGCTTGAAATGAATATGATTCAAAAAGAAGATTACTGAATTATTAAAAATCCTAAAGGCCAAAAAATCAGAGAATCTAAAATGGTTGTATTCGATTTAGAAACAACAGGATTATCACCAGAATTTAATGAAATTATCGAATTTGGTGCTGTTGTATTTGATCCAGTGACTGGAAAAACAACTAAACATGATTACTTATTTAAACCAAAAGAACCATTGAAACAATTCACAATTGATTTGACTAACATAACACCTGAAATGTTAGATAATAAAAAAAATATTGAAGATGATTTTGCCAAAATTTATGACTTAATTAAAGACAGTATATTAATTGCACATAATGCAAACTTCGACTTTAACTTCTTAAACGCACTTTCTAAACGTTTAGGTTATGGTGAATTAGAAAATACAGTAATTGATACTCTAACTCTTTCTAGAATTGTCAGACCTGCTTTAAAATCTCATAGACTTGGTGCTGTTTGTAAGAAATTTGGAATTTTATATGATGAACATGTTGCTCACCGTGCCGACTATGATGCTGATGTTTTAAATGACTTATTCTTTAAAATAATGGCTGAATTAAAACTAACAACTCCAATTATTTTTGATAATGATTTAATGAAGTTAGAACCTGAAAATGACAAAGAGAATGTTAACTTATTAAGATCACGTGGAGTTCATGTTAACGTGTTAGCTAAAAATCAACAAGGATTAAAAGATATATTTAAATTAGTTTCAATTTCGCACACTGATAACTTTTTTAACTCTCCTAAAGTATTTAAGGAAAAATTAAAAAAAATTAAAGAAAAAAATAATATTTTAATTGGTGCTGGGTGTGTTAACTCTGAAGTGTTTGAAATAGCTAGAATTGGAACTGATCAAAAACTTGAAGAAATTATGCCTTTCTATGACTATATTGAAATACAACCACTAAGTGTTTATAAAAATTTAATTAATGATAATCAATTAGAAGAAAACGAATTAATAAATGTAATTAATAAAATTATTAAATTAGCTAAAAAACATAATGTTATGTTAGTTGCAACTAGTGATGCTCACTATACAAGACCAGAATTAAAAAAAATTCGTGATGTTTATATTAATGCAAAAGGACTTGGTGGAAGTAGACACCCATTATTTAGTTTTAAAAATAAAAATAAATTAGTAGACTATCCTGATCAATATCTTAGAACAACAAATGAAATGCTAAAAGAATTTGCATGATTAAATGATGCAGCATTAGTTGATGAAATGGTAATTACAAATACAAATAAAATAGCTGATATGATCGATTCAAATATTGTAGTTATTAAAGATGGACTATTTACACCAAATATTGAAAATGTAGATACTCTATTAAAAAATAAGTGTTATGAAACTGCGCATGCAATGTATGGAGAAGTTTTACCTGAAATTGTTGAAGCACGTTTAGAAAAAGAATTAACATCAATTATTAAACATGGATTTGCTGTTGTTTATTGAATTTCTCACTTATTAGTTGAAAAATCTAATAATGACGGGTATCTTGTTGGTTCAAGAGGAAGTGTTGGTTCTTCATTTGTGGCAACAACTTCAAATATTACTGAGGTTAACCCATTAAAAGCACACTATAGATGTTTAAACTGTAAGTATTCAGATTTTAATACTCCAATTGAGATTAAATGTGGATATGATTTACCAGAACAAATTTGTCCAAAATGTAATCAAAAATTAATTGGAGATGGACATGATATTCCATTTGAAACTTTCTTAGGATTTGATGGAGATAAAGTTCCAGATATTGATTTAAACTTCTCTGGAGAATACCAACCAATTGCACATAACTTTACTAAAGAAATGTTTGGTGAAGATAATGTATTTAGAGCTGGAACAATCTCAACAGTTGCTGAAAAAACTGCTTTTGGATATGTAAAAGCATTTTATGAGGAAAATGGTGTATTAGAAGAAGATATGCCAAGAAAAATTGAAATCGAAAGACAAGCCAAATTAGTTGAAGGGGTAAAAAGAACAACAGGACAACACCCTGGAGGAATTATTATTTTACCTAAAGAGTTTGAAATAGAAGATTTTACACCAGTCAATTTCCCAGCTGATGATGCAACAAGTTCATGAAAGACAACTCACTTTGATTTCCACTCAATTCATGATAATTTATTAAAAATGGATATTTTAGGTCACGTCGACCCAACTGCATTAAGAATGCTTAAAGATTTAACGGGAGTTAATCCAATTAGTATTCCAACAAATGATCCAAAAGTATATTCATTATTTAGTGATTTATCTGCTTTAAATATTAAACCAGAGCAAATTAATGGAGAAAAAACTGGAGCCATTGGTTTACCAGAATTTGGTACAGGATTTGTTAGATCAATGTTAAGAGAAACAAAACCTAAAACATTTGCTGATTTAGTGCAAATTTCAGGACTATCACATGGTACTGATGTTTGATTAGGAAATGCTAGAGACTTAATTAAAAATGATATAGCTAACATTTCAACTGTTATTGGTTGTCGTGATGATATTATGGTTTATTTAATGGGACAAGGAATTGATGCAACTACTTCATTCAAAATAATGGAATCAGTGCGTAAAGGACAAGGATTAAGAAAAGAATGAAAAGAAATTATGTTAGCGCATAATGTTCCGGAATGATATATTGAATCATGTTTAAAAATTAAGTATATGTTCCCTAAAGCCCATGCTACTGCTTATGTATTAATGGCTTATCGAATTGCTTGATATAAAATTTATTATCCAGCTGAATACTATGCAACATTTTTAACTAATAGGGCTGATGCTTTTGATTTAAAAACGTTCTTAGGTGGTTATAATGGTGTTAAAGAAAAACTAGCAGAATTAGAATCAAGAAAAAACAGAAAAGATAAAATGACAACAAAAGAACTAGCTTTAATGCCAGTTCTAGAAATTGGATTAGAAATGTTTAGTCGTGGAATTAAAATGGCTAACTTAAACTTTGAAAAATCTTTAGCAGATAAGTATATTATTGAAAAAGATGAAACAACTGGTGAAGCTACACTATATCCTCCATTCTTAGTAATTGATTCACTTGGAGATGCTGTGGCTGATTCAATTATTAAAGCTAGAAGTGAAAGACCATTAACTAGTGTTAAAGATTTAACAATGCGAACAACTATTACTCAAACACAAATGAAAATATTTGAACAATTAAATGTGTTAGATACACTAGCACAAGATGAGCAATTAGAATTTGACTTTTTTAACTAAAAGATAGATTGAGAGAATGAATATGAAAAATTTAGCAGAATTAATGACACAAAGAAGAAGTGCTCGAGATTTTGATGTTAATTATGAAATACCTGAAGCAGATTTTAATGATATTATTCAAGCAATGAGAATGTCACCATCTTCGTATGGTATTTTAGGACAAAGATTATTAGTAATCAATCGTGGAGAAATGCGTGAGAAATTAGCACCATTTTTCTATAATCAATTAAACTATGTTAATGCATCAAAGTTTATTATTGTATTAGCAGCTAATCACAAAGGATTAAAAGACGCTACTACTCATACAATGGATTTAAAATTTGGTGACTCAGAAGCTAGAGCTGCTTATGAAGGAAATATTCATAAGGTTTTATTTAGTGGTAATTTAAGTGATGAAAGACTAGATAGTTATTCAAGTCAACAAACTTACATTACAACAGGAGTTGCTACAGTGGTGGCTGCTAGTTTAAATATAGATACTTGTATGATTGGTGGATTTAATGCAAAAGCTTTAGGTGAATACTTGATTCAAGAAGGTTTAATGTATGATTATGAGACACCATTCATTACAATGGCATTTGGTAAAAGTACAAAAATTAGTGGTGAAAAACTTAGATCTGAATTAAAAGATTTTGTGAAAGAAATTTAAGAATCGAAAGATTCTTTTTTATTTCAAGCCATAAATTGATAAAAGCATGAGTAAAAGTAAAGAAAAGCATATTTATATACAAAGGACTAAATTAAAACAAATATTAATAATTTAAAGTGAAATTATAGTTTCAGTATTTAAAAAGCAACACCTTGAGTCATTAATAGCACAAGGAGTTGCAATAAAAAATATAAAAAACAAAAATTATTTGACATCATATGTTGCACTTACGATTTTAATTTATGCAATTTAATTATATTTTAATAACTATTTATTTTTTTGCATTTTGCATCATATATTTAAAATTTTCAATCAAAATAAATTCTAGTTGTTCTAAAGCAATTTGTTTACCATTAACGAAAATAATGATTTCTTTTTTATCATAAATTCTGTGAATAAAATTTGCATTTGCTCTTAAGTAGTTTAAAAAAATTTCAAATTCTGATGCTGAGTTATTCAAAGCAGTTTTTTTAAGTTTCTTTTGAAATATTTTTTGATTAAGTTGGAAAGGTGAATTATAAACAGAAATTTTACCATCATTTTGATTAAGCAATTTAAAGTTTTGATATTGTGTTTTTTCACTTTTTTGAAAATTATCAACAAAATACTTGTGTGTTTGGTTTTTTGAGTGAAATTTTATTGATTTAATCTTATTTTTAAATCTAATGAAAATAACAATAATTAATGTTAAAGATATTAAATAAAGTACAGTTATTAATATCATATGAATTATAAAAAAATACTCAGAATTAGGTATTAAAAATGAATAACCTATGTAAGTAATTGAAGTCAAAAAAGCAGTTAAATAATAAACAATGAGTAATTTTCATTTTTCATTTTTTAAAAATAAAGGTAAATTATTTAATTCCAAAGAAGTTTTAAAATAATTGCAAACTCATTTATTTTTAACTTCTAAGTTGTAATGGTTTATAATTCATGCAGTAAAAGGTCATCCAAGACTTAATATCATGAAACTTAAACAAATTCAAATGTATATATCTCAAGTCATGGTAATCCTTAAAAGTTATTATAACTTATTCAAGCAGTTACTGCCCCTGCGCCACCAATAACTGAAATTATTGCTAGAAAGCATCAAGTTAGAATAGCAGATGTTTTAGTTAAACTAAGTATTTTTTTCATAACAAATATACGCCTTTCTTTTTAGATCACATTTTATTAAAATGGATTAAGTTAATTATAAGTTATAAATTTTCATAATCTATTAAAATTGATTATTTACTTAGCATCATAAAAAACTATTAAGCAGGTATAAGAAAAAAAAGGAAGAAAAGACAAAAAATGACTTAGTTTAAGAGAAACTACTACTCAAACAGAATTAAAAATATTTAAACAATTAAATGTGTTAGATACACTTGCAAAAGATAACAATTAGAATTTAACTTTTTAATTAAAAGATAGATTGAAAGAAAGAATATGAAAAATTTAGCAGAATTAATGAGAGAAAAGAGAAGTTCTTGAGATTTTGTTGTTTGTTATGAAATAGATATTATCCAAGCAATGAAAATGTAACCATCTTCATATGGTATTTAGGTGGTAAAGATTATTAATAATCCAATCTTAGATAAATGTTTAAGAAATTAGTACCATTCTTTTATAATCAATTAAACTATGTTAATGCAACAAAAATTTATTATTGTATTAGCAGCTAATCACAAAGTTTAAAAACCGCTACTACTCATACAATGGATTTAAAATTTGGTGACTCAGAAACTAGAGTTGCAAATAAACTTCCTATCATACACATTGTAGCTCCAGTGGTGGCTGCTAGTTTAGATATAGATACTTGTATGATTGGTGGATTTAATGCAAAAGTTTTAGGTGAATACTTGATTCAAGAAGGTTTAATGTATAATTATGAAACACCATTCATTACAATTGCATTTGGTAAAAGTACAAAAATCAGTGGTGAAAAACTTAGATCTGAATTAAAAGATTTTGTGAAAGAAATTTAAGAATCAAAAGATTCTTTTTTTATTTAGATTTATAATTAAAACAAGAGGATGTATATGAAGACTATTCAAGAAAATGATTTGTTAACTTTATTTAATTTAATTAGTGAAATTGAGAATAAAAATGCAATTGCTTTTTTGGGTGCGGGTTTTTCCTATAATTTTTCTATAAATAATTGAAAAAATTTTATTTTAGAATTAAATTCAGAATTTGAATTTTATTTTAAAAATAATATTTCATTATATGAATTGGAAAAAAATGAAATATTAGATAATTTAAAAAAGCTTAGTGAAGCTATAAAAAGAGACGAAATTAAATTAGATTTTGCTCTTGATTTACTTTTTAATATAGTTAAATTTGATCAAATAAATGAGAACAGCAAAGAATATGGTTCAAAAATTAAAATAATAAAAGAGCAGTATAAGAAAAATTTTTTAGTTGATTCAAATTTTTTTATTAAAAATGGAACTTCAAATGCTGATTTATTAGATGATTTTACGAAAAAAATAAGCAGAGTAATAACAACTAATTATGATAACTTGTTATTATGAAAATATCCAATTGAATCACAACAAAAAATATTGTTAAATCAAACAATAAAAACTGAAGAAATAGTTTTAAAAGACTCCTTTTTTTTGCCCATTCATGGAAATGTTATACATGATTATATAATTTCAAAAGCAGATATGGAATTGAATCCATGAAAAGAAAAAGAATTTTTCCCTATAATAGATTCATTTTCTAGTTTTAAGAAAAATTATAGTTCTAACAAAAGTAAACAAGTGAGAACTATTAAAGCAGTATTTGAAAATGTAATGAAGTCAGATAATAACGATGTTATTTTCTTTTTTGGATATAGTTTTGATGATTATTTTGTTTCTTCAGAACTAAATAAAATACTTTTAAAGTATAAAAACAAAAAATATACTAAAACAAAAATATATATATTTTATGATGATTTTGAAAGAAAACTTTTTAATGGTTTAAAAATAAATTTCAAGGGAAAAATATGCGAAATAAATAGTTTTTATAAAAAATTAGATTTTGACTTTGTAGAGTACATTAATTTAGACTCAATAAACAAATTTATGAGAACTAAAAAATCTAAGTATGAAAAGCATTATATTAAATTGGAAGAAGAAATTAAAAATAAGCAAAAAGATATATTTGAAATTTGTGGAGAAAAAAATTATTTGAATATAATTTTTGAGTTTTTTAAAAATTCTGAAAACTACGCTAATATTAGATTTTCATATTATGACACTATTTTAGATTATATAAAAGGTTTTTATGTTAAAGTTAATGAAAAATTAATGCAAATAAATAAAATAATTGATAGTGAAATTAGCAATGAAAAGAAATTATGGAAAAAAGCTTTTATGTATATCTTTTTCTATCGAAATATTTTAAAATATGATTCCTTAAAAACATTAGATATATTAAAGAATAGTATTAATAAAAAACTTATTTACATTTATATTTACGCTTTAATGTATTATGAAAATGAAATATATTCAGATGATAAAGAATATAAAATAATTTTGGATGAATTTTTAAAATATAAAACTATTGTTGAAAACACAAAAAATGATATTGAATTATTTAATGAAATTTTTTTAGTAACTCAGTTTTCAAAATAGGAAATTAATGAATTTAACTAACAAGGAGAATTAGAATGAGACTAGAAGATCTACATTGTTTAAAAGAAAATAAAGTTAAAAATATACTAAGGTTAAAAATAGAATTAGAAAAAGGAATTAATAGTTCTGACTGAAATAATGAAATAAGACAAGCTATAAAATATATAGATGATAATTTAAATTCTTTTTTGAAGGAAGTGGAAAGAGAAGAAATAGTTTATATATTTTGCATATGAAATTTATTGGAAATTTATAAAAAAATAAATAAAGATTTAAAGCTTGAACTATTATATAGATTTATAATTTTACTTGAAAAAAAAGTTATAAATTTTTTTGATGAAAATTTATTCAATAAATATTTAAATGCTTTCTTTGCAATTGACAAAAAAATATTATTTAAAAAAGTTAATAATAATTATGTTGAAATTGAATTCAAAAATTTTTCAAATCAAGCATCTTTAGACTGATTTGAACAAAAAGAAAAAATAATTTGATTAATTAATAAGTTTAAAAATGATAATGATCTTATTTTGTATTCAAATGATTTTAATTATGATTTTTCAATATATCCAAAAAATCTTAAAACACCTATTGATGTTTTGTTATATTATTTTTTAAATAATAATGAAGAAAAAAGTTGTATAAAATTATCTAAAAGTTTGAAAAATGGATATGATAAAAGATTTAGTATGCAAGTATTAAACAAATTTTTTTCAAAAGAATTATTGGAGTATTATAAAGAAAGATTTCAATATGAAAAATATATTGTTAAATGAATACCTTTTATATTAGTTAATAAAACAGTTTCAACTGTTAATGATTTATGAAAAGTAATTGATGAAAACTGTAGAGTTCAAAATTTAGAAAATGATTATACTTTTTTATATATTGAGATTTTTCGTTTTTATAATAAGAAAATTAGTGAAAAAAACTTTAAAATTTTGATAGAACAAAATAAAATTGTTAATAATATATATAAGCAAGAGTTAGAAAAGAAAAATAGTTACAATTATCTGAGGTTAGTAGATGAAAACTTCTATGACAGAAGCTTTTTAAATTTGGATAATACAGTTACTTTTTCTACACAAAATGTTAAGGATGTATATGAAAAGGAAGCAAATTTTATAAAAAATGCTGATAGAAAAAAAAAGGCATTAATATTTGCATTAAAGGCAAAAGAAATCTTAAATGAAGAAATGTATTTTATTGGCAACTTAATGGAACAAATCTGAATACAAAAAGAAAATTTCGAAGAAATTATTTTTGATATTATTGGCTTAACAAAAAGTAATTCAAAAGAACTTAGTGAAATGTTTTTTGATGTAAACGAAAATGAAATTGAATGGGTTCAAAAAAATATATTTTTAATAACTTCATTATTAAAAGATGTTGTTAACTCAAAAATTATAAATAATAATTTAATTGAATACCTTGCTTTGTTAGATGAAAAAAAGGAAGAAGTAGATGAAGTTAATTTTAAGGTTTTTTTAGGTAAACTCAATGATTTTTTTATTATCAAATATAAGTACTCAGAACATGAAAAATCAAAATACATTTTTAATTATATTTCTGATGATTTTGTTAGAAAAATAGACCAAATGTTTTGTAATACTAAAATTAAAAAAACAATTACAGTAGAAGAAAAGATTTTAAATATTAAAAATGTATATATAGAAAATTATAATAATTTAAATGAATTACATAAGTATGAAGCAAATTGTAAAAATAATATATTAATTTTTGCAATTTTATTTGAAAGCATGAGATTTGAAGGCAGTGATATACACATTTTTAATATGAGAGGTTTTATGTTAAATTCTGGCACTCAAAAAATGCAAAAATATTATTTAGAAAAAATAAAGGAAACTGATAAGGATATGGCCTTACTGTTTATAATTTTTAACTTAGTTTGATTTTCATACTGAAGAAATGGAAAATTTTTAATTGATGTTTCAGAAAAAATGATAGGGTCTGATTTTTTAATTGAACAAATAGAAAAGAGAAAAGAAAAAATTGTTCAATTTACAAAAGATGATTTACATAAAAAATTGAATGAAAAATTTAAAGCAAGTTACATATTTGATTTTTCTTTAATAGGAATGCTTAATATATTTATTTCTTCGTATTGATTTTTTAGTAAGAAACAAGTTTCTCAAGAGTCATTAATGATTTTTTTAAATCAGAAAAATCAACTTAACACTATGAATTGTTTAATCCATCTATTTCATGGATTTGATTATTTAATTAATGAAAAAAAATTTAATAAAATGTGACAATTTATCACTTCGACAGAAAAACCAATAAAAAAGATGTTACAAATTTCATTAAGATCAGATTTAGATACTAATAACTGATTAAAAGAAAAAGAATTGGAAGATATGTGAAATTATATAGATAAAGATTCTAAAACAAATTGATTTTTATACGAACAAAAGTATTTAAATGAAATAAATAATAAAATATTTTTATTTCAATATTTTTTAATCTTTGAGGACATTAAAAAATATAACCCAAAAATAAGGATATCAAAAAGTGCATATGATTTAATAAACGACGAAAATTTTTCATTTGTTAACTATAATAAAGTCTACATATTTATAGAAAAATGAAAAATAAAAAAAGAATTTGAAACACTTAAGTCAAATATTGAAATATTGGAAAAAATAAACTTTTAGTATTTTAGTAATTTTATTTGCTATAATATAAATAACAATATGAAACAGCAAGACTTATCGGTCTTGCTTTCTTATTGATTTGAAAGGAGATTTTAAGTGAAAAATTTTGCATCTATCAAAGATGAAATCCAAAAGATTGCTGAATCAATTTTAAAGGAACACAACTTACAAATATATGAAATAAATAATTTCTTTGATTTTGAAAGTGATGTTTTGCAAATCTTAGTTGAAGATATAACTGAACCAAACAAAGCTTTAGACTTTGATTCAATTATTTCAAGTAATGAAAAATTATCTGATGCTTTAGAAAACTTTCCAGGATTAAGTGAACCTTATATGTTAGAAGTAGCTAGTGCTGGAATTGAAAAACCAATTAGAAGTAAAGATGAATTGATCAAAGCTGTTAACAGTTATATTCATGTTGAATTAAATCAAGAAAAAAATGCAAGTAGTCAAATAGAAGGTATTTTATTAGATTTTGATGTAGACAAAGATACATTTAGAATCACCTACTTTTTAAAAGGTCAAAAGAAAAAAGTTGACTTTAAATATGAACAAGTAAAGTTTGCAAGATATGCAGTTAAATTTTAAGGAGAAAATATGGTAAACGGAGCACAAATATTAGAAGCATTAGCTTCATTAGAAAGTGAAAAAAGCATTAGCAAAGAAATTGCTATTGAAGGAATTAAAGAAGGATTTCAAAAAGCTTATGAAAGATTTTTTGATACAGAAGCTATAGTTAAAACTGAAATTAATGAACAAACAGGATTAATCAACTTGTTTCAAGAATTAATGGTAGTGGCTACAGATGATGAAATCGAAGATGATTGATTAGAAATTGTTTTAGAAGATGCTTTAAAAATCAATAAAGAAGCAAAAGTTGGAGATAAAGTATACAAACCAATTGATTTTGATGAAGAATTCTCAAGAGTAGCAGTTGGACAAGTAAGACAAATCTTCCAACAAAAAATTAGAGCTACTGAAAGAGCAATGATTTATGAAAAATTCATTGAATTAGAAGGTGAAATTGTTAGAGGAAAAATTGTTGGAATGAACGATCAAGGAACTTCATACATTTTAGATATTGATGGAGTACATACTTCATTATGAAACCAAAAAACAATTAACAAAGAAGAATTTGTTGTTAACGAATTAGTTGATGTTTTATTAGAAGAAGTTGCAAGAGAAAATAAATACTCACAATTGGTTGTTTCAAGAGTAGCACCTAAATTCTTAGCTAAATTAGTTGAAAAAGAAGTTAGCGAAGTTGCTCAAGGAATAGTTGAAGTAATGTCAGTTTCAAGAGAGCCAGGTAAACGTGCAAAAATTGCTGTTTTATCACATGATGAAGATGTAGAACCAATTGGAGCTATTGTTGGAGTTAAAGGTTCAAGAATCAATAACATTTCAAAAGAATTAAGAGGAGAAAAAATTGATGTTGTTAAATGAGATGATGAAATCATTCCATTTATTATTAACGCAATGGCACCTGTTAAAGTTATTTCTGTAAATGAAGTTGAAGGTGAATTTGATATTGTAGTACCTAACCAACAATTATCATTAGCTATTGGTAAAGGTGGAATGGCTGCTAAATTAGTTGCTAACTTATTAAAACGTCGTATTAACATTTACAGTTTAGAAAATGCTATTACTGACAACATGGATGTTTTATGAAATGGAAACATTACAGAAGAAGAAGTAAACAACCCAGACTTTATTAACGAAGTAAATAAACGTAAAATCAACTCTCAAACAGTTAAACCAGAATACCATAAAAATTCATTCAGAAATGCACAAGCAAATAATGAAGAAGAATTAATGAGTTTCCAAGCTGAAGTTGAAGAAGAATACAACCAAGTTGAAGAGTTAATTGAAGAAACAAACGCAGTTGTTGAAGAAAATAAAGATTTAGAATCAATTCAATCTGAATTAGAATCATTTAATGATATTTTAAATGATGAAGATGAAGAATATTTTGAAGAAGACGAATACGAAGACTTATATGATCAAGAGTAATCTAAGAAAAGATGTCGTTAGTAAAGAAATGTTAGACAAATCAGAACTAATTAGAGTTGTTTTGAATAAAAACAATGAAATTTTTATTGATTTAACTTATAAAGCAGATGGACGTGGAGTTTATGTTAAAAAAGATTTAAACTCAATTAAAATCGCTAAACAAAAAAACCTTTTAAGCAGAGGATTAAAAACAAAAGTAGATTTAAGTATTTATGATGAATTAGAAAAGTTATTTAATGAACAAAACTAAATTATTAAATGCTATTGGATTAGCTTATAACTCTGCTAAATTAATTAAAGGTGAAAAATTATTAGATTCAATTAAAAGAAACAAAGTAAAATTTGTTATTCTATCAACAGATATGGGTGCTAGTCAAAAAAAGAAATTCAGTGATAAATGTAAATTTTATAATATTGAATTTATTGATGATGTATTAACTGTTGATGAAATTTCACAAGCGTGTGGATCTACCACAATTGTAGCGATTGGTGTTAATGATATTAATATTATTAAATTAATTAAAAACAATTTATAGAAGAAAGGGGATTTTTACATGGCTAAAAATATAAAAACAAATAAAAAACCACAACAAGTAAACAAAAAAGAAATGTCTAAACAACATGCTAAACAAATTAAGCAACAATTAAATGAAACAGTTGCAACTGGAATCATTGATGGGGTGTTTGTTTATACTGAAGCTTTAAGCATTGCTGATTTTGCTAACCAAATTGGGAAAAGTGTTGCTGAAATACTTAAATATTTCTTTGCACAAGGACTAATGTTAAATCAAAATGTTGTGTTATCAGAAGAACAAATGGCTGAACTTGCTTTAGAGTTTGGTTTTGACTTTAGAAAAGAAGAATCTTTAACTAAAGAAAACTTCTTTGAAGCATTAGATGCTAGTGAAGAAGATAAACCAGAAGATTTAGAACATAGAGCACCAATTGTAACAATTATGGGTCACGTTGACCATGGTAAAACTACTTTATTAGACTCTATCAAAAACACAAATGTTGTTGGTGGAGAAGCTGGAGGAATTACTCAAGCAATTGGAGCTTACCAAGTTAAAAACAAAGATGGTAAAAAAATAACATTTATTGATACTCCAGGTCACGAAGCATTTTCAGAAATGCGTAGTCGTGGAGCTAATGTAACTGATATTGTTATTTTAATTGTTGCTGCTGATGATGGGGTTATGCCTCAAACAGAAGAAGCAATTGATCATGCTAAGTTAGCAAATGTACCAATTATTGTATTTATTAATAAATGTGATAAACCAGGAGCAGATCCTGAACGTGTTAAAGCTGAATTAATGAAATATGAAATAGTAGCTGAAGAATATGGTGGAGATATTCCATTTGTTCAAGGTAGTGCTAAACAAAAGATTGGTTTAGACCAATTAGAAGAAACTATTTTATTAATTGCTGAAATGCAAGATTATAAAGCAAATCCAAACAAATTAGCTAAAGGGGTTGTTATTGAAGCTCACTTAGATAAAGCAAAAGGACCAGTAGCTTCTATTCTTGTTAAAGAAGGTACTTTAGATATTAGAGATATGATTATTGCAGGAACTACATATGGAAATATTAAACATATGGAAGATGAACATAATAAAAAAGTATTAAAAGCAGGACCAAGTAAACCAGTTGTTGTTTATGGGTTAAATGAAGTTCCAAGTGCTGGAGATAAATTCATTGTTATGAATGATGAAAAAATGGCTAGAACTATTGCTGAAGCACAAGCTGAAAAGAAATTAGCAGCTGAACGTCAATCAAATCAAATCTTTAGTTTAGATTCAATTAAAAAACATATTGATGATGGAGAATTAAAAGCAATTAACTTAATTGTTAAAGCTGATACTCAAGGTTCAGTTGAAGCACTTAAAGGAAGTTTAACTAAAATTGATATTCCTGGTGTTAAATTAAACATTATTAGAGCTTCAGTTGGAACTATTACATTAAGTGATGTTACTTTAGCTTCAACTGTAACTGATGGAATTGTATTAATCTATGGATTTAATGTAAGACCAGATGCAGTTGTACGTAAAAAAGCTGAAGAAGAAGGTATTGAAATTCGTTTACATAACATTATTTATAAAGTAATTGAAGAATTAGAAGATGCAGCTAAAGGGATGTTAGATCCAGAATACAAAGAAGTAGTTACTGGATCAGCTGAAATTAGAGCAACATTCAAACACTCTGACATCGGAACAATTGGTGGGTTCCATATTGTTGATGGAAGTATTGAACGTAAATCTAAAGTTCGTATTATTAGAAATGGTATTGTTATTTATACTGGAGAATTAGCAACTTTAAAACATCTAAAAGATGATATTAAAGAAGCTAAAATCAACTCAGAAGGTGGATTAACAATCAAAAACTTTAATGATATCAAAGAAGGCGATATTGTTGAAGCATATAAGGAAGAAGAAGTTAAGAAGTAGAGTTTTTATACTCTATTTTTTGCTTTTATCAGTTAATAAAAAAGCTTATTTTATGTTATAATAATTTTTAGTAAAGGTTGAGATTAAATGGAAAAAATAATTTATTATAAAAGTAGTTCAAATATGAAAGAAGTAGAAGATTGTTCGATAGATTTAATTATTACATCTCCTCCTTATTTCAATGTAAAAGATTATTCAAAGGATGGTCGACAAGAAGAAAATCATTCTAAAAGAAAAAGAAATGATGTTTCTAATACTGCTATTTATGATAATTACATAAATTCAATGTTAAAAATTTGAAAAGAATGCAGCAGAGTATTGAAACCTAATGGAAAACTTTGTATAAATGTTCCTTTGATGCCTATGTTAAAAAAAGAATATAATACACATTATAATAGACATATATTTGATTTAAATAGCGATATACAAAACTCAATTTTAAAAAATTTAAAAGATATTTATTTAATGGATTTATATATATGAAATAGAACAAATTCTACAAAAAAATTGATGTTTGGTAGTTACCCAAATCCTGGAAATTTATATGCTCAAAATACAACTGAATTTATAGCTATATATGTTAAAGATGGAAAAAATGAGCAAATCAAAAAAAATAAGAATGAGAGTAAAATTACAAAGGAAGAGTGAATTGAATATACTAAGCAAATTTGGAATATACCTATTCCTAATAAAAAAGATAAAGCATTTGGTAAACATAGCGCAATAATGCCAGAAGAAATACCTTACAGATTAATAAAAATGTTTTCTAATATTGGCGATGTTATTTTGGATCCATTTACAGGATCAGGAACAACTGGCAAAGTTGCTTTATCAGTAGGAAGAAAATTTATAGGTTATGAATTATATGAAAATTATAAAGAGGTTATAGAAGAAAAATTAGAGATGGGAGAAATCGAATGGAATATAAAAAAAATCAAATAGTAAAAGGTGATGTTTTTAAACATTTAAAAAAAATTGATTTTAAGTTTGATTTAATTATTTCAGATCCACCTTATAATCAAATAAATGAAAAGTGAGATATTTTTAAAAGTGAAAAAGAATTTTTTGATTTCACATTTGCTTGAATTGATTTAGCTATAGAAAAATTAAGTGAAAATGGTCAAATATATATATTTAATAATCAATATAATTCGATAAAAATAGCAAACTACTTATTAACTAAAGGCTTAAAATTTCAAAATTGGATTGTTTGAAATAAAAAAGATGGTTTTTCAGTTTCCAAAAAAAAATTTGTATCTAACCAAGAGGTTATTCTATTTTTTAGTAAATCTGAAAAATTTAAATTTAATTATGATGAAATAAGGATACCTTATGAATCATTAGAAAGAATTGAGCATGCAAATAAAAAGGGTATTTTAAAAAATGGTAAAAGATGATTTCCAAATCCAAATGGAAAAATGTGTACAGATGTTTGGGAATTTTCTTCAGAAAGACACAATAAAAAAGTAAATGGTAAAGTTGTAAAAATGTTACATCCAACTCCAAAACCTGAAAAACTAATAGAAAGAATTATTCTGGCTAGTTCTGATGAAAATGATTTAATTTTAGATTTATTTGCAGGAACTGGAACAACATCTTTCATTGCTAAAAAATATAATAGACAATATATTGCTATTGAAAAAGAAAATAATTACGTTTCTATAATTAAGGAAAGACTTAAATAATCATATTTTATTTGTATAAAATTAATTGAATAATTATATTAAAACAATTTTTATAATGATATTTAATAATAATTTTGAAACTTCAGTCAATTCTAATAACTAACATTTTAACTAAATAAAATAAAATATCATTATAAATTGAAAATAAAAGTATGCTTAAAATATATATTATTTTTATATTATAAATCTAATATTTTATATTGTATTAAAAATAACTCCATTATGACTTGATAAGGAGTTATTTTTTAATTTCTTTGTTATTTATATTTAATTTTAAATTATATATTGTATTTTTTTGAAAGATATTTATTGTATTGAATTGTACCTTCAATAAGTTCATCATTAATAAGTAAATTATTACCATTAATTAATTCTAAATTATCACCATCTGCTGCATACATATTAAGTTTTTCATTTTTTTTCGATAAAAACATGTATTTATTTTGTAAACTTGTTTTTATTCTATGTGTATTTGCATCTATATAGACCAAATTTCTTCAATTATCTATTTCTATATACTCATTATAGTTACTTATTAATGAAAAAGGTATAACATGGTCTAATTCAAAACCAATTTGCTTTTTAATATTATGCTCGTTGAAATAATTTTCCTTAGTTGACATAGATCTCGCAAATTTTATTTGATTTCTATCAATTTTTTTAAAATTAAATTCAATACTATTTAATTTATTATTAAATTGAAAAAGAGCAAAGCCTTTTAATATTGAAAAAATTTCCTGTGCTTCATTTTTTCAATTATTATAATCTTTTTTGTATATTTTTTTCACATTTTTATCTGGTGTCCCTATTTTTTTAAGATCTTCAAATAATATATTTTTTTCACTTTTTGCTATTTTTCTATACTCTATAATCAAATTTACTAAATAATTATTATCAATTTTTTTACCTTTGTAATCAAAATCAAATCAAGTTACAAACAAAAAGAATTCATCAAAAGTCATATAATTCAAATTAGGATTAGATATAAGATCAAATATGCATTTTAATAAATTAGATAAAGAAAGTTCTATTTTTTTCTTTAAAAGTATTTCTAGACTTATGTCTGAATTATCATATTTAAGAAAAAAATCGCTATTAATTTTAAAATAATGTGCAACGCATTTTTTATATGGGTTTAATTTATTTTTATTTTGATCAAATCTATCAATTACCTCTAATCGTGCAAGATCTACAAGTAAATTTTTTTTAATAGCCATAGCGCTGCCTTGAGAAATAGCTTCATTTATTAATTTAACAAAAAGCTCATATTCAGGAAATTCATGCAACTTAAAACCATTAGGTTTATTTTTCTTATTGTATTCATCGCCTCTGGGAATTTCAATAAATTCTTTATTTATCTTTTTATATGAGTCATATATAGCCTTTATTTTATCTGTTGTTATTCTATTATGTTGAAATAAATGCATTCCTCTATAATCTTTTGAAGAAATTCTATATTCTAAGAAATTTTTAACGTCTTTATAATTATTACTTAGTCTTAACATTTTCTGCTCCCTTTATTATTTTTTTATAAGGTAATTTTATAATAAAAAATAAATAATTTATAAATTACATTTTTAAAAATATCATTTATTATGAATTCTTATGTCTTAAAAACTAAAAACTACATAATTTAAAGGTCCTAAAGTTTCTATATCACAGGATAATTTTTTATTTTATAACTTAATAATATTAATAAATGATAATGTATTAATAAAAAGAAACTAAGATTTTTTCATAATAATTTAATTTTTATTAATAACTTAAAAATACAAGAGCAACTTAAAGTAGAGTTGCTTTTTCTTTATGAACGCTTTTCAAATAAGACTATTAATTTAATTAATAAGTTATCATTTAAAATACAAAATATTGAAAACAACATTAATCAATTCACAGATATTGATTTTTCATCAAATATTTACAATGAATTTAAATTAAAAGTTCTAATGAATCAAGATATCATTGAAAACAAAATAGAATCAATTGATGAAAATTTTAAATAAATTGATTTAAAAAAACTTGGACAGTTAATTAATGAAATCATTTATAAATTAAATGAAAATTAAATTTTAACTATCAAGAAACTAAAACAATTTATATTAGCAACATATGAAATTGATTTTGAAACAATCGAAATCAATTTTTCTAAAAACAAAAATAAGTTTGAATACTTTTCACATATGAATATATTAGGTTCTAATTCAAATGCTGACATGAAATACTGGGAATTAGTCTAAATGCTTCAGATATGCAAATAAAACAAGCTTATAAAACAATAGCGAAGAAAGTATATGCAGATAATAATAAAGACCCAGAAGCTCATGAAATGATGAAACAAATAAATAAAAACATATAATATATTAAAAGGTAAAAAAATAGTGAATAGTGAAATAAGAAAATTAATATTAACAATTGATTTTTTATTAGGATTGGAACTATTACATTAAGTGATGTTACTTTAGCTTCAACTTTAACTGATGGGTTGTATTAATCTATGGATTTAATGTAAGACCTGATGCAGTTGTAGGTAAAAAAGCTGAAGAATAAGGTATTGAAATTCGTTTACATAACATTATTTACAAAGTTATTGAAGTATTAGAAGATGCAGCTAAAGGGATGTTAGATCCAGAATACAAAGAAGTAGTTACAGGATCAGCTGAAATTAGAGCAACATTCAAGTACTCTGACATCGGAACAATTGGTGGATTACATATTGTTGATGGAAGTATTGAACGTAAATCTAAAGTTCGTATTATTAGAAATGGTATTGTTATTTATACTGGAGAATTAGCAACTTTAAAAAATTTAAAAGATGATATTAAAGAAGCTAAAATCAACTCAGAAGGTGGATTAACAATCAAAAACTTTAATGATATCAAAGAAGGCGATATTGTTGAAGGGTATAAGGAAGAAGAAGTTAAGAAATAATCAGAAAACTGTTTTTCTATAATTTAAGAATTTAATAGTTAAAAATGGTAAAATTTTAATAATAAGTGAGGTTAGATAATGATTGTCACAAAAGTTAAAAATTTAAATAAAAAATCTTTTAAAGAATACAGTGGACCAATTACAGAATTCAATGAAGTTAATATTATATTTGGATACAATGGTAAGGGTAAGACTTCTTTGGCAACAGGAATAATTGAAGAAGTTTTAAAAGGCAATGTTAATGATATTAAAAATTACAGATTTTTTAATCAAAAATATGTAACTGAAAATCTTCTACTAAGTCAAAGTGATGAATCAAAAATAAAAGGTGTTACTGCCAATTTTGGAAAAACACTCATTGATATAGAAAAAAATATAGAAGAAACAGAAAATTTAATTGTTAATATTGAACCTTTTTTAAAAAATAAAAAAAATTTAGAAGCAGAAATTGAAGAGGAAATAAATGAAATTTTCAAAACAAAAAAAGGTAATACAAAGATTAATAAAATTAAATATGAAAATATTTATGATTTAATAAATATTTATGAAAATTTTATAGAAGATGCTTTAAAAATAGAACATTCGAAAGAAAGACTTTTGAAAATCGAAGGTAGTGATTCTTTAGAAAAAGAATTACAACAAAAAGAAATGTTAATTATTCCAGAACTTAACTATATATCAAGCAAAAAAATTGAAAAGGCTTCAAATATTTTTCAAAAAAATTTTGTTCAGAATCATATTCCTTCATATAAAATTATACAGTGATTAAATGATGGACTTGAACTACACAAAGAACATAAAAAATGTGAGTTTTGCGGAAGTATCATAAATTTAGAAGATATAAAATTTAGGATAGAAAAGTATAACTTAGATGATAAACAAAAATCTAAAGCTTTTTTATTTGTATTAAATAAAGAGTTAAATGAGTTTAATAATCAACTAGAAATTGTTAAGAAAAATCAAAAAACAATTCAATTCTCATTAAAAGCAAATTTATCAAATGATTTTGATACAATTTCTTTAAATCATGAAATTATATCATTTTTTATAAAAACAATTAATGAAAAGATTAATAACATAGCGATGAAAGTTACTTTTGAATCAGAAAAATTACTTAAGGTTATTGATTCTTCGATAGCTAGTTTTAAAAATATTCAAAATTCAAAAGAAAATGAAATAAATTTAATGAATAAAATGATAAAAAAAACAAGCCTATTAATAAAAGGATCCGTAGGTTTGGAAATAAGAAATAATTCATTAATTAATAAAAAAATGCGGTTATTAAATGAAATACAAAGCAAAATAGTTAATATAGAAAAAGAAAATAAAACTTATTTTGAAAAGATTAATATCCTTAGAAATAGTAAAACAAATAAAACAGATTTTGCTGAACACTTAAGTCAAATTTTAGAAAACTTAGAAATAAATTTACAATTAGTGCTTATTGAAGGCGATTATTTATTGAAACATTCAATGTCAGATTCTATTTTAACATTAAGCGATATTAGTGAAGGAGAAAAGAATTTGCTAGGATTACTTTATTTTTACTATGAATTGTTTATTGATAAAGAACAAAACAATTTAAAAAGTGAGATTGATATTATAGTTATTGATGATCCAATATCAAGTATTGATGATTCAAACAAAATGTATATATTAAGCTTATTGAAAGATTTAATAACTAAAAAAATAAATAAAAAGTTTCAATTATTTATTTTAACTCATGTTTGAGACGATTTTTGTAATTTATCATATAGTAGTAATAATAATAAAAAAATTTCATTATTTGAAATTAAGAAGAATCAAGTGACAAGTTATATTGAAGAAATTAGAACAATTGAGTCTCCGTATAAACAACAATTTAAGGAAATTTATAATTTTTCAAAAAATGGTAAATTAGAAGAAATGTCTGATTGCGAAATGTATCACTATCCAAATGCTATGAGAAAAATCCTTGAAGAGTTTTTGAATTTTAAGTGTTCTAAAGAAATAAAAGCAACGCAGGGTAACATAAATACTATTAGTAAAGTTTTATGTGGAGAAAATATTTCAAATAACGATAGAAAAAAAATAAGTGTTCTATTGAATGTTTGTAATATACTTTCGCACAAAATTTCAAGGCATCCAAAAGAAATATTGGACTCAGCAAAGTTTTTAATGAGTAAAATAAAAATAACTGATAAGTTACACTATGATTCAAATAAAACATAAATTTTAAAGTTTTTAGAAAGGGAAAAATGAGCATTGAAAATTTAAAAAGAAATAATATTTTCAAATACAAATGTCTAGAGTTAATATATTCAATAAATAAATTTCAAATTGAAAAACAATCGTGAAAATACTTTGATTTTGAAAATGTTTTGTTAACAAAATTACAGCCTACAGAATTAAATACTTTAACTTTTCTATTGAGATCTTTTAAGGAATTATATGAAAATGAAGATCCAAAAATATTTGAAGAAAATCAAAACATATTTTTTTTCGCACATAAATTTAGGAATGTAAATTGACACAAGGATTCCTATTTAAGCAACGTAAAAGACATAGCTGAATCAATGCTTCTTAAAAAAATATTGTCTTTTGATGATATTGAAAATATCAATAAAGTAATCGATAAAACTAAAAAAAATGAAAATAAAATATTAGACATAAGTTTAATATTTCAAAGAAATGCAAATTCTGATTTAGTATTACTTTTAATTGCAGATAATATTGAATATGTATATACTGTCGATGAGTCTTTTTTAATTTTAGTTTTTTCAATTTTTAACGAAGCATTAATAAATATGTACAGATTCCTTTTTAATGATTTATAAACTATTTTAATATAAAAATAAAGAATATTTCTTATGAAAAGACGCTCTAAATATATAAGGAAAGAAGATTTTGTTTATATTGATCCGTCATATGACAAAATAAAAAAATGATACATTTGCTCAATATAATAAAAATGAGTTTGGAAAAGATGAACAAATTAAGTTAGCAAAATTTATAGAAAAATTGAGTAAAAAGGGGCATATGTGATGATATCAAATCATAATACGGATTTTGTTAGAAAAATATATGCAAATTTTAAAATAGAAATATTTTATGCTAAGAAAACTATAAATTCAAGAACTGGCGGTAGAGGAAAAGTAGGAGAATTATTAATAACAAACTATTAAAAAAAGAATACAATGAGATTGTAAGAGGTTTTAATGATGAAAAATTCAAATTTTATTAATAACTTAAAAATACAAGAGCAACTTAAAGTAGAGTTGCTTTTTCTTTATGAACGCTTTTCAAATAAAACTATTAATTTAATGAATAAGTTATCATTTGAAATACAAAATATCAAAAACAATATTAATCAATTCACAGATACTGATTTTTCATCAAATTTATATAATGAATTTAAACTAAAAGTTTTAATGAATCAAGATATTATTGAAAACAAAATAGAATTAATTGATGAAAACTTCAAAGAAATTGATTTAAAAAAGCTTGAACAGTTAATGAATGAAATCATTTACAAATTAAATGAAAATTACATTTTAACTATTAAAAAATTAAAACAATTTATATTAGCAACATATGAAATTGATTTTGAATCAATTGAAATCAATTTTTCTAAAAACAAAAATAGGTTTGAAGACTTTTCACATAAAAATATATTAGGCTCTAATTCAAGTGGCGACTTCTGATCTTATGAAATACTGGGAATTAGTCTAAATGCTTCAGATATGCAAATAAAACAAGCTTATAAAACATTAGCTAAGAAGTATCATCCAGATAATAATAAGGACCCAGAAGCTGAAGAAATGATGAAACTAATAAATAAAGCATATAATATATTAAAAGGAAAAGAATAATGAAGAGTAAAATAAGAAAATTAAAATTGTCAATTGGTTTTTTATTAGCATTGGAAGCTTTAATTATATTATCAATGGTTATATTATCATTTAAATGATCATGACTAATCTTTTTAACAGCTGGAGTTGGATATATATTATTTGTATTACACAATTTAGTATTTGTAATAAGAAGAAAAGTTATTATAAAAAAATTTAATAATACAATTAAAGAAAATTTAATCTTTAAGTCATATATTGAAAAAAGAAATTATATTCATAACTTTTTAATATTTTATACATCATTTTTTATATTAGTATTTGTAACTATTGCAACAATAATATTTTTATTTGTAAATGATACAGATAATAGTATTGCCCTAGATTTATTAAGTTTAATTTCTGCTGCTTTAGTAATAGTTTCTCCATTTTTAGGAGCATTTTATAAAAAGATAGCAAATATAACGCAAACTGAAGGTGATATGAAAACTGATGCACTTAGAAAAGATATTAAATATGTAATAACAGGTAATACAAGTTTAAATAAGGCAATTAATGATATAAATTTAAATACTAAAACAATTGAACTATTAAAAAATGAAAAAGATATCAATTCACAAAAAATAGTAAAAAGATTAAATAATCGTATTAATAATATTAATGAACAAATTTCATTATTTGAAGTATATTTATTATTTGAAGCTTTCTTAAAAGAAATTGATGAAAAAGCTAAAATTAAAGAATTTAAAAACAATATTTTAACTAAAAATAACTTATCAGATATAGTAGCTATTTTAAATAAATAAAAGAAGGGAAAAACTATTATGAGCAATAGAATGAATGAAAAAATTGAAATGTCAGAACAAGAAATTAAGTATAGAGATTTAAAAATTCAAAAATATGTAATAAAAGATATTTTGCAAAAAGTTGTGAAAGCTGGTTTTGACAAAACAAATCTTTATTTTGTTTCTCAAGAAGGTGAAGCAAGACAAGCATATAAATTTATGATGTTTACTAAACAATGAGTAAGTTCTATTATTAAAGAAGTTGAGTTATTACCAATAAAAGAAAAATATAAAATTAAAGCTATAAAAAAACTAATAAAATTAGAAAACTTTGAAATAATTAAAGAAAAAAGATTAAAAACATATGAGATAGATCAAAAGTTTTTAGATTTAGTAATTCAAAAATTAATATCAAAGAATAAATTGATATCAATTAGAAAACTTAAGAAAAAACTTTTTATTTTAACTGATAATCGTAAGAAACAATATACTAATAATTTGAATGTTTTAAATAGTATTAATTTTAAAACAACACAAGACCAAAAGAAAAAGTATCAAAATTTATGAGATAAAGAATTAAACGAGTATTTAAAGGAAAGAGAAATAGCTTTAACTAGATTAAAAGACCCTAAGAGATATAATTTTTTAAATGATTATTATAAAAAAGATCCTAAGAATACATTATTAAAAGATTTTAAACCTGATAAAGAAAAATATGAGATATTTAAATTATTTATAAAAGGTGAATTCAATGTTTAGATATTTTGTTGAAATTAAAAAAGAAAATAATTTTATTATTAATAATAACGATGTGCATCATATAAAAAATGTTGTAAAACTTAAAAATAATGAAATTATTGAATGTGTTTATGAAAAAGAAGTTTATCAAACAAAGATTATTGATTTAACTATTGAAAATAATGTGATTGTTGAAATTATTAATAAAGTAGAAACAACAATAAGCAATGTTAAAAAAGTTTTAATAGCTGGAGTTTTAAGAGAACAAAAATGAGATTATTTATTGCAAAAATCAACTGAACTTGGAGTTGATGAGATCATTCCTGTTATTTTTAAACGAAATGTAGTAAAAATAGATGAAAAAAAGATTGATCAAAAACTTCAAAGATGACAAGCAATTTGTGATACAGCTGCTAAACAAGCAAAAAGAACAACAATTCCTGTTGTTAATAATTTAATAACTAATCTAAAAGACTTAAAAAACAATTTATGTGATTTAAATCTTGTGGCTTGAGAAGAAGAAAAAAATATTGAACTTAAAACATATTTAACACAAGACTTTAATTCAATTAGTTTTATTATTGGGTGTGAAGGTGGAATTGATGTTAGTGAAATTAAAATTCTGCATGAAATAGGTTTTAAAAATGTTAGTCTAGGAACTAATATATTAAGAGCAGAAACTGCTCCAACTTATATTTTAAGTAGCTTAATTTATGAAAATAAATAATCTTAGTATTTAAAATAAGGACCAATAAGTATATAATTAAAAAGTGTCTGGCACCGCCTTTCCTTAATTATCAATTATATTTTAGCCAGACACATCACCCTAACCGGTGATTTTTTTATATAATTAATATAATGTGAGGTAAATATTATGTTCCAATTATTAAAAGAATATGTTAATCAAAATAACAAAAAAGATAAAAGCAAATTAAATGAAATAAACGATATAAAACCATATTTTACAAGTGGTTCAGGGATTAGCAGCCCTTCATTTTCAAAAGATTTAAATGAGGCTATTATTTATATTAGCAATCATAAAACTTCAAATATTAATAATAAGTATGAAGATATAGTAGGAATTAAACAAATAAAATATTTCGGTAGAGCAAATGATTGAAAAATCGATCAAGAAATTTATAAGCCCACATCAAAAAATAAAGTAATGGAACTAGCATTTCAAAAAGAAAAAAAATTTAAATTGCATGTTTTTATAAAAAATAAACCTTCGCATTTTGTTTATTTAGGAGAATACTACATTAATAATAAAATGTGAATATCTGATCTGCAAAATATGCAGTATCAATTACTGCCTCATTTTGAAAGCAAAAAAAGAGATAATTATTTAAGAAGCTTAGCAATGAATGATAAAAGCAATATAAAAAGTCATAAAACAATAATTGTGAAAGAAAATTTAGCGCAGAATGATACTTCTGAATTAGTTGAAATATTAAGAGAAATTAAATATGCAGCTAATTATAATATAAAAGCATTTATAAATAATTCTTCGAAAACTTATGATGACGCAATAGACAAAATTCAGAAGTATAATTTAATACATGAAGAACAAATAAGAACATTTAGCAAATCTTTTGAAAACAATAAAAATTTTATTGTTAAAGAAGGTAAATTTGCAGATTTAGTTATAAAAGATTTTTCAAAGAAAAAAATTGATATTTATGAATTCAAGACTGTTCATGACAAAAATATAATTGGACAATTAACAAAATCAATAGGACAATTATATTTTTATGAATATTTGTTAAGAAAAGATTCAGATTTTTGGCAAGAAGAATATAAAGTTACTAAAAATATAGTTATGATTGAAGTTGAAAAAAATATAACTGATTTAAATTTTAATACAGTCAATAATTTTGTTGTAAATAATTCAGAAATGAATATAGAATGGAAGGAAGCATATTAATGAATAAAAAGGTTACTTTAATTTTAATCGCTGGTGGAACAGCCTCAGGTAAAACAACAGTTGCTGACAGAATAGCTAATGAAATTTTAAAAGGCAAATCAGTAACTCATATTTCAATGGATAATTATTATAAAGATTTTGGTGAATTAACTTTGGAAGAAAGAAGAAAAATAAATTTTGATCACCCAAATAGTGTTGATAGTGAATTACTTTTAAATGATTTACAAGCTTTAAAAGATTATCAACCAATTAAAGTTCCAGTTTATGATTTTAAAACTTCTTCAAGAACTAAAGAAACAATTACAGTTAAACCAAGTGATGTTGTAATTCTTGATGGTATTTTTGCATTAGCAATCAAAGAAATTAGAAAACTTGGAGATATTAAAATATTTATTAAAACTGCTAATGATTTAAGATTCATTAGACGTTTACAAAGAGATGTAAATGAAAGAGGCAGAACTTTAGAAAGTGTTATTGATCAATACTTAAATGAAGTTAAGCCAATGCATGACGCATTTATTGGGCCAAGTATTGAATATGCTGATTTAATTATTCCTTATAAAGAAGGAAATGAAGTTGCCGTTGATTTAGTAGCAACTAAAATATTAACTTTGTTATCTTAAAAAGCCATTTGGCTTTTTTATTTTATGATGCATAAAAATTCCAGTTTGTCAATGTCAATAGTTTTTTTGATTGAATTTAAATTAATAAGTGGTACATTCATAGTTGTTAGGATGGAAATAAAATGAATTTTGATTTTTTAAAAAAATTACCAGAACACAAAGAAAAGGAACTTCTTATAGAAAATATAACTGCTATTGAAAAGAATTTGGTTGATGATAAAGTAAAACATAGAATTAGAAATACAATGGAAATATTTTTTAAGACTTTTATACTAAATAAAAAGTTTAATAAATTAAAAGAACATATTTTAATTGATTTTGTAAAAAGTATTGAAAAGAAAATAGATCATTCTGATTTTCAAGAATTGGAATTAACAGTTATATATTTATGAAGATTAGGTAATCAAAATACTCATAGCAATAAAGTTGATATTTATAATTTTGACAGATCTTTAACAGATAATATTGCAGCGTTTAGAAGACTTCATTATTTAATTTCATTTCTAATGCACAAACATTTAGGTATTATATTTAATTTAAAATCTTTTGATGATTCAATCTATTTAAGAGATTATATGACCGTTGATTCTAAAGTTTTTAACAATGATATTATTTTTGAAAATGAAAATTTAGTTAAAACTTTTAGTGTAAGTAACATAGGTATTGAATTATTTAAAATATTAGAAAATAAAAGTTCAATATTAATTGATTCAACATTCACAAAAACAATTAGAAAAATACAATTAGTTTTAAAAAGCATTCTAAACTCAGGTAATAATAAAGCTCCATATTCATTAGGTACTATTGGAATTGCAATAAATGAACATACAGATACGTATTTAGTTAATGGAAAGATGAGACTTCTTTTATATTTCTTTTCCTTAAAATCTTTAAGAAGTGAAATAAAAGAAAGAGAAATGCAAGAATTAAAGTATTCAAAAAATATATCAACCATTTTCGAACCATCATTTGAAAATATTGAATATTTTAAATCTGAAAATAATTTAGATGCGGTTAAAAGACAAGTTGATGACATAAATTTAATATTAAGTTCTCAACATACATCCTGAAGAAGTCTATGTGAAGAATTGAAAACACAAGAAATTTTTGAAATTTATGAATGCATAAAGAATTTTATTTTTGAATTAACAGACGAAGAATTTTCAAATTTTGTTCTTGGCTTATTTCAATATAGTCAAATTTTTATGATTAACTTTAACAAAGATAAAATAAATAAAAATATTATTTCCAATTTCTTACAAGAAAATGATGATGTGATATTTCCAATACAGATTTTAAGAGGTGCTTTTAAAAATGATAGTAAAACTGAAAGTGATTTATTAAAAAGTAGCTATATTAAAAAAGAAAAAAATACTAAACAACTTGTTGCAGATGATTACATTATTAGAAATAGAGGGAATTGAATTGATTTATTTAAAATGCAAAATAAATATTTAATTGATCCTGTTATTGAATGTTTAGTTAATGATAAAGATGAAACCTATGCTTGATTATTCAGATATAAATATAATAATAAAGTATATCTTTTCTTTATGTTAACAAGAAATGATAATAAAGAATGCTATTTTGATTTTGAAGTATTTAATGAAATAGTTAATGAATATAAAGAAAGGTACAACGAAAATTTAGATTTTATTCCTTACTTAGGTTTTTTCTCTAAAATTGCATTAAATAGTTTTGAAACGGATATTGAATATATTAATTTACGTTTTATAGAGCCAAAAGACTTTTGACAAGCATATTATAAAGAACCTGAATGTATAGATATCAAAAAAGCTTTAATAAAGACTAACTTTATTAAGGAAGGGAAAACAACACATATTGGTGAAATTACACCGATATTAAAAGTTAATGAAAAATCAAATTTGTTAATAACAGAAAATGATTTAGTAAAAGCAACTAGTTCAGTTTATAGGGTCAAATTTAAATACTAAAAAGGAGTACGATTATATGAATAAAATAACAACATGTCTACATATACATAAGACAATAAAAATCTGTAAAGCAGGCACAATTAGAGATAGAATAAAAGATAATATAATTTATCTAGCTTGTGATAGACTAGTGATAACTAATGAGTGCATGGATTGTGAAAAGATTTTTAATTGAGCATGAGTTGATGATGAAAACGTAAAAAACTTTTACAAGGAAAAACAATATAATTGAATGAAAGAGGACAAGTAATATGAAATTAAAATTTAATAGTACAATAGATAATAAAATGAGCATGGTAAGACATAATTTTAAAAGTGAATTAGATACTTTTTTCAGAGTTTATCGTGATGAATATATTTATAATGAATATGAAGGAATTGAAAACGAAAAAGAATTTTTAAACTCAGGTAATTTAAAAATGATTTTCGAAAGCATTGATCAAGATTTAGAAATATTTCTTTTAAACGAATTAGATTTTTTATCTGAAGATGATCTTTTTAAAGCTATAAAAAAGGATATATCAAGTGATTTTATTCAATTTAAAAATAAAAATATGCAGGAAGTTAAATGATTTAATCATGCTTTAAGCCAAATAGAAAATTATGTTGAAAATAATTATATACCCAAATTAATATTTAATTTTAATTATTTAAACAAATTACCTAATAAAATCTTTACAAACTTTATAAATATGCAAATAAAAGAACTTGAAGCATTATTTAGCGATATGTTTAATAAAAAAATTCAAGTTCAAATAAGAATATTAGGTTTCGCGCAATTAAATATCAAAACAATGCAATATATTTCAGAAGAAGGGGTTTATGGTAGAACAACTTTAGAATATTTAAAAACAACTGCAACAGCTGAAGGATCAGTTTTAAAATTTGGAGATACAAATGATGGCGTAATAACCAGATTAGCTGTTATTAAAGCTTCAAGCTTGAAGAAAATTTACAAGAAATTAGAAGAAAATTATGATCTTAATAGTTTATTTTCTTGAAATGTAAGAGAATATTTTAAAGATAACAAAGTTGATAAAAAAATAAAAAAAACTTTGGAAAATAAGCCTAATGATTTTTTTACTTTTAATAATGGTTTAACAATAATAGGAGAAAACATTGAAAGAGATGGAACAAATATTAAAATTGATAAAATGTGTATTTTAAATGGTGCTCAAACAACAACACTTATAAGCACAATTGATGATGATAAACTTGAAGATGTTGGAGTTTTTGCAAAAATAATTGACATTAGTTCATTTAAAAATGATGAAGAAAAGCAAGAATATATTTCTTCTTTATCTCAAGCTTCAAATAACCAAAAACCAGTGAAAACACAAGATCTTCTTTCTCAAGAGCAAAAAATAAGAGAGTACATCAAAGGTTTTAATTCTAAAGTATCAGGTAATGATGAATTAAAAATTATATTTAAGAGTAAAAAAGGATCGATAGTTGAAAAAAATAAAGATGTTAAAATATTGACTGTTGAAAGTTTCTTGAAAAATGCATTATGATCTGTTTGTTTACAACCTGGTTTAGCAAGAAGTGGTTTTGGAGATTTTTTAAATAAAGATCAAGCATCTACAAATAGTTTTGAAAAAATATTTAGTATTTTTGATTTATTAGACAATAAAAAAGAAAGCAATTTATTTTTAATTAAAGATATTTTAGAAATGGATGCAATGATGAATTCAATTAAGTCTAAAATGATTAGAGAGTTTAAGTCAAAAATTGAAATGACCACTATTGAAAGAATTAAACAGAATACTTTGTTTAATATTGAAGTACTTAATAATGCTAAATTGTTTATTCAGTCAACTATTTTTTACTTATGAATTCATTTAAAATTTCCCGAGATAGAAAACGAAACACTTGATATAAACAAAATTGATCAATTATTCTCTTTTTACAAGAAAAATAAAGTAATGGATAGTATATTCAAGAAAAACAGAAATACTGAAAATGATTTAGATATTCGATTTGAAACTTTTTTTAATGTCGTTTTTCTTAAAATTGTTGAAATTATTAAAGAAATTAAAAGCTCAAGTGTTTCTGTAACCAACTTCACAAAAACGCAATCATCATTTAAAACATTCATTAAAGAATTTGTAAATGAAATAGAGGCAGAACCCGAAATTTTAGAAAAATGTAATTTATTATTTAATTTATAATTAAAAAAGCATAGTAAAAATGCTTTTTTCTTTTATTAAAAGCAAAAAAACACTTATTAATTTATAATTAATATATTATTAGACTTTATGTGTAGAGGGAGAATACATGGCAAAAGAAGTAAAATATGATGAATCGGCCATTCAGGTCCTTGAAGGTTTAGAAGCTGTTAGAAAACGTCCAGGGATGTATATTGGTTCAACTGATGTTAGAGGACTACACCACTTAGTATGAGAAATTGTAGATAACTCAATCGATGAAGCTTTAGCTGGATATTGTACAGAAATTAATGTAACTTTAGAAAAAAATGGAAGTGTCACTGTTGCTGATAATGGACGTGGAGTTCCAATTGGAATGCACTCAACAGGAAGACCAACACCTGAAGTTATTTTTAGTGTACTTCATGCTGGAGGAAAATTTGGTGGAAGTGGTTATAAAACATCAGGAGGACTTCATGGGGTTGGGTCATCTGTTGTTAATGCTTTATCTAAAAAATTTAATGTAACAATTTATCGTGATAAAAAAGTTAATGAAATTGAATTTACTAATGGAGGAAAATTAAATATTCCTTTAACAGAAGTTGGAACAACTAACAAAACTGGTACTGTTGTTAACTTCTTACCAGATGATTCAATTTTTAATACTACAAAATTTAACTTCACAACAATTAGTGAAAGATTAAAAGAATCAGCTTTATTAAACTCAGGTTTAAAAATAACTATATCTGATAAAGTTAATGATAAGTTTGTTGAATATCAATTTGAAAATGGTTTAGTAGAGTTTGTTAAAGAATTATCAAGTGAATTTACTCATATTACTGATCCTGTTGTTATTACTGGAGAATCAAAAAGAATTGCTTCAGAAATTTGTATTCAATATACAGAAGATTTTAATGAAACTATTTTAGGTTTTGCTAATAATGTTAAAACTGGAGATGGTGGAACACATATTACAGGTTTTAAAACTGGATTAGTTAGAGCAATTAATGATTATGCTAAAAATAATAAAATCTTAAAAGATAAAGATCCAAGATTAGATTCAAATGATTTAAGAGAAGGATTAGTAGCTATTGTTACTGTTAAAATTCCTGAAGACTTAATTGAATATGAAGGACAAACTAAAGGTAAGTTAGGTACACCAGATGCTAAAACAGCTGTTGAACAAGTTACTTATGACTTTATGAACTTCTGATTAATTGAAAATAAAGTACCTGCTACAAAAATTATTGAAAAAGCAATGTTAGCAAGAAGAGCTAGAGAAGAAGCCCGTAAAGCAAGACAAGCAATTCGTGATTCAAAAGGTAAAAAAACAACAAGAGCAATGTTAGGTAAATTAACACCAGCTCAAGGTAGAAAAAAAGAAATTAATGAATTATATCTTGTTGAGGGGGATTCAGCTGGAGGAAGTGCTAAATCTGGAAGAGATCGTACATTCCAAGCTATTCTACCTTTAAGAGGAAAAGTTATTAACTCTGAAAAAGCTAAATTAACAGAATTAATGAAAAATGAAGAAATTCAAACAATCATTACTGCAATTGGTGCTGGAATTGGTCAAGACTTTGATGTTAGTGACATTAACTATGGAAAAGTTATTATTATGACCGATGCTGATACTGATGGTGCACATATTCAAACTTTATTATTAACATTCTTTTACAGATATATGAAAGACTTAATTATTAATAAACATGTATTTATTGCATTACCACCATTATATAAATTAACTTTTGCAGATCGTAAATTTATTTATTTATGAGATGAACAAGAATTAGCTGATTATGCTAAAACAGCTACTAAAAAATATGAAATCCAACGTTATAAAGGACTTGGAGAAATGAATGCTGATCAATTATGAGAAACAACAATGAATCCTTCACAACGTAAATTAATTGTGGTAACTATTGAAGATGCATTAATGGCAGAAAAATCATTCAGAACTTTAATGGGTGAAGATGCTGAAAAACGTAAAGTATGAATTCAAGAAAATGTTAAATTTACATTAGAAGATAATGATGATGCAATCATCTTAAATGAAAAACAAGAAAATAACTAGAAAGAGATGCATAAAAAATGAAACCTACACAAAATGTTGAATCAAGTCCTAAATTAATACCAGTGCGAAATCTTTTAGAGAATCTTGAAAATGGAAAATTAGAATTGCCTATTTTTCAAAGAAATAAAGTATGAACTAATAAAATGAAGGAAAGATTTAAAGAATCACTTTCTAAAAATTACCCTTTTGGTTCAATATTAATTCATCAAAAAGCATATGATGAAAGACAGTTACTTATAGACGGTTATCAAAGGTTATCGACAATAAAAGAGTTTTGTGAGCAACCATTTAATTCTTTAAAATGGGAAGAATTTAATATTAATGATGATCAACTACTTGATATATTAAAAAATGAAAAAATAATGAAAAAATTTAAAAATCAAATTATTTATAAGTTTCAAATTGAAAGAAATGCAACAACTTATCAAATTATTAAAAATGTTTTAAATGATATTATTTTAAAACAAAAGAATAGTGATCAATTTAATATTTTGCAACTAGCTGATAAAATTGAACCACTTATATCTTTTAAAATAGATGAAATAAAAAGAAAAAGTGAAAATTTGAAAGATACAACTATTCCTGTCATAATAGTGACAACATTTGATCAACATGAAGTTATTGCGGATATATTCACAAAACTTAATACTTCAGGACAGAAGTTATCTAAATATGAAATAGCAGCAGCTGATTGACAAGACATTCAAATTAAAATAAATGATTATAAAAATGATTCATTTTCAAAACAAATAGTGGATAAAATAAAAGAAAAGTATAAATACTACGAGGAAAACAAAAATAAAACGGGTATTCAAATGAACAAAAAAGCATCTGACTTAGATAAAGATGCAAGCATTGATCTATTTGAATTATTATTTGGTTTTTCAAAAGTTCTTGAAGACATAAGTAATAATTTGTTTTTGCCTACTAAAAATAAAAAAATTGATATTTTTGAAGAAGGTTTTGAAATTATAAATTATTGCATGGGTGGAGTAAATAAAAACTTTGATAAACTTAATAAGAAATTTATTGAATTTTTTAATATAAAAAATAATAATATTGAGCTTAATGAGATAGTTAGTTTATTAAAATATGTTAAAACTACTGTTAAAGCTGTAAATGACTACTTTGGTCATGATTCAAACAAGATATTATTAGGCTCATTAAATAATAAAAATATTGTTTGAGGAACTAACGAGAAAGAAGATGCGGGAAGTTTATTAAAACCAAGTAAATTTCAATCAATTTCATTTGTAGTCGAAATTTTTAGAACAATATTTAGAAATAACAATAAATTTGAAAATTACAATGAAAAATTTGATCAAGAAATAACTAAAGAAATACAAAATAATTTTTACCTAGCTCAGCACTATGTATATGATACTTTTAATGATTTATTTAGTAAGTCATCAAATAAAACAGTTGATGACATAATTTCATCCAACATTTTTAGATATAATAAACCAATTGAAAAAGGGGAAATGCTTTATTCAGTCGAGAAAGTTATAAACAATTTTAATGTGAAATCCAACAATAACAAGAGCAAAAGGCCAAAGTTTGATAAATCAATTCGAATACTTATATCTATAACTTATCAAAATATTCTAAGTACAACTTATAACATTGATAGTTATCACATAGATCATTTAATACCATTTAAAATAAGTGAAAATAAGAATGAAAAAATTGATATTAATAGATTAGGAAATCTTGCATTAATAGATTCGGAATCCAATTCAATAAAATCTGATAAAGATTTGTATAAACTTATTAAAGGTGAAATTTTTAGTACAGAAGAAGTTGAAAATTGAACTTTTATTAATAGAAATGAATTTGGATTATTTAGTTTTGAAGGTAAAGAATGAAAGCAAATTGAAAAAGATTTACAAAATATGTCAGAAATACGAGAAAGCAGATACATTGAAAAGTTTATGAAATTTTGAAAATATAGTTAGAAATCAAGAAAGGAGAAATATACATGGCAAAAAAAATAGATAATTCAAATATTGAATCTGAAAAAGGAATAATTAGTTATGCTTTAGAAGACTTAATGGGTGAACGTTTTGGTAGATATGCTAAATACATTATTCAAGAACGTGCATTACCAGATGCTAGAGATGGTTTAAAACCAGTTCAAAGACGTATTTTATATGCAATGAATGAATTAAATCTAACTTATGATAAACCATATAAAAAATCAGCTAGAGTAGTTGGAGAAGTTATTGGTAAGTACCACCCACATGGTGATACATCAATTTATGATGCAATGGTTCGTATGAGTCAATGATGAAAACTAGGAATGCCTTTAATTGATATGCAAGGTAATAACGGATCTATTGATGGTGATAGTGCAGCTGCAATGCGTTATACTGAAACTCGTTTAGCAAAAATTAGTGATTTAATGTTAGATGACTTAAATAAAAATACAGTTAAGTTTGCACCTAACTTTGATGATAGTGAAAAAGAACCAACTGTTTTACCAAGTTATTTCCCTAACATTCTAGTTAATGGATCAACAGGAATTGCTGCTGGTTATGCTACAAACATGCCTCCACATAACCTTGGTGAAATTATTGATGCAACTATTAAATTAATTAGAACTCCAAATACTAGAATAGATACTATTTTAGAAATCGTTAAAGGACCAGATTTCCCAACTGGAGGAACTGTTCAAGGTCGTAATGGTATTAAAGATGCATTTACAACAGGAAAAGGTAAAGTTATTGTTAATTCAAAATGACATGAAGAAGATAATAACATCATTATTGATGAAATCCCTTATGAAGTTGTTAAACAAGATTTAGTTAAAAAAATTGGTGATGTTATTGACGCTAATCCAGGTTTAGGGATCTTAGAAGTAAGAGATGAAACTGATCGAAATGGATTAAGAATAGCAATTGATTTAAGTGATAAAGCTAATTTAGATACAGTTAGAAAATTTTTATTTAAATCAACTCCATTAAGTATTTCATATAACTATAACAATGTGGCTATTGTTGATTTACAACCTAAACAATTAGGAATTATTGAATTAATTCATGCATATATTGCTCACTATAAAGAAGTATTTACATTTAGAACTCAATTTGATTTAAATAAAGCTGAAAAACGTTTAGAAATTATTTTAGGTTTAATTAAAGCAATGAGTATTTTAGATCAAGTTATCTCAGTAATTAGAAGTTCAACAAATAGAAGTGATGCTATTGAAAACTTAGTTTCAAAATTTATATTCTCTCAACCTCAAGCAGCAGCTATTGTTGATATGAGACTATATCGTTTAACTTCAACTGATGTGGTTAAACTACAAAATGAAAAAGAAGAATTAGATGTAAACATTGCTAAGTTAAAAGCTATTTTAAATAGTGAAGAAGTAATGGATAATGAAATTATTAATCGTTTACGAGAAGTTAAAAAACAATTCCAAACTCCAAGAAGATCAACTGTTGAAGATAGCATTGAAAACTTAGATGTTGAGCAAAAAGAAGTATTAGTTGAACATGAATATAACTTATGAATTTCAAAAGATGGATATTTAAAAGCTATTGAATCAAAACTAATTAGTAAAAATGATCCTGCTGTATTTGGTAGAAAACCAAACGATATGTGAATTGCAGCTGGAGAAGTAAGTAACTTACAACATTTAATCTTAATCACAAATAAAGGAACATACTATTCAATTCCTTTATATAAATTACCAATGAGTAAATGAAGAGACATGGGAGTTCATGTTAACACTATTGCTACAATGGATCCAAGTGAACATATTGTTAGTGCATTTGTAGTTAAAGATTTTGCTGAAGCTTTACAACAAATCTTAATCACAAGTAAAAATGGAAACATTAAACGTATACCAGTTAAAGATTTAGAAACAAAAATCTTTACACGTGCATTTAGAATTATGAAATTAGATGCAGCTGATGAAATTGTTAGTGCTAGTCTAATTACTTCAAAAACTAGAACTTGTGGAATTATTACAAGAAATGGTTATGGGGTAAGATACCATATTGAAGATATTCCTGTTCAAGGAACTAATTCAAAAGGAGTTAAAGCAGCTAATCTAAAAGAAGATTACATAGTTGCAGGTTTAGGATTAACAAGTGAAGATACTATTATGTATCTAACTGAAAAAGATGGAGTTAAAAAATTCAGAAATGAAGATTTACCAATCTATATTAGACCAAAACGTGGAGTAAGAGTATTACCAGAACGTAAACGTGGAACTGAATACATTACATTTGTATTTAACTTTAATGCAAATGAAGAAAACATTATTAAAACAATTGATACTCAAGATATGTATCAAGAAGTTAATGTAAACAAATATCGTCATATTGAATTAACTAGTGTAACTGGTGATTTTGATATTAAAGATGTTGCATTTGCTAGTTTAAGTGAAATTAATAAGGTTAAACCAAACGATATGCCCCCAGGTGCTTTAAATGCTGATGATGATGCTGAAGGATATGTGTCTAAAGAAGAAATTAGAGCACGTCAAGAAGCAAACAAAGGTAAAGTGTCAGCTAAAGTAGTGGTAAGCAAAAATGTTAAAGAAGAAAGCGAAAAACGTATTCAATCATTAACTGGTGGTTTAAGTGATTTACTAGGAGATATTTCTTCAGTATTAGGAACACCAAGTAAACCAAAACCCAAAAAAGAAGTTAAAGATGAATTTCAATTAGATCTAAGTGAACTACTAGAAGAATAAAAAAATCAACTTTATAAGTTGATTTTTTTATTTAAATCATAATTCAAAAAATTCTTCAGGATTATTTTTCAAAAGTTTAGAATTTTCATTATAAAAATTTCAAAATTTAACTGCTTTTTCAATTTCATCATTACAAATTTCAATTCTAACAATCAAATCATTAACTAATAAATTATTTTTTTTATCTTTTAAAGTATCAAGTTCTACTAAATTTTTTTGATAAATAATTTGATATTTTTCTAATTGACTATCAGATTCAATTGAAATTGATTTCTCATACTTAATTGTGCTTTTATTGGCTCATCTTCATATTAAACTAAATAGTCCGTATAAAGAAGAAACTAAAAGTAAAATAAAACTTACTGTATCAAAAACTTGATTTAATGTTATGTTTAAAGAATTTTTAATGCCAAAGTTTGGCAAAATGAAATAAATTAAACTAATAAATAATATATTAATAAAAAACATTATAAAAAAAGTTAAAAATAAATAAGCTCAAGAATATTTTTCTCTTTTATTTCTTTCAATTTTAACAAGTCTTTTTAGTAAATCACTTGAATCATTAAACTTTGCTTTTTTACTTAAAATTATTTTGTACTTTTTTAATACTGTTTTTTCATTTCTATAAACAGATAATACAATTATACAAATAAAAAACGCTATTATTCAAATAAACATTAAAACAACTCAAATGCTTGTTATTCAACTTAGTATATTCAAAATAACACTCCCCCTTTCTGTTATTTATATGTAAATAAAATAGTTATTCTTTTTCAAACTAAATATATAGAGTTCAGCAAATGTTTTTTTGTGTTTTCTTTATCACCTATATAAAATGGATTTGGATTTGAACTTCATGTTGAAGTTAAATAAATAAATAAATAAATAAATTCGTTATCTATAGCAGCAAAAACTTTGTTAAGTAGAAGTCTTCTGCAAATCATAAATTATTTACTATTGCTTATTCACTTTCATGTGAGCAATATAGCTGAGCCCTTATTTTATTTTATTTTTAAAATACCATTAGATTAAATATTTTATTTAGAATTGTAACAATATTTTTTGTAAATTAGAAGTATATAAAATATAATCTAATATTAATATTTTTTATTAATAAGTTAAATATCTATCACATTTATTCTAAACTAATTCTCAATCACCTGAGAATACTCTTGTAAAGTCATATTCATTAAGATATAAAAGTCCATGTGAAGTTTGAGATTTATTTGCTGGTTGACCTCCAAACACTCCTCCTGGATAATTAGGATCATCATAAATTGGATAGCTTAAACCTCTATCATCATTAATTGATCACATAGAAATATAATCAATACCAATTGTGTGACTTCAATTGTAAAAATCTTTAGCGTCTTCTAACGTGAAAACACCTTTTTCAGTATCATTAACACCAATCATTGGAGTTGAACCCATCATGGCATAAGTTTGAGCATCAGTTATTGTTTGATGAAATTCAGTTTTAATAATTGATTGAATTTGTCGCATTGTCGATTCAGTTGCTTGTTTAGCTAAATCAAAGTTTGTTTTTCCTTCAGCTATTGCTTTTTCATAAATATCATTACCATAATCCATAACCATAGGATTAAATTTAGGTAAATCATTAACACTTAAACCAACTTTTGCATATTCTTGAATAAATGTTTCAACAACTTGCATTCCTTTATTAGGGCCACTTATTAATCCATCATTTAATACAGCTACAGTTACTGAAAAGTCTCATTCTTTATCAGCCTTTTTCATTCCAGCTATTGTTCTAGCTAATAAAGCAGTATCATTTTTATATTTATCATCTTGGGCTCCACCTTCGATATCAAAGTCTATCTTTTTAACCATTTTTTGACCAACTAAATTAGCCAATTCTTGTTGGTAATCAATAAATGCTTGTTCTAACATCTTTTGTGCTTTAACTTGATCATCTGGAGCTAATTTTGTTGCTAAAATTCAAGGTAAATTTTTTTCTGGAGCTTCTCCAGCATTATAGCCTCCATAAGAAACTCTTGAATTTTTAAATAAATCCCTACTTGCTAAGGGTTTTAAAATGTCAGGCAATAGTTTATGTTCAGTATATCATTTATATCCTTCAGTAGTTTTGTCTAAACCAGCAAATGATATTGATAATTTATCTTGATTTTTGTTATCTTGATTCGCAAAAGCAAAAGTTAAACCATCTATATTTTTGTTTTGTTGTAGAATATCTTCAACTTTATCACCATTGTATAAAGCAGCATCAATATAAGGAACAAATTTTGTCTTACTATTAGTTTTAACTTGTTCTATGTATTTTTCTTTTCTATTTGGATTAGCTTCTTGTCAATCATAATAATGACTTTTGCCTTTACCTATTGGATTCTCAATATATTTTTCTTCATAAACACTAACTTTAAATTTGACAGGTTCATATCTACCAACATTAACAGTAATAATATCTTGACCTTTGTTTCCTAAAGATTTTATTTTTAAAGTTCTTCCTTCAACAGTTACATCAGTAACATTTGATTTTTGAGGATAGTTATTTGCATTTCCCACGGAAGGAATATAGGCTTCTGACTTAGCAGTTATTTTTAAGTTTTCATTGTAATTAGTAATATCTAACTCAATTTCTTTTTCTCATTCTTTTGCTAAGTCTAGTCTCTGATCTTTTATTTTTGAAATTACAACTTGTCCAGTTATTGGTTTAATAAGTGCATTTTTGATAATAAAAGTATTAGAATCAATTTTATAGTTTTGTTCAATTGTTACTTTAACAGTAACATCTGTTTGATTCGAATTTCTAGTAGCAATTAATGAAACAACTCCATCATTTTTTTTTGTAATTTTTTCAAGTTCTTTGTTAACTTCATTTATGTTTTCTAAATTTTTAATTGCGGTTGTTTGATTTGCAATATATTTAACTCTTAAAAAATTTGATTCTTTAGCGCTACATGCAATTATTGGTAGTGGCGCAGCAGCTGCAATTGTTAAAGAAGATAATATAGCAATAAGTTTTTTCATTTTTCTTTTTTCCTTTTCTATTTATTCACTATAGTATGAATTTAGCAAAATTAAAAAATAAAATCAATGAAAAATGAAACGTTTCATTTTTTAAATTTATTTTTTTTATTTTATACTTTGTATAAGTTTAAAAAAGATAAAAAATAAAGTTTAAAATATTAAATATTTTTAAAAAATAAAACATTATAAGTGTTAAAATTAAATAATATTATTTTTTATTATCTTTAAGGAGTTAATATGTTAAAAGTAAAAGAAAAATTTAATTACTGAGTTAGAGTTGCAAATGATCTTTATAATATTGCAGAACAAAACAATATAAGTATGGACTTACAAGAACAATGAGAAGAATCTGATTTTAGTGATGAAGAAAAACACAAAAAAAACCAAGACAAACAAAAAATAAATCCTTATTCAAATATTGAATACTTTATAAATAAAACTTTATTAAGAAAATATGAATATATAAACAAAGAATCAATTCTTTATTATTTTTTAAATGCAAAGCATAAAGAATATAAAAATTGAAATGAAAAAACGTTTATTTATCCATTCGGAATTAATAATAGCCAAAGAAAAGCAGTTGAAAATGCATTTAAATCTAATATTTCAATAATTCAAGGCCCTCCAGGAACAGGTAAAACTCAAACAATTTTAAACATATTAGCAAATATCTTAATGGAAAATAAAACAGTAGCTGTGGTTTCTAATAATAATTCAGCAATTGATAATGTAATAGAAAAATTACACTCAAAAGTTAATAGTGAAGGTAAAAAAATAAATGTAATTGATGATATTTGATTTTTAACAAGTTTTTTAGGTAAAAAAAGTAATAATGAAAAATATTTTTCAAAAGAAAATCAGCAAGAAATCTTAAATACTCAAGAAATTTGAAGAAATACTTTAGAAAACTCTGATTATTGAGTTAGTAAAAAAGATTTCGCTAAAAATAAATTCAAAATTGATGAATTAGTTTTTGAGATTGAAGAAGTTCAGAGACTAAATGAAGTTATTCTAGAAAATAAAAATGAATTAAATAAAGTTTTAAAAGAATTAGAACTACTTGTATTAAACGTTCAACTAAGCATGAAAAATGATAAGAATTTAAAAAAACTTTCACTTAAAAAGCTTAAGAAACTTCATTTAAATTTAAAAATGTATAGAAAAGAAAAATTTACTTGATGGTTTAAATTTAAAACCCGATTTATATATCAAATAAAAAAAGAATTTTTTGAAAGTGATTTTATTGCCGAATTGTATTTTCATATTTTAAACAAAAAGCATGAAGGATTAGAATTAGCAATTAAAAATGATAGTAAATACTTGAAAAAAATAGGAAAGAATAAAATTGAAGATTTAATAAAATTATCAAAACAAAATTTATTAACACATATTTATAAAAATTTTATGTTAGAAGATGAAATAAAATTAACTTCTAGCAATTTTAATACATTTCAAAAGGTTTCTGACTTTCAAAACTTTATTAAAAAAAGACCAATCATACTAAGCACCATCTATTCCATAATTAATTCAAAAAATAGTTCAGTTTTATATGATTATTTAATTATTGATGAATCTTCACAAACAGATATGTTAGCTTGTATTGGGGCTATGGCATGCGCAAAAAACATAATAGTTGTTGGAGACCTTAAACAATTACCACAGGTTGAGAATAAAATATTTAAAAAATATTTTGAAATGCATAATTTTGAAATTGAAGATGGTTATAAATATTTTGGAAATAATATTTTAAAATCTTTATTAACAATATATAAAAATAAAGTACCAAATCAACTGCTAAGAGAACATTATAGATGTCATCCAGGAATCATAGGATTTTGCAACAAAAAGTATTATGATAACAAACTAATCATCATGACAGAAAATAGTAAAAATACAAATCCTTTTGAAACAATTATAGGAGAATCATTACATTATAATGACACTTCAAAAACAAGCAAAAAAGAAATTCAAAATATAAAAGAATATTTGGATAAAAATAAAATTGATGAGATTGGTATTATTAGTCCATTTAGAAATCAAGCAAATTTGTTGGCAAAAACCTTTAGATCTGAAAAAATAATAGCTAACACAATTCATAAATTTCAAGGACAAGAAAAAGACACAATTTTATTTGCTGTAACAAAAGCTAAAATAAATGGTAGAAAAGATTTTGTTTCTAATCCTAAACTTATTAATGTTGCGGTTTCAAGGGCAAAAAACAAATTTATATTAGCTTATGCAGGCAATTTAGAACAAACACCTGATAATGATATTAAGGATTTATTAAAATATATAAATTATAATTATCCGGATGCAATCAAAAACATCGCTAAAAATTCTGAATTTTATATATTATCAAAGGAATTTAATAATGATCTTTTAAAACTTATAGTTGATTATAATTTATCTCATAGTAATGGCACAAAAGAGCCTAGTGAAATTATTATTCATAATATTTTAGAAGAAATTATTAAAGAAGAAAATTATCAACATTTAGACATAACTTTATTTAAGAAACTTAGCTTGTTAGTTCCTGATGCAATTGAGTCGAAAGAATTTAATCAAAAAGAATTAAGTTTTTTAAAACATCATTGAGCTCATGTTGATTTTTTACTTTATGATAAATTTAGTCATGCCCCTGTTTTAGTTATTGAAGTAGATGGTTTAACATTTCATAAAAAGCAAAAACAAACTTGAAGAGATGAAATAAAAGATAAAGCTTTAAAAATGCAAAATATTCCAATAATTAGAATCTCAACAGCAATAACAGAAAATATAAAGTCAAAAATTAAAAATGAGCTTTTAAAAATAAAAGAAAAAACGTAAAATGAAATAAATATTATATGACTTAATATAAAAAAATAGTGGCAGCTAAAAATGGATTTACAACAAGAATACATTTTTTCAAAAAAAAGTTAAGAATAAAGCAAAAAGTATTCTTTTAAAAAAAGAATATTATTAAAAATGTTAACTATGTCAGTTAACATTTTTATTTTGTTTTTCATTTTTTTGTTTTTTTAAAAAAAGTTTTGGTAATATTGATATTAGAGATTTTTGAAACGTTTCAAAAAGGAAAGGATATAAAATAAAATGAAAAAACTATTAAGTCTTTTAGCAGCTGTTACACTTACTGCTACTTCAGCTTCGGCTGTAATTTCATGTGGTACAGGGAAACCAGGTAAGATAAATTTGATAGACTTATCAACTATTGAATTGGATATTAAATTATTAAACAAAATCACTGAAAATGATATCTTAAATTCACTGAAAAGAATTGAAGGATTAGAAAATATTGAATTGAATATAGATGTCACTATAAAAATTGAACCATCAGATCAAACAAAAGAAGGCTTGATTATAATCAAGTCTGTAAAAGGGTCAAAATATATCAAAAATGATTCTTCAAAAGTAATAATTATTGAAAAAATAAGAGAAGAACTTGACTTAGGCGAAGTTGATAATAATAATGATGAAACAATAATTTCAGCATTTAAATCAAAAGTTTCAAACTTAGATGGTGATAATTTAAAAATTTTAAATAAAACTTCAACTTTAGCTATTATTTTAGATAAAAAAACAAAAATTGAGTATAAAGTTTTGTTTATCATTAAAAACGAAAGTAAACTTGGAGAATCTAAAACAAAATCAGTTAAAAATCAAGATTGACAAAAAGTTTTAAAAACAGATTATTCAAATTCAGTCAAAAATTATTCATCTTACTCATTGTTAGATAATGATCAATCAACATTAGGTTCAAAAAATGTAATTAATAATCATTTATCAAAAAATTTACAATTTACGCCATACGCTGATATGGGTATTGTAGAAGACACATCTGAATATTTATTAAAAAATAAAGGTGTAAGTCAAGCATCAAGAAATATAGCAATGGAATCATTAAAAGACACAAATGCAGTTTATAATGATTTAGGTGAATTAGCAGGTAATAAAAACATTTTTACACAAGATACTGAGATAACTTTAGGTTTCATGCAAAATGCAAGTGATACAGGTGAATTAGTTCCAATGTGAAATGCAGCACCTTCAAATGGTGGTAATGGTATTTTAGATGATAAAGGTTCAGAAACAGAATATGCTAAGTGATTTAATGATAGATACAGAAATTGAACTTCTAAATCAAATGCAAATCAATCAAGATGAGAAGGAAATAAAAAAACAGGTAATTTAAATCCTAAAGATGTCAGAATATCATTTGGTCCATTTGCAAACTCATTTTGACATACAGCATGACAAAATAATAAAACTCCTGAAGAATTAGCTTCTGTATTTGAAAAAATTGGAGAAAAATATCAAACTAAAAAATTAGATTTTTATTTTGCTGCACCATATTTATCTGCATCAGGACAATATGCTGATTCTCAAAGACTTTTAGCTTCAGCATTAAAGATTTTAATAGAACGTGATTCTGCATGAGATATTCAATTATCATTAGTTACTTCTTCAAAAGATGGAGTTTCAATTAATAGCGGTTTTTTTAGTAATAATCCAAATGAAAAAGGAAACTTAAAACTAATTGGTGATGAGGCTTTTCCACTATATAACTTTACAAAATATCTAGGAATGAATTTTAAACTAAATATGGTTTATGGTTATTCTGAAAAACAAATAAATGATGATGAAAATTGGGAATTGAAATTAATTCAGGAAGCTTCAGTTAAAACAAGAGATAATTGAATTAAACTTAACAACGTTTTAAATCCAAGCGCTGAAATTACAGCTAATTCTACATGAGGAAATGATGGTTCAGGTGTTGTTAATGGAATTTCTGCAGAAGATAAAAAATCAGTTTCAAAGAGAATGAAAATTACTCCTTGAATTGGTAGAAGAGCAGAAGTTCCAAATTGAAGTTTTACTACTAAAGATGCTGAAAACTTAAGAAAATTTGCTAGTGAAGAAAATTTTGGAGCAGTTGGAATGTTTTACCTATCAAGAGATATTCCAAGTGAATATAAACCTAATCACAACAATACAGGAGATTTAAATGCTCTTGATCAAAACATTAGGTCAGGAATGGGATTTTCAAAATACTCATTTGCTGGAGCTTTAAATGGAACAAAAGAAGATATTAAAGAAGAAGATACTAATGATATAGAAGAAATTATCAAACGTGGTGGAATTGATTATGATAAACAAATTAGAAATAATAATGCTTTAGATCAAGTTAATCAACAACCTGGACAAGGTTGAGATGGACCAAGTATTGGTGGAGAAAACGGCGGATCTGGTGCTGGTGGTTCTGAAAGTGGTGGAAACATAGTTTCGCCACCACCAACTGGTAAAGGTAAAAGTGCTTATAAAACATGAGATGAAGCTAACCCGAACAGAAATGGTAAAAAGATTAAGGATAAACATAAAGCGAATAAAACTACATATTTTTCACCTTATTTAGATGCTGGTTTATATGAAGGTAATAATATTTCAGAAATGAAACATTTAGATCATTTAACTTTAGCTTTTGTTCAACAAGTTAATGAACATAGTAATCATTTAGAATTATCTATTGCTGGACAAGCTAAGAATAATGCTTCATATCAATGATGAGAAGAAACTCAATTATGAGGTAAAATGTTAAAACCTATTTCTGATGCTGGAAACTTTAAGAATATTAAAGTAGCTTATGGTGGTGCAACTACAGGTGGATATACTGAAAAAAATCCTTGAACATTAGCAAATAAATTACATCAAAATAATTCTCAACAAGCTCAAGAAGATTTAAGAAAAGCTTTAATAAATTATCAAAAGGAATTAGTTAAAATTGCTGAAAAATATGGTAATAAAAAATACGAAATGCCTAAATCAATTGATTTTGATATTGAAGGAAATGCGCAAAATTTAGGTAATGATAATATTTTATTAGCTAAAACTTTGGCTAAAATGAAAAAAGCAGACCCTGCATGAAATTTTTCAGTAACCTTACCAGTTTTACCATCAGGTTTAACAAGCGTAGGATATAATGTAATGAATATATTTGTTAAAGAATATAAAGCTGCAGGGCTTTCAATTTCAGACTTGCCAGTAATTAACTTAATGTTAATGGACTATGGTGACCCTATTTATTTATCAGCTTTAGCTGATCGGAAAACTAATTTTGATTTGGCAAAAGATGCTATTGATAATACTGTAATTAATTTAAAAAGATCAATTTTAGAAAACTTTAAAGAGTCAGTCAATGAAAATCAATTATATAGCTTAATTGGTGTAACTCCAATGATTGGTGTTAATGATACTGTTGAAGGTGTGTTTACAGATGAAGATGCTAAAGAATTATATAACTGAGCACAAGAAAAAAAACTTGCTTACTTATCAATGTGATCAATGAATGATGATAGAGGAAAATCATTAGATGGAAAAGAAATTAATAAATCTTTATTAACTCATGGTCTATGATACTTAAATCAATATGATTTTAGTAAAATATTTGTTGGTGATTGATCATCAATTCAAAAATAACTTAAAAAAACTAATCAGCTCAATGATTAGTTTTTTTATTCATATAAAGAAAGTTTTTGAAAAATTAGTTCAATGTCAAAAGCAGTAAAATTACTTACTATTTTGTTTACTTTTTCAATTCTCTTTTCATCCTCGTCTTCAAAATTTATAATAACATATAATAATTGTGAAATAATTTCGCTATCTTTATCAGTTAGATAACAAAAATGAAAATAATTATTTCTTATTATTTTCAAATTTTTATTATTTATTTTAAATTTATATTTTTTGTTAAAGTTATTACAATTTATTTTTCTAGAATTTAATTTAAAAATTAATTTTAAAATATTTTTGTTTTTTTTAATTTGAAATTGATTAATAAGTGTATTATATTCTTCAATTGTAAATTCTTTTTTATTTTTAAATATATGTTTATTAAGTCCATAAGGTTTAATTTTTTTTATATCTGTTATTTTATTTAATATAATAAATATTTTTTTGTTTTCTCAGTTCTTAAAATTAAAACAAACTTTCATTTTTTCATAATCAAAAGTTATTTCTAGATTATTTTTTTCATTTAAATTAAATTTAATTTTAAAAAAATAATTTATTATAATTGATATTTGTTCATTTTTTGCTAAGTCTCAAATATTTTTATTTGTTGATAGTTCTTCGGAGAATGAAAATATTTCTTTTAGTCCATTATTATTGTTATTGTTAAGTCAGCTAAAAAAAACAGTTAAATATCTATCTAAAAATTCATCATTTAAACTTGAAGTTAATTGAGTGTGTTTTTTATTTAAAAAAAGCCTCAAATATTCGCTTTCATTAGTAGATTTATCTAAATTTTCAATTAATAAAAGAAGTTGTTCTTTGTATAAAAATAAAGATAATAGTTCAATTAAATTACTTTCACTATAATTATTTAAATTATTAAATTTCTTTTTTCTTTCAGGGTGAAAAATTAAATGCCTTAATTCTATAATATTATCGATTTTATTTTTAATTTCATTTTCTGAAATTTCATATAATGAATTAATTAAAATGAATTTTTTTAAAGCTTTAGAAAAATCTAAGTTTTTTATTATTTTAAAATTAAATTTATAATCATTAAAAATAATTCCGTTTAAAATACATATATTATTTAAGGCACAGTTGATGAAAGGGATAAATCTATGTCATTTTGTCATTTTAAAACCTATTTTCTATTTAACATACGCAAAAAAAGGACCCTTTTTAGTTCAGAGATCCTTTTGTACATTATTATAATAACTTTTAAAAAATGATAAGTCAAGTTTATTTTATAATTTTTTATTAAAAAATGTAAAACTTATAAAAATGGATAATACTATTGCAAATATGAATTCAAAATAATATATTATTGCGAAAAAATTAGCTCCACTTTTTTGAATAAAATTATAAATCTTTCCATTTTTTAAATTTATGAAATGTTTTGAATAGCTAATATATTCATCTGTAAAACTTTTTAAAAGTTGAACTTTTTAATCTTCAATATTATTTGCATCTTTAATTTTAAATAATATTTACGAATTAAAATTGGAACTACAACACTTATGAGAAAATAATCTCATAGGAATTGCAGTTTTTTTGATACAAAAAAGCAACCCCTTGACCGACTAAAGCCCAAAGGAGTTACCATGAATAATTATAAACAAATTTCTTTAAAAGAAAGAACATTAATTGAATATCTTATTAAATGTTCAAAATAAATCAGTTTCTTTCATAGCTAAAGAACTAAATAGAAATAGATCAACGTTTTACAGAGAAATCAAAAGAAATAAAGCAGCTGTAATTTATAAAGCTAAAGATGCGCAATTTACTAGAGACATTAATAACACCTTATCTCATCTAAATGAAATAAATAAATATAAGGAATTCTTAAGATTTCTTTATGCAAATTTTAATCCAAAAAGCTTTAGTATTGATGTTTGCGTTTTTAAGGCCAAAGAACTTGGAATCAAAATCCCAACAACTCAAACTGTTTACAATTGAATTAAAAATAAACAAATAAAAATAAAATCAAAAGACTTGCTTAGACCTAGGTTTTGATGAAGAAAGTCTAGTAAATATAAGAAATATATATGAGAAATTTCAAAAATGAACTCTATTCCAATTACTTATAGACCTAAAAATATTAATAAAAGAAAAGACGTAGGTCATTTTGAAATAGATTTGGTTGTGGGTGCAGGTAACACTTCAAAAGCAATAATTACGCTTGTTGAAAGAGTTACCAGAAAAGGTTTTGCGATTAAGTTAGAAAACAAAACCATGAAGCATACAAATGAAAAGTTAAAAGAGTTAATTGCAAAAGAAAATTTAAACATTAAATCAATTACAAAAGATAATAGAATGGAGTTTAATCTTTTACATGAAGTTACACAAGAATTAAATGTTCCACTTTATACATGTAATACGTATGTTTCTTGTGAAAAAGGCACTAATGAAAACTTTAATGGATTAATCAGAAGATATTTACCTAAGAAAACAAATTTTAGAAATTTAAAAGATGATAATATAATAGAAATATTAAATGAAATAAATAAAATGCCTCGTAAAATTCTGAACTATAAATCAGCTTTGGAATTTTATGAGACATTCGGTTAGAAGTGTTGCACTTCCAATTTTAATTTATACAGTTAATTCTGTATTTTTTAATTATAATTATATTATTTAAGTATATTAAAACGAAAGGGAATATTAAAAATGGAAAACTTAAAAATTGACAATATAATTTATTTTGACTAAAATGATAAAGTAAATTTTCAAAAATATAATTTTTTAAGAAGCAAAGAATTATATTTTTCTATAGCTAAATTTTGTTTAGATAATTACGAAGAAGAAACATTAATTAATAATAAAATATCTTATAAAGTTGTAAATGATTTTATAAGAATGGATAAAAAATTTAAATTAATTAATTATAAATTTTTAGCAACTTATGAAGAATGATTTAATAATGTAATTATAGAAAATTATACATTTAAGATAAAAATAGAAAAAAGACAAAAGGATAACGATATCTTGGTAAAAAAAATCAAAAAAGAAAGCTTAGATATTGAGACAAGAAGAACATTAGATGATTGAAATAGTCTTAAAAAATATAGATTTCTTAAAGTTAAATATTGCTTTTCATTAATCAGCTTTGTTGTGAATAATGAGTCCAAATTTGTTATCAGAGATTTTAGTTTAAATAATAAAAAGAATGATAGCGAAATCATTAAGAGCTTAAAAAAATTATTAAACTTAGAAACATTGTTATGCATCATTCAAATCTTATTCATACTGATCTTAAAAAAACCTATCTTCAATGAAAGTTTTATACCTAAACTTACCAAAAGAATGAAATATCAGTTATAAAAAAGAACTATTAGATAATATTAAAAAAAGATTAGATATCCCTAAAAAGATAAGAATGAAATTTATGGTGGAAATAGAAAAATGATAGAAAAAACTTAAATGAACATTACGAAATAACTAGAGACAAAAATTTCAAAATAAAAATACAAGAAGCTAAAAGTGAGCTTTTTAAAATTATCAAAAATATTTATGAGTATAAACCTCATAATGAAATAATTAGAAAAAATATTTAAAATTTCAATATTTAATCGTTGCAAGTAGTAAAAAATATGGAGTTATATTAAGAACTAATTCAAATGAAAGTTTTGATATAGATTGCCAACTGGTTATTTCTCAAAAGGAATCTGTTTTTTTATTTTATATATTTATTAACTATGAGAAAATATTTTAAAAGGAATCAAATTATGAAAGAAAAATTATTTACAAATAAAGATGAACAAAAATTATTAGAAGAAATAAATAATGAAATATTAACTTCCAATGAGGTTTATTTAATCTATCCTTTCATATCTAAAAGTGTTCTTAACAAAATAGCTTCTACTTTTGAATTCTGTGCTAAAAACAATATTCAAATTAAAATTATCTCAACAACGTTCGATGATCTAGCTCAATATAATAATTTAAATGAACTTAAGCTATTAGCTGATAAGTATTCTAATATCAAAATTAAAATAGAAGATAACTTAGAAAGAACTAGTGAAAGAATTCATATTAAAGCTTCAATCTTTAAAAGAAATAATGAATTATCAACAGTAATTATTGGTTCTTCTAATTTAACTGTTAAAGGAATGATTTCTGGAAGAGAATGAAACATTAAATTATCAGAACAAAACAATAAAGAGTTAATTAATAAAATGATTAATGAATTTGATAGTTTATGAAATGAAGAATTTGTTGATTTTTCAGATGAATTTCAAAGAGAATTATTAATTCAAAAGATTAAAGAAAACCAACAAGCTGTAGTTCAATCAAAAATAGAATTATTATCAAATAACTTAACTAAAAAATACTTATATAAATTTCAAAAAGAAATTATTGATAAACTAAGTTATCGAAGACATATTAATAAAAATAAGAACTTAGTAATTATGGCCACAGGAACGGGCAAAACACTAGTTTCTGCATTTGATTACAAAAGACAAACAGAGCAAGCTAAAAAGGACCTTAAAATCCTATTTTTAGCACATCAAAGAGAAATAGTTGATCAAGCAATCAAAACTTATCGTCATGTGCTTGAGAATAATGAATTTGGTGAAGTTATGTATGATGGAAGTATTAATAGTGATAAACCGAATCATTTATTTGCAACAATTCAAACTTTATCTACAAGATTAGATAAATTTGAACCAGATGATTTTGACATTATTGTATATGATGAAGCACATCATATAGCAGCTAACACTTTTGATAAAGTATTTAACTATTTTAAACCTCAACAAATTTTAGGTTTAACAGCAACTCCAGAAAGAGAAGACAATAAAGATATTAAAGCATATTTTGATGATGAATATGCTACTGAATTAAGACTATGAGATGCTATTGATCAAAAACTATTATGTCCATTTGATTATTATTGTATAGATGATACTAATACTAATTTACAAGGAGTTGATTTAAACTCTGATAAAGATATTTTTAAAGTAGTTAATACTGAATCTAGAAATGAATTATTATTTGAAACAATAAAAAAATATTTAGGTGTTTATGCAAGACCAACAGCATTAATTTTTTGTGTTACTGTTGAACATGCTATTAATATATCAAATTACTTAAAATCAAAAAATTTAAAAGCAGAAGCCTTAACTTCACAAAACACAAAAGATCGAAAAAGAATCTTACATGAATTTAGTACAGGAAGAATTAACTATTTATGTGTAGTTAATATCTTTAATGAGGGAGTAGATATTCCTGAAATTAATACTATTATTTTATTAAGACCGACTAATTCTAAAACTGTATACTTACAACAACTAGGTAGAGGTTTAAGAAAAACTGAACTTAAAAATAAACTGGAAGTATATGATTTAATATCTAATATAGATAATAAATACGATATTACTTTAGGAATTAGAAATTTATTTAATCCAGCTATTAGAAGTAGTAAGTCAATTAGTGCTAAAGAAGGTTTACCTTATAATTGCACAATTAACTTAGAAAAGCATACTGAAGAAATTATTATTAATAGTATGAAGAGTTGATATTTAAATAAAAACTCAATGAAATCATATATTGTTGAATATTATGAAAGATTTAAAGAAAAAGCACTTAATAATATGTTGAAAGATTATGATTTAACTTTAATTGATTTTTATAATAACTTAGATAACTTATTTATGCCAATTGCTAAACAAATTAATAAGTTTAAAGATAATGAAAATAATACAAATAGAAATAAGAACATTTTAAAACAGTTTTTATTTTTAAATAACCATAAAATCATTAATTATTTTTATAAGCGCTTAACAAAGCAACTACCAAGCAATGAAATTAATTTAGACTTAGATAACTTATTAATTACTTCATGTTTATATGAAATAACTAGTATGGAAAAATTTTTAAATGTTTATCCTAACTATTTAGAAATTAATGATTTAGTCGAAAATTTTATTGATGAGCATAAAGTGATTGTTGAAGAGTTAGTAATGATTCTTAAATACAAATTAGATAATGAAACTTTAATTTTTGAAAACGAGTATGAAACAGGATTGAATGTAAGTTCAACATATACTGTAAAGCAAGTTTTATCCTTAGTTAATCGTACTAACTTTTTACATTATCGAACTGAAATGAAAGTTTTGACATTTCAAGCAGGCTTTTTAACTTTTGATAATTCAAAACAAATTATTTTAGCTGATGAAGAAAGCGAGAACTATGGTAAAAAGACTAAACATGATGATATTAATAATTTATTTTATTGATCATTACCTGAAAAAATGACAATTAAAAATAAAATAATTAAAGATTTTGAAAATGAAAATATTAAAAAATACTTATTTATTCAAGACAGGCAAAATGTAAAGAAAAAGAACTTATATTTAAAACTGTATAAATTTACAGGTATAGGAAAATTTGAAGAAATGTTGTTTGATGATTTCCTTACAGCTAAATTTAAGTTAAAATAAACTAAATTAAAGTATTAAAGGCGGAAACAAATAATGAAAAATATAAATTTCAGAAAATCAAAGAAGCAAATTAGAAAATATAAGTATACTTTTTTAAAAGTTTTAGGAACATTTATCTTATTTCCAATAGTATTTATTGTTAGTGCGATACTATCAAAATTCTTTACTCCATACTTATTCAAGTATCCAAGAGTAGGAATTGATGAAAACGGACAAGAAGTTAATAATTTAAATCATTATTTGGCAGACATCAAAGAAAAGAAACTAAAAAACTGAGAACTATCAAAAGATCAAATTGAAGAATTTGAAATTGGTCCAGATGAAGCAAAAATCAGTTGCTTAATTTTAAGAAATAATTCAAATAAATGAGTTGTTGCATTACATGGATTTAAAAGAAATAAATATATGGGTGTAAGAAATGCAATTCAATTTTATAAAAAAGGATATAATGTAATGTCATTTGATGCTTATGCTCATGGTAAAACATATGGTAAATATTCTGATTTAGGAGTTACTAATTCAAAGGTATTAAATGAAGTGATTAACTGAGTTAAGAATAATAATCATGTTGATGAAATAGGTGTTATTGGTGTAAGTATGGGAGCAGCAACAGCTGTTTATTGAGCACAGCAATACTATCAAGTAAATAAAATCGATTGATTAATTTCAGATTGTGCATTAACTCAGCCAGTAGAACAAATTAGATTTTTCCTTAAAAAATATTTTAAGTGACTGCCTTGGTGAATTGCATCTTTTAAAATTAACTTATTTTTTAAGAAATATTCTAGAACTAATTTAAAAGATATGAATTTACAAAAGAATTTAAATTCATTTAGAGATTTGCCAGTTTTATTTATTCATGGTAAGTTAGACTCATTTATTGACTACAATAACTCAATAATAATGTATTGCGAAAAATCAAAAGATTCTGATAATACTAAAATTAAAATATTTGATGATTCAGAACACAGCAGTTCAATAGTTGATCATCAAGAAGAATATGTATTAATAACAATAGACTTTGTAAGAGAAATAATGAGAAACAAATAAAAAATATTTTTATCCTAACAACTCAAGAGAAAGAAAATATAGTGAAAGAACATTTTAAAAAGAATGACCTTTTCACAATTATCAAAAAATATGAAGTTTCAATTTTTGAATTTGTTTGTCAATTAAATAAAAGTACAAAAAAAGACGCAATTTCGCATCTTTTCCAATATTTTATTTAATACTTTAATATTTTTATCTTTGTCTTCCATTTATTTTAACATCAAAAGAAAACGGTGAATAAAAAGTGCTTGTTGTATCTCAGTCATATCAATGATATTTTTTATTAAACTGACCATAGAATGTTATATATTGAAAGCTGCTTTCCATTTCAAACACAACTTCATTTATTTCAAATTTAGTTGAATTATAAGAAAATAAATCACCGTTATCAAGATCTTTTTTAAAATTTAAACCTACAAATTTTTTAATGTGAAACTTATTTTTTAAAGTTGTATTATTATTTAGCATTTCTTTAAAGTAGTTTTCCACATTAACTTTTGATCAATTAGATTTTTTTCATTTTTTAGAATGATCATTGTTAATAAGCTCTATAATTTCTGAAGAAAGATCTGTCCATTCAATAGATTTTTTATTATAAATGTTAACTTTAAAGTTTGCAGTACCTTCATACATTTTGCTTGTACTTTTAGCAGTAAGTTTTATAGTTATTGGTGTATAACTAAGATCACTACTTAAATTTTCGTCTCTTGTTCAAGTTCTTTCAAATTCATCAAAATTATAATAATTTCAATTTAAATTACGTATAACACTTCTAAAAGCATTTTCTGGGTCAAGGCTAAAAACCGGATTTTTTTCAATTGTCATGTTAAAAACATTTTCTAAAACTTTAATATTAGTTTTTGCATGAAGAGAACATGAACCAGTATAATATTCAGAATTAGTTGAAGTTATTGTAATTGAAGACGAATATAGACTAGGTGAATTTTCAACAGGCATAGATGGTGGTAAATTATGTTGTAAGTTTATATATCTTTCTGTAATGTTAATTCTTTTTGTTTCATAGAGTCAATTAGATAATGTTGTTTTTGTAATACTTTCAAATTTATAATTGTTTATAGGAAAATCTTCAAAAAGATCTTTTAAATCTCTTGTTTTTGCACGTATATCATTTTTACTTGAATTTATAAAGTATTTTGAATCTTGATCCGCATAAGTTTCTGTGTAGCCTCATTGACCTTCATAACTTGGTTTAACTATATTAAAATTTAATTTACTTAATTCTAAATCATCAATGTTCTCTAACTCAGGATAAGTGTCCTTTAAATAATTTAAAATGTCAGATTTAGTATCATTTTCTTTAGCAGAATAGTTTTTAAGGGCTTCATTTAAATCAATTTTAATTGAAGGGTAAGTTTTTGATCAAGAATTTTCAATAAGAGAAGAACTAGGAGAAGAATTAATTTCTATTTTGCCTTCTTTCCCTAATTCTTCTATTTGTCTTGAAATAGATAAATCTTCTTTCGTAACTTTTTGCCCTGTTTTAATATTCATATTAATTATTGTAATTATTTGTTCGTCAGTTGTTTTTGTTGATATTATTGATTGATTCTTTTCTAATAAAGATGCTATATCAACTTTACCTAAAGGATTTAATGTTATAGTTTTGCTACCAAATACTAATTTTGAATTTTCTGCTCCACTAATTGTAATTGAACTATATTCACCAATTTTTGAATTTCCTCTACTTGAAATAACTATATCATCATTGGCTTTAACATCACAACCATTATTTTCTTTTATGTAATTAGAGATTGAATCTAAAATTTCTTCATCTGTTGAATCAGTATCTATTTTATCTATTTTATATCCTACTAAAACCTTAGATAAATCTAATCTTTCTTTAAAATTAGGTTTTGCTTCAATTCAACTTTTTGCCCCTGTACTAAAATTTAAAAAATTTGGATATTCGATTTGTTCCACATTTCATGAAGAAAGATCTTGGTTAAATGACTCAGCATTTAAAAACATTTCTGACATATCCATTACTTTATTAGTTTTTCATGTTTTTAAACTTTCAGAATTAAAAGAAGTAGCTCCTGCAAAAGTTTTTTTAGTTGAAATTAAGTTGTCAAAAGAAGCTAAATCACCATTGAATTTTGTAGCATTTTCAAAAGTTGAATTTAAACTTTTTACATTTGATACTTTTCACTCCGAAAGATCTTGATTAAAATTTAAAGCTCCTTTAAACATGTCATCAAGACTTGTTATTTGTGGCGGTAAATGGTTAGATATTTTCAAAATGCTAAAAGGCATTTTTGCAACTTTTCCATCTTCGTTAAAACCTATTTGATAAACTATTTCTGATTTTATTAAACTTAAATCAGAATCACTTGTAGAAGCTAATTCGTGATTTTCATTTAAATAAACTGTATCTTGAGTAGTTGCAACTGAATAATTTTGATTTTTTATAGTTTTGTTACTTAAAAAATCTTCTTTTATATTAACTGGTGAAGTTAAAAGTTCTTTATTTTCGTCTTTAACAACTATTTCTAAAGAATTTAATTCAAGGCTTATATTAACTAAATCTTGATTATCACCTAAATCTTCTTCAATTATATATTTTAGTGTTTTAACAACTTCGTCTTCGCTACTTACATTTATTTTTAAATTATTATATTGTTCTACTTTTGATATTAAAGACTCTGTATGTATTATTTTTCTATTATCTTTACCTACTACAATTTCAAAAGTATTTTTATCAATAGTATAATTTTTTGAATCTATTTCAACTGTTATTTTAAAAGTTCTTGTTTCTTGGCTATTTTCTTTTTCTTCCTTAACAGCTTGTATTTTTGTTACTCCATCTCACTCAACTTGATTTAATGCAGCAATAATTTCTTCATCTTTCATCATTCAACTTTCTTTTGAAGAACTAATATCTTCAAATTTTTGTTGTAGTCCATTTGAATCTATGGCTGTTTTGCTTGCTTTTGTTTTGCTACCACATGAAATGATAGTAGAAGATGCTGTTGCGCTTATAGTCACAGCAGCTAAAATTGACAATAATTTTTTCATAAATATCCCCCTTATAAAATTAATGTACAACAATAGTATAACAAATAATTGAAACATTTCAAAAATAAAATTGAAACATTTCAATTATTTTTACTCTTTTAAAAGAATATTTAAAGTTTATTATTATCAAGAAAATAAATAATGCAAAAAGCAAAGAAAATTCTTTATAAAAAATTTACATTCTTAAAAAAACTTATTATTTTTAATTGTATTGTAAGTATAAATTTTTATTTCTAAATAGTGTTTTTGAAAATAGTTCTTTCTAAACCTCACTTTAATAAATAAAACGTTAAAATTTCAAAATATACTTAATAAAAAAATAAGCATTTTAATAAAATAGAAGATTACTGCTATTTCAATTAAATACTTACCATTTTGTTATCACTACAAATAACTTCTATTTTTTATATGTTTTTCTACTCTAATATCAAAGAATTAACTTTATCTGAAATATCTTTTCACGCATTTTTTTGATTGATTAACTGTTCTCTACCAAGTGAAGTTATCTTATAACATTTTCTCATTGGCCCACTTGATGATTCTTCAAAGAAGTGTTCACAAAATCCTTTATCAACTAATTTCTTAAATATTGCATAAGTTGTTGATTCATTAGTTTCAACAACTTCATTAAGTTTTTTATTTAATTCATAAGCGTAGAAGGTTTTTTGTGATAGAAAGTTAAGCACCAACATTTCCAATATACCTTTTTTAAGTTCTTTATCCATAACACTAAAATCTTACAATAATATTTTCAACAGGTGTATTATTAATTTTAAAGTTGTATGATATTTCGTATTTAATTGGTGTTATTGAAAGAAATTTAGCATTTCAAGGTGCTGATATATGAAATTTTAAGTATAAGGAACCATTATCATTAACATTGTTTTTAACTCAATAACTTGATTCAGGCTTTTCTGATATCTTAAATTCACTACCTAAACTTTCTTTAAAGTTGAAATGTTTTTGAATTGATATTTGATTTTGATTTAATTCAGAATCTTGTTTTGCTTCAAAAGTTGTTCAAGGAGATAAACCTCAATCAAAATCAAGATATACTTTTGAATCCTTAGAAAACTCAGATTCTTTATTTTCAAGGACTTTACCAATTGTTGCGTTTAAATTAAAGGTTTCAGATTCAGTTTTATTTAAATAGTTACCAGATAATACTGATCCATATATGCTATTGTTACCAACTATTGATGTGACAGCTCCAATTCCAGCCATGCTTCCACCAATAATTATCATTACTAACATTAATCTACTTCAAATTCTTCTTTTATTTTTTGTAGCAACAGAAGTTTTAGAAAATCATTTGTTAAATATTGCTTTAACAGTTGAATAAGAAGAACTACTTAGAAAAAAGAAGAATATTGCAACAATTATACCAATACCCATGACCCCAATCGCTAGTGGTAATACCACCAAGAATTCATAATTTACAAATGCTAAAACTAATGCTACAGGAATAGCTACAATTATTGCAACAAAAGTTAGAAATAATACAAGTGATAATAAAATAGCTGTTATTGAATATATAAATCCAAAGAATTTTAAACAAAAATTATTAAAATTTTTAATTCATGAAGAAGTAACTTCAGATTTGCTATTAACTATTTTTATTTTGGTAACATCTGATTTTGTATTTTTAATAACTCCAAATTCTTCATAAAGTTCTTTAGCTATTTCATTAATAGGTCTTAAACTTAAAAGAATTTCATTTACTGTTTTACCTTCAGAAAGTTCTTCGCTTCATAAATCTTTATAGTTTTCAATTATATCTTTGCGATCTGAAGTTTTTAATCCAGAAAGTTTTTTTGATAAAAGATTAAGTCATTTATCCATTTGCTTAGTTGTTTTTTTATTCATATTTTTATTTTCCTTTTGCTTTCAAGGATAATCGTATACTAACTACTCTATATTATCAAGTATTACAAATTAAAAAAATAAAAACTATTTGCAAATTAGAAAGAACGAGAATTCTTTATTAATTTCATTAATAAGTTTTTTATATATCAAATTTAATTTTTACTTGATCAACTAAATCTATTTCATTACCTGCCATATTTATTTCATTTTTAAAATTAGATTGATAGTTTTTAGTTAAGTTATTGTATAAAAAATTGATGTTCATTTGATTTTCAAAAATATTGTCTAAAATGATTGGTTTAAAGTGAGAGATCTGATTTCTTAATTCACGTATACCATCAAATTCATTTCTAGGTATTAAAGGTCTATCACCATATTTGGTTTGTATTTTATTAATATGTTTATAATATAAGTTTTGCGCTTCACTCATATTAACATTTTCTTTTAAAAAGAATTCAACATCTTTAATTTCGCAATTCATTAATACTGCTCTAATGTATTCTTCAAAAAAACAAATATAGCGATAAAGAATATATTTAAGTCTTAGATCATATTGAATAACAGCTGCTATTTTAGAATATTCATCAGTGTTTAAGTATTTAGCAATATATTGATGATATTCAATACCTTTAAGTTCTTTATATTTATTATATGAATCTATTTCATTTTGATTTTTAAATTTTATTTCGATCATAGTTTCTCCGATAACATAATTATCACATATATAATTAAAATTTATTTAAAAAATAATTTGTTAGTTTTAATAAACTTTTGTTATAAAATATATAAATATAAAAGGTGAGAAGATGAACGAAATATTAACTTTTAGAGGGTATGTTGTTAAATATGGTTTTTCAAATGATGCTGGGTGAGGAACTGGTACATTTGCAAGTGAAGATAATTTAAAACAGCATATGAGCATTAAAGGCTCAATAACTAGTATGGATAAAAAAACTTTATATGAAATAACTGGTTATTTTGAAGAACATCCACGTTATGGTAAAAGTTTCAACGTTCAAACTTATCGAAAAGCACCTATTCATTCAACTAAAGAACAAGTTAAATTTTTAGCAGGTCCAGCATTTCCTGGAGTAGGAGATAAAACAGCTGAAATCATAATAAATCATTTAGGTGATAAAGCTATTACTAAGTTAGTAAAAGATATTAATTTATTAAATGAAATACCTGGTTTAAATCCAATTTATATTCCAATTATTAAAAAAGGTATTGAAGAAAACATTAGACAAGAAGGGCAAGAAAGATTAAGATACATCTTTTTTGAAAACAATCTTAAAACTTCAATTCTTGATTGAATGGATAATCACTTTGATCAAGATAATGATATTATTGAAAATATTTTTTCAAATTCATTTTTATCATTTGCAAAAGACAAAGAAATAGCTTCATTTGATGAACTTGATAAAGTTGCTGTTCATTTTGGTTTAGAATTACATTCACCAGAAAGAATTGCATATTGAGCATGAAAGTTAGCGGATGACTTTTTGTTTTCATCTGGAGATAGTTATACAAATAAGGATTACTTATCAAGAAGTTTAATGCGTAAGTTAAAAATACAAGATACAGAACTTTTATTTGAAGGTATTTTATACGCTAAAGAAAAAGGTATTTTAAAATTAACTAAAAATCGTATCTACACAGAAGAATCATGAAGAGAAGAACAAATTATCGCAGATAACATAATTAAGCTTAATATACCCACTAAAAACGTGAATAAAGAGGGTATATCATGAGAAATAGATCAAATAGAACAAGAAATTGCTTATGAGAATAAAATTAAAGATTTTAAGTTTGATGAAAAACAAAGAGAAGCCTTAGAGTTATTTGCTAATAATAAACTTTCAATTATTACTGGAGGACCAGGGACAGGTAAAACAACTTTAATTAAAGGAATAGTTAAGTTATTTAATCGTATGAGTGGAACTGAAGATTATGCAATAGCCACTCCAACTGGAAGAGCAGCAGCAAGAATCAGAGAAACATACAAAAAATCATATGCTACAACTATTCATAAATTACTAGAAGCTAAAGAATTAAATAAATTTCAAATTACACAAAACAATCCTTTAAATCAAAAATTAGTAATTTTGGATGAATGTTCAATGATTGATAATAAGTTATTTGCAAGTTTCATTCAATCATGTGATCGTGTTTGAAAAGTTGTATTAGTAGGAGATGCTAATCAATTGCCAAGTGTAGGTTATGGAAATACTTTTGCTGATTTATTGGAATTAGATTTTTTAAAAACAATTAAACTAGATACAGTGCATAGACAAAAAAATGGAAATGGGATAGTTGATTTAGCATATAAAGTTTTAAATGAGACATTAGAAATAAGCGATTTAGAATCTATGAGCAATGTTGAAATTAATTTTGATTACAATAATCAAAATACAATGAATAAAGTAACTGAGTTGGTAGGTCAACATTGAGATGAATTAGAAAAAAAAGCTAACCACTTACAAGTGATATGTCCAATGTATGGTGGTAGTTTAGGAATTGATGAAATTAATGCTCAAATTCAAAATGAATTTAACGAGAATGTTAAAGATAAAAAGAAAGTATATGATCGAGGAGATTATCGATTTGTAGTTGATGATAAAATTATGTTCTTGAAAAATGATACTGATTTAGATTTAGCTAACGGTGATGTTGGAAAGATTATTAAAATAAACTATAACGCAATTGGTAAGTTAAAAGATGTTTTAACAGAATTTAATGATAAAGAAATATTATTACAACCTAAAAACTTTAGTGATGTAAAATTATCTTATGCAACTAGTGTGCATAAGACTCAAGGTAGTGAATATAATAATGTTTTATTAGTCATTGATAATCCTAAATATAATTCGGGTTTTATTAATAAAACATTGATATATACTGCTGTAACAAGAGCCAAAGATAAAATTGTAATTTTAGGTGATAGTGATTTATTCTTTAATGCAATTAAAATAACTCCACCAAGAAGAAATACAACTTTAATTGAAGCAATTTTAGAAAAGAGAGAAATAAATGGGTAAAAAACAAACATACTTAAAATACTTAGCAACAACTTCAGGATTATTTTTCTTAAGCACGTTGCTTGTTAAATATTTTGATTTTAAAAAAGGCGTTTTTAATGGAAACACAACAGGTTTATTAGTAACTGAAATAATACTATTTTTAATTGGTGGCTTATTATTAGGTTTTTATTGATTTGTTAAATTCTATGATCTGAAAAAAGAAAAAGAATACGTAATGAACAAAAAAGAAAAAATTTACTTTATGAGTGCTTTAGGGCTTTATACATTAAGTTTTTTATTAACTATGATATTTATTATAGTTGCTCATAGCATGGCAGAAATAACTGTACTATTTTTTGTAATGTTAGTTTTTATTTTATTAGGTTTAATAGTTGGTTCGGTATTTGAAATGATTAGTCGTTTAGGATATCAAAGTCATATGGCTAGAAAAGAATATGAAGAATCACAAATCCTTAAAAAAGAACGCATCAAAAAAATGATTTCAGAAGATAACACTATTACTGAGGATGAAGCAAAAATGATAGTTAATACTAATAAGAAAAGAACAAAAGAAGCAGAACAATTATTAAAAGCAGATATTGTTAAAAAGAAAAAAGAAAAAGACACTAATCCTTTTAAAGATTAATGTCTTTTTTTTATTGTGCTTATTTCATACTAATTGCTGTTATTGAATATTTATTTTTTACTACATCAATTTTAATAGTTATAGTTTTATTATTAATTATATATTCAAATGTATTATGATCTATTTGTTTTTCACTACTTACCTCAACTGAATTAAATTTTGCTTGCATATCTTCTTTTAATTTTGCTTGCATGTCTTTAAATTCTTCAGTTTTTACATTAAGTGCATTAAACAATCCATTGCTTCCTTTTGTATCATTTAAAATTCTATTTAAATAATCAAAAAATGAACCTGATTTAATGAATACGTCTTCATCATTTTTTGAAGGTCTTATATAACCTAGTTTAGTTAGCAATTCTTTTGGATTTTCTTGAGCAACCTTAATAACACCTTGTAATTGATTAATTAAATCAGATAAATTTTTAAAATCTAACTTCAATGAATCATTATTTTCTGTTGTTGTCAAATATGTTAAACGGTTTAGTAGTGTTCTTATTGTGTAATCTCCGCTTATAGGAAATCCTAATATATTAACTTTTTTGCCTGGATTTAGTTGTTTATCCATAAAAGGATTTAAAAAACTTTCTCAAGTAACATCTCACGGATTTAATAAGACACCTTTGTTCATTAAATCAATAATTAAATTTGCTGTTTTTTCATTAATCGTTCCTACAGCTACTGCAGCTTTTAAAGCTGTTATAATTAAAGGTTTAATTACTTTTTCACTAAGTTTACCAACAATATTGTTATTTGAACTTACTAATCCTAAACCACCAACTAGCATACTACCAATTGGTTTTTCTGAAGTAGATGTTCCGTTTAAAATGGCTTTAAATACTCCACTTAGTCCAACATCATCATAAACTTTATTAGTAAAGTTTGAAATAAATCCATCTATATCTGGAATAGGTAATGAACCAGCTACTTGTTTATAGTTTTTTTGCCCTCTAAATAAAAATTGTAGTAAGTTTTGTAATTCTTTACCACTTTTATCGTTAAAAGCTTTGTCTAAATATTTAATAAAATTTTTAATATCTAATTCATTATTTACTTTTTCATATTTAGTATTTCTAATTTTTTGTAATTCATCTCATGATAATTCTTTAATTGTACCTTGTGTATTTTCAATAACTGTAAGTCTTTGTGCAGCAAAATTATTTAGATAAATAACCATAACTCTTGCAAAGTTTATTACTCCAGATAAAGCATCCCAGTTATCTACTATGTTTAAATTTATATTAGATTGTTTTGGTAGGTCTTGCATAGCAAGAACAACTCCGTTTAAAGCAGATGCTCTTCATTTATTTGCCTCATCAGATGACGAATTCTTGTATCTTTGATCTTTACCTGCAAAAATATTTAAAGCATTTCCAAAATCTACAATAGCTGAATTTAAAACTTCTTCCATTGTATAATTTTTGTATTTATCTTTTGGAGGATTTAAAGCTTCGGCTAGTTTTTTAATATTAGCATCTGGTAATAAAGCAGCAGCATAATCTAAAATTCCCTGATCTGAAATTATTTGAGGCATTACATTAATACCTAAATCTACCAAATATAAAACCAATTCAATAATTTGACCATTATTTATAAATGAAATTAATGTCGGATAAATACCTGATAAGTTCATTAATAAATTTGGATTTTTAGGAGCTTGACCTGCTACTATTTTTATTTCACTTTTATCTTTTAATTTACTATTTATAATTTGATCACCAAAATAAACTGACTGAATATCTGAAATACGTGATGTATTATCAATTCCATTTTTTCCAGAAGCTTCAGCTGACTTATCTAATTCCTTAATTCATTTATTTTTAATCATATTTTCATAAACAAAATTAAAATCATAATTTATTGTTTTGTCAGAATTTAGATAATAAGCTTTTGAAACTTGTTTTAATAAAATATTTATATCTTGTGAATCATAAACAGCAGGTTTTTTTGCTTTAGGTTGTATTTGACTACAAGCAATAAGAGAAGCTGAAGCTGAAGCTGTTAAAGTTATTGCAGCTAATAAAGAAATTAATTTTCTCATTTTTTACTCAACTCCTTTGCATAACCTAAAAGAATATCAGAAACTAATCTATGAACTTCTTTAGTTGGGTGAACAAAATCAGTAAAGAAATAATTTTTCATTGCTTTATCACGATCTGAGATTGTAGTATGATTTCTGGTTGCTGAAATTGTTATATCTAAAGTATTTTTAGCACCAAATACAATGTCACCTTTAAATTCATTAATGACTCCACTAATGTTTTGTAACAAATCAACATTAGGATTAGTATTAAATTTTACTTTTTCATTATTTAAATTAACCTCAATTGATTGACCATTACTATATGCTTCATTAATAATCGCTTCTGAACCATCTAGTGCAACTAAATCTTTAAATTGTTTCTCAAGTTCATCAGTTTTTTTGAATAAATCATATAGTTGAATTGAATCTGGATAATAAAGTTCAACTTCATTTAAAACATTCATTATTTTTGAATAGTATTCATCACAAATATTAATTATAAAATTAGCCTTTTTTTGTGCTTCAAGATTTTCAGGTTTTTTTGCATCTTCAAAAACATGACGATATCTAGGAGGAAAATCCATTCTTGGAGGAGTCATAAAAATAATGTTTTTAATTCCGTTGTTTAAAAGATTAAACAATGCTGTTCTAACTCTATCAACGCTATCTTTCATGAATTCTGTTTGTTTTGCTTCATTTCCATAAAATCCAATTAATGAAAATAAATCATTTCCTCCAATTTCAAAGAACACTAAATCATTATTATTAATTTTGTGTTGAGATATTAATGCTTCTGTTTGTCTATCAATTGTAGCATCATTTAATAATATTCCTGTAGGTAAATCAAGCTTGGCTGCAGTAGCTCCTCCAACTGAATAATTTTTACCATAATTACTTTCTTCCTTTTTAGATAAAAAGTTACTTGGTTTCATTTCACCAAAACCTAGTTTTTCTGAAAGAATAGTTCCAGCTGTCATACCATTACTAAATGCAGAATAGTGAGTATTATTTTTTTCATACCCATAGGCACCAGATAATCTCACATTAAGATCAACCAATGAATTTGCAAACTTAGTTTTAATTAAATTTGAAATTCCATCAGTATCACTTAAACTATCACCAACAATATAAAAATTAGTAAATCCATATTTACCTGGTTGACTATCATCAATAGCTTTTGATTTATCAATGCCTTTTCCAATTAATAATGGATTATTACGCATTGATTCTTCAGTTTCACCACAACTAACTACACTAGTTACAACAGGTGTAATTAGTGCAGTAGCTGCCAAAATCGCTAATAATTTTTTCATACTATTCACCTGCGCCTTCTTGAGCTTCAGTCTTTTCTCATTTTTTATATTTTCATATTCCTATACCTAAACCTGTAGGAGTTATTATAATAGCTGACAACATAATAATAAAAGTTGCCTGTGCCATTGTTATTCCTCTTGTAAAGTTAGGATGATATAAATCATCAATAGTTACATAGTCCGCAACATCATCGGCTTTAAGATTTTTGTTTACAAAAGGATTTTGTAAAGTCTGAATACTAATTGCGTATTTAATTGAATCAATTTGTTCATTTAAAAATCATACTTTATTATTTACCAATTTTGTTCCTGGTGATTGTTTAACTTTCATTCCTGTTAAACCAGGTCCAGTACTCTGTATTAATTCTTCGTAGTCATCTTGATTTCAAACAGATTGTTGCTTAATTGCATTTTGCTTTAAATCACTTGAAAACATTTCTTTAATTCCATTTTTATGGAAAATTCATTGTGTCCCAGTATTAACATAACCATATGATTGGAATTCTTTTGCAATTGCTTGGTCAAATTTAATCATGTCCATAGCTATGTCATAAAAATCAATTTCTTGCTTTTGATCAATAACAGGTTGTCATTTCTTAGTAAATCATTGATTTGTAAAATCAGTATATAAGGGTGTAAATTTTTCTTTTTCTGCTATGTTATAAGAATCAATTGTTGATATTGCGTCAGCTAAATATGAGCTTTTAATTACATTATCCATGATTGGTTCGTATAATGGACTTTTAGGATCTAAAACATATTTATCTTTAGGCATTATGACCTGTAATTGTTTTTTAACTGAATTAATAAATCTAATTGATTCAATTCCCACTCCAGGTACTGTTGAAGCAACTGCTGCAATTCCATATAAAGAAGACAACACAATAAGTGTTATTCCTTGTTTTTTAAGTCCAAACTTCATAAAATTTCTCCTAATCCTGATTAGTTACTTCATTTTTTATATTAATTATTATTATACATTAAATAATTATGTTTTCAAAACTTTGCTGTTTTACCAATTTGTCTTTTTCTAGTAAATTTGTTACCCCAATACCAATTAATGATATAGATTCACCTTCATAAATATCATCTAAAACTGTTTTTACTGTTGAATAAATTTTTTCTAAACTATCAGTATATTCTATAAAAGTTTCACTATATGATTTTCGTTTCTTATGCTCTTTTTTATCAAAATTTATTTCTTGATTATAAAACTTTATTAATAGTGAAACAGTTTTAGCAAGTAGGTTATTTTTTTGCATTCTAATGACTACTTTTTCAGCTAAACTAAATAAAACTTCTTCAATTTCTTCAATAGACATATTTCTTTTTTCAAAAGTCTTTTCTTTTGAAATTGATTTCATCGATGTATCTCAATAAGCTATTTCGTTATTTTTTATTCCGTTAAGTTTTTGAAACATTTTTTGTCCAACTAATCCAAAAGTATTTTCAATAATTTTTTCATCAAGTTTAATAAAGTCATTTACAGTTTCTACATTTAATTTTTCCATTTTTTCTAATGATGAAACTCCAACTCCAATAACATCTTTTATTGGTTTATTTCAAATTAGAGTTTTGTAATTTTCTTTAGTTATAATAGTAATTCCATTTGGCTTTTTCATATCACTACCCATTTTTGCAAATAATCTAGTAAAACTAACACCAATACTACATGTTAAACCTGTTTCTTGATAAACTGCAGTTTGAATAGCCAAACTAAGATTTTTAACATTACCATATTTTTTTCAAATATTAGTAGCATCAATAAAACATTCATCTATTCCTAGTATTTCGACTTTATAAGTAAATTGTTCTTTAATTAAGTTAAAAATTCTTTCACTATATTCTTCATATAAATCTCTATTGCCTTCTTTGATAATTAATTCTCCATAAGCTAATTTTTTTGCTTCAAAAATAGGCGTTCCTGCTTTTATTCCGTATTTTCTAGCATCATATGAAGCAGCAACAATAATGCTTTTATCGTTATTACGTGCAACAACAACTGGTTTATTTTTTAATGTTTTATCATGAGCTTGTTCACAACTTGCAAAAAAAGCATCCATATCAAGATGCAAAATAACTTTTTGATTCATGTGGATGCCTCCCTTTTTAAGTTAAATATTTTCAAGATTGATTAACAACCTTATTCAATTCTTCTTCTTTTCAATTTTTTTGATTTTCTGTTTTAGTTAAATAAGCTAAATACTCAATATTTTGCTTTTTATTACCAACAATTGGTGAATAAGTTAATCTATCAACTGAAAAACCGTTTTGCTTAGCATAAAATATAAAATTTTTAATAACTTGCAGATGAGTTGATTTTAAATTTACTTTTCCATTTTTAGCTAATTCACTTCCTGCCTCAAATTCAGGTTTTAATAATACAACACCATATGTTTGTTCCTTAATTAAACTATTTAAGGCCGGTAAAATTTTGTCTAGTGAAATAAAACTTACATCACAACAAAAAAAATCAATTGTTTGATTGAAATCTTCTTGTTTTGCATATCTAAAATTATATTTTTGCATGTCTTTTACTAAAGGATTATTTTTTAAAGAAGAATCTAATTGATCAGTTCCTACATCAACTGCATATACTAAACTTGCCTTGTTTTCTAAACAAACTTCTGTAAAACCACCAGTTGAAGCTCCGATGTCTAAACATATTTTATTGTTTAAGTCTATTTTTCAATCTTTAATTGCTTTTTCAAGCTTTAAACCAGCTCTTGAAACAAAAGTGCTTTGTTTCAATTTTATTTCAATTAAGTCTGTTTCGTTTACCATAAAACCAGCTTTTGTTACTAAAGTATTATTTACATATACTTCTTTTCTATTAACGATTCGTTCTTTTGCCTTGCTTCTTGTAGAAACTAATTCTTTTTCTACAAGAACTTCATCTAAACGTTTTTTCATTAATTAAATTCTTCGATTTTATTTTCTTCTAAAACTTTGTTAATAGTACCCTTGTATTCAGTTAGTTTTTCTTTTGCTAATTGAATTCTTTTAATGTTTTCTTCAAATATTTTCATTGCTTGTTCCATTGAAATTTCACTTGATGATAACTTTAATGTTTCTTCTTTTAATTCAGTTATTAACTGATCATATGTTTTATTTTCCATTTTTCTTTACTCCTTTAATAATAGTTTCGATTTCTCCATCTTTTAAAACCAATTTAATTTCTTGATTTATAGCTACCTTATCAATTGAATTGATTATTTGCTTATCTTTACTCATTATTAGTCCAAATCCTTTGTCCATAGGCTTTTTAGGGTCTAACAAAGCTGTTTTTGATTCAATGTTTTCAATAAACATTTCATTGCGTGCAATTATGTTTTTAATATTATTAATAAAACTTTTTTCAATGTAATTTAAATCGAGTGATTGCATATCATATTTATTATTAATCTTTAAAACATTTTGTTTTTTAAGGTCTTCTAATTTTAACTGATGATTGTTATAAACATTTTTAAATAATCGAATTTGGTTTTCATAATTATATGCTAATTCTTTTAAAAGTTCTTCAGTACTAATTGAAGCTAGTTCAGCTGCCGCTGTTGGTGTTGCTGCTCTTAAATCAGCAACATAATCACTTAATGTAATATCAGGTTCATGACCAACCGCACTTATAACTGGAATAGACGAATCAACTATTGCTTTTAAAACTTCCATTTCATTGAAAGTTCATAAGTCTTCATAGCTTCCACCACCGCGACCAACAATAAGAATATCTAGTTTAGGTTCAAATAGATTTGCTTGTTGTATTTTTTTAGCTATATCAAACTTAGCTGTTTCTCCTTGAACCATTGTAGGAAATAAATAAATATTAACTGAAGGCATTCTTCTTTTTAAAGTTGTTATTAAATCTTTAATAGCAGCTCCTGAATCAGTTGTAATTAAACCTATATTTTTAGCAAAGCGATTAATTGGTTTTTTTCTTGATTGATCTGTTCAACCTAAAGCAGTTATTTCTTTTAAACGTTCTTCAAAAATAGCTTGAAGATCGCCTTTTCCTTCAACACTTACATCAACAGCTTCAAAACTTACTCTTCCATTAGGTACATAATATGTTAATCTTCCATAACATGTTATTTCCATTCCCTCTTTTACATTTAGGTTAGTGAGTTTATGTGCATTGCTTTTTCATATCATTGCAGCTATTGTACTTTGATTATCTTTTAAAGAAAAATATACATGTCCTGATTTGTTAAAAGTTAGATTACCTACTTCTCCTCTGACATATATATTTTTGAAATAATTACTGCCTTCAATAGCTTCTTTAAATATTTGACTTATTTCAGCTACTGAAAATATTTTGTTTTCCATTATAGTTTTATAACCTTATCTAAACATGCATTTACAAATTTGTAATCAAAATCAACTTCGTTTTCTTTTACTAAATTAACTAATTCATTAATTGTTACAGCTTTTGGAGTTGGAGTAAAGATAATTTCATAAGCACCAATAATTAAAACTGATTGAATATATGTTGGAATTCTATCTCATTTTCAATTTGAACTTAAGTGCTTTTTAATTTCATTTTTTAGATCTGAAAGTTTTTCAGCAATATTATTTGCTATTAAAGTTGTTTCAACATCCAATTTTTCTTGTGTTTCATCCAATATATCTTGCTTGATGTAGTTAACATCATTATCCATTAATAAATATCTGTAAAACATTTGCACTAAATATGTACGTCTTTTAGTCATGCTTAATTTTTGTTCGCTCATAATATCACCTTCCCTTTTGTTTAATTATCTCATATTTTATTTAACTTTTTTTGTAAATTTTTTATTAAGTAAGTTTTCAATTTCTTCTTTATATGGAGCTTTATTTTCTACATATGGAGTTTCTAAAATTTTTGGTACATCAATATATTCTTCATCTCAAAGCACTTTTAAAAGATTATCAAATCCAATATAACCATATCCGATGTTTTCATGTCTATCTTTATGTGCTAATAAAGGGTTTTTTGAATCATTTAGATGGAAGCAAATAACTTTTTCTTTACCAATGGTATTATTAATATCTTTTTTGATTGAATCTCAATCATTGAAATCATAACCTGCATCATGCATATGGCATGTGTCTAAGCAAACTGCTACTTTATCTGGTTGTTCAACATTATCAATTACATATTTAAAATCGCTTAATGATAATCCAACCTCAGTACCTTTTCCAGCCATTGTTTCTAAAGCAATAACTACATTATTTTGAGTTGCAGCAACAGCATTTAATCCTTTAACTAATGCATTTAATGCATCTGTATAATCACCTTTTAGTCTAGCTCCTGGATGTAAAACTAAAATCTTAACTCCAATTTCTTCACATCTTTTAATCTCTTGTTTTAAAAAATCAACACCAAAATCTCAAGTAGTTTGGTTAACTGGATTTGAAATATTGATAATGTAAGGTGCATGAACTACTAAATGATCTTTATTAATATTATTTTCTTTCAAGATTTGATCAAATTTTTCAATATGTAATTTCTCTGTTGCTGTACGCACTGAATTTTGAGGTGCTCCAGTATAAAACATTAATGTATTAGCATCATAACTTATTGCTTCATTAACACTTCCGATTAAATATTCACCATGTTTATTAGTTTTGCTCATTCCAACATGACTACCTAAGATTGGTTTTTTCATTTTATTCTCCTTTAAAATGCTTTATTGCGCATTCTTTATCTTTGTTCAATAACTCTTTTAATTCTTCTAAATTATTTACTTTAACACTCTCACGAATAAAATCTATAATTTCAACTTCTATTCCTCAACCATAAATGTCTTGGTCAAAATCTAAAATATGACTTTCAAAAACATTAACTCCATTTTTATTTGTTCAATAAGCACTAATACTTGGGTATAATTTTTCATCATTTGGTAATTTAGTTGTTGTTAAATAAACTGCTTCTTTTAATTTCAATTCATCATTAATTACGATATTTGCTGTTGGATAATCAATTGTTCTACCAATATGGTTACCATGCTCAACAAATCCCTTAAATCCAAAATTAAATCCATTTAATTGCTTATATTCTTTTATTTTCCCTTCTTTTAAAAGAATTTCACTTTTTATAATTTGCTTATTAAGATTTTGATCATAACTAATTACCTTATTTTCCATAAAAGCAGATTTTATTTTGTCTAAATCAATATTATTGCTCAAAATATAAGCTTTTTTTATATTTAAATCCTGTTTAATTCTTTCATAATTAAACTCTTGATTAAATGAATGTCATAAAACAACTTCACAGTCTAATTCAGTTGCCTTTTGTTCTATTCCATTATTTGGAATAATATTTTTAAAGTTACTTGTTTCTTTTTGAACTAAAATAACTTTCAAATTCTCTTCCTTTGCTTTTTTAATTATATTTGTTTCATTCTCATCTCATCTGTCAAATTCTGCAAAAACAGCTACTGTTTCAGGTAGGTTTCATAGCATCATTAGCATTTCATTATAATGTATAGCCATTTCTTTACTCCTTTTATTTATTTACAAATTAATTTAATTATATTTCTAAAAATCAAATTATTGTTGTACTAAATTATTTTTTATTTCTATTTTACATTATAATTATAAAATGTGAAAAGGAGAAATTTATGGCTGAAAAAAAACAAGCTAAAAGCAAAATTAAAGTTGTTAAACCGCTAAAAAAGGAAACTAAACAAACTAAAGAATTACTTTCTGATTTAAATAGCAAAATTAACAATAGTGAAGTTTCGGAAAAAGAAAAAAGATTGACTTTAATCAAAACTCATAAAAAAATTACAAATCTTTTATTAAAAACTATTCCATACTTATTATTCTTATTTATATTAGACGTTGCAATGTTGAGTGTGATTACAGTGTTATTCGTTCTTTCAGCATTTGTACTTGAAGGAACAGCAGCTACTGTTGTTAGATACATATTATTAGGTGTTTCAGCATTCATGCTTGCAAAATTTACTTACATGAACTGATTTTCAAAAAACCTATATTTTAAAAAAATTATTGTATTTAAATACAAATCAAAAGTTGATAGACAAAAATTTAGAGCAGTTAGAGAAATCTCATTTACACCAATTTGATTCTTGATTTTCTTTGTTGCATCAAATTTTTACATCACTATTTTAGTAAACTTTGAAATTCAACAAAACTTTGTATCAACTGGTGATAATAAAGTTTTAATCTGAGCTATTTTAAGAACTACTATTGATATGATGCTTCTTCCATCATTCTTAAACTCATTTAACAAAATTGCTGATAAATCTAAAGCAATTGATGCAAACTATGTTAAATTGATTAAAGATCAATATTTCTCAAATAAATCATTATTTGAAGATGTAGAATTCGAAGATAACTATTTAAACTTAAAATTTAGTAAAAACAGTTTAACTTCAAAAAATGGATTATTTATTTTAGTTAATAAAGATGATTTAACTAGACCTGATCAAGGAAGAATGATTGAAATTAATAATGAGATATTAGATCGTTATAAAGAAATTTGAGAGAGTTATGTTGACTTACTTGAAAATAGAATGAAAGCTAAATTCAATAAGGCTACTGTTCATAAACTTTTCTGATTAGAAAGAATTTATGACACAATTTTCTTAGATTTATTCGAAATTTAGTATTTATATTTAAAAAACCTCATGAATTAACATGAGGTTTTTATTTTTTATCTTCAATTAATTTCTCATTATAGATAATTTGAAATTCATTTTTTGCTATTTTTTCTTTAATAGGTAAAACTTGATTTAAATACTTAGGATTTGCTTTTCTTCCTGCCATTAAAGCATTATAAATAACTCATCCTAAGATTGGAACAAATCATAATAATCTTAATCATCCAGCTGTTTTGCTATCAATTTTACTTACTTGTTTGTAAAAATCTTTGTTTTCTACTTTCAGTTGAGCATTTTGCTTCACAAGCTCTTCAATTGGTAAATCTAAATTTCTTTTTAAAATTTGTTCACTCATAGTTTCTCCTATATATCTGTTTTTAACTACAATAAATTTTAACATAAAAATCTAATATACTATTTGATATAATAAATTTATTAATGAAAGGAGTTGATTAAATGTTTCCCTATTTAGGAATTATTATTGCTTCTATCTTTGGTTATTTATTAGGTAGTGTTCTTTGATCAGTTCCTGTTACTAAATGAGTTAAAGGTGTAAGTATTTACGAAGTTGGTTCAAACAACCCAGGAGCCACTAATACAGTTAGAATTTTAGGAAAAAGATGAGGTTTAGCAGTTGCTTTACTTGATGGTTTTAAAGTTTTAATTACTGCTGCATTTGCTATTGGTCTTTCAATGATACCAAGTGAATTATTCAGCAAAACAAGTTATTTTATTCCTTGTATCTTTGTTTTAATTGGACACTGTTGACCAATTTGATTTAAATTCAAAGGTGGTAAAGCAGTTAGTTGTTTCTTAGGATTATTAGTTGTAGTTAATTATTTATACTTTTTAATTTTCTTTATTGTTTGATGAATATTTGCTTTCAAATATCGTAAAGTTAGTTTATCTTCAATTATTGGAACAGCAACTATCTTGCTATTAATGTGATTGCCTTGAACATATGGAGTAATGGGTTATAGTTTATTTAATGGTTATGATTCATTCATTGATGCTTGAGATAATAATATTGTTTTTAGTTTTTATAATTTTTTCCATAAGTTTTCTTCTGAAATACACGGAATTAACTATGCTGATGGAATGTTAACAGGTCAAATTATTATTTTAGTCGGAATGATTATTTTAGTTGTTAGACATAAAACAAACATTGTTAAATTAAAAAATAAAACTGAAGAACCAATTTACCCTAAAAAACAAAAGAATACTAAAATGTAGCAAAAATTGCTACATTTTTATTTGTTATAATATCAAAAAGGAGATGTTGATATGAGCAAAGCTTTAATAATAGTTGATTATCAATTTGATTTTGTTGATCCTAATGGAAAATTGTATGTACCAACTGCTGAAACTAAAAAAGAATATATTGAAGAATTAATTCAAGAATTTAAAGCAAATGATAATCTTGTTTTTGCAACTAAGGACGTTCATCCCGTTGATCATTACTCTTTTTCTGAATGAGGTCCACATTGTGTTGTTGGTACAATTGGAACTGATTTATATTTTAATGATTCACAAGTTGATATGGTTATTAAAAAAGGAACTAATAAAAATACAGAAAGTTATAGTGCTTTTTTTGATGAAAAAGGTAATTCAAATAATCTAGATGAATATTTAAAAGCAAATAAAATAACTAGTTTAACAATTGTCGGAGTTGCTTTAGAAGTATGTGTAAAAGCAACTTTTGATCATGCAATTGAATTAGGATATGAAACAGTGATAGATTTAAAAGGTTGTGCTGGATTTCAAGATAAAAAATAAAAACTACAAAATTTTAAAAGTAATTGATATAATAAAGTTAGTATTTGAACAAATCGAATCTTAAAATTTTAACATTACAGTTCATAATTTTATCTATTTGATCAGTATTATAGAAAGTAGACGACAAAATGAACAAAGTTATCTCAGTTAAAATTTCTGATATTGCTCCTTTTGGTGCATTTGCTATTTTTGAATTAGACGGTAAACAATACAAAGGTTTAATTCATATTAGTGAAATTGCTAACACTTTTGTAAACGACATTAACGATTTCGTTAAAGTTGGTCAAGATGTTGAAGTTCTAATTTTAGAATTAAACGACGAAAAAGCTCAAGCAAAATTATCAATTAAAAAAGTTAACGCTTAATTAATAATTAACGAACTAAAAAAGAGAACTTATTGTTCTCTTTTTTTATAATTAAAATATTTTTGTATTTATTATTGAATATAAATACAACTATAATATATAATATTTTAAATAATTAAATATAAAAAACTTATACATGGCAGCATAATGGGCTGCCGACCTGCCTCTGGACCTATCCTTAGACTATAAGCGTGAGGTTTTTTGATACACAAAAACCTCTTTTTTTATTTAGAAGGAGATATAAAATGAAAAATACTCAAATCTTAATTTTAGATTTTGGAAGTCAATATACACAATTATTAGCTAGACGAGTTAGAGAAGCTAATATTTACACAGAAGTTTTACCTTTTGATACATCAATTGAAAAGATTAAAGAATATCCTTTATTAAAAGGAATTATTCTTTCTGGTGGACCTTCAAGTGTTTATTTACAAAATGCTTATAAAATTCATCCCGAAATTTTAAATTTGGATATTGCTATTTTAGGTGTATGTTATGGAATGCAATTGTTAACTCAATATTTTGAAGGGGCTGTTGAATTAGCTGATGAACAAGAATTTGGTAAAGCTATTATATCAATTGATGATAAATCTAATCTTCTTTTTAAAAATGTTGATGAAAGCTCACAAGTTTGAATGAGTCATGCTGATCACGTAACTAAATTACCAAAAGATTTTAAACAAATTGCACATTCTAATGCGAGTATTGCTGCTATTTCTCATAATACTAAACCAATTTATGGTATTCAATTCCATGCTGAAGTTACTCATTCTCTACAAGGTAAACAAATGTTAGAAAACTTCTTATATGATATAGCAAAATGTAAAAAAGACTGAAATCTTGATGATTTTATTGAACAACAAATTAAAGAAATTAGAGAAATTGTTCAGGATAAACAAGTTATTTTAGGATTAAGCGGTGGGGTTGATTCATCTGTTGCTGCAGCAATCATTGGTAAAGCAATTGGTAAACAATTAACTTGTATTTTTGTTGATACAGGTTTATTAAGAAAAAATGAATCTGTTGAGGTTATGAAAGCATATGAAACTAACTTTGACATTAATATTAAATTAGTTGATGCAAGTGATCTTTTCTTTTCTGAATTAAAAGGAATTAAAGAACCTGAAGCTAAAAGAAAAATTATTGGTAAATGTTTTATAGATGTTTTCACTGATGCGGCTAGACAATATAAAGATGCTGATTTCTTAGCACAAGGAACTATTTATCCAGATGTAATTGAATCTTCTTCTCATGGAGCTAGTTCTAAAACAATTAAATCTCATCACAATGTTGGTGGATTACCAGAAGATTTAAAATTTAAATTAATTGAACCTTTAAGAAACTTATTTAAAGATGAAGTTAGACAAGTTGGTTTTAAATTAGGGTTACCTGAAGAAATGATTAATCGTCATCCTTTCCCTGGACCTGGGTTAGGAATTAGAGTCATTGAAGAAGTAACTAAAGAAAAAGTTGAAATTTTACAAGAAGTAGATGCTATTTTTATTAAAAAATTAAGAGAGTGAAATTTATATAATTCAGTTTCACAAGCCTTTGTTACATTATTACCAGTTAAAACAGTTGGTGTAATGGGTGATAATCGTACTTATGATTATGTTGTTGCTTTAAGAAGTGTTAATACAATTGATTTTATGACAGCAACTAGCACACATCTTCCTTGAGAATTTTTAGATGAAGTAGTAAATGAAATAATAAATAAAGTAGATAATGTTAACCGAGTAGTTTATGATGTTACATCTAAACCTCCAGGAACAATAGAATGAGAATAAATATGAATAAAGATCTAAATGGAAAAATTATAAATAAAGCAATTACTTTTGATGATGTACTATTAGTGCCTAATTACTCAGAAGTTTTACCTCATGAAGTTTGTTTAAAAACTAAATTAACTAAAAATATAGAATTAAATATTCCTATCATTTCTGCTGCAATGGATACAGTTACTGAATCTGAGTTAGCAATTGCGATTGCAAGTATTGGTGGTATTGGTATTGTTCATAAAAATTTAACAATTGAACAACAAGTAAATGAAATTAGAATAGTTAAATCAATTAAACCTACAGATGAATTTCCAAATGCTTGTGTTGATGCTAATGGATTTTTAAGAGTTGGTGGCGCTGTTGGAGTCAATGATGAAACTCTAACACGTGTAGAAGGTTTAATTTCAGCTGGTATTGATGTTTTAGTAGTTGATTCAGCACATGGTCATAGTAAAGGTATTATTGATGTTGTAAAAGCAATTAGAACTAAATACCCTAACTTAGATATCATTGCTGGTAACATTTGTACAGTTGAAGGTGCTGAAGCACTTTATAATGCTGGAGCTAATTGTGTTAAAGTTGGTATTGGTCCTGGAAGTATTTGTACAACTAGAGTTGTTGCTGGAGTTGGAGTACCTCAAATTACGGCAATTAATGATGTTTACAATTGATCAATTAATAAAGATGTAACTTTAATTGCAGATGGTGGAATTAAATACTCTGGTGATGTTGTTAAAGCTTTAGCAGCGGGCGCTCATTCTGTAATGTTAGGAAGTATGTTAGCTGGAACTGAAGAAGCTCCTGGCCAAGAAGTTATTATAAATAATAAAAGATATAAAACTTATGTTGGAATGGGTTCCTTAGCAGCAATGAAACGTGGAAGTAGTGATCGTTACTTTCAAAAAGGAGCTAAAAAATTAGTTCCTGAAGGAATTGAAGCTGTTGTTCCTTTTAAAGGAACTTTAGAAGAAGTTATTTTCCAATTGGTTGGTGGTTTAAGAAGTGGAATGGGTTATACTGGTTCTGCTACAATAGAAACTTTAAGACACAATGCTAAATTTGTCAAAATAACTGGAGCTAGTTTAAAAGAATCTCATCCTCATGATGTTGAAATTTCAGCTGAAGCTCCTAACTATAAATAAAAAACATGGCATCTTTTAAGGGATGTTATGTTTTTTATTTAATTAAGAATAATCTAGTTTGAAGTCATTAAGTTCACTTAGTTCCTAGTTAGTATTTATAAATTTTAAAGTTAGAAATATTTCATAATATTTGTTTGTTTAAATAATTTGTTACCTAATTTAATTTTTGAATTTTACACTTTTTTTATTGCAATGTTAAAATTTAGGTGTAATAGCTTTTGTTATTACAAAAGGAAAGAGGAAAGGCAAATTAAGTATTATGGAAAAAGAACAATTTAAAAAAATTTTAGATAATATTGACAAAAAATATAGAGATTTTCAATTTATAGGTTCTTATGAGGAATTGCAAAAAAATAAAGATTGAATAAAAATTTCTGAAGTTATAGAAAATCAAATAAAACCAAATTTAAAAGATGATAATTTCGAGTTTTCAGACATGATAAATCAATACTCTGATGCTAAGTTTGAATATATATTAAATAGAAATAGAAAAACAAACTATATTTCGTGGCATTGATGAGGATTCAGATGACATATTGGCTATGAAGCATTTGTTGAAATGGTTAATAGTGTGCGTGAAGGCCCTAAATTACCTCCTGGTTCAATACCCGTTACTACAATGATTTCTTTACTAACTACACAAGCTCCTGTTTTAGCAGCAGCTATTGGCGCTACGATGGGAGTTGCTGCTATTCATATATCACAGGCAGCAATATGTATTTGCTCAAAAGAATTTTGAAATTCAGATAAAAATGTGGTTGTTGGATTTTCTTATTTCATAACTCCTTTAGTTAATTGTTATTTAGAATAATAAGAGCCAAGTAAAATGTTTTGAAGTATTTTATATTTTTTATCATTAATGCCTAGTATTATAGGTTTAATACAAATACATAATTTAGAGATTAAAAAAGATACCAACGATTATAATGATCATGATGAAATTAAAATTTATATTGTTTTAGTTTCTATTTTGGATCTTTTCATAACTTTTTGATTAATTTTAAATTTAGCTTTATTGATGGTTATTGTTTTAGATAGTAATTCAAAACTACCAAGTCCTGGATTTTATTACTCAATAGTTTTATTAATTATTTTAATTATTTTTAAATTTTTAAATATCTTATTTATTTCAATTAGTAAAACATTTAAAAATAAATTTAATAATGAAAGCTTATTTAATCAAAAGAGCAAAAAAATAATCTTTAATTTATTATTTCTATTACCTTTAGTCAACGTTATTTGATTATTTATTATACTTGTACCAATAATAAAAGAAGAAGGAATATGAAAATAACTGTTTATATTAAAAAAACTCATTTTAAATGAGTTTTTTTAATTATTAATTACTTGCTATTAAATTTTACACTTTATTTTACATTTTTTAATTTACCAAAACTTTCATCAAATCATTTACTGTATGATCATCTATATCACATAATTTTTGGCTCTGTCCCTCCATAAGTATCTGGTATCATACCCTCAAACGCATCAAAAAGAATTGATCATGTCATTAATCCTCTAATTTTAATCCCATCAGAATTTAATAAATTATAAGCTTTATTGAAAGCTTCTTTTGAACCTGCTCCTCTTCCTGCTGGTTCATTTGTTGAAGCACCAATAATGAATTTATCTGCTGGTATTTGATAAAAACCATTTTGATTATTAGGCCTTGAAGTAATGTATTTTGACATTAAATAATAAAATTCACCACGTTTATCAACATTGTCATTTGTAATATATGTGTTTTGTTGAACACCTGTTTTTGCAGCATCATCACTTGTTTCTACTTGAACACCATCTCCTCAACCATTATAAAATTGGGGATTTATTCAGTCATAATAACCATCAAGCCCATCTAAAAATTCTTTATAGTTTCTACCTTCAGTGTTTTTTCTAAGGTAAGGAAATTCAGGGGCCATAGTTATAATGAAATCTTTTCCTTCAGATTTATATTCATCTTTTAATTCTTTAAGAGCTTGAGCTGTTACATTTTTACTTTCTGAACTATTTAAAGAAGCAGATTCTCAGTCTATGTCTAATCCATCAAAACCATATTCGTTAATCACACTTTTAATCGCTGCTTTTAATTGTTCTTTTTGATCACTTCTAAATTTCATATGTTCAGCAGTAGCTCCTCCCATTGATATAAGTACTCTTTTACCTTGAGATTGTAACGCTTTAATTCCTTCTTTTATTGCGACAGGATTATTAGGGTTATAAGTTGGCATTTGATATTCTACATTAGAATATAAAAATGATAAATTAATAACATTATAAGAAGAAGTTAACAAATCTTTATCATTTAATGCAATTTTATTTTCAAAATTTCCTCCTCAATCATAATGATATCCAACTAGGGTTTTTACTTCATATTGAACTTCTACACTGCCTTTATATTTGGCTAAATTATTAGATTGAATCGTTGCTAATTCATTTGTTTTATTGATTACTTTTAAATCTTTTTCTTGAATTGTTGTAGCTGGGTTAAATTTTAAAATATTTCTGATTATTCCTGAGTCTAAGTTGTCAGATATACCTTTTAAATTCCTTTCTTTTATTAAAGTGCTTAAATCAACTGCATTTGCTGTATCTATAATATATTCTATTTCAACCGATCCACTATATTTTGTTGGATCAGTTGATTTAACTAATGCGTTTGATGTAGTAATTGATTGTGCATCAATTTCTATTGCATTAATATCTATACTTGGATTTTTTGATTTAATTGCTTGTTTAATTGTATCTTCATCAGTTGAGTTTAATGTTCCTAAACTAGTTTGTTTTAATACTGAAGCTAGAGGAACAGCTTTTGAAGTATCAAGTTTAAAAATTATGTTTACACTTCCTTTATATTTGCTTGGATTATTTGATGTAACTGTTGCTGATACTTCAGTTATATTATTAATATCTACGTAATTAACTTCCAAATTAGGATTCAATTTTGCTAATTGACTTTTAATAGTTATTTCATCTAATTTATCTAAAGTACCTAAATTTGTATTTATAATTACTGATGCTAAATCAGTAGCTAAAAGATTTTCATCTACTTTAAAAGTTAAATCAAGATAACCTTCTTTTGGATTGATATAAACATTTTCATCAGTTGAAGTAACTCTAGCTCAACCTCAGCCACTTGAAGAATTAAAACCTGCGTCATATATTCTTACATAATTAGAATCTAACTTAGAATTATCTTTTACTAAAGCATTTAATATTATATCAGGATCTGCATTTGGTAAAACAGTTGTAATATTTTGATTAGTTATAACATTCGCTAAATTAGTTTTTTCTGGTTTTGTTCCATTGATAGTAAATGTAACATTTACAAAACCTGTATATCTTCCAGATGATGTTGAATTAACTTTTGCTGATGTTTGAGTTATAGAAGTGATACTAATATCTTTTGATGTTAACTTAGGATTTAATTTAATGACTGCTTGTTGAATTGTTAGCGCGTTGTTATCAGATAAAATCCCTAAATCTTTTTCAGTGATAACACTACTTAAATTTGGTTTTTTTGCCTGTATTGTAAAAACAACTGTGACTGAGCCATTATATATAAAATCATCACCTATTATTAATGCTGATGTTGAATCTATTTCTGTAATTTCAAAACCATTAGTATTAATATCTGGATTTTTTGATAATATCGCACTTCGAATTGTACTTTCTGTTTTGCTACTTATAACGCCCAATTCAGTATTTATGAGATTGTCTTCTAAAGCTGGGACAATGTAAAAAGAAACTGTAACTTCGCCATTATATTTATCCTGACCAATTAATCTTGCAGTTCCTGAACCTTCACTTATATTAATATTTGTTATTTCAAAATCTGATGTAAATAACTTTGGATTATTTAACAAAACAGCTTGTCTTATTTCATATTCTGTTGATTTATTTATAATCCCTAAATTCTTTTTTTCAATGATTGTTGCAATATTAATTTTTTTAGTATTAGTACTACATGATACTGTTAAAATTGTTGTTGGTACTATCAATGATATCGTGCCTAATAAACCTAGTAATTTTTTCAAAATATTTCTCCTCATTTATTTTATTTACAAAATATTATATTTTATATGAAATTGTTAATAAATAAAGGATAAGTGTGATATGTGAGTTTATTTTTGAGTAAATTTAGAAAGTAATTTTATTAGTGTTTAAAAAATGCATTTATTTGAAAATTTAAAACAAAAAATATGTATTTGGTGCTTGCATCAAATACATATTTTTAATTTATTAATTATTTTTTTATATGTTGAAAAAAATATTTCACTTATAATTATTTTTTAGCTTGCTGCATTGCACGCATTGTTTTTTTAATGTCTGATTCACTTGGTTTTCTTCCCATACTCATGTACATTGCACGAATTTGTTTTTCTGTAACAGGCGGGTTATCTTTTAATTGTTTTTTAACCATTGCTCTAGTAATGAAAAAGCCAATAATTGCTCCTAAGATAATTGCTCCTAAGATAACTCCGATTAACATTCCTGCTAATTCTCCTGCCTTAAATTCTGTTGTAAATAATATCATAATTTCACTCTATTCTATTTTTTTTATTTTTAAATTCTTACTTTATAACCTTTTTAATTTTATTAAAAATTTGTTCACTTGTAAATCCATATTCACTAATTACTGTATTAGCTGGTGCACTTGCTCCAAAAATATCGATTCCAATGTTTAATCCATCATCACCTGTATATTTACTTCATCCATAAGTTGTCCCCATTTCAATTGAAACTCTTAATGTTGATTTATCAATAACTTTGTCTTTGTATGATTGTTCTTGTTGATCAAATAAGTTTGTTGATGGCATTGAAACTACTTTAGCAATAATGCCATCTTCTTTTAATTTGTTAGCTGTTTCCATTGCTAATCCAACTTCACTACCAGTTGCAATTAGTGTTACTGTTGCATTTGGTTGGTCTAACATTACATAAGCTCCTTTTTTAACTTCTTCATAAACATCATTATGAGGTAATTGAGTTAAATCTTGTCTAGTTAAAACTAAAGTTGATGGACAGTTTTTTAAATCTTGTAATGCTATTTTGTATGAGGCTAATGTTTCAGCATAATCAGCTGGTCTAAATGTAATATGATTTGGAATACTTCTAATCATTGCTAGTTGTTCGATTGGTTGATGAGTTGGACCATCTTCTCCAACTGCAACTGAATCGTGAGTAAAGATAAATAATTGTTGAGTATTCATAATTGATGATAAACGCATTGCTGGTTTCATGTAATCTGAGAATACAAAGAATCCACTTGAGAATGGTATTAACCCTCCATGTTGGTGAATACCATTGTTGATTGCGCCCATTGCAAATTCTCTAACACCATAAAGAATGTTTCTTCCACTTCTATTATCAACGTCAAATTGACCATCAGCACCTTTAATTCTTGTTGATGAAACTAAATCAGCTGATCCTCCAATTAAGAATTTAACTTGAGCATTTATGCTATCTCAAATATTTCCTGAACTAACTCTAGTAGCTTCTGCTTTTTCTGGAGTTTTACCTTTTAATGCTTCAAAATCAAAATTAATTTCTTTGTTAATAGCATCTGTGAATTGTTTTCATAATTCAGGATTTACATCTTTCAATTTATCTAATTCTTGATTTCACTTTTCTTCAATAGATAAGTTTTTTGAAATATTTTCATTTCAGTGTGCATAAACTTCTGTAGGTATTTCAAAATCATTATATTTTCATTCAAATACATTTTTAACAGTTTCAATATCAGCACCAATAGGAGCTCCGTGCACAGCACTTGTTCCTTGTTTTGAAGCTCCAATACCAATAATTGTTTTAACTTCGATATATGTAGGCTTTTCTGATAATTTAGCATCATTAATTGCTTTTTCAATAGCAACTAAGTCTTCACCATCAGTTACTTTTAAAGTATTTCATTGAGCAGCTTTAAATCTCTCATGCATGTTTTCACTCTGAGCTTTTTCTACTTTGTCGTCTAATTGAATGTCATTTGAGTCGTGAATTAAAATTAATTTATTCAATTTTAATCTACCAGCTAAACTAATTGATTCTTGAGCTACACCTTCTTGTAAGTCTCCATCACCACATAAAACAAATGTATGGTGATCGACTAAATTAATTCCTGATTGATTGTAAACTGAAGCAGTATGAGATTCAGCAATTGCTAATCCAACACCCATCGCAACACCTTGTCCTAAAGGTCCAGTTGTTACATCAACACCTTCAGTTAAATGAGATTCAGGGTGACCTGGTGTTTTACTATTTCATTGTCTAAAATTTTTGATTTCATCCATTGATAAATTATACCCTGCTAAATGTAATGCTGAATATAACAATGCACTTCCATGCCCTGCTGATAATACGAATCTATCTCTATCAAATCATTTTGGATTTTTAGGGTTATGTTTCATTATCTTGTTAAATAATGTATAGACAACTGGAGCAGCACCTAAAACTATACCAGGGTGCCCTGAATTTGCTTTATTAATAGCTGAAACTCCTAAAATTCTTAAAGCATTTAAGTTGTTGTTATTTTTGTTTATCATGTTTCTCTCCTTCTTTTTTTAGTTTGCTTGGTGTAACATCATTTCCATTTGCATCAATTACTTTTGTACTTTTTAGTTGTTGCTCAAAACCACTTCTAAAGTATTTTAAGTAAAGCACTTTTAGTTCTTCTCTATAAGCACTTTCTTTTGCATTTAACTCACGCTCTTTTTTGATCTTTGCCAAACGGTTTATTTCTTTTATAACCTCTGGCATAGTTAATTCTTTTAATTCACTCATCTTAATACTCCCTTAAGTTTATTTTATACTAAACCAATGGTTTTCTTAATGTTGTTTCAACTTCAACATTGTCAGTTGGAATATTTATTGTTATTTTCATAGAATTTTTAACTTTAAAATTAAATCACCCTAATCCTGAAATAGATATTTCAAATTCTTTATTAATATCTTTTTCATTAAAAATAAACTCTCTTTTTATAAACTTTGTATTAAAGTTATACGGAACTATATTTTCCTTATTTCTATTGTAGTAATCAAATGCATTTTTTATATTTGTTCTGTGTAATTTAACTTCCTTATTATTAAAGAAATGAAAACTATTAATTTCTTCCTCTATTCATTCAAAATCAACTCAAGCTATTCCTGCATAAAAAATGGTATTGCCAGGTTTTAATTGGAATGTATTTTGGGCAACCTCTTTATTAAAATAAATGTATTTTCAATCTTCTTTATTTAATAAATTTGCTGTTGAATTACTTCTAGCTATTCCTGGAGTGTCAAATATTATGTCATCACTTGATAATTTAATTTGAATAAAATCTAGTGTTGTATTAAAGTATTTTGATTCAACAATTTGTGGGATCAAATTATTTGCTTTTAACAGAGAATTAATAATTGATGACTTACCAACGTTTGAACTACCTATAAAATATTTTTTAGTTTTAGTTTTTTTAATTTTGTTTAATAGACTATTTGTGAAGTTATTTTTGAAACTAGTGTTCAATATAATATTTGCATCAAGTAAATCGCTTTTTGCAAATAGGTCAGTTATATATCTTCTTATTTTGGCTAACTTAACTGCTTTTGGAAGTAAATCTATTTTATTAACAACAATTGTCACAGGGTATTTTTTAATAGCTGCTTCAATCTCTTTTACTCTGCTTCCTTCTAAGTCAAAAATATCAATAATATAGAAAAATTCAATGTCTTTTGGTCTTTCATTTTGAATTAAAGTTTTTAATTTTAAAATAAATTCTTCAGCATTTATTTCTTGATTAATTAACTCGTTGTAATTTTTAATTTTAAAACATCTTAAACAGTATTCATTTTCAGGTTTAATAACATAACCGGCCTTATTTTGATCACTATTTTGTTTTAAAATTCCACAACCTATACACTTGCTCATGTTTCCCCCATTTGTTTATTCATAATATAGCTTAAGAATTTGATTAAAACTAATATTTTTAGAACATCATCATAACAATGCGATCTAGCTTCTTTTAAACTTTTTGATAATTTATCATGTTCACTTTGTGATACTTTTTCTAAACTAAATAGTTTTAATGCTCTGCTACATAAGAACGTAATATTGTCTTCTTTAAAATTATATTTACTATGTAGTTCTTCTGTATAGTCAAAGAATTTTTTCAAGCTTCTAATTTTAATTGAATCTTCAATATCACCCTTTTTAAGATTTTGTTCATTATAAAATTTTGTCCCATCTTTTAAATAATTTGCAAAACTTAAGTTTTGTTCTAATGCATCATAAATATCAAAACTATTTAGTCTATATTTTTTTGTATCTTTGTTAAAAATAAATAAATCTGTTTTTTTATTTTTAAATAATGCTTTATAAGTATTGATTCATTGTTCAATTATTTTTTTATCATTGTCTTGTCCAGCAAAAATAATAGTTCTAATGTTTTTATTAATACACATATTTATAAAACTTTTGATCATTGATTGATATTGACTTTTAAAGTCATATTTGTCATCATTTACTTTTCTTTTTATGGATAAACTATTAATTGACTTATGATTGTTTCTTGATTGAATCTCATTAAAGCTCTTAGCAAATGAATAGTTCATCAAATAAACTATGTCTTTTTCTTTTTCCCCATATAATTTTGGTTCAATATTGTCAAAGTCATGACTACGATTAAAAAACTCTGTATCTAAAATTAAAACTGGAAACTTAATTTCTTTTAATTTACTTTGTAAACCCTCAAAGTTAAAGTAGATTGATTGGTATTTATTTAATTTAACTGAATTATTTTTTATTTCCAAATTTTTATACTTCATAGTTCTCTTCTTTTCCTTTTTATATTTTAACAAATTAATATAGTATTTCATTGTTGTATAATATTATTTATAGGTTATAAGACGTTAAATGGAGGTTTTTTTCATGATATTAAGTAAATTAGTCAGCAACATATTAGTTGATGAAATAATTGATGATGTTAATGCGTGTATAAAAAATATTAATTTAGTTCAAGAATTAAATGAATCAAACGAATATAATTTTGATTCTCTGTATAAAATGTATGATAAAAATTTAATTAAATTAGTTAATTTAGAAAAAGAATTATCTAAAATTGATGAGTTCATTGATGAGTTCATTGAAGAAATAAGCAAACTACTAATTGAAGAAAAACAAAGATTTAACGAAACTAATAAAAAAGAGCAAGAAAATAAAAAAAGAATATTTGAATTTATTATTTTTGTTCAAAATAAATTAATGAATTATAAAAAAGTAATTATTTCTTTTAACTGAATATTAGACAAAATGGGCTTAGATATTGAAATAAATAAGCAAAATGAACCAGAATTTTACTCTCTAATTGAATTTAATATTAGCAAAAGATTCAAAACCATAAGAGAACATGTTGGCATAAATATAAGCATACTGGATTCATCTGATATATTGCTTGAAGAATTTGAAACATTCTCATTAAATGATAAAAAGAAGCTCTTGGAAAAAATTTTAAGAGATATAAATTTTGATTCTATATTAGAAATGAATGATGTTGAAGAAATTATAAGAATTTCTAAAATGTCCACTTCAATCAATTTTTTAATAAAATTTATAGATGTTGTAAATTTTATTAAAAAATCAATTTAATATAAAAAAATACTTCATATTTGAAGTATTTTTTCTTATTTAATTTCTACAATTAATTCAATTGAGTTGTCTATATCTCCGTTTTCACTAACTAAAATAGTTTCAACAATTTCACCAAAATTATCAGTTTTTTGACTCATACCTACAACTATATAGTCTGAGTTATTATATTTTATAATTTCTCCAACTTTAGCAATGTGATCAAGATTTATTGAGTCAATTTGATCAACTTCTTCATCAGATTGTCAGTTTAAGTTATCAATAGTTCCAATTTCATCTTCATCCATTGATTCAAATAGTTTTGAGTATTTATCTTCGACTTCGTCAAGAAATTTTAATGCATCCATTGTTGAATCTTCACGTGCATCATTTAGCATTTCTTCATCTAAATTATTACTTAATAAACTTTCATATTTATCTTCGACTTCATCAAGGAATTTTAATGCATCCATTGTTGAATCTTCACGTGCATCATTTAGCATTTCTTCTTCCAAATCAACACTTAGAATATTTTCATATTTATCTTCGACATCATCAAGGAATTTTAATGCATCCATTGTGCTAGCTTCTTGATCAATACCAGACGATAATGTTACATTTTCAAACATTGTATCATCAACGTCTAATTCCTCAGATTCAAATTCAAATAATGTTCTTTCCTCTTCACTAAAAAATAAATCATCAATTTCATTATTGACTTTTTCAGTGTAACTTTCAAGATTGCTAATTGTTTCTTCAATTTGATTTAATTCTTTTTCGATTTCATGATCAAAGTTTTCATCAATTTCACCATATTGAACTTTATTATCTATTAAATGATTTGCTGATCCATCTTTAACTTCAGTTTCATTGCTTATTTCTTCAATATTATTGTAACCGTTATCGTTAAATTGAGTTTCACTTATAATTGATATTTCTTTTTCCTCAAATGTATTAAATTCAAAGTCTTTTAAACTATCTTCATCAGTTTCTAATAAACTTGCAGTTGTCATTTTTTCTAATTCTTCATAGTCTTCAGTTTTGATTGCATCTTGATCAAAGTCAAAGTTTATTTCATTTTTTTCTTGCATTATATCAGTTGATTTAAATGGCTTATTAAATCCTTCTTTAATATAATCTTTTTCATGTAAAAAATGAACTTTATCTTCTTCTGAATTAAATCTAATTTCTTTGTTAGGTTCTTCAAATGATAATGCTTCACCATCTAATTCATTGTAATCAGCAGTTTGAATTGAATCATCACTTTGTTCATTTAATTCAGCTGTATTTAAGAAAGTATCATCATGTTGTCTTTCTTCTGTTTCATCAAATATAGTTAGTGTATCTTGTTTTAATTCTTTATAGTCTTCAGTTTTGATTGCATCTTGATCAAAGTCAAAGTTTATTTCATTTTTTTCTTGCATTATATCAGTTGATTTAAATGGCTTATTAAATCCTTCTTTAATATAATCTTTTTCATGTAAAAAATGAACTTTATCTTCTTCTGAATTAAATCTAATTTCTTTGTTAGGTTCTTCAAATGATAATGCTTCACCATCTAATTCATTGTAATCAGCAGTTTGAATTGAATCATCACTTTGTTCATTTAATTCAGCTGTATTTAAGAAAGTATCATCATGTTGTCTTTCTAGCGAATTTTCTAAAATTATTAATTCTTCATCTTCAACATATTCAATTTCTCCAAGAATATCAATTGTTGAGTAATCATTAATTTCATCATCAAATAATGCTATTGTCTTTTCATCTTCTGGTAATTGATCATAGTTTTCAAAGATTAAATCATCATTATCTATATTTTCAGAAACTGGATCAGTTTGATCATCACTATATTCTTCATAAAATATTTCTTTTTTATCTGCTTGTAATGTTGAAGAAATAATTTCACTAATTGTTTTTTCATGGGTATTAATGGTTCCACTAGTTTTTAGTTCTTCAAAAGTTGATGTTAAATCAATTAAGTCCTCATCAAAATCTAATTCTTCTGATTTATCAAAGTTTTCACTAATTGTTTTATTAATTGATTCAATCAATTCAGAAGCGTCTTGAGATTGCTCTTCATCATAAGTTGGGATTGTATTTTCTTCTGTAATATCTTCAATTGTTTCATTTGTTAAATCATTATCAACTGTTTCAGCATAGATGTTAGTAATTAAAATCTCTCCTTCTTTTGAAATAACTTCTTCAAAAGCAATTTGTTTTGGTTTTTCTTCCTCTTGTTTTTTTCATAAGTTATTGGATAAAGAATTTAATCTACTGCGTTTTTGTTTGTTTTGATTTATTTTGCTAAAAGGATCTTGTAGGTCTTTAATTAACTTCTCAGTTTGTTTTTCATTAACTAATTTAACATTATTCTTAGCTTCTAAAACCTCAACTCTAGCAACATATTTTTCTCATGCTTGAGATGCATCTTTTTTGTTATCATCAAGTCAAATTAAATATAGTGTATATTTTTTAATATGTTCTTGAGTTGCCTTGTCATAATTTAAAAGTTCCTTATTTAAGATTGCCAATGTTGCATCAGCTGAAAACTTTTGTTTTAGAATGTAATTATTTATTTTATTTATTAAATCTATTGAAATGTTTCTCATATTAACCCCTTTTAAATAAATTATACTTTATTTACAACTGTTTTATTATTTCAAAATAGCAAAAAAAACGGTGTTTTTACCGTTTTTTTAGATTTTACTTAACTTATCTTCGATTAGTTGCAATTGTTGCTTATATAATTCGTATTTTTCTTTTTCTTCTTCAATTTTTGAAGGAGCTGCTTTAGAAATAAAATTATCATTATTCAGCATTCTTTCTGATCTAGTTATTTCATTTTGGAGTTCATTTTTCTTGTTGATTAATTCATTTAGCATTTTCTCTTTATCAATAAAATCATTATTAGGAATTTCAATAAAGAAATCAAGAACTGATAAGCTTGTTGTTTGAGTTAATATATTTTCATTAATTGTTAAATTTGCATTAACAAATTCATTTAAGAAATTATTAATTTCTTTAGTATATTTACTTATGATATCTAAATTACCATTGGTTGCATTTCAATTTAACACTACACTATTTTTAATATTGTTTGTTGCTCTAAATTCTCTTATTGAATTAATTAATTCAATAACAACATTAATATAATCTGTTTCAAAAGCAAATTCTTTATCAAATCATGATTCTTCTAAAATAGATTTTTTCATATCCAATGTTTTGTAAATATGTTCTGTTACAAATGGTAGATATGGATGCAACATAATTAAAATATTTTTTAATAAATAAACTATTGTTTGTTGAGTTGCTTCTTTTGTTTCTAGATTGTTTAAATTTACTTTTGCAAATTCAATGTATCAACTACAGTATGTATTTCAAACAAAATCATATAACATTTTTCCAGCAATCGCAAATTCGTATTTATCAATTAAATAGTTAACTTGTTTTGAAACTTTACTAAATTCAGTTAGAACCCATTTATCAGTTTCATTTAGTGCTGCTGAATTTAAAATCTCTTCTTCAGTTCAAGGCTTAAAGTTTTCTTCTAAATTCATTAAAACATATCTTGAAGCATTTCATAATTTATTAATGAAATTTCATGCTGATTTAACTTTAGCATCACTATATCTAATGTCTTGCCCTGGAGTAGAATTGGTTAATAATGAAAATCTCAATGAATCTGAACCGTTATTAGCAATAACATCCATTGGATCAATTCCATTCCCTAAAGACTTACTCATTTTAGTTCCGTTTTCATCTCTTACTAAACCATGGATTAGAACATCATTAAATGGTATTTGCCCTGTATATTCAATTGTTTGGAATATCATTCTTGAAACTCAAGAAAAAATAATATCATGCCCTGTAACTAATACACCATTTGGTAAGTATTCTTTAAAATATTTTGATTCAAAACCTTCACCACGCATTAATGTAGCAAAAGGTCATAAACCTGATGAGAATCAAGTATCTAAAACATCCTCATCTTGAGTTCAATTTTCAGCATCATTTGGTGCTGTCATTCCAACATAAATTTTTGTTTTATCATCTTTGTGATATCAAGCAGGAATTCTATGTCCTCATCATAACTGTCTAGAAATAGTTCAATCATGAATATTTTCCATTCATTTTTTTAATACTTGATCAAAACGCTCAGGAAAGAATTTAATGTGTTTATCGCTTTCTTGAAGTTTTAAAATCATATCTGCAAAACTATCCATTTTAACAAATCACTGATCACTTAAATAAGGTTCAACAATAGCATTGCTTCTTTCGCTAAAACCAACTTGGTGAATTATAGGTTCTGCTTTAATAAATGTTTTTTCCTTTGTTAGGTTTTCAATGATTTTAGTTCTAGCATCAAAACGATCTAATCCTTCATATTCACTTCCACCCATTTCATTTATTGTTCCATCTTCATTCATACAAATAGGTTTTGCTAAATTATGACGAACAGCGATTTCAAAGTCATTTAAATCATGTGCTGGAGTACATTTCATAACTCCAGTTCCAAACTCTAATTCTACGTAATCATCAGCAATAATTGGTATAGCTTGATTATTAACAGGATTAATAGCATTTTTACCAATAAATGTTTCATATCTTTCATCTTTTGGATTTACCACTAAACATTGATCAGCAAACATAGTTTCTGGTCTTGTTGTAGCTACACTTAAAAATTCATTAGTTCCTTCAATCATATATTTAAAATGATACATAAAGCCTTCAATTTCTTTGTAAATAACTTCTACATTTGAAATTGCAGTTTTTTGAATTGGATCTCAGTTAACAATTCTTTTTCCTTTGTAGATTAAACCCTTATTGTAAAAATCTACAAATATTTCAGTAACAATTTTATTAATGTCCTCATCTAATGTAAATTTTTCCATGCTGTAATCAAATGCTAAACCTAATTTAGCTCATTGCTGTCTAATGATTGATGCATATTCATGTTTTCATTTTCATGCTTGCTCTAAGAACTTTTCTCTTCCTAATTCAAAACGACTAATTCCTTGTTCTCTTAGTTTAGCTTCAACCTTAACTTGAGTGCTAATTCCAGCGTGATCCATACCTGGTAAATATAAAACATCAAATCCATTTAATTTTTTAAATCTAATAATTGCGTCTTGCAAGCTTCCATCTCATGCATGACCAATGTGTAATTTACCTGTTACATTAGGTGGAGGTAAAACAATTGAAAATTTTGGTTTTTTAGAATCTGGGTTAGCTTTGAAATATTCATTTTGAATCCATCAATCATATCTATTTTCTTCAACTATTTCATAACTATATTTAGCTTCTAATTCTTTTTTCATTATTCATTTCTCCATTTCAATATATTAATTTTATAATATTTAGTCTTTAACAAAAAGTAAAATCATATTATTTATGTACAAATAAAAAAAATAATGAGTTTACTTCATTATTTTTTACGCTTTTTATTTTGTTCTTTTACATCTTGATTAATCATTTCAGCAATTAACATTTGATTTTTTTGTCAATTACCAACTGATAAATGATATGAGTAAAATACAATTGCATCAATTAATAAAATTAAGAAAAATGGGACAACTGAAATTGCAAATGCTACAAACATAATTCAAATATTATTACTTGCTCATTTTGCTGTTTCTTTGGAATATCCTACTAATCCTAAAATGTCACTGTTTAATCCAGGAATTGTAATAACTCCAATTGATAAAACTAATGCAAATAAAGATGCAAAAATTAAAGGTTTAGATACTTGTAATTTAATTTTTTTAGATGCTTTTCAATTTGATATTTTGATTAAATGTGCAAAAAATAAAGGTGACATAACTATGGTTATAAACATTGCTGTTCTTCCAAATACGATATATTCATCTAGTAATTTATTTCTATCAATAGCTGATAAACTACTATTCATAATTGCATGAATTTGGTCTAGTCAGTTATTTGAATCTAAACTTATTTTTCCAACATATTCACCTGATTTAAATATATTGTTTCAAGCATTGACGTCTGTAGCCATCATTCCTATAAAGAATGAACCGATTGAACATAATGCTGATAGCACACCAATTTTAATAATAGGGATTATTAATCCTTTTAATAATCCATTTTTACCAACTTGTGGTTTAAGCTTCATTAGAGTGTCATCTAATGGACCCATTCCAATAGCAATAGCTAAGCATGATTCTACAATTAAGTTAATATATAAAATATTTGTTGCTTCTAATGGTGATATTTTAAATATTAAAGAAATAATTAAAATTGACAAAACATTTGCTAAGTTGAATCCCATTAATAAAGTAATTGCTCGTTTAATTTTTTGATAAACGTTTCTTCCTTCATTAACTCCAGTCATAATAGTTGCAAAGTTATCATCAGTTAAAATAACATCACTGGCTTGTTTAGCTACATCAGTACCTGTGATACCCATAGCAACACCAATATCAGCTTTACTTAAACTTGGTGCATCATTTACTCCATCACCAGTCATTGAGACAATATATCCCTTTTTCTGCAATGTTGCAACAATTTTAACTTTGTGTTCTGGATTAACACGAGCAAACACTCTTATATTGTCAATGATTTCTTCCAGTTCTTCATCAGACATTGTATCTAATTTATCTGATGAGATAACTTGTTTAGCGTCATATGCTAATCCTAAATCTCTAGCAATTGCTAAAGCAGTAATGGCATGATCACCTGTAATCATACATACTTCAATTCCAGCAGCATGAGCTTCTTCAATAGCTTGAACAGCTTCTTTTCTAACTGGGTCAATCATAGCAACAGCTCCAATAAAAGTAAGTCCTTTTTCCTCAAACTTTTCATTTTTAACTTCTTTGTATGCAAAAGCTAAAACCCTTAAAGCATCATCACTTAAATTAGTACTTGCACGCATAATTTCATTTTTATGTGATTCAGTTAATTTAATAACTTCGTTTTCAATCATTATATGATCACAAATACTTAACAATTGATCAATAGCACCTTTAGTAAATGCTAATGATTTTTTTCCAACAGTATTTAATGTACTCATCAGTTTTCTTTCACTATCAAAAGGTATTTCGGCAATTCTTTCAAATTTTTTACGATAAACTAATTCATCAACACCCATTAATTCAGCAAAGTCAACTAATGCTAATTCAGTTGGGTCACCAATTCTTTCAGTTCCCTCAGTAATACTATCATTGGGTAAAACTAATGCTTTTAACAATAATTCTTTTTGAATGCTTTTATCTAAATCTAAATATTCATTAGAATCCATTATTCTATTGTTATCAATAACTTTTTTAACAGTCATTTTATTTTGAGTTAAAGTACCAGTTTTATCTGTACAAATAACATTAACTGATCCTAAAGTTTCAACACTAGCTAATTTTTTAACAATAACGTTATTTTTAGCCATTCTTTTTGTTGAAAAACTTAATGTAATAGAAATAACAGCAGCTAATGATTCAGGAATAATTCCAATTGCTAAAGTAATAGCAACCATTAAGTAACTTGCTCAGGCTTCAAAACCACCAACTAATGATAATAATAAAAATACAAGAATACCAATGAAACCAGCAACACAACTAATTAGATATCCAAATTTGCTAATTTTTTTCTCAAGTGGAGTTTCACTTTCTTCGTTTTTGTCAATTGCCTCTGAAATTTTCCCAATTTCAGTGTTTAATCCAGTTGCAATAACAATCCCAACAGCTCTACCTGCAGTTGTAAACGTTGACATGAAAGCAATATTTGTTTTTTCAGCTAATATTGTAGTTTCTTTAATAGCTTTCTGAGATTTTTCAACAGGCACAGATTCACCAGTTAAAATTGCTTCATCAATCATGAAATCAGCTGATTCAATAATTCTCAATTCAGCAGGCACATATTTTCCAGCTTCAAGAACTACAATATCACCAATTACTAAGTCAGATGCATCAATTTCTTTTTGGTTATGTTCTCTTAATACAATTGCTTTTGGTTTAGAAAGTGATTTTAAAGCATCTACACTTTTTCTTGCTTTTACTGTTTGAACTGTTTCTAAAACAGCATCAACAATAACTATAAGCATAATAACTATAAAGTCAATAAACTCATGAAAGCCTATTTTTTGACCAGGCGATGAAATTAATGGCGCTACAACTGAAATAACAGCAGCAAACATTAATATTAGTTGTAATGGTTCAAGAAATGCATGCAAAAATGTAACTCATCAAGGTGTTACTTTTGCAGTTGGCAATTCATTTTTGCCATTTTCTAAAAGCCTTTTTGCAGCTTCTTCTTCTGTTAAACCTACTCTTACGTCAGTATCTAACTTATTTTCAATCTCTTTTATCTGACTACTCTCTCAACTATCCATTTTCTACCTCTATTAATCTAATTAAAGCATCATAACTTTCTTTAATATTTATTTTATCTAAATTTGAAACTTTAACAAACACATCATTTTGATTAAATTTCAAAGTTTCTTTTATTAATTTTTCATTTTTGACGATTTCATTTCTTTTTAACTTATCCAACTTTGTTCCAATCATTAATACTGGAATATCATTTGCTTTCAAAAAGTCATACATTTGAATATCATCATTTGTTGGTTTATGTCTTAAATCAACTAACATACAAACTAGTTTTAGGTTTTCTCTTGAGGTTAAATAATCTTCCATCATAATACCAAACTCAACTTTCATCGAGTTAGATATTTTAGCATATCCATAACCAGGAGCATCAACAAGTCTAAAACTACCATTATTTATATCAAAAAAATTTAATAATCTTGTTTTACCTGGTGTGTTAGCTACTTTTGCTAATTTTTTCTTATTTGCTAATGTGTTAATAAAACTAGATTTACCTACATTACTTCTTCCTACAAAACAAACTTCTGGGATACTATCTTCAATTCATCCAGACTTATTTGCTGCAGACTTTATAAATTCACTTTGTTTAAACATATTTACCTCCTATATAAATTCTGTTTTTATTTTTAATTCAGTTAAAAAATCTTTTAACTCTCAGTGATATGAAACCTTTATGAAATCATAACCTTCAGCTTCTTTAACTTTGAATATTATTTTTTTACGATTAACATCATTTTTAATAACTTCAATTTCTTCAAATTCAAAAACTTTATTTCAAATAACCATTTTATTATTTTTAACAACTACATAAATTGATTTAATTTTGTTTTGAATCAAAGTTATTCAAAGAATTAACATTAGCATGTAAATAATACAAACAACTGATTGTATTAAAATCAATGTATTGCTCATTATTATCAAGCAAATAATTGTTAACACAACAAAAGCTAAACTCATCAATAATATGCAAATAAAGAAAATCAAACAGATATTAAATATTTTTTTATTTTTGTAGTGTTTACTTTCTTGGTTTATTAATTTCTTGATTTGATTAAAATATTTATAGTCTTTAGCAATTATATAAAGTGAGTACGACATTAGAAATATAGTAATTATTAAAGGAAACATAATTATTTTCATACTAATCATTCTCCATTCTAAAACTTGTAATAATAGAATTTAATTTTAAATCATCTGTAACAAAATAAATTTCTTCATTTTTTGTTTTTAAATAAGTTGCTTTTAAATATTCTCCACCAAAGTTCAAAATGAAATATTCTGTTAAAAGTATATTCTCTAATTTTATAATTTTGAACTCTTTACCATCATCTAAAACAATTCTTTTATTACTTATATAAATAAGTGATTTTTCAAGATCATTTTGTTTTGGTTTAAATTTAAATAATGAATAATTTTTCTTTAAGTTCTTAATGTATTGATCATATTCATCATCAAATTCTTTTTTCTTGTTTTTTTTAATTTCAAATTCATTATAAGAAACATTTAATTCATCTATAAAATAAACATTTTCATCTTCTGATAGTTTGAATTTTGTTTTGATTGGTTTTAAACTTTTTAAAACTTCTGCTTCATTTTTTTTATACTCTGCTATTTCTTTCAAATATTCATCATTAACTTTTTTATAAGGTTTATGTTTAATTGAATACATATAAGCTAAAATTCCTACAATTAAAAGTATTAATCCATATAAACCTATTATGCAAATTGCAATTATAAATTTTGAATCCATTTTATTCTTCTTCAAAATCAATTTCGTATTGTGATCAAATATCAATTAAATTAATTAATGATTCAGCTTTGTTTAGAATTGCTAGAATTTCATATTTTTTTTCTTCACTAACAGTTCTTTCAATTTTTAGTAAATTAATCATTAATTTGCTTGCTTCTCTTAAATCATTTAAGTTACTTTCATCAGTTGCAATTTTTAAAACTTTCATAAATTCATTTTCATTGTCATAAATATTTTTCAATTTAGAAATAGCTTCTTTGTAAATTTTGTTAACTTGTTTAATTATTTCTTCTTTAAAAATTTCTAAAATATTTTCTTGAGTTACAACAATATCTTTTGTTTCAACTAATTCTGTAAATTTAAATAAAAATTCATCAGCTGCTAAAAAATCACTCATCGCTGTTGCTATTTGTAAATCAGAAACTATATCGAACTCTTCCAAATGATTTAAAGCTTTAATTTCTGATAACAATTGTTTTTCAAGACTTTTTAATTTTGTTAACAATTTAGCTAAATCTTCTAATTCTTCAACTTCATTTAAATCATCTAAAAGAAAAGTTAGTTCCTTATTATTTTTCAATTCTGCTTCAATGTTCTCTAAACTTGAAATGATAATAGCCAATCCTGGTTCTAAAAAATCAATTTCGATTTCATTATTCATATTCTTTCTCCCTTTTAAAAGTATAATTTTATTTAATTATACCTTATAATATAAAAAAGAATAAAATAGAGGAGTTATAATGATTCAAATTTTCAAGTTAAAAGAGTTAAATGAAGCTGAATTATCACATTTAGAAGAATTAAATTCATGATGAGATAAACCAGTAAATAAAAAGTTACAAAAATGTAAAATATTTATTACTAAATTTGGATTGCAACCAAATGATTACATTACTTTTGACAGTATAAATGAAGTTAAGTTTAATGATTTTATTAAAGGTATTAATAACTACTTAAATTTCTATACACCTAAACTAAAAACTATAGTTAGTGAAAGACATGCTTTTAAAAAGTTTGATAAGTCAATTATTAATTATATGCAACTAAATGGATATGTTGCTTCTTTAAGTACTATAGCTGCGTTTTATACTGAAAAAGTTGATTATGATCTAAATAATTTTAATAAAACAGAAGCAATTAATTTTGCTAATATAGTTTTACTAGATAAATGAAATAAATTTAAAAAGGAAGTTCTCGTAACTTTTGGTGGAAATGAAATAATTAAGGATGTTATTAAAGGGATTTTTGAAAATGAAGTTGTTTATGATGGAATTTTCTTTGATTCAAGGGTTATTGTTAACACAATCGTTAAATATGCATCAAACCTATTAAAGCGAACTGAAATAACTGAAAAGCAATTTTTAAATATCATGTATTTGGCTTATCTTCAATCAAATTATATTGAATCCTTCATTTATATTTATAAAGGTTTTACAATCAATTTAAAATAAAAAGAACTATTAGTTTTAATTGCTAATAGTTCTTTTTTACTAATAAACTTTTATCTCTTGGCCGTTAACATCGCTTTCAATGACATCAATAAATGCTTTTGCTGCTTTTGATGCTGGCACTGATTTTACACCTTTAAAATATTCAGCATATTCAACCATTGATTCATCAAGCACACTTGGACTAATACAATTAATTCTAATATCTTTTTTAGTATCAAATGCAGCTGCTTTTGCAAATGCAGCAATAGCACCATTAGTTAAAGCATACATTGTTCCCATTTTAATTAATTCATCTTTAATTACACCAGCAATTAATGAAATACTTCCCTTTACGTTTAAATATTTGCTTCCAATTAACACCATGTTAACTTGACCTAACAATTTACTATTTATTGAGAATTTTATATCATCTTGAGTTAAATCTTCCATTGGTTTCATTTCAGCTGAACCAGCAGCATTAACTATGTGATCCACATTACCTATTTTCGCAAACATTGCCTCAATACTTTCTTCTGAAGTCATATCTACATGAACATCGCCAGTTTTTCTTCCAGCTGTGATTATTTCATAAGAACTATCTTTTTCTTTTAATTGACTAACGATTGCTGAACCCAAAGTTCCACAACCACCTAAAACTAATATTTTCATATCTTTCTCCTCTATTGCTTTTAAATAAATTATATATTGAATTTTAATTAATAACTAATATTAGAAAGAATATAAAAAAAAGATGCTTATAAGCATCTTTTAGCATTTATTGCTAATTATTATTTATATTTACGGTTTTGTTTTTGTTTGTAAATTCTTTTTTCTTTTTTACTTAGGTGATATTCACGTTTTCTAGCTTCAGCTTTATTAGATGATGCTACTTTTTGAAATCGTTTAAGAGCTTTTTCGATTGATTCTCCCTCGTGTACGATAATACTTGCCATTTTTTCAACTCCAATTCAATAAACTATTAATATTTTATCTCAAATTTAGTACAAATTACAAGACTTTTAATAAAAAAATATTATTTAATGAAATTTATTAAGAATTAATTTTATTTTCTATAAGAATCATCAAAGTTTTTTATCAGATTTTTTTCTCATGATAAAGTAAGGAATAAATATTACAAATAGTACAATTGCTAATATTGTAAAGAAAACTAGCATACAAAATTTATTTGCAGCTTTTTTTAAAGCTAGTTGCTGATCAAGAGGAATTATTTCATATCCATAAAATGAATCAATATTACCTTTTCTTGAATAATTAAACATTAGTGAAAAAATTTGAATAACAGCAGTTAATGATAAAACTATAATAAAAATCATTATTTCTGAATCTAAACTAACTTTATCTGATTTATTAACTAAAAATAAAATCAAAGTTGTTAAACCACCGTATAAATAGATTCCAAAACATGTTCAATTTAAGTAAATATGTCTTTTAACTATTTTTTTGTAACTTTTAATTATAAAGAACGGAATTCTTTCCTTTCCCATTAATAAATCTGTTTTATATCCTTTGACATCAATCAAGATATGCCTTAAATCAATTAAAGCTATTACCATTACTATTAAACTCAAAATTAAAATGCTTATCATAATTGCCGCACTTGGAACCAATTCAGGTTTAATCTTTAAAAAATTTTGACCATCTTGAAGTTTAATATAATTTAAAGCAATAAAAAATGCAGAAACTAATGAACAAATAATTGATGTAAACATTAAAAAAGCAATTTTGTATTTTTCCATCTTAATTTCTTTAGCTATTCTTTTGTTTACATTAACTGCTTCTAATTCCTTTTTTGTAAACTCAGGAGCTATAGCAATAAATTTTTTGTCGCCAAACGCTAAGTTATTAGAATTAACATAGTTTGGATTTTTGATTTGATTTTGTTCATTCGGATTTTGCTGATTAGCACCATTCATAATATCATTGTTCATTGTTTATCTTACCTTTCTTTACTTTTTGTTTCTCTAATTATTGAGTTAATTTCTTCATCAATTTTAATTTTTTCAAGTTCTAAGTTATTATTACTTTTATCTATTTTTGTTTTTGTCACAATAAACTTTGTTAAATAAATAAACAAAGATAATAAAAGAAGTGATGCAAAGAAAATAAAAATAAATAAAAACGGAATTGGCTTACCAAATATAACTAAGGCATTTTCTATATCAAATATTCCCTTCATAGCATTCTCCTTTAAATAATTTTATCATTTTTTAGTTTTAATTGTTTTTTAGTTAAAATACTCTGTATTAAATAAAAAACTAAACAATTGATGTTTAGCTTATTTTATTGTTTTAATACTTAATTCTGTTAATTGTTTATCTTCTACATAACTAGGTGCATCATTCATCATATCAATTCCTTTTGAATTTTTAGGAAATGCTATAACATCTCTAATTGATTCTGAATTAGTTAATAACATAATTACTCTATCAATACCAAAAGCAAATCCTGCATGGTTTGGCGCTCCATATTTATATGCATTGATAAATCAACCAAAGTTTTTTTCAATAGTTTCATCATCTAATCCTACTGCTTCAAACATTCTTTGTTGAATTTCTGAGTCTGTAATACGAACTCCACCGCTTCCAAGTTCAAATCCATTTAATACTAAGTCATATGAATCAGCAATTGCATTTTCTTTATTAGTTTCAAAATCAGCAATTGATTTAATATTTGGCATTGTAAATGGATTATGAGCTGCTACATATCTTTCTTCTTCATCACTTCATTCGTATAATGGGAAATCAATGATTCATAATAGTTTATAGTCATTAGGATCTGTCAAGTTTAAGATTTCAGCTGCTTTATTTCTAACAGCACCTAACATATCTGATACTTTGTCATATTTACCAACATTTAACAAAATAGTTGCTTTATCTTTAATATCAAATTTTTTTACTATAGCTTCTTTTTCATTATCTGATAAACTTGAAGCAATTGAACCACTTCAATTTCCGTTCTCAAATTTGGCAAAAGCTAAATTGTTAAAGTTTTTTTGTTTTGCAGTTTCAGTTAAAGCTTCTAACTGTTTTTTACTTAGCAACTCTTCAACACAAATTCCTCTAATTGATAAGTTGTTTTCTTTAAACCCTTCAAATAATTTAATTTCAGTTTTTTCAAAAATTTCATTTAATGTATTAATTTTTAAATCAAATCTAATATCTGGTTTATCACTACCATACAAATCTATTGCTTCTTTAAAAGGCATTTTAATTAATTTTTCTTTAAAGTCTATTCCTTTAACTTCCAAGAATATTTTTTTAATTACTTTTTCAATTTGATCTTGAACTTCTTCAGCTGTAGCAAATGACATTTCCATATCTAATTGAGTAAACTCTGGTTGACGATCATTTCTTAAATCTTCATCTCTAAAACATCTAACAATTTGGTAGTATTTATCAAATCCACTAACCATTAATAATTGTTTATATAATTGAGGTGATTGAGGTAAAGCATAAAAAGTATTTTTGTTTAATCTTGAAGGCACTAAAAAATCTCTTGCTCCTTCTGGTGTTGATTTACCAAAGTACGGAGTTTCAACTTCAACAAAATTATCAGCTTCAAATTCTCTACGAATGATGCTGTTAACTTTTGCTCTTAAAAGCATATTATTTTGAATTTTTTGACGTCTTAAATCTAAATATCTATATGACATTCTTGTCTCTTCTGAAACTTCTACATCATTTTCAATGACAAAAGGAGTTAATTCACTTTTATTGATTATTTGAATTGTATCAGCATCAATTTCAATTTCCCCAGTAGCAATATCTGTATTCTTTGATTTACGCTCAATAACTTTACCTGTTATTGAAATTACATATTCAGGTCTTAAGTTAGCAATAAGTTCTTGTTTGCTTTCGCCAACAACAATTTGAGTAATTCCATAAAAATCTCTTAAATCAATAAATGTTATTTGACCCATTTTACGAATTTTTTTGATTCATCCTTTTAAGGTTACTTCTTGATTTATATTTGAAATGTTTAATTGATTACAATTATGTGTTCTTTTCATTTTTATTTTTTCCCCTTTAAATATTTAACAATATCATTAAATTTTACTTCTGTTGTTTCCCCAGAAATTTGATCTTTGATTGCATAATTATCGCTATTAATTGAATTTTCGCCAACAATGACTATATTCTTTGCATTCATTCTCTCTGCTGATTTAAATCCTGCTTTTAAGTTTTTAATATTTCAGTTTGTGTCAACTTTCAAGTTAGCACTTCTTGCTTCTAGTAAAAGTTTATTTGTTAAAAATTGAGCTTCATCAGATAAAGGAATAATGAATAGATCTAATTCATCTTCATCTGATACTTTTATATTTTGATCTTTAAGAATCATCATTATTCTTTCAATCCCAATTGCAAAACCACTAGCAGGCAAACTTGGTCCACCTAGTTCTTCAACTAAATTATTATATGAACCACCAGCTATAATAGCTTGATCTGTTTTAACATTTTTAAATTCAAATACTAAACCTGTGTAATAATCTAATCCTCTGACTAAGTTAAAGTTTATTTGTGTTTCAATTCCAAGTTCTTTTAATTGAATAAATGTTTTGTTTAATCTGTCGTTATTTTCTTGACTCGCAAATTCAAACATTTTTGGAGCATCAGTAAATTTATTTCCGTCTATTTTACAATCTAATACACGTAAAACATTTTTATTAATTCTTGTTTGACAATCTGAACATAAATCAGTAAATGAACTTAAGTATTTTTTAAGTTCTGCTTCATATGTTTTTCTTTCATCCCCACTTATTAAATAGTTGATTTCCACAACTACATCTTTATCAATTTTTAGTTCGTTTAAGAATGATTGACCTAGTGAAATTAATTCAACATCATGGCTTATTGAATCAATGCCAAATGTTTCCACACCTAATTGATTAAATTGTCTATATCTTCCAGCTTGAGGTCTTTCATATCTAAAAATAGGTCCTATGTAAAATGTTTTATAAGGTAAATTTTCTTGAATATATAATTTATTTTCAATAATTGCTCTAACAGTTGGTGCTGTTCCTTCAGGTCTTAAAACATATTCGCGACCTTTGCGATCAGTAAATTCGTACATTTCTTTACTTACAATATCGCTTGAGTCTCCTACACCTCTAACAAATAATTCTTTTGATTCAAACATTGGAGTAATAATTTCACCATAATTAAAAACATTTAGAACTTTTCTAAATTTTTCTTCTACTGCATTTCATTCTTTTGAATTATTTAAAAATAAATCTTGTGTTCCCCTAGGTTTTTGAATCATAAAATCTCCTTTTGCTTTAAATATTATAACATTTTCATTTCTGAACAAAGAATATGCATTTGCAAAATAAAAAAAATGATAGAAATCTATCATTTAATTATTATTTTTGTTCATCCTCGTCAAATAGTGAAGAATCGATTTCATAATGTTTTCCTTGCATTGCAGCCATTGTTGCGTTTGCTTGTTCAGCTCTCGCTTTCATAATTTTTTGAACGTCTTTTTTTGGATTAATGATAACTAACATTATAGCTCCCATTAAAGTTAAAATTGATGAAACAAAAGCACATATTGAAAGACTTGTAACAACTTTTAATTGTGAAGCATAATTTAATGTTAATTTTGCAATAAAATCATCATAGTAGTTAAAATCATTAATTGGTATTGGATTTGTTTCTCCAGCTAGTTTGATTGATAATGAACCATAAGAATTTCATTTTTTCATAACTAAATCATTTGATATTGAACCAGCAGTTTCAAATAAAAGGAAAAATACAAATACTGCAACAATTAATAATGTGAATCCACTTACTCTAAATTTCAATCTTGATGCATCCTGTTTTTTTCAAAATGTATAGCCTATATAACCAAATCATAACAAGTAGAAAATTGCGAATATAATAGAACCAATATTTGTCGTTGACTTAGCGAAAATATCAACATTTGTTGAAAAACTTGGAACTTTTGCGTTTGCACTTGTTGTTACTATTCAATATTCAAATCCAGCTTCCCATTTTGCTTTAGGTAAAAGAACATGAATTAATGAACTTTGATTTTTATAATCTAAGTCAACTCTTACAGTGCCTACATAAATAACTAGTGTTACATAAAAAACTATTGTAATTAACATAAGTAATGTAAAACATTTTTTAAGTATTGGCATATACTTAGGTTTTGTTTTAAAAGGATAGAATTTTGGATTTAAGAAAATGTTTTGAGGCATATCCCCACCCATGTTACCACCAAAGAAATTTTGTTGTTGATTAAAATTTTGTTGTTTGAAATTTTGTTGATTTATATTTTCTGAATTAGTTGTTTTTTTATCTTCAGAATTAGTTTTTTCTTTTTCTGCTTTTTCCTTAGCTTCTTTTTCTGCTTTCTCTTTTGCTTCATCAGCCAATTTTTCATCCATTTTTTTAACAAAGTCAGCTGATAATTTACCATTTAATTCGATATCTTCAATTGTAAATAACTCTTCCTCATTTGTTAATGTTTTTCTTGCTGTTTTATAGTTTTCACTAATAAATCCAACAACGCGTGAATATTCAGCATATATTTCTTCACTATTCATTTCATCTTCAGGTACTTCAAATCTATTTGAAACTTTTGTAATTTTTACATAAGCTTTAGCAAATTCAGCAGCGATCTTTTTACGATTATATCTACATTTAAATTTATCACTTTCTAAAAGTAGTAATAAATCAATTAATTTTATAACTTCTTTTCTAAAAGCTTCATCTTTTCTTAAATAGTACTTTAATTTATTGTTCTTGATAACATTAAACATTAAATGTGAAATACTAATATAAATCTTTTTATTATCCATTTTTATCCTCCATGTTTTTTATAAATTGATATTCAACTATATTATCTTTATCCATAGTGTTATTTAAAACGCCTTGTTGAATAGAATATAATAATTTAATTTTATCATTTAATTTTTTAATGTTAAGTTTATTTGATAGTGCAACTTTAACTCTATAGGGGTGAGCCTTAGTTATTTGAACTATTTCATCATTTCTCATGCCTTGCTGTCTCATAACATTCACATCTCTAAAGAAAACAACTGTTGAGCTTAATAGGGCTACCAATTTTGATATATCATCATTCAATAATAAATAATCTTTATATAATTTTAAAAATATTTTTGTTTGATTATTTACAAAGGCGTTTGATAATTCAAAAATATCATTATCAATGTACTTAGTTAGGTTATTTTTAATATCTTCAAGTGTAATTAGATCTGATTCTATATGAGAAAGTTTTGTTAATTCATTTGTTAATGTTTGCATATCCTTTGGAATTGATTGAAATATAAATGCGGCGTCATTATCTGTTATTGACTTTTCACTTTTTGTAAAAAATGCCTTAATATAATTTAAAACTTCATTTTCTTGCATTGGTTTAACATTTGTTACTTCCAAATTTTCTTCCATATATTTAACTAATTTTAATCTTTTTGATATTCTTTCATTATTCAAAGTGAAAATAACTATATTATCTGTTTTGCTTTCAAGAATTTTGTATAAAGCTTCTTCTGAATAATTTTTGTGCAAACTTATTTTCTCTTCAGTTGCAAATCATGCATCACTTATTATTAATATTTTTGGCTGGCCAAATAATGAAAACGTATTTAAGGTAGTATAAATCTCAGATATATCATTGTAAATTAAAGAATAATTTTCAACTTCATAATCTTTTTCAGTTAGTAATCCTTTAACTAGTTTATTTACTGTTTTTGTTAATAAAAAATGATCTTCTGAATAAATAAAATACATGCTTACCTCCACAAATGTTATTCTTATTTTATATCAATGATTAGATAAAAATGTTTAAAGAATAAAAATGTTTAATTTTATCTAGTTATTTGTTATAATCTAAATTGTACTAAAAATTATATAAAGGAGTTGAAATTATGCCAAATATTAAATCACAAAAAAAACGTGTTTTAACTAACGAAAAATCAAGAGCTTCAAACAAAGCGATTAAATCAGAAATTAGAACAGCGATTAAAAAAGCTTTAGCTGCTAAAAAAGATGAAGCTACTGATGCAACAGATTTAATTAACCACGCAGTTAGTTTAGTTGACAAAGGTGTTAAAAAAGGTATCTTAAAACCTAATAAAGCTGCAAGAGAAAAATCACGTTTAATGCAAGCGTAATTCTCAACTAAAAAGAATAATGTAAGGCAACAAATGTTGCCTTATTTTTTTACGACTTTTAAATTTTTGAACATTACAAAAAAATTGTTATTTCCATTTGTTATGTAATAGTTAATTTTCAATCTTTTCAAAGTGTTTATTGTTTCTTGATGAGGAAATTTCTTATTTCCTCCTTCATTTTCTCCGCTAATTAAAGCTATATCAGGGTTTATTAAATTAATAAACTCAACGCTTGAACTTGTTTTACTTCCATGATGCCCTATTTGCAAAATATTAACTTTTCTTAAATTTAAAATATATAAGAAATCTATTCTGTTAATTAAATGATTTTCTGTTTCTTTTTCTGCATCTCCCATAAAAACAGATCTTATATTGCCTACATCTACTATTAAAACTAAACTTTTATTATTTTCTGAATTAGCATTGGGATTAATGAAAACATTAATCATTACATTCTTTATTTTGATACTATTAGCGAAATCATCGTTTAAAATAATTTGTTTTATCTTAAAATTTTCTTTTAAACTAAATAAATTATTATAATGATCCTCATGCGTATGCGAAATGAAAACAATGTCAATTTTATTTATTCCTTCGTACCTTAAGAAATCACTAACTAAATCTGAACTTCTTTGTTTGCCTACTCCAGCATCAAATATAATAGTTATGTTATTCCATTTATTGTGATAAACAAAGCTATTTCCATTCCCTACATTTAGCATTGATAAATATTCGCTAGGCTTTAATAATCAAAGTAAGCCTCATGTGAGTACAAACAATGTTGTTCAAAATAATTTTATTTTAATTGTGACTAAATTAGTTGATAAGCTAATTGACATTATAAATCCTAATACTAAAAATAAAATGTTAAAACTTCCTATATTTCTAATTAAACTAAAACTATTAAATGCTGAAATTATTAATAGCAATACATTATATAAATTGTTTAATAGATTTTTATCAACAAAATATATAATTGGTGTTAATAGATAATAAATGCTTATTATAGGTGAAAGTAAAATAGCGTAAAAACTTGCTGTTACATTTAACTGATATGTAAAATAGATATTTAATATATTAAACAGAATATAAAAATATAAAAAAATTCAAATTTTGTTAACTTTCTTATTCATTAATGAACTAAAAAGAATAATTAAGTTAATATATCAGAAGCCTGAACTTGAAATAAAGTTTGGAAATAATAAAATTAATCAAATCATAACTATTAAATTTTTAAGTTCTTTTTTGTCTTTTAGCTTTTTAAAACTATTTAATATTTGGTTAAACAAAATTCTAGTCATAATTAATGGTCAACATGTAAGATAGTTTCATACAAATAAAATAAACATTAAAAATATTATTACTTTTTTACCTATTAATTTTTCCAATAATTTAAAAAATAATACTATATTTATTAAGTTAAAATTCATTAAAAACTTCAAACCTAAATTATTAAGATTAGAAATCAGTAAGTCAGATGAATCTTGTTTATTAAGAAAAAGAATATTTATCAATGCGTGGGCATTATTAAGTTTAAAAAGTTTATAAAATACAACTCTTATATTAAAATTATTTAATTGTTCTATGTTTGATACTTTTAATTGATACCTAACATAATCCTTCATTAAATAATCTTTAAAGTCAAATTGATAATAATTAGCTGTCGAATTTATTTCAGAAACATTACCTGTAATTTTTACTTTCATTCCAACAACATAGTTATTTTGTGTTGCTTGAACATAGAATTTGGAGTTTTTAATTTTCACAATAATATAATTAGTTTTACATTTTATTACTCGTCCTTGTTCTTCTATTACTTGATCTTGCTGAAAAGTATTTGAATTTCAGTACAAGTAAATTAAAAGTAAAAATAAAGCACTAATTATTCAAAAAGCTATAAATGCTTTTTTATACTTTTCTTGTGTATAAATAAAATAGATTAATAACAATATTGTTAATAATAAGTAAATTACTTCTTTTGAATATATAAAATTATAAATAGTCACAAGTGAAACCAAGAAAGCAAAATATGATATTGGTTTAAAATGTAATCAACTTAATAATCCCTTTTTCATATAAAAATTTGTCGTTTTTAGATTCACAGAATGATTTCACCTCACTTTCAATAATAGAAGAAGGTTTTGACTGGTTCAAAATTAGAAACAATTCAGTATTTTCAACATGACTTAAATTGAAAACTAAAAGATCATTTATTTTTAAATTAGTGTAATTTATTTTTTCCACATAATTTTCTTTTATATCAAGAATTATATAATCTGTATTGAGTTGAATTTTAATGGGTTCAAATCAATTTAAATTACTATTAATATCTTGAAATTCCTTTCAATAGTTTTTATATTTATTTTTAGGTAATTTTTTAGGATATTTAAAGTCATCAATTGTTGTTTTAAATTCATATCTCATTTCAAATACAAACATTTCTTTTTTACTTAAGTTATCAAAACTAAAAATACTTGTTATAAAAACAAGAATTAAAATTACAATTGTAGCTAATATGTACTTAGTCTTTTTCATACTAGTTATTAATGAAAAAATAAAAAAAAATCTACCTAAGTAGATTAATTATTGAATTATTTATTTACTTTATTTAGAATTTCTTCAATTCTATTAGCATTTTCTAAACTTGTATCATATTCAAAAAATAAATCTGGAACAGTTCTTGTATTTAGTTTATGTGCTAATTTCATACGAATTGTTTTTTTGTTGTCTTCTAATTCACTTGCTATTAATTCTTTTGTTATTTCTTTGTTTAATGGTAAGAATGATCAATAAATTTTAGCTATTTCACTATCATTTGTTAATCTTACTTCAGCGATTGAAAGAGCTCTTAAAATGTCATTTTTCATTTCTCTTTCAATAATGATTGTAAGTTCTCTTAAGATTGTAGCTTCTTTTCTACCTTTAATTTTGTGATTTGCCATAAATCCACCTCGAGTTCTATACTATTATTATAATATTTTTTTAAGTATTTCCAAAATTTCTTTTCCTGCAATTTTAATAAAATCATTAAATTGGACATTATTTGCATCTTTTTTTCCAATAATATCACTTACAATTTTAATTACACTAAATTCCTTTTTAAATAAATAAGCAGTTTGAGCATAGGCAAAACATTCCATATCTAAAATGCTAATTTCATCATCAATCTTTTTTACTAAAGAATTTACTTGATCAATCGAGTGAATAAATATATCAGATGATGCAATATTCTTAATTTTTGCAGAATCAATTTTATTCATTATTTTTTCTTTATTTGTTTCATAGTATTTTGGCATTCTTGGAACTTGTCCATATGCATAACCAAAAACTGTTGCATCAGCAACACTATTATAAACTTTATCAACAAGTATAATATCACCTTGTTTTAAACTCTTATCACAACCACCACTAGTTCCAATATTAATTATTGAATCAATTTCATATTTAGTTAAAATATATGCTAATTGAGCTGCTGAATTAATTAATCCAACACCTGTTATACAAAACATAATTTCTTCATTTTTATAAATAACAAATTTTTCTTCATCAATTTTTTTTAAATTATAAAACGCTATTGAATCTTGTAATTCCTCATGCATAGCTCCAATTATTAATTTCATTAATTATCTCCTTTTACGTAAAAGTTATATGTTTTTAAAAGCTTATCTCCAATAGCTTCAATTCCATGAGTTTTAATTGCTACATCATATTGATTTATTAATAATTTAATAAATCCTGTTTTTAAATCTTTAAAACATTCTTCACGAAAATATTGAACATCTTCATAATCACGTTCAACACTAATTTTGTCTGCACAAAAAACTATCATATCTAATGTTGTCATTTCTTCACAGCCAACTGTATGGTTATAAACTGCATTAATAATTTCTTCATCATTAATTAATCAATCATATTTTAAATGAAATGCTCCAGTGTATGAATGTCAAACTGGTTTTGGTTCACCAAGTAAAGCTTTTTCATACTTAGTTAAGTATGCAATTTGTTTTTCTTCTGATCATCTCTTTGTTATATCATGCAATGTTCCAGCAACTTTTGCTTTTTGTGGGTCAATATTGTTTAATTCAGCTAATTTAGCAGCCATTTCTCCAACGTTTAAACAATGTTGATATCTTTCCTTATCCATAAATGGTTTCATTCTTATATCAAGATATAACAAGTGATAATTAATATAGTCATTAACACTTGGAGTTAATAATTTTAAATCTTCAAGTTCTCTGATTTTAGTTGAACTTAAATAATTATTCTCAAAATGATAAATTGGCAGATTGTATTTTTGTGCAACCTCTTTTTTGTAATCATTACTTCTTTCAAAAACAATAAAATTAACCAAGCTAATTAATTCATCAAAATTATTTCATTCTTCTAAACGATTTAAATTATCAGAACCTATTACAAAAGAAAAATCATAGTAAGGATACATTTTTTTAAAATGAGAAACAGTTTCATAAGTTGTTGTTACTCTTTGATTATTCATTTCAAATTGATCAATTTTAATGTAATTTTCATTTTTAAAAATTAAATTAAGTAAATTAAGTCTTTCTTCGTTTGATGTTTTAGTTGAAGATTTAAATGGATTCAAGAAAGTTGGGATTATTCAAACCTCCTCAAAACCTAATTTATCATGACATGCTTTAGCCATATTAAAATGGTCAGTATGAACAGGATCAAAACTACCACCAAAAAGTGCTATTTTTTTATTATTTTTCATCTTTTCATCTTTCACTCATAATGTAATCTTTACCTTTTTGAACTTCGGTTTTACTTAAAGCTGGATAATCTCATTGTCTTAAAATTTCATACGTTACAATTCCAACAGTATTAGCTACATTAATGCTTCTTGTTTGAGGTGACATTGGCAGTCTAAAAGTGTTTTGATAATTATCTTTTATTATTTGTTTTGGAATCCCTGTTGATTCTTTACCAAACATTACAAAAACAGGTTTTTCATAAGAATTAAAATCAAAATCACTATGAGGTTTTTCTCCGTATCTTGAAATACAGAATAAATCAATACTTGGATTTTTTTCACAAAAATCTTCTCAGTCATCGTATAACTCATATTCAACTAAATCAAAAGTACCTGCACTTGCACGATTCAATTCTTCCTTTTTGAATATAAAACCTAATGGTTCAATAATATGTAGTTTAGCATTAGTAGCAACACATGTTCTAATGATAGCTGCAACATTTTGAGCTATTTCTGGTTCGTATAAAACTATATTAACTTGTCTTTCCATTATTTAATTTCCTTTTCAATTATTTTCTTAATATCATTTAATGCATATGCTCTTGCAGAACAATTTATTTTTTCATCTTCAGTTAATTCAGCACAATAAACATTAAATGGTTCTGGTTTAAAAATATAGTCATAACCAAAAGTATGATCTGACACTTTTAATTCTTCTCCCATAACACCTTTTGTAACACCTAAGGCTTCAAAACTTTCATTTTGATTATAATTACAAATTACAATTGCAGTTTGCATGCTCATATTTTTGTTATCTGAATTTTCTGTTTTTTTCATTATCATTTTACATATATCTTTAAAATCAGTTACTGGATATGCTCATCTTCTTGAATAAACTCCAGGAAAACCATCAAGCGCATCAAAAAAATAACCAGTATCATCTCCAATAGCTCAGCCATTAATATATTTTGAAAGTGCTTCAGCTTTAATTTTTGCGTTTTCTAATAAAGTTTCACCATTTTCTTCTGGTTCAACATATTCTGGTAAGTCTTTAACACTTTTTATTTCATAACCAGGTAGTAACATTTTAAATTCTTTGATTTTACCCTCATTATTGGTAGCTATTCATAATTCTTTTTTATTCATGACTGCCTTTCTGAGATAATTTGATAATATATATTATATATTTTAGAGGTTTAGGTATAAAAATGAAAGCAGTTCACGGTTTAAGTAATAAAATATTTGTTAAAGAAAAAGTTTTAATTAAAGAATCTTATCCATATGTTGATAAATACCTTGATAGAATTAATGAAATTAAGGTTTATGAGCAATTAAATTATTTAAAAAATGATTTTATAATTATACCTTTTGAATGAAAAAAGAATAAAGCACAATTGATCTCTAAAACTGAATTTTTTGATAATGCTATAACTCTTCATGAAACAGATATATGTGTCAATAAGATGAAATCAATAATTAAAATAATTAGTAAAATTCATAATTTAGAATTGGTTGATATAAAGACATTTGATCCTAAAGAATTTTTAAATTTTTTTACTAAAAATACAAAAGAATGTTTGTATGATTTAACTTTTATAAAAGAGCAAGTGAATTTAATAATAGATAATTATTGAAGTGATAACTCTAAACCAGTTTTTTCACACAATGACTTAGTAAAAGGGAATTTTATTAATTTTAAAAAAGGGTGAAAAGTAATTGATTTTGAATATGCAATGTATAATCACTATTTATTTGATTACGCTAGTTTTGTAAGTGAATCTTTAAATAAAAAAAGATGAAATGTATTTTTAAATTTATTAAATTTATCTCAAACAGAATTAAGTAAAATAACTGATTTAATTTTATATCAAAATTACTTATGAATTTATTGAGCAAGTTATATGTTTGAACAAACTAACGATCAAATTTTTAAAGATATAGCCAAAGAAAAATTTGAAAATATAAAGTAAAATCTTAGCATTTAGCTAAGATTTTTTTATATTTCTGATTTATAAAATTTATTGTTGTCCAAAGAGATATATTTAAATATTTTGAAACAAAATCATGAGGATAAATTATTAAAAAAGCAAATACTTCTGCAATAAGTCATGTAATTAAGGCTATACAGAAATTTAATTCATATAAAGCTAAACTATTTGAGTTTTTAAAAACTTTACTTCAAACCAATTGGTTCATTGCGATCTCAAAAACAAAGTGAAATAAATAAACTGGCAATAAGGTCTTAGCAATCAAATTAGTAAACTTATTCTCTTCAATATAGACATTTGTAATCAAAATAAATGCAAATATGCTAAATATAACAGGGAAAGGTGTCATTGGCGAATCAAATCCTAATAGTTTAGAAATATTAAGATCTATTCAAAATTGCATTATCTTAAAAATAAAAGGCAATACAACAAACATACAACAAACAATTATTGAAGCTTTTATAACTCTTTTATTTTTCATCTGCTCTTTTAGAAAAAAAGTCATCCATATGCCTATCAAATAAACAGACAAAAAACCTATTATCGTTCCAGCATTAAATAGCTCATCATTGTTTGCTTTTATAAAAGCAAATCTAATACCTAAAAGAAATATAATTCCTACTAAACTAACAATTTTATTAGCACTTTTTATACCCTGAACTAATATAGGAGAAATTGATTTGATAATCAGAAAAGATCATAAATATCATCAGTCTCTTCCTCCAAAAGTCAATGTTGTACTGATACTAATATCAACATTTAAACCAGAAACAAAAATAATAACCAAAATAACACATATAGCTCAATATAAAAAAGTGTCTATCCCAAATTTAAAAAAACTTCTTAAATCTTGCTTAGATGAAATAGTTGCAAAATAAGCAGAAATTAAAATAAAAATAGGAACTGGGGAAGCAATTATTACTGAAAAAGAGCTAAAAAATCAACTATCAAATTGACTAAAATTTTCATTGAAAATCGTTCTTTGATGCAAGTATTGATGATATATAACAACAAATAAGGATAAAAATATTTTAATTATATCCAATCCTGAATTTCTTTTTTTCATTATAGTCCCTTTTAAAATATTTAATAACTATATTTAAAACCAAAAGAATTAAAAAAACAAGTCGTAAATTTTAGTCAAAAATGTATTTTAAAACAAAATCATAGTTTTAAACTATGACTTTTTATTTACTATTTTATTAACTATAACTATAGATAAATAAGAACATATGATAATTCACATTCAAGTAAATGTTGTATCAGTAAGTCAGTGACTTCCATTAATTAAAAATGATATTACTAGAAATAATTGGTGCACAAAGAATAAATAAATTCCAATTATTTTTCCTTTTGATAAATTATTGAGATTTTTAAAATCAATTATAAAAATAAATGCAAATCCACACATTCCCATTTGAGCCATGTGTCCTGATGGGAAAGCATTAGCATTAAATAATTTTTCAATAGATCATTCTATTTTATTTGGATTACCAATTAATCCATTAAAAATTCATCAAGGCTGAAAACCATCAGGTGATTTAATTCAATCTGGATTAAATTTTAATGTAATTCCATATTTTTCTTGGAACATGTTTACTCTTTCTTTTAAAACAACTTCGATCGAGTTATAGTAATCTCTTCCCATTAATATTTTTAATGATCCTACTATGGCATACGCTAAAAAGAAGAAAACAATTACTTGAATACATTTAATTCAGTATTTATTTTCATAAAAAAATGGTTTTTTAAATCAAACTAATTTTGCATATAATAGTACGCTTAATAATATAGCGAATTGTAAAATAGCTATGATAACTAACAATATTCTAAAATCTTTTGCACTAATAAATTTTTTAATGTCAAATTCCAATATATTTCCATCAATAGTTTCAACTGTTTTATTAAATTTTCATGAGCTATCTACTTTTAAAAGCATAAAAATAAATCATGCAATCAATATCAGAACAAAAAAGATTCAAGATCAAAAGTCCTTATCTAATCCCTTTTTCTTATTTAAATTTATTAAAATATATTCTATTATAATGAAAGCTGTCAATGCAAAAACAATGTATAAATCTGTGTAACCTGATTGTAAATAATAAATTGAAAGATATTTTATAAAATCAATTTTTAATAACTGGCCAAATATTTGCATTATTTCATAATCGTAAAATGATGAAAATATAAAAAAGAATAAGTTAAGTAAAAAAATACCTATCAAAGGATAAATAATAAATTTATTTAGTTTATTTTTTTCCTTTAAAAATTGCATATCTTTATATTCCTTAAGCTTGTTAAGATTTATTGTAGACAAAAAAAACACTTTTTCAATCAAAAAAGTGTTTTGCCGTTTTACGAGAACAAACTTGTTGCACCAATAGCAGACGATATTAGTATTCAAAATGGTATTGTAATTATACTTGTTAAAATTGTCAAAGTACCTACATGAGAGGCGATTTTTGGTTCTTTATTGTAAATAATTGCATATCCTACAATTGTGTTGGCTGTTGGTGAAGCTATGATTGCTACACATAATACAAATGCTAGTGAAGTTATACCTTTTCCAGTAGTTATTTTCAGTAATAAGCTAAATATAATAAATAATCCAACGCAAAATAACGGTGTAATTATATTTTTTACAAAAGTTGCTCATCAAACTAAACATGATTGGAAAGATTCTTTGATTTGACTCTTTGCTAAAACTGCTCCCATTGAAAATCATGCAAGTGGACTAGCTAATGGAGCTAATATACCTAATACTTGATTTAAACCTGGAATAAATTTATCTATTCTACTTATTGAATAATATGTATTATTTATGTGAATTACTTTAACACCTGGAATTAATTGAAATAATCATAAAAATATTCCTATAAATGTAGCTATTATAACTGGGTTTTTAAAAACTTTAAGCATGCTCATAAATGAAAACTTTTGTTTTTCAGCTAACAAACTATTTTGTACTTCGTTTTCATCATATCTTTTCTTTTTCATTATATTATCCGCTGCTGAATACATGAAAATTCAAAATCCAATTAAAAATAATGATGAATATAAATCTATTGACTGTTGCTGATCAGCTGGAGATATTGCTTTTATAATCATTACACCAAAATAAACTGCTGATGAAAAAGCAACACTCATTCCTAAAGTATCTTGTATTGATTTTGTCTTACCTATGAAAAAATATTTGGAACCAAAAGTTAAACTTGTATAAAATATCAAACCTAAAATTGCTACAAAAATAGATTCTCAAATATAATCAGTATTTATATCAATTAAAAAACTTTTAAGTGCTAATGCAGGCAATGCCGCATATAAAATTATCTTCACAACAACTTTTTCTCAATCAGCAAAAATGAGTTTTTTTCTTTGAAATATGAAGCCTATAAAAATAATAAACGATGCTGCTATTAGAATGCTTCAAAAATTAAAATTTGATAATACATCTATCATAGCTTTTATTGAACTACTATAAAACATTTTTTTCTCCAAAACTATATTTATAACAATTATAAAGTATTAATAATTTGATAAGTTACATAAATATAAAAAAATGAACCTTTAGTTCACTTTGATTAAAATTTAAGTTTTACTAATTCTCTTGTTGCTGAAGTTAGCATTCTGTAACCGTCTTTTAAAACTAAAATATCATCTTCAATTCTAACTCCACCTAAACCTGGAATGTAAATTCCTGGTTCAATTGTTAAAGTCATGTTTTCTTTTAAAACAGTATTACCTGCAGCAGATGCATATGGTTCTTCGTGAATTTCAACTCCATAACCATGACCTAAACCATGAGTAAAGTATCCACCATACCCTCTTTTTTCAATGAAATCATAAACTTGTTTATGTATTTCTCCAGCATTAACACCTTCAGATACTAAACTTATTCCTAATGATTGTGCTTCATAAACTGCATTATAAATATCCTCTAATTTAGCATCAATTTCACCAATAGCAATAGTTCTAGTTTGATCTGAGCAATATCCATTGTAATAACATCCCATATCAATAGTTACAAGATCTCCAACTTCTATTTTTTTATCAGTTGGAACAGCATGAGGCATACTTCCGTTTACACCAGATGCAATAATAGTATCAAATGATATTTTTTCAGCACCTTTTACTAGGAATTCATTATCTATAAATCTTTGCAATTCTTTTTCAGTCATCCCTGGTTTTACATAGTCAAGAATTGCTTCAAAAACTTCATTTGTGATGTCACAAGCCTTTTGCAACTGTTCAATTTCTCACTCATCTTTAACAATTCTGATTTCTGAACAATTTATTGGTACTAGAGTTTGATCTTTAAAAATTGAAGTATATTTTTCAAAATCTGCATAATGTACTCAATCTGATTCAAATCCTAATTTTTTCACATCATGTTGTTTTAAAATTTCTTTTATTTGAGTAAATAAATTATTTGAGAATTCCCTGATTTCGATTTCAGCTGGAATATTTTTTGAATTTCTTGCAGCTGTAATGTATCTTCCATCAACTAATAAATAACTTTTTGTTTTAGTTACTAATAAATATCCTAATGAAGATTTAAATCTTGAAAATCAGTATCTGTTTTCAGGCGAGTAAAATAAAATTGCCTCCGCTGAATTAGAGTCTAATAATTCATTTATTATTTCTTGTTTTTTCATAAGTACTCCTTGTTTGAATTAATTTTTATATTTAGATAAAAAAATAAAATAGTTAAAACTATTTTTTTTGTTTATGTAATTCGTGTTTGTTACAGTTGCTGCAGAATTTTTTAACTTCTATTTTTTCTTTTTTCTTATCGTTTTTACCAATGTAATTTTCATTTTTACATTCTGTACAACGTAGAATATATTTTTCACGCATAAACGTCACCTCGCTAAACTTTTTCTTGTATAGATACAATATCTATTTAATATTATCAACCTTTCTACTTTTTTACAAGTTAGATGACAAAATATTTTATTATTAAATATTAAATTGGTTATTTTTAATGTTTTATAGTAAAATATTATTAATGATTTTATTCATTCAACTTAAGGAGGAATTATGAAAAAATTAATAGCCCTTTTAGGAGCAGTAACTTTAACAGCATCTTCAGCTTCACTTGTTGTTTCTTGTGGAAATAGTTCAGTCCCAGCTTATGATAACTTTTCTAAATTAGCTGATGCAACTAGACCAACCTTAAATGAAGATGGTGAAATGCAAAAAAATGGTTCAACTCTTGTCTACTATATTGGTGCACAAGATAATCTTTCTTCATTATCATTTGAATACGCGCTAAAAGAAGCAACTAATGTTGGTGAAGATGCAAGTTTAGATGAAGCTTTTGCAAAATTAAATGAAGCAAATGCAAGTGATGATAATACTTTTGGCGGGAATTTTAAAAATATAGGTAATGTTTTTGAAACTAATGATGCATATGGTGAAGATGGTAATTTAGCACAAACTAATGTCACTTATAATAAAAAACAAAACTTATGATATTTTGAAAGTCAAACTGAATTATTTACTTTTAGTCAACAAGCAACTAGTACTAAAATAGAAATGCACGGTACCACAGTTGAAACTGTTGGTGATCTTTGAACAGACAAAGCAACTAAAAAAATATTAAATGATTGAATAAAACCTTCTGTAGCTAGAATGGTGTATTCAGCAAGTTATAATCCTTCTTCAGATAAAACTAAAGACAAAGAAAAGATAAAAAAAGTTAATGAAGAAATTAATTCAAGAGTTGAAGCCATTAAAAATTCAAAAGGTCCTTTATTTTTAATAATAAGAAACGGTGAATTTGTTGGATTCTTGCAGGGTTATGAAGCATATCAAGACCTTTGAAAATCGGGAGATAATACTACAATTGCTAAAGGTAAATATAAACCTGATGATTTAATACAAACTTTTAATGAAAGCATTAAAAATGTAGTTAATACAAAAGATATTATGACTAACACATATTCACCAACAAGCGAAAGTTATGATTATGATTTGAGTAAAAATTCTAAGAGCAATTGAAATTGAAAGAATTGAGATAACTGAGTTGTTAGAGATTCTAAATCATCAGAATCTGAATCTGGATCAGAAACTTTCTCTTATAATTTAAATAAATACTAATAGGGTTAAGATCCTATTTTTTTTATACGCTTATAAACAAAAAAATCAATCCGAAGATTGATTCTATTTTTTAAATGGTCCCCAAGGCCAGACTTGAACTGGCACGGGAGATAAAGCCCGGTGGATTTTAAGTCCACTGCGTCTACCGATTCCGCCACTTGGGGATGTATATGGTGACTCGCCGGAGGCTCGAACTCCGGACCCACTGGTTAAAAGCCAGTTGCTCTACCGACTGAGCTAGCGAGTCAAAGTTGGTTGGGCTAGCAGGATTCGAACCGGCGCATGAGGGAGTCAAAGTCCCTTGCCTTACCGCTTGGCTATAGCCCAATAAATGGTGGAGGGGGAGGGATTCGAACCCCCGAACCGAAAGGAAGTGGGTTACAGCCACCCGCGTTTGACCGCTTCGCTACCCCTCCATTTAAATGGTGCTGACTAAAGGACTTGAACCTTCGACCTATTGATTACTAGTCAATTGCTCTACCAACTGAGCTAAGTCAGCGATGCCTTTTTTTTGCTATCCTCTTTTAACAAGGACATTATTTATTTTATATTATTAAATTTAAATAAACAAGTAAAATTTTGAAAAAAATAACTTTTTTTTAAAATAAAAAAAGTTGTTAATCAACAACTTTAAATATGTCTTTAATTTTTTTCTTATCTTTTGCTTTTTTAGCTTTTGTTTTGCCTGATTTTTTAAAATCTTCTCTATTTTTTAAATTAATTTTATTTATTATCTTGTGATCTAATAACATTTCTTTATCAGCTCATTTTTCCATATTTTCAACAACAACTTTTCTTGTATTTTTTGTTAAGTCTTCTGTTTTTAATGAGATATGTTTTAAAGGCATGATTGGTTTGCCAAACACAACTTTAATTTCAATATGTTTTGGTCTGTTTTTACTAAATACTTGGTATGAGTTAATGATTGTTACAGGAACAACAGGGGCATTAGCCATTTGAGCTACTTTTAATGCTGCTGGTTGAAATTCACCCACTTCTTGTGAATGACTTCTTGTTCCTTCAGGGAATATAGCCAATGAACGTCTAAAATCAACAACTAATTCTTTTCCTTCTTTGAAAGCCTCTAATGCACTTCTTGGGTTTTTTCTATCTAATGGTATACAATCCATTAAACGTACAAATCTACCAAACTTTTTATCTTCTCATAATTCTTTTTTAGCAATGAATGCTAATGGTTGTTGTAAGTAAAAGTTATTTAAAGCAACAAGAGCTACTGGATCAAAGTTTGATTGATGATTAGGAGCTAAAATAACACCACGATCTAATCAATTTTCAATTCCTTCACATTTAACTGTAATATCTGAAACATACAATATTCTTTTTGCAGCTTTTTTTACAAAATTATAACAATATTCTTCTGAAAAGTATCCTGGACTTTTGATATTTTTTTTGCTAATTTTCTTTGCTTTACGCATCATGTTTCACATTGGGAACCACATGTATGTCATTTTTCAAAAATTTAATTTTAATTTTTCTTTTTTCTTTTTTGATTTTTTAACTTTTGGTTCTTGAACTGTTTTTGATTCAAACACTTCAACAGTTTCAACTGGTTTTGTTTTATTTTCTTTAACTTCAACTTTTTTTACAGTTGTTTTTTTAACTGCTGCTGTTTTGTCAGTTGATGTACTTTTTTTAGTCCCAGTTTTTTTAACTGCTGCTGTTTTGTCAGTTGATGTACTTTTTTTAGCCACAGGTTTTTTAGCTTCAGTTTTAATAATTTCTTTTTCTTTAGTCATTTTATTTTCTCCTACTCATGTATTCTACATAAAAGTGTTCTTTTTCCACTATACTTATTTTATCAAAATTATCATAATTAAAGTTTTTGATATGTATATTTCCTTCAAAATGATTTTTAATAACACTTCTTATTATTTCGTCACAATCTTCAAAGAATAGTTCATAAATTTGGCTACCACCTATTATAAAAATATCTTTTGATTCAATTCCTTTAAACTTATTAATAATTTCTTCTCTATTATTTATGAATATTAAATTATCTGCTTCTAAATGCTTATACTTATATATATCTCTTGTTAGTACATAATTGATTCGATTTGGCAGTCCTTTAAAGTTCATTGATTCAAAAGTATTGCTCCCCATTAATACATTCTGATTCAATGTTGTATTTCTAAAATGCTGCATCTCTTCTTTAATTGATCAAGGCAATGAATTATCCTTACCTATGACTCCATCTTTTGTTTGTGCTCAAATCATCTTAATCATTTTGTTTCACCGCCATACCAACTGAGTATTTTTTTTCATGTGAAATTGAAATTAATATATTCTTTAATTCTTTATTTAAAATAATAGGTGTTTTTTCAGTGTAACCTATATCAATTTTACTCATCACAAATTTTTGATCATTATTAAAAGTTTTGATGATAGCTTCTTTAACTGCTCATCTACCCGCAACAAATTCAATCTTAGATTTTTTTGATAATATTGTTTGTAACTTATCAAGTTCAGAACTTGATAAAACTTTATTTAAAAAACTTTGTCTTAAATTAACTCTTTTATTTTTAACAATATCAATCCCAATTTTTTCTATCATATTTCATCCTTTATTTTATTTAATTTTATCAATTTATAGCAAATAAAAAAACCTCACGCTAACATTTGTGAGGTTTTCAATTAGTTTATTGATACTTTTACATTAAAATCATTAATTTGTTTGTATTCAATTTGTGCTGCATCTAGCATTTTCTTAGACGCTTTAACTTCGTTTGAATCTTTGTATTTATCTTCAAGATAAAATACTTTTTTAATACCTGCTTGAATAATGATTTTAGTACATTCATTACATGGGAATAATGTTACATAAACATCACAATCAGTTAAATTAGTTCTGGCACTCACAATGGCATTTAACTCGGCATGAGCTACATATGGGTATTTAGTATCAATTCATTCCCCTTCTCTTGTTCAAGGAAATTTATCATCGTCTACACCTCTGGGAAAGCCATTATAACCTGTAGATATTATTTGATTTAATTTATTTACAAGAATAGCACCAACCTGAGTTGAAGGATCTTTACTTCTCATTGCACAAACTTTTGCAACGGTCATAAAGAATTGTTCTCAGCTTAAAAAATCTTCTCTTTTCATTATAATTTTAATCCTAAACTAAAACTTGAAATTGAATCAATTATAGATGCAATATTATTTGTTGCTACTGGAGTAGATTGCATAGGGAATTTATCATTTCAAAGTCCCTGTTCAAATCTTCCAATTCATCCAATTTTTGCAATAATTTGGTTATAGTGATCAAAATTACCACCAATATTATTTTTTGCATAAAATTGTAAGGCAGTAATAACATTATAGTTATATGCTGGGGCGTTTTTAAGAGTCACAGCAAATACTATTCCTACAACTATAAATACAATTAAGAATAAAATTAAAATGTTTTCTCTTCATGTTCATTCTTTAACTGGTTTTTTAACTAATCCAGCAAAAATAGAACCAAAGATGATACCTGACATTAATACTGAAAATGAACTTAATTGGTCTTGACTATTAAATATAGCTAAGATGATTAAAATTATTGGTCAAATAACTTTAACTTTACCAAATCTTGCAATTGGAGATGTTTCTCCTGAAATATTCATTGCTAATATACCAACCATGATTCCTATAATTGGTAAAGAACCAGAAGTTATTGTATATGGAAGTGTAGCTGAAACTACAAATCCAAGTGTAATATATGCTAAAACAAATGAAATAGCCAGCTTTCAAACATTACCGATAATAATTTCAGTAATTTTACTTATTGAAAATAGTGAGGTTGTTAATAAGAAAATCATTAATGCACTAAACACTATACCATTAGCAGAATCCATCGCACTAAATCCATAAGTAAATATTCTTCATCATTGTCCACCAGCAATTGTTAGTGATTGATTGGTTCCACCAAATATAATCATTGGCGCTTGTCACCAAATAGTTGATAAATAAGAAGGCTTTTCAGCACCACCACTACCATAAGCAACTTCTTGTAGAATACTTAAATTCATAAATAATCCAATAATTGTAAATGAAACTGGCATTATTATGAAAAAGAATAAAATAATTCAAGTGAAGCCAATATTATTGTTTTTAATTTTATTTAAAGCAATTTTAAAATTGTTTAATTTGATTTCATCATTTAATTCTTCATCTTGAATCTTATTTTCTTTTACTTTTTCTATTGAAATATAACTTTCGTTTAATTTTGAAATTGATGGTAAGAATTTAACTAAATTATTTTTAAGTTCCTTTGGTGTAGTTACAACCAAAATTTCAGTATCGTCTTCAGTTAAATTATTTTCATTTTCACTAATCACAATTTTTAATTTTTTAATTTTTTGACTCATAAAGTTTTTTTGCGCACTCATTTCAATGTTTGATCAAGTTTCTGTTGAACCTTGAATTTGAACTTCTATCAGTGCATACTCATTAGAATTATTAATAAATAAAACACGTGATTCTTTTATTTTTTTATCCACATTTTTGTATTTGTATTCTTTCTTTAAAAACTTTACTAATGCCTGATAAGTGTTAGATTGTTTTTCAGTCATTTTCAACACCACCCTCCTGAAGAATTTTATCAGTAAATTCTTTTGGTAATTCTGCTTTTAATTTTACCATTTCTTTTGTGATTGGGTGTAAAAATTCTAATTTATAGGCATGAAGCATTTGTCCGAAATCAGTTTGCTTTTCAGCTAACTTACCATATGCAGGGTCATTTACTATAGGATGTTTAATGAAATTGAAGTGAACTCTAATTTGATGTGTTCTACCTGTTTCAATTGCACATTTAACTAAAGTAGTTTTATCTAGACGTTTAATAACATCAAAATTTGTTACTGCATATTTAGAATTTTTTGATGTTACCATCATTTTTTTACGATCATTTTGATGTCTTCCGATCGGCGCATCAATGATCCCTTTATCTTCTTTAATTTCACCTCATACTAAAGCTACATATTCTTTGTATATTTCATGGTTCTTTAACATTTCAGTTAATACTTGATGAGACTTATCATTTTTAGCAACAATTAGTAACCCTGTAGTTTGTTTATCAATTCTATGAACAATACCTGGTCTTTCAATTCCACCTATTGTGCTTAAAAACTCAGCATCTCTGCCTAGTAAGGCATTAACCATTGTTCCTTCAGTATTTCCAGCACCTGGGTGAACAACCATGTTATTTGGTTTGTTAACAACTAAAATATCATCGTCTTCATAAACAATATCTAAATCTATTTTTTCTGGATTAATTGTTGATGATTTAACTTCAGGAATTGTTATTTCAATTTCAATATCTCCAATCAAGTTAAAGTTTTGTTTTGTTTCAACATTTCCATTAACTTTAATATTTCCATCTTTAATTAAAGTTTGAATGTAACTTCTTGAATATTCGGTAGATTCAGCCAATGCATCTACCAAGTATTTATCTAATCTTACTTTTTCGACATTAGCTATCAATTTCATTTATTTCTACCTCTTTATTCATTTCTTTTTCTTTTTTTGGTTTAAATACATGGAATATTTCAATTATGAAACAAATTGCTCCAAATCCAATCCCTATGTTTACTCACATGTCAGCTAAATTAAATATATAGCCTGATGATCCTAAAAAATTAAAATCTCAAACAAACATATCAACAACTCCACCATAAACTTTATTTACTTCATCAAATGGCGCTCATGATCTAGCTAATAAATTAGCAAATCCACCAGCTAGTAAAAGTGATGAAGTTATAATTCATTTTTTATCATTTAAAAATATAAATAGAACTATTAAACATATTACAAATACAGTTGCTAATGTTATTGCTAATTCAATTTTGTTTGAATTTCTTCCATAAGCTGATCCAGGATTAATAATAAAATTTAATTTTAAGAAACCTTTTATAAATTGTTTTTCTTCTTTTTGCTGCATTGTTGCTACAACAACTCATTTAACAATTCAATCTGCTAAAATCAAAAAACTCATAATTGGGGTTGCGACAACTAGTTTAAATTTTCACTTGAAATCATAGGCTTTTAAACCATAAACAAAATTGTTTATTCAATTTTTAAACATAACTATCACCCCTTAAACATATTTATAATGATTTTACTACTGAATTACATCTTTCACAAATTTCATCATTAATTAATGTGTCAAATATTCCTCAACATCTTTCACATTTTGCTCCTTGTTTTGGTTCAACACCAACATAAGCTATTTTTTGTTCTGATAAACTTGAACAGTCACTCGTAAAATTTAATGAGTTAACAATGAATATTTTTTCTAATTCTGATGTTGACTCAATATTTTTAAACTCATCCTTTAAACAAACTTTAACAACAGCTTCAAAACCCTTATTAATAACTTTTTCTTCTCTTGCAATTTCTAATGCTTTATTTACGTCATCTCTTAAGATCATAATGTTATTTCATTTATTTACAAAATCATCTGACTCAATGAAATCTTGTTTTTTATTATCTAATAAATGAACAGATTCAACTTTTTTTAAGTTAACCATTGATTGGTAAACTTCTTCAATTGTATGAATTAATACTGGTCTTAATAAATCTATTAACATTCAAAGTTGTTCGTATAAAACCGTTTGAACTTGTCTTCTTCTTAATGAATCTTTTTGTTCGATATATAAAATATCTTTAATAAAGTCTAAATAGAATGAAGATAAATCTTTAGTTACATAATTTACTACTAAGTTATAAACTTGGTTATATGCTAAGTTATCATAAGCTTCACTAGCTTTATTTTTAATAACACTTAAATTGTGTAAAGCATATCTATCAACTTCAGTTAAATCTGATTGATAATCTTTGCTTGGATCAAAATCAAATAAGTTTGCTAAAATAAATCTCATTGTATTTCTTATTTTTCTGTAAGATTCACCAATTTGTTTAATAATTTCAGGGCCAATTTTTTGATCATCAGTGTAGTCTGTTGAAGCTACTCATAATCTTAAAATATCTGCTCCTTGTGTATTTGCAAATTCAATAGGGTCAATTCCATTACCTAATGATTTTGACATTTTATTTCCTTTTTCATCAACTGTCATTCCATGTGAAATAAGTTTTTTATATGGAGATTTACCTGAGTAAATAGTTGAGTTAATCATTGATGCATTAAATCATCCACGATATTGATCATTACCTTCTAAATATAAATCATATGGTAATGGTAAGTTTTCAAATCTTTCACTTAATGCAATAGCACTTGATCCTGAATCAAATCAAACGTCTAAAATATCTTTTTCTTTTCTTAGGTTTTTATTTCTGTAAGTTTCAGGCAAGAATGTATCTGCTGGTTTTTCAAATCATGAGTTTGTTCCAAGTTCAGCGATTCTATCAATAGCAAATGCTAAGATTTCATTGTTTAATACTAACTTATCATTTTCATCATAGAATGCAACAATTGGTACACCTCATAATCTTTGACGCGAAATAGTTCAATCAGTTCTATCTTCTAATACTTGATATAAACGTTTTTTAGCTCACTCTGGTTTTGTTGTTATTTTATCAACGTTAGCTAAAATTTCATCTTTTGCTTTATCTAAACCAATAAATCATTGTGAAGTACAACGGTATATAACTGGTTTTTTAGTTCTTCAGTCATGTGGATAAGAGTGTGAAACAAATTTTAATTTTAATAATCTTTGTTTAGCGTCTAAATCCATTCCAACAATTTTATTCGCATCTTCATAAAATACACCAACTAGTTCTTTATTAAATTCAGCAATTTCGTTTGTGAATTTACCTTGATCATCAATTGGAGCAAATGGTTCTAAACCATGTTGTTTTACGATTAAGTAGTCATCTTCGCCAAAACCACCAGCGATATGAACAATACCTGTTCCTGCTTCATCAGTAACATGATGTCCAATTACAATTTGATTAATTTTTTGTTCATACAGTGGGTGAGCATATTTAATACCTGCAATTTCAGGGCCTTTTAGAGTTTCTAAAATTTCAAATGTTTCTCAACCAATTTGTTCAGCCACTTTATTAACTAATGACGACGCTAAAATAAATTTTCTATTGTTTGCTTTAACAATATTATATTCTATGTTTTCACCAACAGCAGCCATTTGGTTTGAAGGGATAGTTCAAGGTGTTGTTGTTCAGATAACAATTTCAGTATCAGTGTCAATTTTTGCATTACCTTCAACAATTTTCATAGCTACAAAGATAGTTGGTGATTTAACATCTTTATATTCAATTTCTGATTCAGCTAAAGCAGATTCACTTGAAGGAGATCAGTAAATAGGTTTTAAGGCTTTGTAAACCATTTCTTTTTCATACATTTTCTGGAATAATCTTAATTCACTAACTTCAAAATCATGCGTCAAAGTTACATATTTGACATCACTATTTGAAAAAATACCTAAACGTTTAAATTGGTTAGCTTGATTTGCAACTTGTTTTAAAGCGTAATCTTTACACATATTTCTAAATTCAACTGCAGGTGTTTTTTTACGATCAATACCCATTTTAGTAACAGCTGTTTCAATAGGCAATCCATGTGTATCTCATCCCATGATAAAAGGAGCTAAATATCCATTAGCGTTTTTTCATCTAATTATCATATCTTTTAAAGTTTTATTCAATGCATGACCAATATGTAAATCACCATTAGCATATGGTGGACCATCATGTAACATAAATAAAGGCTTACCTTCATTTAATTTTTGTTTTTTATCATAAATACCTTTTGCTTCTCACATTTCTTGGATTACTGGTTCTTTATCTTTTAATCCGGCTCTCATGTCAAAATCTGTTTGACCTATTAATAATGTATCTTTATAAACATTTTTCATTTTCTAATCTCCTTTTAAAAATAAAAATCGCCCCTATAAAAAGGAGCGATCAACCGCGGTACCATCCTAATTAATAAATTAAAACTTAATTTATCATCTTTAAGGTTTTAACGGTGCCACCGCAGAATTCTACTCAATATAATTTTTCTTTTCTGTTAAAAAAAGGTGATATCTTTTAAATATTATTACTAGTTCACACCAAACACTAGTTCTCTCTAAATAATTGATTTAAAAAACTTGTCCTTTAGTTTTTATAATAATATTTTATCTTATTTTTGATTAAATTTGATGTTTTTTTACAAATTCAGTTGTTCTTAAAATGTAATCTTCAGTAAACTTAATAATTGATTTAGTGTGATTAATTCCAGTATCATAAATAATCAATTCATTTGCCTCTGATTCTTCAATGTTATTTTTGACATCATGCATTTTAAAACTATCCAAAAAGTTTGTTACTCGATCAAATCTATTATGAATATACATAATCGGTATATATTTATGCTTTGCTTCAATTAAATTAATAAAATCAAGTTCAGCTAGATTTACACCATATTCATTCTTATAAATTTTTAACATATCTTCTAACACTAAGTTAACGTAATTTTCAAATATTTTTGGAGCATTATTAGCAACCATTCTTCTTAAGAGTTTTGAAACTGACATATAAGCTGAATCAGAGATTGCTCATTTAATATTATTCTCTTTAACAAATTTTTCCTCTGTTAAAGCCAAGTAATTAACTGTAAAACCACCCATACTTGTTCCAACAAGACCTATTTCTTCTGGTTTATAATTTTGTGTTACTCATGAAATAATTGTCATTAAGTCTCACTTTTCTTTATAACCTCAAGTTACAACATCACTATCACTTGATCCGTGATTTCTAAAATCAAAAGTTATAATATTGTATCCTAGTGAACGATAGTGTCAAGTTAAATATAAAACATTGAATCTTCCAGAATTAAACCCATGTACACCTATTACTCATTTGTTACTTGGTTTAGGGTTCAATCATACACTTGCAACTATTTTTACGCCATCTTTTGAAAGAATCGTAAAGTTAGATGTTGGGTTTTTATATTCTTTTATTTTTAATTTCTTATTTGAATTTCTATTAGTCGAATTAAAGTTATTAATCGCTTTAACAAAATTAATTTTTAAGCTAGCAGCTTCTTCACGTTGTTTGATTATTTTTGAAAAACTTGAGTTCCACATTTGAATCATTTTATGTGCTAATGTTGAATATTCTGACATAATAACCTCTCTTCTATTATTTATATTTTACTATAAACATACAAATAAAAATGAAATAAAAAAATAAGCAATGCTTATTTCCTAATTAATATTTTATAAATGTTACCTTCAATTTTTTTGTAGATACCATCGTTAATGTATATTACACCTGATATAAAATCAATAATTCTTCTTTTTTCTGTTTTTTCTAATTCAGAAAGATCTATTAAAACAATTTTATTAACTTTCAATTCATCTGCAATTTTTGCTGCATCTGAAAATGAAACTGGTTTAATTATTTCAGTTCTTCTAGAAGGAATATCTTGGTTGATTGTGTTTAATTCACTTTCTTTTGCATATTCCACTTCTTCATTAGTAGATTTCATTTCTTCATCATAAATACTGTATGCATTTACATCGCTTAAAGCTTGATCTGTTTCCCCTGATTCAACTTTTTTAGCTTTTATTTTATCTAATAGTTCTTTAATTTTCATTTTATTCTCCTACTACTTCAAGAATGTTGGGAAATCATCTTCAGTTTCATCAGAATAATTTGAAGTTGTGTTATTTGTAGAGTGCATAGTTTGGTGTGCGTGTAATACATCTTCTTCAAAAGATGTTTGAACTTTTGGTTCTTCTTCAACATGAGTTGATTTGTAAAGACTTGATGTTCTTAAGTTAGCAAATGTTGATGTTGCGTTTGATTTTGTTCCTAAACTTGCTGTTGCTTTCATCATTTCTTCGTCAAATCCAGTGGCAATAACAGTTACAACTAATTCATCTTTTTCAGTTAATTCTTTATTAATGGCAACTCCAAATACAATGTTTACCTCTGGATTATCAATTGCTTGGTTAACAACGTCAACAACATCATAAGCGTCATTTAATGATATCCCTTCTCCACCAGTAACATTAACAATAACGTCTTTAGCTCCTACAATAGCAGCTTCTAGTAAAGTTGATGAAATAGCATCATTTGCTGCTAAGTTAGCTTTATCTGGTCCTGTTCCTAATCCAATCCCAAATAATGCATTTCCTTTTTTAGACATAACTGTTTTAACGTCCGCGAAGTCTAAGTTAATTAGCGCTGGTACTGCAATTAAATCTGTAATTGTTTGAACACCTTGTTTTAAAATTGCGTCAGCTTCAGCGAATGCCTCTTGAATAGGTTTAGCTCCAATAAATTCTAATAAACGGTCATTTGAAATAACAATTGTTGAATCAACATATTTTTTTAATTCAATAATTCCTTCTTCAGCAAAAGTATTTCTGTATTTACCTTCAAATCTGAATGGTTTAGTTACAATAGCAACAACTAATGCTCCTGTTTCCTGAGCGATTCTTGCGATAACTGGAGCAGCACCTGTTCCAGTTCCTCCACCCATTCCAGCTGTTACGAAAATTAAGTCAGCACCTTCAAGTGCAGCTTTTAATTCATTTTCTGATTCTAATGCAGCTGTTTTACCTACTTCAGGATTTGCTCCAGCTCCTAATCCCTTAGTTGATTTTTCGCCCAAAATGATTTTATTTGGAACATTTGATCCTGCTAAAACTTGTGCATCAGTATTTGCTATATAGAAATCAACACCATGTGCTCCTTGTTCGAACATTCTTGATACGGCGTTATTTCCACCACCACCAACTCCAATAACTTTTATTTTGGCTTTTTGGCTAAATTCTTGTGTATTATTGTTCATAATTTTTTCTCCTTTTTATGCTTCTACTTTATCTATTAGTATACCATCATTTTTTAAATATAATTGACTACTTGCTTTATTTTGACCACTGAAATCATCATAAAATGAAAACTGCATGTTAAGACCTGCATTGGTAATTTTTTGCTTTTTAGTTTTAATTTGAGTTGTGATAAATTTATTTACAATTTTACTAATGAAACCATAACTCTCAAAGTGTTCATTATTTTTTAAAGCTCCTATAATTCTTACTTGATTAATGTAATCAGAAGAAACTTTATTGTTTGATATTAAAGATATTCCATTTGGAATTTCTTGAATTAAACCAAAATTAAATATTGGTGTTACAACAAAATCAATTTTTTCTTTTGAAACAAATGACTCTTTAATTTCTTTATAAGCTTCTTTAACGTATTTTTTTACAATTAATTGAATTTGTTCACCTGATAATGTTTTAGTAATGACTGAATTTTTAAATTTTAAAAGTATTGTTCTTAAAATGTTTGATGAATCAAAGTTAATGTTGTTGTATAAATAATGTTTACTCATCTCATCACTTAATCCAAATTCATCTGATAATTTTGCAATAACTTTATTCATTCCAAAATTTGTTGAAGTATATTCAATAAAAGACCCATTTTTAAATAAACCAGCTTCAATATGTTCTTCTTTTCAGTTAACCACAACAATATCATTTTCGTCTTTTCCAGGTCTTTGAATTGAGTTGTATAAAGCTTCAAGATTGGTCATAAAAGAATTTTCACCATCTTCAACTTTTTCAATTACATTTTTATGTGTATCATAAACTTTTTTGAAAATTGATCTTACTGAAACAGTTAATTCAATATTATTACCTTCAACTTTTAAGTTTTTATTAGCATATTTAACACCATCAATTTTAATTTTTGCAAATTGAACATCTAAATGAAATGCATTATTTGCTTGTTGCTCTTTTTTAACAGTTTTTTTGAATAAATCATTAATATATTCTTCATTAATTAAAATTGTACTTGAACTATTAATATGATAAGTTCTTGTTGCAAATGCATAAGTTGAACTAGGTAGAATCATAAAAATTTTATTATCTTTGAAATCGGCTTGATCTTTAATAATAGATTTGATAACTGCTGAAATTTCTTTTTTAAGTTCACTTGAAACTGAACTTTTAACGATTCCATTATCAGTTAAAAAGGCAGAGTTATTTTTAGCTTCAATTTCGTGTTCAAAAATAGAAATAATGTTTTTTTCTAATACTCTATAAGCATTAATTTTAACTACATTTTTTCTAATTTCTACTGTTGTGAATGTTTTATTATTTCCTATCATAACTTTTACCTCTTTTTATTTCTTATTTTTTCTCTATAACTCATAGTTTTGCACTATGGCTTCTGTTATTATTTTCAATTTCTGTGTTTGTAGGTTTTAATGGTTTCTTGAAAAGTAATTTAAAGTCTTTTGACGATTCAACTTCATAAGGTAAATTGCTTAAATAAAATTGTTGCTCATCAAGTGTATACTTCTTAAATATATTTTTAACTACTTTTTCTTCTAACGAATGGAAAGTAATAACTACTATTCTTCCTTTTGAATTTAATAAGTTTAAACTTTGCTCTAATGAACTTTCTAAAGTTTCCATTTCATTGTTAACTCTTATTCTTAAAGCTTGAAAAGTTTTTTTAGCTGGGTGTTTTTGTTGTTTCAAAATTTTTGCAGGCAAGGATTTTTTAATTACTGCTACTAATTCAAAAGTTGTATTAATTGGTCTTGAAGCAATTATGTTTTTAACAATTGATCTAGCAAACTTTTCATCTCCATAGTTTCACAATATTTGTTCAAGTTCATCTTGACTATAATTATTTACTATTTCATGAGCTGTTAAATTATTGTTGGTTCTATCCATTCTCATGTCAAGTGGACCATCAAATCTATAACTGAATCCTCTTTCTGCCACATCAAATTGTGGTGAAGAAACTCCTAAGTCGTAAAGGATTCCATCAACTTTGAATACTCCTTGCATTGCTAACATTGCTGAAATATTAACAAAGTTTCCTTCTAAGATTTTGAAATTATCACTAATTTGTTTAAGTTTTTCAGTTCCTTCGTTAATAGCTGTTTCATCTTGGTCAATTGAAAATAATTTACCCTTACTTAATCTTTTTAATATTTCACTTGAATGCCCTGCTCTACCAAGAGTGCAGTCAACATAAGTTCCATTTTCATTTATGTTTAAGTAATCAATTGATTCTTTTAATAATACTGGTATATGTTTTTCCATTATTTATTTAAACCTTGATAAATTGTTTCAGCAATTTCTTCCATTTTGTCACTATTTTCATTTTGATAATTGTCATATGAGTTTTGATCTCATATTTCAACTCTGTCACCCATCCCAAGAATGTAAACACTTTTTTCAATGTTGGCTAATTTTAATAAGTTGTTTGGGATTTTAATTCTCCCCATCTTATCAATCTCGACTTCATGAGTATTACCAATAATTTCACGGGTTAACATTCTTGTTTCTTTATTAAAAGAAGAAAGATTTAAGATTTGAGAGCTTCATTTTTCAAATTCTTCTTCAGTTCTCATTTCAAGGCTTCCTTCGAAACCTTTAGAAACATAAACTGTTGAGTTTAAAATCTTGTTTCTCATTTTTGAAGGAATGGTAAGTCTTTGCTTATCATCCAGATTATGATCATATGTTCCAAAGAATAACATACCACTTTCCCCCATTTCTTCCCACTTTATAAATATATATTACTATATTTATTCTATTTTGTTAATAAAAAATGCAAAAGTTATTTAAAATGTTAAATAAATACAAAAAAAGATGAGGATCACCTCATCTTTTTATTATTAACAGAAATTAATCTTGAACAGATTTAACTTCTTTTCCTTTATAGAATCCACATTCTCTACAAACTCTGTGTGGTTTAATCATTGACCCACAGTTTTCGCATGAAACTAAATTAGAAGCTACTAAAGCTAAATGACTTCTTCTTTTATTTTTAGCAGATTTACTTGTCTTTCTAAATGGTACAGCCATCTCAAAACCCCCTTAACATTTTTATTTTTTTTTGAACTCATTTAATTTATCTCATCTCTGATCAACTTTGTTTTGTTCACTTTGATAAAACTCATCTTCAGACATAATTGTCCAACCAAATCCAGTCTTTTTTATTATATCACTATTATTTGATAAATTGAAAGGTAAATTTATATTTATTTGTTCGATTACATAGTTTTTTATATCAAATTCTTCACCAACTATAATGTTAGCATGATCATTTATAGAATTTGAAAATGAATATTCATCATTTCAATCAATTGAATCTGTATATTCAAATTCCTCACCAGTTCTAGAATCGATCGCATCAAGTGTAAAATTAATCACACCATTAACGTTTACCGTTTCAATTGAGTCAACTCAATCAACATCAATATCATAATCTAAATACTTAACTTTTTTAACTAGCACATTATTAAGCTTAATAGCTTCTAAATCACTAATTATTTCAGTTAATTCCGTATGCGCATTTTTTTCAAAATATTGTCTATTCATCATATTATCTAACTTTAACATTAAGTTTTTTTAAATTACTTAATATTCTTTCAAAATCATCATTAATTTCTTTTTCAGTTAATTGGTGATCTAAACTATTAAATGTTAATTTAACAGTTAAAGATGAAATATTTTGTTTATTCATTTCATCATCAGAATATTTGTCTATTACTTTGTAATTAGTTAAGTAATTTAAATCTTTTAACATTGCCTTAACAATTGAATCAAATGAAACTTCATTTTTCAATTCAAAAGAAATATCTCTTGTTGATTGTTGGAATTTTGAAACCTCATTAGTTACATGTACTTTATCTGCTATTTCTAATAATAAGTTTAAGTTTACTTCGCAAATGAATGTTGGGTGAATTTTATTAGCAGATTCAAATGCTGGGTTTAATTTATAAATAAATCCAACTTTTTTATTTTTATGTTTGATAACAGCATTAATGTATGGGTGAATTTCATCAATTACTTTTTCATTCACTTCAAATGTTATATTAGAAGTGTTAATTCTGTATAAATCTAAGATACTCATTAATACTGAGCTTATATAAGCATAATTTGATTTAATATGTACTTGATTTAAAGAATCAGAGATTGCTTCACCTGATACACCAAAACATAAGTTAGATTGTCTAAATCCATTCAATGCAAATATATCCGCCATTTCAAAAAATTTAACTGATTTATTACCATTATTAGCATTAAAAATAATTGTTTCAATCATTGATTTTGATAAATTGTTTCTAAATGTTTCACGTTGACTTGATAAAGGACTCATTAAAACAACTGGATCTTTAACTTTGAATAGGTTTCAAGTTTTATTTGATTCAATATCAGTTAATGAATAAGTTTTAATGTTATTAAATCCTGCACCAACTAAATAATCGCTTAATTTATCTTTAAGTTTTTTATCTAAGTTTTTAGTTTTCTTGAAACTTACATATTCTAATGGTTGTTCGATGATGTTGTCATAACCATATAATCTAGCTATTTCTTCACAAAGATCATTTTTACCATATATGTCTGTTCTGTTTTTATCAATAGTAAATGTTAATTCTGATTTCTTAACAGATATATCAATATCTAATGTTCTAAATAAACTTATAATTTCATCAATTGTTATTTCAATACCAAGAATATCTTTAACTTTTTCTAAAGTTATTGAGTAAACATTATCATAGTTTTGTTTTTGAATAGTTGTTACTACTTTTTGCACATCTTCAATCATCTTATATTCATTTAAGATTGTAACTAATTCTTCAATCCCTTGATCATAAAGATTTGGATTTAAGGGCTTAGCATATCTTTGTGTGTCAACATTACTTATGTTTAAGTTTTTTTGCTGTTTACGCATTGTGATTTGATCAAGATTTAGCATAACAACTAACATTGTATTTGTGCTTTCTGTGACTTTAAATTTTTCTTCAGTTTTTAATCCTAAAATATTTACAATATCCTTATTTGATTTTAAAACTACTAATTCCTTTTCATCAATAATTTGTTTTGTCAAAGTTAATTCTCCATTAACTTTTTCAGCATCAATTAAAATAAATGGTTGACCTGAAATTAAAGTCGCCATGTTAGCGATGTTTTCAAATTTATTTTCTGTTGATTTAACGTTAGAATGCTTTAGTCAAACATCATGTGATGAATCAAAAGGCGTATTTGTATTTTTTAAACCAATAAAAGTATGTGACACAGTATTCACTGCTTCTTCAACTTTTTTATTTACTTCAATGTTAATTGATTCAGATGATTTTTCATATTTAATTTTGTGTTCTGAATGATTAATTTGTAAATCAAAGTAATTCGCAATTTCTTTAACTAATTGTTTTGCAGCTAATGCATCGCTTCTATTTAAAGTTAAGTCTACTTCAAATGTGTAGTCATCATAGTTCAATACTTCACTGATTTCTTTTCCAACCATTTCATCCATGTTTTTAAAGATTGAATCAATGTAGTAGACTTCTACTTGTTCAGCCTCAGTTAGAACTGAGTTAGGTAATCCAATTTCATTGAAACCACAGAACATACCTTCAGATGTAATACCTAAAATTTCTCTATTTTCCAATTCAAGTCCATTAGCCAATTTAGCACCTGGTAAAGCTACAATTGCAAATTTATCTTCTTCAATATTTCTTGATGTTGATAAAATTGTTACATATTTATTTTCACCAATACGAGTTTTAGTTTTGTTTAATTTTGTTCCTTCAATTGGATCAACTTCTTCAATATGACCAATAACTAATTTTGTATTTAATTTTGCATAATCAATTTCTTGTTCTACTTCAAATCCTAAAGAGTTTAGACATACTGAAATTTGTTCATTTGTTATATTAGAAAGATCTAAATATTTTTCTAATCATTTTCTTGTAATAATCATATTCTATCTACTCCCCATAAAATTTAAATTGTTCTAAAAACTTAACATTGTTTTCATATAAGTTTCTAATGTTTGAAATTCCAAATTTAAGCATTGCTATTCTTTCAATACCAGCTCCAAATGCTAAAGCAGTATTTTTTTCTGGATCCATTCCATTTAACAACATTACTTGTTCATTAATAATTCCTGATCCTAAAATTTCAATTCACCCTGAATATTTGCATATTGAACAACCTTGACCAGCACATTTGAAACAACTTACATCAACTTCTACACTAGGTTCAGTAAATGGAAAAAGACTTGGTCTTAATCTGATATTAACTTCTTCACCAAATAATCTTTTACACATGTATTTTAATACTCATTTCAAATTAGCAAAAGTAATTTTTTTACCAATACATAGTAAGTCTAATTGCATAAATTGGTGTGAGTGTGTTGCATCATCGTCGTCTCTTCTATAAACATTACCAATAGCAACACAAGCGTAATTGCCTTCAAAGTTTTTATCTTCTGCCATTTGAGTTAAAACTCTGGCAGTCATGTGTGTACAGTGAGTACTTAAAACTGTTTCTTCATTAATGTAGAAAGTGTCTTGCATATCTCTAGCTGGGTGACCAACTGGTAAGTTTAATTTTTGGAAACAATATTCATCACTTTCAACATCATTTCCATTTAAAACATCAAATCCAATTTCAGTAAAGATTTGAGTAATTTCTTCAACAACAATATTAAGAGGATGTTTAGTACCAAATTGCGCTAATGACCCTGTAAGTGAAACATCAATTTTTTCACTTGCTAATTTTGCATCAAGTTCTTCTTTTTTGACTCTTGCTATAAACTCATCAATAGTTGAAGTAATGAATGTTCTTAACTCATGACTTGCAATACCAATTGCTTGTTTATTCTCAGCATCTGAATCTTTTAAAGATTTTAAAATCACACTTAATTCTGATTCTTTACCTAATAAAGATTTTTTTAATTTTTCAGCATCATCGACTGTCTTAACTTTGTTTAAATCAGATACGAATTGCTCTTTAATCTTATTAATTTTTTTTATCATAAAAACTCCTTTTGCTATTTTAATAAAGCTGTTTGTTTTAAAGAAACTAACTTCATTTCATTTTCTTTTAAATTTTCTTCATATGCTTGAACAACTATCCCAATAATAGAGTTATTTGGTTCTGCTTTTTGTAAGGTTTTCAATTTTTTAAATATAAAGTTTTGAAAATTTTTTTTGTATTTTTCTAATTCATATTCAAAATATAAATTTGTATCATAGTGTTTATTATTAACCATTTTAACTTCAATATTTTCATTTCAATATATTATTTGTTCAATCAAAATATCATTAATAAATGTTTTTGTTGAACTATATATAAAAGCTAAAAATTCTTCATATATATTGTAAATAATTTTATCATTATTAGTTTGAATTAGGTAGTCCCACATTGTTTGTTCTACTTCTTTATTAAAAACTCTAATTTGATCAATTGCTTCATTAAAGTTTGAAATTGTTTTTCTTGTTAATTCTTTTTTATATTTCATATTTAAATATTTTAAGAATCTTGGTTTAGAAATAATTTCAAACAGGTTTGTATATTCCCATGTAAAATTTATTTCAAATATTTTTGTTGCTTGTTCTTTTTTAATTCTGGTGTTTTCAAAGTGATTTATTATTGATTGTTTTACTTCCATATTTCTCCTAAGCTAAACTTGTTATTTGAGTTAAAGGATTTCTTTTAACTTGTTTATTTGATGCATATCATCCAAACAATAATACTACTGAAATAACTCCTAAAGTGATCAATATAGTTCTTAAATCAACACTCATAAAAATATAAACGCTAAACTTACCAGCTATTCAATTTAATAAAATTTTTCAAAATATGACAGATCCAACATATGCAATAATAAATGAAACTAATGCACCAATTGCATAACTCCCCATTACTACTCAGTTAATTTCTTTATCTTTATATCCTAATGCTTGTAAAGTTAAGATTATTATTTTTGCTTCTTCCACTATAATTCCAATAATAACAACAAGAATAATAGCCAATAAAATTGTTGTTAGTAATACGAACACTAACATGATTTGATTAACAATTTCAGTTGCTTTGTTTATAACTAATGTATTAATAACAAAAGAACTAGTTACACTCATTTTGCTTATTCCCAAAATATAGGGATTAATAATTGATTTACTATCTGGTTTTTCATTTTGATACATTGTTTGTGTTGTTTTAAAAATAGGTTTTAAGATATCTGCCATAATGGCTTTATTTGCTTTAACTTGAATTGTAAAGTTTTGTTCAATAACTTTTAGTGACATTAACATTTTAGTCATGTCTTTGTTTTTTAAATCAATGTCCAACATTTTATTTTTTGAATATAAGTTTGAATACATTGGAATTTGTTTTAAGTTTTCTGAATAATACATATTTTTAAAATGTTCATTGCTTAGTCAAATAGTATTCACAAGCATTTTAATACTTTCATTTTTGTTTATTCCGACTATTCTAATACGTACTTTTTGTTTTACAGTTGTTTTTGTTTCTAACTCAATAATGTCATTAACTTTATAATTATATGTTTTAGCCATACTATAAGGAATAATTCCATTAATTATGTCTGTTCCCGCATTTTCTTTTTCAGAATTTTTAAATCTATTCATTTGCTCTGCGCTAATATCAGCAAAATTGAATGCTTGTTCAAAATTTCCATAGTCATTGCTTTGCGTATTTACTAATCTAGCACTAACATCAAGATCATCATAAGTTCCTTCTTGAGATAGCATAACAGTGTTGAATAAAACTTCATTTTCTTTATCAAACATAATTTCATTTATATTCATCATGTAATCATAGTTGTCATAGTTAGCATAATCAGTTAATTGAACTGTTTTAAATACATTTGATGAAGTTGTAGACATATTTGCGAAATTAGACTGAACTAAAATATTAACTAAACCTTTAAATTCATCATCAAATATATCAATAAATTGAGTTAGTAATCAATTTTCAGAAACTTTAATTTGTTGATCGCTTAGTATATTTACTTTATTAACCAAGTTGCTTTCTTGCAATTTTTTATAAGCTTTATTAAAGTTTTCACTAGTTACTTTAGTTGCAAAATCTTTAATCCCTATTTTTTCTCCATTGGTTTTCCCCATTAGTTCTGGTAATACAGAATAAGTTAAGTCAATTTGAGCAGTTTTTAATGAATAAATATATGCCAAGTCTTTACTAAAAATATTTTTTGCTTGCTCTGAATTCATATTTCCAATTGTCAATGAATTTTCATTTTTAAGATTACTATTAATATTAATTTTTTCTTTAGTTTCACCTGTTTGTTTAACTTCTTCTACAGCTTTTATATAATTAGCATCTTGTGAATTTAAATCGTAGTTTAAAATAGTTGATATAAAGTTTAATTTTTTACCTTCTTCATTTACATTAATCGGTTCAGTTTTAATTTTAGAAGTTTCTAGAATATAAAGCATTTCATCTTTTGGCAACATGAATTCTACTTTTTCAGAAATTGTTTTTAATGACATAAAATAATTATTTGTCATTTGAATAACAGCATCAACTTTAAATCTGATATCATTTTCTGCTTCAATACTTTTTAAATAATCATTTGTATTATCAAAAGCAGAATAATCGCTATATTTGTAATTAACATTTTCCTTAGAAGTTTTTTTATAAACATACTTACCATTTGCATCTTTAATATCAACTTGAGGATTTGAATTTCCTCACTGGAACATATGATCAATTTTTTCATTGTAAACAGCAAAAGTTTGATTTAACATTTTTGTCATAAGTGTTTGTGCACCAAATAATAATATGTATGTAAATGATGCTGCAGCAAATAATATTTGTACTGTGTAAAATTTTCCTTTTGAAGTTTTAACAAAAGCTCTTCTTAATCTTCAATTAAAAGTTGCTTGCCCTGTAAATATTTTTCTAAATATAAAAGGCTGCTTAATATTTGTTTTAACTTTTTTACCATTAGACATTAATGACAATACAGGTTCTTTGATATAGAAGATTGTTGTTATGTAACTTATTAATAAAAATAAACCTGGAATAATAATAAATAAACTAAATAAAAACATCGGACTAGTATATATTCTACTAAAACTTATTGTTATAGTATTATCAAAAGCTTGAGCTGCAAATAATTGAATTGGTATTGATATAAAAAATCCTATTATTAAACTTATTAAAAATATTAAACCAGTTTTTATTGAGAAAATTCAACTTAATTCGCTTGTTTTGTATCCAAATGATTTAAATATACCAAGTTGTTTTCTTGTCTCATTCATTTCTTTTTTCAATTGGAAATTGATAAATACAAATGATAGTACTAAAATAATAATTCCTAAAACAAGGTTAATGATAATTCTTATCTTTAAATTGTCCAATGATGTTGCTAAACTTGTTTCTTTTCATGGTATTAAACTTGTTTCAAGATTTGATAGTATTTTTATTTCTTCACCATCTTTATTAAGTGTAAATAAGTTGTATGGTGTCTCAGGCGCTGACGCTGCGTTTTTGATTTTTACTTCCAAACCATAGTTTGAACTACTAGTTAAAAAATTTCAAGAATAATTTCTGAACTCATTAATAAATGATTGATTAAAATACAAGAAACCATAATTTTCCATTGTTTGAGAAAATGAAGAGTAATTAGGACCAGGAACAAAATCATCAAAAGTTTGACCAATTCCAACAACTTTAACTTTTAAATTTTCACTATTGAAGAATCCTTCTTTTGGAGCAAAGTTAAATGAATCTAATATTTTTGAAAATGCTGTATTTGATATTTGTTGAGAAGGTATTTCAATTTCATCACCAACATTAATCTTATTTTTTGTTGCATAAGCTGACGAAATTACTACTTCAGGCATCTGACCTAATCTTCATTTATCAGCTCTTTTTGAATTCTTAGCTTTTTTATCAAAAATAATATTATTAAATTCTTCTCCAGAATCATTCTTTATTTCAAATGTTTTTTTAGATTCAGTAGGTAGTGAATTTGAATTTGAAAATGCAAAGTTTTTATTTATATTTAGTTTATACAATTCCTTATTTGAATTTGAATTTAGTATTTGATCAAATAAAAATATTCGATCATCATGTTGATATTTACTTGAAGCTAAAATTTCAGAATATTTATCATCAAAAATTGTATAAGCTGAAATTTTAATTGTTTGAGGTTTTCATGCTTCGAATGATTTTTCAATATTTTCCATTAAAGCAGTTATCATTTTTTTTAAATCTTCAATTGTTTTAATTTCATTAATCGGTAGTAAATTTAATTCAATACTGATACCATTCATAGAAGCAAAAGAATAAACTCTATAAAATGCTGAAAAAAGAATTGATGATAATTCAGGAATAAGTTTTGTTTTATCATCATCTTGTAAAAAATTATTTAATTCATAGTAAGCTTCTTTCAAACTTTTTTGAATATGCAAATTCAAAATTTGTTTTGGATTAATATTTGAATCTTTAACATCTAATTCAATAGCAGACAAATTAGCACCGCTTCGATAATTTTTTAAAGCATTATTTACTAATAAAGTTAAAAGTTCATTTTTTTCATCAGCAGATGAAGTTGATGAAACTCCTAGTTCTTGTTTGATTTTTTCATCCAAAAGACTTATAAAGTTTTCATCTAGATATTTTTTACTATAATTAACAACAAAATCTTCACTATATGAAATTTCATTTTTTCTTGAAGAATAATTGGTATTATATGCAATATTTTGCTTTTGAGCTGATTGCATTTTTGAATAGATTTGTAGAGGTGTAGCAAGCATTCCAATAACTGATGCAGCTAAAGTGACAATAAAAATTATCATGAATAAAGTTGATAATCAGTTTTTAAAAAAAGTCTTTAAATAACTTTTCATTATTTTATTCATTTACATCACCAAAAACCTTTCATATTTATATATATTCTAACATTTTATGCATAAAAAAAGAATCCTTGCGGATTCTTTCATAAACTGGCAGCGTTCTATTTTCTCACAATGCAATATCGTCGACGCTGTAGAGCTTAACTTCTGTGTTCGGTATGGGAACAGGTGTGACCTCTACGCTATGACCACCAGATCTTTTTTTAAATTGTTCTCTGAAAACTGGATATTAGATGATTACATACTCAATTGCTTCTTTTTTCTAAAATTCTCTCGATCTATTAGTAATGGTTAGCTTAATGCCTCGCGACACTTACACATCCATCCTATCAACCTCATAGTCTATAAGGGATCTTACATTCTAAAGAAATGGGAAAATTCATCTTAAAGGAGGCTTCTCGCTTAGATGCCTTCAGCGATTATCCGTTCCACACATAGCTACCCTGCTGTGCCACTGGCGTGACAACAGGAGCACCAGAGGTGTGTCCATTCCGGTCCTCTCGTACTAGGAACAGCTCTCTTCAATTTTCCTACGCCCACAACAGATAGGGACCAAACTGTCTCACGACGTTCTGAACCCAGCTCGCGTACCGCTTTAATGGGCGAACAGCCCAACCCTTGGAACCGACTACAGCTCCAGGATGCGATGAGCCGACATCGAGGTGCCAAACCTCCCCGTCGATGTGAACTCTTGGGGGAGATCAGCCTGTTATCCCCGGGGTAACTTTTATCCGTTGAGCGACGGCCCTTCCACTCGGGACCGCCGGATCACTAAATCCTACTTTCGTACCTGTTCGACTTGTAAGTCTCACAGTCAATCACACTTATACTTTTGCGCTCTATGCATGATTTCCAACCATGCTGAGTGTAACTTTGAGCGCCTCCGTTACATTTTAGGAGGCGACCGCCCCAGTCAAACTACCCACCAGACACTGTCCTTAACCCGGATAACGGGTCGAAGTTAGAAATCCAATATAACGAGGGTGGTATTCCAAGGTTGACTCCACTGGCCCTAGCGGTCCAGCTTCAAAGTCTCCCACCTATCCTCTACACGTTATACCAAATTTCAATATCAAGTTATAGTAAAGCTCCACGGGGTCTTTCCGTCTAGTTGCGGGTAACCGGCATCTTCACCGGTACTAAAATTTCACCGAGTCTGCAGCCGAGACAGCGAAGGGATCATTACGCCTTTCGTGCGGGTCAGAACTTACCTGACAAGGAATTTCGCTACCTTAGGACCGTTATAGTTACGGCCGCCGTTCACCGGGGCTTCAATTCGAAGCTTCGCTTGCGCTGACTTCTCCTCTTAACCTTCCGGCACTGGGCAGGCGTCACCCCCTATACTTCGTCTTGCGACTTAGCAGAGAGCTGTGTTTTTGCTAAACAGTTGCCCCTCCCTCTTCACTGCGGCTCAACTTGCGTTGAGCACTCCTTCTTCCGAAGTTACGGAGTTATTTTGCAGAGTTCCTTAGCTACAGTTATCTCGCTTACCTTAGGATTTTCTCCTTGACCACGTGTGTTCGTTATAGGTACAGGCTACTAGTTATTAAGTTAGAAGCTTTTCTTGGAAGCGTAGGGTCATGTACTTCGTTACTAGGCGAACCGTTCACTCCTCATAACACTTCAACGTTTAATACAACACGGATTTGCCTATGTTGCCGTCTTTGTGCTTAACCCAGGACATCCATCACCTGGGATACACTACCTTTCTCCGTCACTCCATCACTAACTAGCAGGTACAGGAATATCAACCTGTTGTCCATCGACTACGCCTTTCGGCCTCGCCTTAGGTCCTGACTAACCCTGGGTGGACGAACCTTGCCCAGGAAACCTTGGTCAAACGGTATGAATGATTCTCACATTCAATCGTTACTCATGCCGGCATAATCACTTCTAATCGTTCCACCAGTCCTCACAGTCTGACTTCATCACAATTAGAACGCTCCCCTATCACTGTATTAAAAATACAATCCGTAGCTTCGGTATTAGGTTTAGCCCCGGTACATTTTCGGCGCAGAATCACTCGACTAGTGAGCTGTTACGCACTCTTTAAATGGTGGCTGCTTCTAAGCCAACATCCTAGCTGTCTGTGCAATTCCACATCCTTACACACTTAACCTAAATTTAGGGACCTTAGCTGACGATCTGGGCTGTTTCCCTCTCGAGCATGGACCTTATCACCCATGTTCTGACTGCCGAGTATCCGACAATGGCATTCGGAGTTTAATTCTATTCAGTACCCCTAGGTGGGGCCATCATAGATTCAGTGCTCTACCTCCATTGCGGTAAACCTCGACGCTATACTTAAATATATTTCGGGGAGAACTAGCTATCTCCGGGTTCGATTGGAATTTCACCGCTAGCCACAAGTCATCCGCGGTCATTTCAACGAACGTCGGTTCGGTCCTCCATTTGGTTTTACCCAAACTTCAACCTGCTCATGGCTAGATCACCCGGTTTCGTGTCTAATGCAACGTACTAAACGCCCTATTAAGGCTCGCTTTCACTACGGCTCCGCATATTCTGCTTAACCTCGCACGATACATTAACTCGCCGGCTCTTTCTACAAAAAGCACGATATCACCCATTAACGGGCTCTATCTTCTTGTAAGCACATGGTTTCAGGAACTATTTCACTCCCCTCTCGGGGTACTTTTCACCTTTCCCTCACGGTACTGGTTCACTATCGGTAAAATGGGAGTATTTAGGCTTGCCGAGTGGTCTCGGCGGATTCCGACAAAATTTCACGTGTTTCGCCGTACTCAGGATCCATCTAAGAGATCAACACATTTCGTATACGGGGGTATCACCCTCTATGCCGCTACTTCCCAGTAGCTTCTACTATATGTTGATTTTGTAACTCTAAAAAGATGTCCTACAACCCCAGCCCGTAGACTGGTTTGGCCTCTTCCGCGTTCGCTCGCCGCTACTAACAGAATCATTATTTATTTTCTTTTCCTCTTGGTACTAAGATGTTTCAGTTCCCAAGGTTCCCTTCTCATAAGCTATGTATTCACTTATGGATAATACGAGATTAATCGTATTGGGTTTCCCCATTCGGATATCACCGGATCAAAGCTCACTTCCAGCTCCCCGATGCTTTTCGCAGGTAATCACGTCCTTCTTCGGCTCCATTTTCCAAGGCATTCACCATGTGCCCTTACTATTTTTTAGAAAAAATCTTAAAGCAATTGATAATTGATTCAGTAAAAATTTATTTTTATTTGTTAAAAATTGTTGATTTATTTTAATCTTTTACAATGCTTTTCATCTAATATTCAGTTTTCAAAGAACAATTCTCTTTCAGAGATTATATTTAAATAATCCCTGAAAACTAAATAGAACATATAATAGTCAATCTGTTTTGTTTTTATCTCCATAGAAAGGAGGTGATCCATCCGCACGTTCCCGTACGGATACCTTGTTACGACTTAACCCCAATCGCTAGTCCTACCTTGGGACGCGCCTTCCTTACGGTTAGGAAACGTACTTCTGGTATTACCAACTCTCGTGGTTTGACGGGCGGTGTGTACAAGACCCGAGAACGTATTCACCGCGACATAGCTGATTCGCGATTACTAGTGATTCCGGCTTCATGAAGTCGAGTTGCAGACTTCAATCCGAACTGAGACCGACTTTTTGAGATTAGCTCCCCCTCGCGAGATTGCGACTCTTTGTATCGGCCATTGTAGCACGTGTGTAGCCCAGGACATAAGGGGCATGATGATTTGACGTCATCCCCACCTTCCTCTAGCTTACACTAGCAGTCTCGTTAGAGTCCTCAACTTAATGTTAGTAACTAACGACAAGGGTTGCGTTCGTTGCGGGACTTAACCCAACACCTCACGGCACGAACTGACGACAACCATGCACCACCTGTATCAATGTTAACCTCCACTACATCTCTGTAGCTTTGCACTGTATGTCAAGCCCTGGTAAGGTTCTTCGTGTTGCTTCGAATTAAACCACATGCTCCACCACTTGTGCGGGTCCCCGTCAATTCCTTTGAGTTTCACTCTTGCGAGCATACTACTCAGGCGGAGTACTTAATGCGTTAGCTGCAGCACTGAGGTAATCCCCAATACTTAGTACTCAACGTTTACGGCGTGGACTACTAGGGTATCTAATCCTATTTGCTCCCCACGCTTTCGTGCCTCAGCGTCAATAATCAGCCAGTAAGCCGCTTTCGCCACTGGTGTTCTTCCATATATCTACGCATTTTACCGCTACACATGGAATTCCGCTTACCTCTCTGATATTCTAGTCCCGCAGTTTTCAAGGCGAACCGGAGTTGAGCTCCGGGCTTTAACCTCAAACTTGCGAAACCGCCTACGCACCCTATACGCCCAATAAATCCGGATAACGCTTGCCACCTATGTATTACCGCGGCTGCTGGCACATAGTTAGCCGTGGCTTTCTGGTAAGGTACCGTCAAGATAAGAGCATTTCCTCTCCTATGTTTTCTTCCCTTACAACAGAGCTTTACAACCCGAAGGCCGTCATCACTCACGCGGCATTGCTTCATCAGACTTTCGTCCATTGTGAAAAATTCCCTACTGCTGCCTCCCGTAGGAGTCTGGGCCGTATCTCAGTCCCAATGTGGCCGATCAACCTCTCAGTTCGGCTACGTATCATCGCCTAGGTGGGCCTTTACCCCGCCTACTAGCTAATACGCCGCATCCTCATCTTCTAGTGATCCAAACGGATCTTTGAATGTTTTCTCATGCGATAATAACATCCACATGCGGTATTACCTTTCGTTTCCAAAAGTTATCCCCCGCTAGAAGGTAGATTAGATACGTGTTACTCACCCGTTCGCCACTGAGGTGCAAGCACCTCCGTTCGACTTGCATGTATTAGGCATGCCGCCAGCGTTTATCCTGAGCCAGGATCAAACTCTCATTTTAAATTATTGTTTTGATTCTGACTATTATATTTTTTTGTATATTATTCTGTACTCAATTTGAAATTGTTACAGGATTGTACAATTGTTGTTCTATTTAGTTTTCAAAGATCATTTCCCAATCAGGGACTTTTTAATAATAGCATAAGTTTTTATCAAGTTGCAATAAATTTTAAAAAATTTTTCCAAAAAATAAAAAAAATGTTGAGACTACTTAGTTTTGCCTCAAAATTTCTTTAATTTTTATTAAATTAGAAAACTATTTTTTATTTCGAAAAAATGTTTCGTTTCTCATGTTTTTGTTTTCTCCGCTGTTGAATTTAAATCATTAATTCAATTAGGATAAACTCTAAAAGCCATTTTACCTCTTTTATTTTCAAAAGATAAAATCCCATTATTCAGTAATGTATTTTTATCAAAAACAAAATATCCTTCATTAGTTCCATCTAACACATAAAGAATAAGTTTATCAATTTGATCATTATAATTTATAGGAATGTTTTTATTCTCTATTTTATACACTGCTACAAAATATCCTGCTTTTTTAGGAGTCTTCTTAACTTTTCTGAAATAGCATGTTTCTCCATGAAGAATAAATTTTGCGGCTTCATATTCTTTATTTATTATTTCAATTTTAATATCTGTGATTTTATTTTCAAAAATTTCATTCATTCTTTTAATTGATTCATACATAATTATTTTTTCATCTCCTCATATAAGGATCAAAGTTTTCTTTCATACGCAGAATTAGATTTTGGTTTAAAGTATTTAATATTTTTAATTTCATCAGGAAGGTACTGTTGAGCTACTCATCCTTTTTCTTCAACGTGTGGATATAAATAATTTACTCCCCTATTTAATTTAATTGCTGATTTATAATGATTATCTTTTAAATGAGATGGTACATCATATGCCATTCCGTTCTTAACATCTTCAAAAGCTTTGCTGCTTGCCATTAAAGCGGAATTAGATTTTTGACTTAAGGCCATTTCAATAATAACTAAGCCTAATGGAATAATTCCTTCGGGCATACCAATTTGTCTAAAAGCATCACAAGCTTGCATAACTCTTGGTGGCAAAGTTGGATTTGCTAATCCAATATCTTCATATGCCATAATTATCATTCTTCGCATTAAAGTTTCATAATCTCCAATTGATAATAATCTACTAAAATAATGTAAACTAGCATCCACATCACTACCTCTAACTGATTTTTGCAATGCAGATTTTAAATCATGAAAATCATCACCAGCTGCTCCACTTGGATTTTTACCTTGAGAAATTATTGTTGAAATTAAATCCATTGTTATTTCTTCGCCTTTATATAATGAATCAAATAATTCAATGTTATTTAATAAACTTCTAATATCTCCACTATTAAGCTCACATAAATATTTAAGCGACTCTGGTTTAATATTAATATCGATTTTTTTATCACTTATTAATTTATTAACAAAATTGAAAGAATCTTCATGGTTAATTCTTTTTAGTTCTAGTATTGTTGCTCTACTTCTAATTGCTGGATTTATAGTAAAAAATGGATTTTCTGTGGTTGTAGCAAATAAATAAACATTTCCGCTTTCCATAAAATTTAATAAAATATCTTGCTTATCACGATTTAATCTATGAATTTCATCAATGATTAAAATAAATCTTTCTTTATTAATAGCTTTATCAATAATCTTTGTTAAATTTTCTTTTTTATCATAACTAGCATTAAAAAGATCATATTCAATCTTTAAATCATTGGCTAGAGCAATGGCAAAAGAAGTTTTTCCGACACCACTTGGGCCATAAAAAATTAAAGACCTGCAAAAATTATTACTAATCATTCTTTTGATTAAACCATCTTCTTTTAATAAGTTTTCTTGTCCTATTATTTCTGATGTCGATGTTGGTCTTAATAAATATGCTAATGGTGTATTCATAATTCCTCCTAATAAAAAATAACTAGTGTTTACTAGTTATTATTCTACTCTTATTTTGTTTCAAAAACTATCCCGAATACTTCTTCATATTTTTCAGCTGGAATAATTTTTAATTTTGCTTTTACTTCATCTGGGATTTCGTCTAAGTCTCTTTCATTTTTCTTTGGAATGATGATTGTTTTTAATCCGCTTCTTGAAGCTGAAATAGATTTTTCTCTTAAACCACCAATTGGCAATACATTACCTCTTAGTGTAATTTCACCAGTCATACCAATTTCTTTTGAAACTGGTTTATCTGAAAGTGCTGAAATTAAAGCTGTTGTGATTGTAATACCTGCACTTGGACCATCTTTTGGAACTGCTCCTTCAGGAACGTGGATGTGAATATCATTTTCTTCAAATATTTTTTTATCTACACCAAATTTTTCATAATTTGACTTTACATAAGTCAACGCTATAGTTGCTGATTCTTTCATTACTTCACCAAGTTTACCAGTTAAAATTAGATTTCCTTTACCTGGGTATAAACTTACTTCAATTGGCAAGATATCTCCACCAAATTGTGTATACGCTAAACCAGTAACAACTCCAATTTGTGATTCTTCTTGTTTTTCAGTATGATCAAATATTCTTTTACCTAATAAATCATTAACTTGTTTTTCATCAATTACAATTTTATCCATTTCACCATTTAGATTTTTAACAATATATTTTCTAATAATAGAATTAATATGTCTTTCTAGTTGACGAACACCAGCTTCTCTAGTGTAGTATTTAATTATTTCATTAATTGAACCTTCAGTAAATGAGATTTCTTCTGATGTCAATTCATGTTGTTCAATTGCTTTTGGAACTAAATAGTCTTGTGCAATTTTAACTTTTTCAATTTCTGTATAACTTGATAAGTTTATGATTTCCATACGGTCATATAATGCTTCTGGAATATCTTCAGGGTAGTTAGCAGTTGCAATAAACATAACTTGACTCAAGTCATAAGGTTCTTCAATATAGTGATCTGAGAATTCTTTGTTTTGTTCTGGGTCTAAAACCTCTAACATTGCACTTGCAGGATCACCTCTGTGATCAGATGCCATTTTATCAATTTCATCAAGCAAGAATAATGGGTTTTTTACTTTTGCTCTTTTCATTGTTTGAATAATTCTTCCAGGCATTGAACCTACATAAGTTTTTCTGTGTCCACGAATTTCTGATTCATCTTTTACACCACCTAAACTTACTTTAACAAAGTTTTTTCCAACTGCTTCAGCAATTGATTTTGCTAAACTAGTTTTCCCAACTCCTGGAGGACCAACTAATGTTATAATTGGTGCTTTTAAAGATTTAGTTTTAGTTTTAACAGCTAAATATTCAATAATTCTTTCTTTAACTTTTTTCATTCCATAATGATGTTTGTCTAAGATTTCTTTTGCATATTTTAAATCAGTCAAATCTTCAGTTTCTTCTCATCATGGAATACTCATCATTCAATCAATATAGTTTTTCTCTGTGTTTCACTCAGGTGTTCCTGATTGAAGAGCTTCTACTCTTTTAATTGAAGCTAAAATTTTTCTTTTAACTTCTTCTGGGAATGGTTCTTTAGATAAACGATCTTTGTATTTGTCTAAAGAGCTATCATCAGAACCATCTTCATCTTCTAATTCGTCTTTGATGATTCTCATTTTTTCTCTTAAATAATATTCTTTTTGTTGCTTATCCATTTTTTCTTTTAATTTATGGTTTAATTCTTGTTCAATTTCATTTTTATGTCTAGCAGCATCAATTGATTCAGCATTTCTAGTTACAATTCCATCCTCTGAAAAAATTACTCTTTCAATGATAGATCATCTTTCTTTTAAAGATGAAGATGTTATATATTCTGAATTAGTTAAAATTTTTGAAGGTGCAAGTTTAAACATAATTGAATCAAAAGCTAAACTTAAATCGTCAGATTCACCTGAAATTAATTGTTTAATTTGCTTTGTTACTAAACTTCCTTTAGTTTTAATAGCTTCAGAAATTTTTTCAATTAATTCTTCGTACTCTTGTTCAGTAAAATCATTAATTGATTCAATTAACTCAACTTCTGCATAAGGTACTTCATCTTCATTTTCAAAGAAATTAATTACTTTACATCTTTGGATTGGATTTGTGCTGATTGTTAATGAATTATCTTTTCATTCTTTGATCACTTCAAAATCAATTAAAATTCCAAACTTATGTAAATCTGAAAATTCTGGCTTTTCAACAGAAGCATCGATTTGCGGTATTGCAATCATTTGATTATTTGAATTTTTAATTGCATAATTAACACTTGCTAATGTGTTTTTTCTTCCAACTTCTAAATTTTCTTTTATTCCAGGAACAATAAATGAACCTCTAATTTGGAAAATAGGTAGTTTTATTTTTTTACTCATTTTTATAACCTCCCACGTGGTTAAGTATATATTATCATATTGATTAGCAATTACAATAGTAGAGTGCTAAAAATAAAAAAACCTTTATCAGGTTTGATTATTTTTATAATTATCCGTTATTTGAGTATAAGAAGTCAACCAATAAATCATTGATTATTTCTGATTTCAACATTTCTGGATTTACCATAGTTTTGATTTGATCAGCAGGAATTCCAAACTGTGCCGCTAAATTTTCGAATTTTGCATTAATAGCTTCTTCAGTAACTTCAAATTTTTCTTTACTTCTAATTTCAGTTGTTACTAAGTAAGTTTCTAATTTATTTTTAGCATCAGCTAATAGCTCAGCTTTAATTGCATCGTCATTTAAACCTGTTACTTTTTTGTATTTTTTGATATCTAAACCTTGTTGTTTTAATTGAGCTTCAAATTCTTTTCTTAAATCAGCTGCTTGATTTTCAATAGCTGATTTTGGTAATTCAATTGTTGAGTTTTTAATAACTTCAGCAATAATTTCATTTACAAATTGGTTTTTAACATTTTGTGATTTTTGTTTTGCAATGTCTTCTTTTACTTTTGCTTCAAATTGAGCAAAAGTTTCAACATTAGGTAAGTTTAAATCTTTTACAAGTTCATCATCTTTTTTAGGTAATTCTCTTGCTTTAATTTCAGTAATGTTTAATTCAAAAGTTGCTGGTTTATTTGCTAATTCAGGAGTGTATCCTTCAGGGAAAGTTACATTAATTTTAGCTTCTCCTAATCCTAAACCAATCATTGAATCTTCAAATCCTGGGATAAATTGGTTTGAACCAATTACTAATTTGTGACCTTTAGCTTCTCCGCCTTTGAAAGCTTCACCATCGATGAACCCTTTAAAGTCAAAAGTAACGATGTCACCTTTTGCAATTTTAGCATCAGCTGCTTTTGGTTTTTCCATAACAAATTGTTCACAGTATTGATCAATAACTGCTTCAATTTCTTCATTTGTAACTTCAACAGTTTCTTTTTTAACTGATTTTATGTTTTTGTAATCACCCAATTTAATTTCAGGTTTTAAGTCAAATAAGAATTCAATAACTAATTCTTTTTCGCTTACTTTTGCTGGAATTGGTTCTGGTGAGTTCATTGGCTCAATTTTAACATCTTGAGCTCTTGCAAAATCAAATGCTGGAGAAACCATAATTCTGTATGCTTCATTGTAAACTTTTGAAGGAGTTACATATTTTTCAGCTTGAGCAGCTGGAATTTTTCCTTTTCTGAATCCTGGAACTTCTAAGTTAGCAAGAACTCTATTTTTTGCTTTTTTTAAAGTTTCAGTTCATTCTGTTCCATCAATAGTAACAATTCATTTACCTTGACCTTCTTCAATAATTTTTAATTCTGTGAATTTCATTTTTTATTCCTCGTTATTCTATTCTATCTTTTGTAAGCAATAGCAATATTTTTTGGCTTAATGCTTAAAGTTTTTATAATTATTTCCTCTACTATTTTATTAATTTGATTTTCTTCTAACATTTGAGCTTTGTTTTTTAAATCAATTTTAATTAAAACATAAAGTAAGTTATCATGATATAAGTCTGTTAATACTTCAATATTATCTACATTGTTTAAATCTGAGTTTGAACGCATTAGAATTGTATTCTGAATTAACTTATTTAAAGCATTAACTTCAATTTCTAATGCTCCACGATTATTTCTCTCTATTGAAATATACATATTCTTACACCTCTATTTCTTTTATTATTGAGCTCTACCGCTATATTTACCATCTACTGTAGAAATAATAACTCTTGTTCCTACATTAACAAATAATGGAACCATAATATCTAATCCAGTTTCAACAACAGCTTTTTTTAATGCTCCACTTGTTGTATCACCTTTAACTGCTGCCTCAGCTTCAGTTACTTCTAATTCAACTTTATCTGGTAAAGAAATTCCTAAAACTTCTCCATCAAATTCAGTCATTTTAATCATTAATCCATCTGTTAAGAATTTACTTTCTCATTCTAATCTAGTCATTGGAATTTGAATTTGTTCATAAGTATCTGTATCCATTAAGTATGCATCAGTACCATCATTGTATAGGTATTGCATATCTTTTCTTTCAATCATCGCTTTTTCAACTTTTTCTCCACCAGTGAAAGTTATTTCAACTCTTGATCCAGTTCTCAAGTTTTTAGCTTTTACACTAACTTTTCCTTGTTGTCTTCCTGTTTTTGAGAAAGACTGTTCAATAACAACAAATAAATTACCTTCGTATATAAATGTTGTTCCAGGACGTAAATCATTTACTGACATTTGTTTTCCTTCTTTCTTTTTTAAGATTTAATTTTAATCATAGTAAATTATAGCATTTAACCTAAAAGTTTGAAAGTTTTTCATTTAGTTTTGTTTTTGATAAAGTAAAATACATAACTTCAAAAATAACTATTGAAACTATTCATTGAATACTATCAACAATTGCTTCTTTCAAAGCGAGCCCATTTCTTGTTGAAATTTCTTGTGTATTTCAAACTACATAATATAAAAATGGGATATATAAAAATACTAAACTCGCTGCTAAAATTACTGCTGCATGCTTTGTTATCAATTTTGAACCATACTTCATAATAAAGAACATTAATACATTTATTAAAATTGTTATACCCATTGTTATTACTGAATTTAAGGCTAAATCCATAATAGCTCCATAAACAATTCCACCAACCAACATTCCATATCCTGGTACTAAATAACAAAAGACTAAATAAACTCCGGTTGTGAATTGAATAGCAACTCCATCACTTGTAAATAGCATTGTTACTAAAGACAATGTAACCAGTAAAGCTGATAACATTCCAATTAAACAAATATATTTAATTGATCACCTTTTCTTATTCAAAATAATCGCCTACTTTTAAATCTGATAAATTAGTTAGTTTATATGCACTAGCTTCCATCATTTTTTTACCTGGTTTTTGAATTAGTTGAATTTGAACTTGCCCATTGTTTGTTTGAACATTAATTCCATTCTCATTAATATCAACAATTGTTCCAGGTTTTTGTTCGACATTATTATTAATTATTTTTACTTTTTGAATTTTGTATCTTTCTTGACCTTTAAATGTATGAGCAATTGGTCAAGGAGATAAACTTCTAACATGATTTCAAACATTAACTGTTGAATCATTTCAATTAATTCTTTCTTCTTCAGTTGAAATATTTTTTGAAAAAGTTACTTGATCTTCATTTTGTGCGATTGGTCCTAATTCATTATTATAAATTTTAACTAAGTTTTCTTTGATCATTTTTTGACCTAACTTTGCTAATTTTTCAAACATAGTTCCAGTATCATCACAATCTTCAATCTTTATAGATTCTTGAATGTAATAATCACCAGCATCCATTTTTTTTACCATTTTCATAATTGAAATTCCTGTTTCAGAATCTCCATTTTTAATGGCATACTGAATTGGTGCTCCACCACGATATTTAGGTAATAGACTACCATGAATATTTATTGAATCAATTCTTGGTAAATCCAAGATTTTTGTAGGAACAAACTGACCATATGCACAAGTTACAATAAAGTCACTTTCAATTTTTGCAATTTCATCATAAGCTTCAGAAATTTTAACAGGTTGAATTATTTTCAAATTATTTAATAAAGCAACTTCTTTTACAGGAGTTGGTTTTAATTCTTTTTTTCTACCTACTGGTCTATCTGGTTGAGAAATAACTAAAACTATTTCCACGTTTTCCATTTCAGTTAGAGCTGTTAAAATGTCAGCACCAATTTGTGGAGTGCCACAAAATATAACTTTAATTTTTTCCATTGTAAGCCTCCACTAATTCTTTAACTTTTTTAAGAATAACTACCATTGCTAAAGTATCTCTATCGCAATATTTAAGCATTCCTTCTTTTACTTTCAAATCTCAAGCTGCTTTTGGTATTCTACCATCAACAAACTTTCTAAATGTTTCACTAGCTTTATCGCCTTTATTGATTACTAAATCATTATATGAAAAACTAGGATCTAAACTTGGTTGTGTTTTTTTAATTGAATAACTACCTTTAAAATTTGGGTGATAAATTAAAAATGCTGGTCTACCAGTTCCTTTTGTAGCACTTGTAAAGAAATCCATTAAATCAACTGTGTTTTGAATAATATAAGCTAATGGTTTAGCATATTTAGGAAACATCATTGCTAATTTTCTTAATACACCTTGTTCAAAACTTTTGTTATAAGCAACATAAACACCAGGGCCATGTTTAAATGAATCTTTAATAAAGTTTTCAATAAACTTAATTCTTGGATCTGTATCTTGTTCATTACTTAAAAAACTATAGTGATGCATTGTTTCAGGTTTATTGTAGTCATAATTTTCATCAACTATTACATCAATTGAATATTGAAATGGAGTTTGATAGTAAGTATTAACTAAATTAAATCTTGGGATTGCTCATTTAGATGTTTCAAAGTCATACATATAAATAGGAAAATCTTTATAAATATTTAATAAACTATCTATTCATTCAATATTATCAAAATCTATAATTCTTCATTTTGATTCATCATCTGGGTATTGTTTTTTCAAATCATAAACTTCAAACATTCTTTTTGCAATTCTATTTTTTTCAAAAAATGATTCGCCTTTATTATTCAGTACAATACTTGGTTCAAACAAACTTTCATAATCCTTGAAGTAAGGTGATTTTGAATTTCTTATAACATGTGATTTTAAAGCGCGTTTAAATTTTCCAATGTTTCAAAACCCAGGTTCATTTTTATCAAACCAGTTCATTACATGATAACAGTTATCATATTCATCATGGTTAAATCCATGATCTCAATTTCCAGCACGGTCTTTATTGTAATTTAAAGTACATTTTTTATTATGCATAAACTCTGGGATTTCACCATTTTCAGATTTAATATTTAAGTAGTTTGATAAAGTTACAAATATTTGATCTAAATCAAACTTTTCTCTGAACATTTTCAATTCATCTTTTAAAGTAGGTCTCTTTGCGTTAGACCCATATGTTAAATAATCAAGCGCTATTAATTTATCTAATTCAACTTCAATTGGATCTGTATCATATTCAACTTCAAAATCACTTTTAACAAATTCTTCAATTTCTTCATATTTAATTTTTCCAAGTTGGTTTATAAATTCTTTTGCTTGATCACCAAAAGTTTTAGCAGTTATTATTAAATCTGAGTTCATTACATAATCTGAATTAATTTTTGCAATACAAATATCATCAACAATAAATCCACATTTTTCTAAAACAAATACTTGATACATTAAGTCAAAGAAATGTTCAGCTTTAACTTTTGTTGTAGCCTTAGCTTCAATGATTTCAACGTGTTTGTTTTCTTTAATTTTTAAAACGTCACATCTTGTTCTAATTTTTTCATTATCATAACTGAATGCTGCTTCATAAATATATTCACAATTATCTTCTTTAAGTAATTCTTTTGTTTTTTGTTCTGCTTCAAAGAATTTCATTTCATCTAAGTTTACTGTTATTTTTTTATTAGTTCTTTTATCATTTGCAATGATATTTTTCATGTCAAAGTATTCTCTAACTTTATCCCCAAACGCATTACCATCTTCAATTGTTTCACCTGCAAATAGTTCTGGATCAAAGCCTGTTTCAGAATCTCATGCTGAATTTCATCTTTTAAGAAATTCCTCTTTTTCATTTTCGTCTAAAGAGTCAATGTTTAGGTATGCAGAAAAAATATCAATTGATTCTGCTGATTCAGAAAATTCATTTTCATCTTCAAAATTAGCATCTGCATCAATTTCAAGGATCCTATCCTTCTTTCATTTTACAGCACTGGTAAAATTTTCTTTATTATCCCAAACTCAAGCTTTTTTAACGCACTCTTTCATTGCAAGCTTAAATGTCTCTTTATTAACTTTTGCATTCAATTTAAACATATTTTTCTCCTTATTAAAGTTTTTATTATTTATATTTTATCAACTTTACATGTGTTATTAATGTGTTAATAAAAAATAACTTGCATTATGAGTACATAATTACAAGTTATTGATATTATTAATTTCCTTCTTTACTTCTGATAGGAACAAATTTTTCTTTATGGTCAGTTGTTCTTTGGATAACTGGGTTCTTTTTGTTTTCTTTAGCTTCAGCTCTAATTTTTTTGATTTCTTCTTTTTCAATTTTAGCTAATTCTTTTTCCTTAATTCGATCAGATTTTTTAATTGCCTTTCTTTCTTCTTTAGTTAATTTAACTTCTTTTTGACCAATAGCAATTCTTTGTTCTGTTTCATTTAAATCTAAAATTGTATTGACTACTCATTTAGTTGCATAATTCTTTTTATCAATTTTAGTTGTAATACCTTCAACCTCATAAGCTCTTCTTTCAATTGACTTTTGTGTTTTAGGCTCAATTAATTCAACAACAACATCAAAAACGTCACGATATTTATATTCGGGTCCTTTTCTTGAATAAACTTTTTCAAATTCAACTCTAATATTTTTTCTGTTATCTGTTTTAGCTAAAAATGCTTTGATTTCATTTCTAACCGCTTTATATCTTTGTTCTTTTTCTTTTTTAGCTGCTTTTTTTCCAGTAATTGTTGTAATGATTACAAATCCTACAACAACAACTAACATAACTAAAAGAATTATTAAACCTGCACTGTTACCCATAAAAACATCATTCCTTTTCTTTTAAATTCTTTATTATTATAAATTATTTTTTCTAAAATTATTCTACTATATCAATAATTCCTCCACCTAAACAAATATCGTTTAAGTAGAATACTGCTTCTTGACCTGGAGTTACCGCTTTAACTACTGCATCATAAGATACTTTATATTGCGTATCTTTAATTTTAGTTAGTTTAACTTTTACATCAGGTTGTCTATATCTAAATTTTGCTGTACATTCAAATTCATTAATATTATCTAAATATTTTGATATATCTAATGATCAATTAATTTCATTTACAGTTGCACTATTTGATAATAAATAACTTTCATCACTTGCTGGACAAACATAAATTATTTTTTTCTCAATATCTTTTGCAGCAACATAGTAGGGTTCTTTCATTCCACCCAAATTAAGACCTTTTCTTTGCCCTATTGTGTAATACATAGCTCCAATGTGTTTTCCAACAACTGCATTAGTTTTAATATCAACAATATCACCAGGTTGATTTGAAATATAGTTTTGTAAGAATTTAGTAAATTCTCTTTCACCAATAAAACAAATTCCTGTTGAATCTTTTTTGTCAGCTGTAATTAATCCTTGTTCAGCTGCAATTTTTCTAATTTCAGGTTTTTCCAAACTTTGTAACGGAAATAAAGTTTTTGATAACTGAGCTTGAGTTAATTGACATAAGAAATATGTTTGATCTTTGTTTGTATCAACTGCACGAATCATTTCATATTGTTTTGTTTCTTCATTAAATCTAACTCCAGCATAATGACCCATAGCAATATAATCTGCTTTCAATTCATTAATTGCATGATTTAAAAATTTATCAAATTTAATATATTTGTTGCATAAGATATCTGGGTTAGGAGTTCTTCCTTTTTTATATTCTTTAATAAAGTATTCAAAAACATATTCTCAATATTCTTGAACAAAATCAATTCTATGTAATTTAATTCCCAATTTATTTGCTACTTCTAAAGCATCTAAATAATCTTGTTCTTGAGGACACACATCATTATCAATTTCTTGATTACCTAAAATATCATTGTTTGCTGAGGAATCTCAGTTACGCATAAATAATCCTTCAACTTCATAACCCTGTTGAATTAGTAAATAAGCTGCTACTGATGAATCAACTCCACCGCTTAAACCTACAATAACTTTCTTTTTCATAGTTCCTCCTTACACAAAAAAATTACTCAAATGAGTAATTTAATTTTATCATATTTTTGTTTATTTCAAATTATATTTGTATGAATGCAAAAGCAATAAAGTAAATAATAAATAATAAAGATAAACAATAAACTGAAGGGTTAACCTTTTTAGCTTTACCAGTTATCATCATCATGAATGAATAGCTAATAAACGCCATTGCTACACCATTAGCAATTTCATAAGTTGCTATCATAAATAAAATTGATAAGAAAGTTGGAACCAAAAATTCTGGCTTTTCTCATTCAACATGAGCTGCTTCTTTTATCATCATAATTCCAATGTATACACAAGCTGCACTTGTAATAGGTTGAGGAATTAATTTAAAGATTGGAAATAATGCAATAGCTAATAAGAATAATATACCATTAACAATTGCTGCCAATCCTGTTTTTGCGCCTTGCTCAATTCCTGCTCCAGATTCTGCAAAAACTCCTAAAGGTGTTGTTCCTGTTACTGAAGCCATCATTGTACCAACTGAGTCAATAACTAAAGCTCTTTGACTAATTTCTTTATGTTGATTTGTTTTTTTATCTAATTGATTTGTAAATGCTGCCATAGTTCCTGTAGCATCAAAGAAGTTAATTAACATAACAACAAATATTGAAATATAAGTTACAGGTGATGTTCAAATTTTAGTATTTCCAAATGCTTTAAATGTTGATTTTCAATTTCATGCGAATCCTTCAAAATCATAATTTCAACCTTCTCATTTTCTTAAGTCAGCTGAACCTAATAATGAAATTGCTTTTGAATCACTTGGAAGTGTAGAAGCTAGTATAATTGCTATAACTGACATTGATAAAATTGCTAAAGCAACTGCTCCCGGTATTTTTTTAAATGTTAAAAATAAAATTAAAAGTAATGTTACAGAGCCTAAAATAATTGGCAAGTAGTTATCTCTTAATGTTGCAACAGAAGCTACTGGTACTCCAGAATCTTCTTGCATAGCTAATCAACCCATGCTTGAAATCCCAACATAAGCTATAAATAAACCAATACCTATACCAATTGCTAAAACTATTCCTTTTGGAATTGACTTAATAATAAATGATCTTAGTGGTGTTAGTGAAACAGTTACAAAAACTACTGATGAAAGCATTGTAACTATCATAGCTCCTTCAAAACCTAAACCACCACTGATTCCAATGTTTACGCTTACTAAAGCATTCATACCCATTGATGTAGACATTGCAACAGGAATATTAGCAAATAAACCCATAACAATACAACAAATACCTGAAACCAATGCTGTAGCAAAGAAAATACCAAAGTAATTCATTGCTCCTGCGCTTTCGTTTATTGAAGGAGTATTTGAAACCAACCCAGGGTTAACTGTAAGAATATACATTAGTGAAAGGAAAGTTGTAACTCCACCAATGATTTCTTTTTTCATAATCGCACCTAAAGTATCAAACTTAAAGTACTTTTCAATTGAACGGATAGCTTTATTGTTGCTGAAGACAAAAGCTTCCTTGTTTCTCTGAGCTGTTTGCTCAGGTGTTTCATTTAAAAATAATTCAGACTCATTTTCAGCTTGAGTCTGTTTAGGACTTTTATTATTCATTTTGCCTATTCTTTCTATGTATAAAATTCAATGAAGAACTCAGCAAAAATAAAAAGAGTTTTCACAACGCGCAAAATACGCATAGTGAAAACTATAAAACTCATAATCTAACATTGGTGTTAGGTAGAGACTCCTTCCCGATATGAAGGATTATATAAGTTTTCATATTCATTTTATACTTAGTTATTTTATCTAATAAATTATTAATATTCAAATAAAAAATCAACTTATAATTAAAGTTGATTTTATTCAATATTGTTTTTTGGTTCAAATGATGAAAGTTCTTCTAAATTTTTAAGTATTTTTTTCTCTTCTTTTGAAACTGAAGTTGGGACTGATATATTAATTCTAATTAATAAATCTCCACGTTTATCAGATGTTTGATTTTTAAATAGACCTTTGTCATGAACTTTTATTAATTGCCCTGAATGAACACCTTTTGGTATTTTTAATTTAACAGGTCCATCTAAAGTTTTAATAATAACTTCATTTCCCAAAATTGCATCAAGATATGAAATATTATAATTCATAATTAAATCATTAGAATTTTGTACTAATTCAAATACATCACTTTTAACTATACCAATAGTTATAAAAAGATCTCCAGGCATTCCACCTTCTAATGAAGCATGTCCTTGTCCACGCATAACAAACTGTTGACCAGGTCATAATCCTTTTGGTAATGGTATTTCAATTTCTTCTCTTTTTGTTTCAACACCTTTACCATGACAATTTTTACATTTATTTTTGAATTCTTTTCCGATTCCATTACATTTATCACAAGTAATTTGGTTTTGAACTTGGAAAGGACCCATTTGTTTGTTAACAATTATTTGTCCTGCTCCATTACATTTTGTACAAGTATGAACATCGTTTGGATTTTCTGCTCCAACACCATTACATTTAGCACAATTCTTAATTAAATTTAAAATTGTTCTTTTGTTAACTCCAAAAACTAATTCTCTATAAGTTAAAGTTACTTCTAAACCGATATCTTGGCCTTTGCTTGGTCCTCTTCTAGATGAACGACTACTTCTTCCTCCACCAAATAGGTCTGAGAAAATGTCACCAAAGTCCATTCCTCCACCCATGTTTGAGAAGAAATCCTCAAATCCTCCAAAACCAGAACCGCCAAATCCTGAACTACCATCAAAAGCAGCATGACCAAATTGATCATATTTAGCTCTTTTGTCAGCATCAAGTAAAATGCTTGCAGCTTCATTTACTTCTTTAAACTTTTCTTCAGCACCGCTTTCTTTATTCACATCAGGGTGGTACTTTTTAGCAAGTTTTCTATAAGCACTTTTAATTTCTTGTTCTGTTGAAGTTTTAGAAACACCTAAAACTTCATAATAATCTCTTTTTGCCATGTTGTTATTCCTTTTTAAAAAATAAAACTAACAGTTGTTAGTTTTTTAAATTTATTTTTATTTGTTTTCTTCTGAATCTGATTTTTCTTCTTCAGGTTGAACACCTTGTGCTTGAGCAAATTGACTTGCCATTTGAATCATTTGTTCTAATTCATTAACTTTAGTTTCTAAAGTTTCATAATCTTCTTTTTCAATTAATTCTTTAACTTCAGTTATCATTTTTTCAGCTTGTTCTTTTTGTTCTTGTGGAACTTCTATTCCTTCTTGAGTTAAGCTTGATTCAATAATTGCAACATAACTTTCAGCTTTATGTTTTAATTCAATATTTTTTCTTTTTAGTTCATCAGCTTCTGCATTTGCTTCAGCTTCTTTAATCATTTTTTCAATATCAGCATCACTTAATGCTCCAGAATTACTAATTGTAATAGATTTTTCTTCATTAGTGTCTTTATCTTTAGCAATAACACTTACAATTCCATTTACATCAATTTTAAATGTAACTTCAATTTGTGGAGTACCTTTTGGAGCTGGTTTAATTCCAGTCAATTGGAATTGACCTAATGATTTATTGTCAGCTGCCATTGGTCTTTCACCTTGCAATACATTAATATCAACTGCTGGTTGGTTATCAACTGCTGTTGAGAATACTTGTGATTTTTCTGTAGGGATAGTTGTATTTCTATCAATTAATTTAGTCATAACTCCACCCATAGTTTCGATTCCTAAAGATAATGGTGTAACGTCTAATAATAATACATCAGTAACATCTCCAGCTAATACTCCACCTTGAATAGCAGCACCCATAGCTACAACTTCATCTGGGTTAATTGAACGGTTAGGTTCTTTACCTAATAATTCTTTAACAATTTTTTGAACTGCTGGAATTCTTGTTGATCCACCAACTAATAAAACTTCATCAATGTCACTTGCGCTTAATTTAGCTGCTTGTAATGCATCTTTAACAGGTTTTGAAGTTCTATCAACTAATTCTTTTGTAATTTTGTCAAATTCTGTTCTTGAGAATTGAGTTGAGAATGAAACAGGTCCATTTTCGTTCATTGCAATAAATGGTAAATTAATTTCTACTTCTAATTGACTTGATAAATTGATTTTTGCTTTTTCAGCTTCGTCTTTTAATCTTTGTAATGCCATTTTATCGTTTTTTAAATCAACACCACTTTCAATTTTAATTTTTTCAATTAATCAGTTAATGATTTGAGTATCAAAGTTATCTCCACCAAGTTTGTTATCTCCACTTGTTGATAAAACCTCGAATGTTCCATCAGCTAATTCTAAGATAGAAACGTCAAATGTTCCTCCCCCTAGATCATAAACTAAAACTTTTTCTTCTTTATCTTTTTTCTCTAAACCATAAGCTAACGCAGCAGCTGTTGGTTCATTAATAATTCTTTCAACTTCTAAACCTGCAATTTTACCTGCGTCTTTAGTTGCTTTACGTTGTGAATCATTGAAGTAAGCAGGAACTGTAATAACTGCTTTAGTAATTTTTTCTCCAACTTTTTCTTCAGCATATTTTTTCATGTATCTTAAAATTTCTGCTGAAATTTGTTCTGGTGTATATTGTTTACCATTTACATCAATTTTTTCATTTGTTCCCATTTTTGATTTAACTGAGATAACAACGTTTGGATTTGTAACTGCTTGACGTTTTGCAGCTCCACCAACAATAATGTCTTCATTTTTAAATGCTACAACTGATGGTGTTGTTCTTTGTCCTTCTGGGTTTTCTAAAATGATTGGTTGTCCACCCTCCATGATTGAAACAACTGAGTTAGTTGTACCTAAATCTATTCCTATAATTCTTTCTTTTGCCATAAAATTATTTCTCCTCTTAATATTTAACTATTTTGCCACTTTTACAATTGCGTGAATTAATACTCTATCGTGAATCATATATCCATCTGAAATCACAGACACTATTTTATTTGATTCCATACCACTATCTTCTAGTGATTCATTTGCTTCATGAAAATTCGAATCGAATTCATCCCCCGCTTTAACACCCATTGCTTTTATTCCATTATTTTCAAATGCATTTTCTATTTGACTGATGATCATTTTAAATCCCATTAAATAGTTTTGTAATTCTGGACTTTCAGTAGGTGTATCAACTACTTTTTTTAATAAATCAATTGGTTTAATTAAGTCTTCAGCTAAATTGCTTGAACCATATTTTCTAATTAAAGCTTCTTGTTCATTTCTTTTTTTAGTTAAATTTGCAATATCTGCATTTCTTAAACCTTTTTGAAATTCAATTTCTTTTTCACAACTCTCAATTTGCTTTTTAAGATCTTGAATCATTTTTTTATAATCTTTTTTTTCTTTTTTTATTTCTTCAGTTATAACTTCTTTTTCATTATTTTCAACTGAAGTTTCTTCTTTTTTTAATTCTTTTTCATTACTCATTTTTATGATCATCTCCATTTATTATTTCTACAATCAAGTTAATTAATTGATTAGCTTGAGAATAATCAACTCTCTTAGGCCCAACCAATGTTAACATGGTCGAACCTTGTTCAGTTTTAATTGCCGTTTCGACAATTGAAATATCACTTAAATCTTCAGATATTTCTTCACCGATTTTTGTACTTATTTGAATCATTTTTTGATTTGAACTATAACTTACATCAAATCAGTCAAACGGTGACATGTTTTCCATTATGTTAATAACTTTTTTAAGTTTTTCTGTGTCATTAAACTCAGGATTTTCTAACATGTTTTTCATTCCAACAATTTCTTTTTTAGATTCTTTTGGTTGTAAAATGTTTGACATAAAAGTCTCTAAAATTAAATCATAGTTTTTAACTGTGTTTTCTAAGTTAGGTCTAATAAGTGATATGTTATTTTCTATTTCCTTAACAGGAGTATCTACTAAACAATCTGAAAATATTTTTATTGATATTGATAAATCTGATAATGAAATATTTTTTAGATCGAACAGTTGATTTTGCATTTCTCCATTTGAAAGAATGAAAATTACTGATGCCATAGTTTCTGATAATGGAATTAGATCTATTTTTTTAACCATTAACTCACTATTTAAGTTTTGTTTGGTAACAATAGCAGTCATCTTAGTCATTTCACTAATTATTTGACTAGCTTGTTCTAAAACATTTTCAATTTTTGTCCCACGTTGAAATAAAATTGTTTTCAAGTTTTCTTTTAAACTCTCATTACAATCATCAAATTCCATTAAGTGATCAACATAATATCTGTATCCCTTTGTTGAAGGAACTCTTCCAGATGATGTGTGTTGTTTTTCTAAATAATTCATTTCCTCAAGTGTTGCAGAATCATTTCTGATTGTTGCGCTTGAAACTTGTATATTAAGTAATTCTTGAATTCTTTTTGAACTAACAGCTTGATTAGTCTTAATATACTCTGAAACAATTACTTTTAAAATTTGAGCTTGTCTTTCGCTTAACATTATGATCACCTGTTTTTATTTTAGCACTCTATGTATTAGATTGCTACTTTTTTTACTAATTTCTAATTTTTGATAAAGAAAAGCTATCATTTTCAACTGTTATTGTATATCTAATGTTTTCTTCAATTTCACCAGAAATAATTTTTTGAGCTAATAAAGTTTCAATGTTTTTCTCAATATATCTTTTAATTGGTCTAGCTCCAAATTGTGGATCGTAACCTTCATCAATTATTTTATTTTTTGCCTTTAAGTCAAATGTTAAAAATAAGTTTTTATCATTTTCTAATCTAGTTGATAAAATGTTTAATTCTTTTGTAACAATTTCAGCAATATTTTCTTTTGATAATGGATTAAATATTACAACATTATCAATTCTATTTAAAAACTCTGGTCTAAAGTGTTTTAATAATTCAGATTGAATTGCTATTTTACTTTCTTCAGATGTTGAACCGTTTTTTAAAATATATTCACTACCTAAATTTGAAGTTAAAATAATAATTGTATTTTTAAAGTCCACTGTTTTTCCTAGAGAGTCAGTAATTCTTCCTTCATCCAACACTTGTAATAGAATATTAAAAACATCTGGGTGAGCTTTTTCAATTTCATCAAATAAAACGATTGAATAAGGATTTCTTCTAACTGCTTCAGTTAATCTTCCACCTTCTTCATATCCAACATATCCAGGAGGAGAACCAATTAATTTTGAAACACTATGTTTTTCCATATATTCACTCATGTCAATTCTTACCATTTTTTTACTTGAGTTAAATAATATATCAGCTAAGCTTCTTGCTATTTCAGTTTTACCAACTCCAGTAGGTCCCAAAAATAGGAAAGAACCAATTGGTTTATTTGGATCTTTAATTCCACTTCTACTTCTTAAGATTGCTTGAGAAACTGCTTCAATAGCTTCGTTTTGACCTTTTACTCTTTCTTCAAGTGTAGTTTCAAGTTCAAGTAATTTAGTTTTTTCTGATTCAACTAATCTATCAACTGGAATACCTGTTCATTTAGCAACGATTTCAGCTACATTTTTTTCAGTAACTTCTTCACTAACTAATGTTTCACGAGTATTTTTTTCAGCTTCACTTAATTGTTTTTCTAAAGTTGGCAATAATGAATATTGAATTTCACCAGCACGTTTATAATTACCTTCATTTTGTGCAATTTCTAATTCATTTCTTAAATTTTCAATTGTTGTTTTAAAACCATTAATTTTTTCTAGTTCTGATTTTTGTTCATTTCATTCACTAGCTAATTTTTCTTGTGCAATTTTTGTTTTTTCAAGTTCTTTAATAGCTTCAGCTAATCTTTCTTTTGACTTGTCATCTTTTTCTTTTGAAAGAGCACTTTTTTCAATTTCTAATTGCATAACTTTTCTATTTATTTGATCTAGCTCAGTAGGCACACTTGCTAATTCAGTTTTAATAGTTGATGAAGCTTCATCAATTAAGTCAATTGCTTTATCTGGTAAAAATCTATCCGCTATATATCTATTTGATAAATTTGCAGCACTAACAATTGCATTATCATGAATTCTAACTCCATGATATGTTTCAAATCTTTCTTTTAATCCTCTAAGTATTGAAATAGTTTGATCAACTGTTGGTTCTTCAACCATAACTCTTTGGAATCTTCTTTCTAAAGCAGAATCTTTTTCAATGTATTCCCTATATTCTTTTAAAGTTGTTGCACCAATTGCTTTTAATTCACCTCTTGCAAGAGCTGGTTTCAATAGGTTAGAAACATCCATTCCTCCCCCACTACCTGTTTTACCTGCACCAACAATTAAGTGAAGTTCATCTATAAATAGAATTATTTCACCTTCTGATTTTTTTATTTCATTAACAATAGCTTTAACTCTTGATTCATAATCACCAAGATACATTGCTCCTGCCATTAAACTTCCCATGTCTAACTCTAATATTCTTTTGCCTTTTAAAATTGAAGGAACATCTCCTTTGACTATTCTTTGAGCAAGTCCTTCAACTACAGCTGTTTTACCAACTCCAGGTTCACCAATTAAAACTGGATTATTTTTAGTTTTTCTTGAAAGAATTCTAATAACTCTTAAAATTTCTTCTTCTCTTCCAATGATTGGATCAATTTTCCCATCCTTAGCTGTTTGAGTTAAGTCACGAGTATATTTTTCTAATGCGTTTACTTCTTCGCCTTTTTGTTGAAATTCCATAATAAATTCCCTCCTTGATAAAAACCTATTTCCTAGGTTTGTAAATATATTAATACATAAATTTAGCAAAGTCAATAGGAGAGTGCTAATATTGTAACTAAGAAAAAAGAAGCTACTAAACTGCAACTTCTCCTGTAATTTTTGCATGACTTTGATAACCTTCAATTTCAATATCTTCAAATGATATATCAAAAATTGATTTATTTGAATTTATATTAATTTTACATAATGGCAACGGTTCTCTTTTTAATTGTTCATTAATTTGATCTAAGTGATTTAAATAAATATGTGCATCACCAATTGTATGAACGAAGTATCTCGCCTTTAAATTACATTCTTTTGCAATTAATTCCATTAGCAATGCATATGAAGCTATATTGAAAGGAACTCCCAAAAATACATCTCCACTTCTTTGATACAATTGTAAATCTAATCAACCATCTTTTGAAACATAAACTTGTCAAAATGAATGACACGGAGGTAATAGCATGTTATCTACTTCTGCTGGATTTCATGCTGAAACAATATGTCTTCTTGAAAATGGATTGTTTTTAATATCATTAATTAATTTAGTAAATTGATCAACTCCACCAAAGTCTCTTCATTGTTTTCCATAAACAGGACCTAAATCTCCTCATTTACTACAAAAATCATTATCACTTTTTAATCTTTCGACAAATTCTTGTAAAGTTTCATTATTAAATTCAGCTGATTTTTTAAAATTATCATAAGGTCATTCATTTCAAATCTTTACATTATTGTCAACTAAATATTTTATGTTAGTATCCCCTCTAATAAATCATAACATTTCATGAAATATTGCTTTATAGAAAACTTTTTTAGTTGTTAATAAAGGAAAACCTTCACGAAGATCATATCTTTTTTGCACACCAAACTTAGATATTGTTCCTGTGTTTGTTCGATCTTCTCGTTTTTCTCCATCTTTTAAAATTTCATTAACTAATTCAATATATTGTTTCATGTTTGATCTCCCTTATTCAATGTTAAGATTATAATTCCAAAATTATTAATTTTCTTTTCTAAATATATTGATTTTTATTTTTTTCTAAATACATTTTTCCTTTGTTAGTTAATTGTCTACCACGGCCTGTTTTTATAATTAATCTTTCTTTTAAAAAGATTGGCTCCATATTATTTAAAATTGTTTGATTAGGTACATTTATAATTTGTGCTAAGCTATCTAATGACAATGTATTATTTTCTGATAGTGTAAATAAGTAGTCTAAATCTTTTTCATTTAAACCATATTCATAAAGTCCCATTTGTTTAAAAACTCATATTAAATTTTTTTCTGATAAGTCTATTATTTTTTCTGTTATTAAAAAATCATAAATTCTTTTTACCAAATTTATAGCAACTCTTGGGACTAATCGAGAAAATTTAGCAATAATCTTTGCTTGTTCTATTTCTATTTTGTATTCTAATTTATTAAATGTATTAATTATAATTTTCGTCAAATCATCATGATTGTAACCCACTAATTCAAATTGTATTGGAAATCTATTTAAAAAAGGAAATGGTAATTTATTTATTTCTGTTGTTGCAGTTATGATAGTGAAATTTGGTAACTTTATATTAACTATTTTAGAATTATATTCTTTTCCAATAATAATGCTAAGTTTATTTTCTTCTAAAACCGGATATAAAACTTCCATGATGTCTTTGCTAACTGAATGAACTTCATCAATAAAAAGAATTTGGTTTTCTTTTATACTTGTTAGAACTGAAATTAAGTCACTTGGTCTTTGTAAACTAGGACCATTTATGATATAAATTTTGGTTTTTAATATTTTGCTTAACAAATAAGCTAAGCTTGTTTTACCCATTCCACTTGGTCCTGAGAAAATTATCGGATCTAAAACTTTATTTTGTTTGATTGATGATTCTATACATATTTTTAAATTCTTAATAACCTTTTCTTGTCCAATGTACTCACTCCACTTACTTGGTCTAAAATCATTACTCATAACTAATTTGTTCCATAACTATTTTAGTTATTTCATCCACTGAAAGTGAGTTATCAACATTAGCAATATTTTTCATTATTGTTTTATAAGAAAATCCTAACTTAACAAGTGCTGTCATTATTTTTTCTTTTTTTTGAGTTATTTTGTTTTTGAAAAAATGCTTTTGTAATTCTTCAATTATTAGTTTAGCTGTATAATTGCCAATTCCTTTTAATTTAGCCAATCTTTCAATATCGTATTCTTCAATCATTTTTATAAATTCTTCAAATGAAAAATTATTTAATAAATAAAAAGAAGTTTTAAGCCCTACTGTTTTAATTTTCACCAATTCTTTAAAAAGGTTTCTTTCATCTCTTGATCTGAAAGCTATTTCAACATTTTCAAATTCAGTATTATGATCAACAATAAATAATTTAATGTTTTTTTCATTTTTAAAATTATCTTTTGATAAATAAGAAAAGTATTCTCCTTTATTTTGATACTCAACATATAAATAATTATCATCAATTGAGTTAATATCACAAACTATATAATCCTTCATTCTTTTCACCTCATATAGTTATTAAGGAAAAAAACAAAAATTATGATTTTATTTTAAAAACAAAAGCTTTTTGAATAGTTTTATCTTTAAGTAAATATTCATTAATTTCTTTCAAAATCATTTCCAATTTATTAAAGTTCATTTTAAAGTTCTCATCAAATTTATCTGATTGATCAATAATATATAAGTTTTGATGGTTTGTATAATTAGATTTTAATCAGCAATCAAAAGAATAATTAGCTAATTTTGTAATAATCATTTCAACTGATAAATTTTTTTCAAAATCAAATTTTTCATCAATGTAAATACTCAAAAAAGGAGGTATTCTTGAAAATATTTTATAGTTTTTTTCTTTTTCTTCAAGACTTATTAAACCTTGGTTATTTATACAAAAAACATAATTCTTTTTAACATATAAAATTGCAAAAAAATCGCAAAAAGGAATTAAAAAACCTTTATTGTTTAAATTCCTAATTATTGGAGTTGTTAAAAAATTATCAAAAAAGGGTATTATTCTAAATTCATACTCATCTTGATTAAATTCAAAATTGTTATAAGAGTTTTCAACATCTTTAAAGCTTGTAAATTTTTGCTCATTTATAAGTTGATTTAAATTTAATAAATCAACTTTATTATTTGTTAAATCAACAGCGTGTAAAACTTTGTTATAAAAATTAGTATCTCTAAATAATGTAAGTTTAATGAAATCATTAATTGTTTTTTCATGTTGTTCAAAAAACTTATCTAGTGAATTGATAGATTTTGATTGAAATGAGCTATTTATTTCTAAATCATCAATTTTATTTTTACACTTTGAAATAAAATTACAAAAATTTGATTCTATTTTGGACCAGCTTTTTTCAATTTCAGTTTTATTAGAATCATTTGCTAATTCAAAATAAAAATTACTATCAGTCTGAATAAATTTTTTAAAATCTTTTAAGTCATTGATGGTATAAGTTTTTTCTATTTTGATATTCCTTAAATTTATTTTTACTAATGTAAATGATTTATTCGGATCAACAAATAAATAGTTATCAACTGATCTTAATATCAAAGATTTTGGAAATGTGTGCATTTTTATTTTATTATTCATTATTTTTTAACCTTTTGATTTATTTTAACAAACTGAGTAAAACATAATTTAAAAATAAAAAAACCTTTATAAATCATAAAAATTTTGTTTAAAGGTTTTTTATTTGTTATTTTGTTATTTTTGTTCCTGATTCGCCTTTTAAAACTGCTGCAACTTTATCTAGTGAACCTATATATGCAGGTTTACCATTTGATGATTTGACAAATGCCATTGCTGCTTGCACTTTAGGTAGCATTGAACCTGAGGCAAACTGGTTTTCCAAAATGTATTGTTCTGCTAATTTAATATTCATTTCTTTAATTGAAGATTGATTTGCTTTATTGTAGTTAATTAAAACTCTATCAACAGCTGTAAGTATAATAAGAGAATCCGCATTACATAATTCTGCAATTTTTGCTGCTGCAAAGTCTTTATCAATAACAGCGGCTACTCCTTGAATAAAATTATTTTCTTCAATAACAGGAACCCCTCCTCCACCAGCTGCAATTAAAATAAATCCATCATCAACTAATTTAGAAATCATATTTTTTTCAATAATACTAATTGGTTTTGGTGAAGCTATTACTCTTCTTCATCCTCTACCAGCATCTTCTTTAACATTTCAATTATTTAAAGAAGCCATTTTCTTAGCTGTTTGTTCATCCATAAAAGATCCGATTGGTTTAGTTGGATCTTTAAAAGCTAGATCATTTTTATCAACTAATGTTTGCGTGACAATTGAAGCCACACTTTTTTTAATTTTTCTAATATTTAATTCATTTGTAATCGCTTGTTGCAAATGATAACCAATATATCCTTGAGACATTGCTCCACATTCAGGAAAATCAACAATAGGATTTTTTTCATCTGTTTTGTTAGCTACTTCAAATCCATTATTAATCATTCCTACTTGAGGACCATTTCCATGAACAATAATTAAATCATTATTTTGTTCAATAAAATCAACTAAATGTTTCGCTGTATTTTTAACAATTAGTTTTTGTTCTTCAGGATTATTACCTAAAGCATTACCACCAATTGCTACAACTATTTTTGCCATATATTATTTCCTTTCATATTTTAAGCCATACTTCCTCCGATTGCACCACCAATTGAAAGCATTATTATACTAATAATAAATGCTCCTAAAACAACTGGTCAAATTCCTTTCAAGAATCTATCATATCCAACTCTTGAAATTGCTACAGCTCCCATTACAACACCTGAAGTTGGTGTAAATAAGTTTAATATTCCATTTGCCATTGAGAACGCCATTACAGATCCTGACGCTGCTGCATCTTGGAATCCAGTAACTACACCATTAGAGTCTTTAACTGCTACTGATGTTGCAATTAATGGAAATATTGCTGCTGCAAATCCTGATGATGATGGGATTAAGAATGATAATGGTAAGAATAGAATAAATAAAACTAATATTTTACCTACTTGACTATTAATTCCACCAATTGATGAATTTAATCCACTAACAAATAGTTCTTGTAAGTGAGTTGCTTGTAAAATAACTCCTACTCCAGCTGCTGTAGCAATAACTAAACAAACTGATAGAATATCTGAAGCACCAGCCATAAATTCTTGTAAGAATCCTTCTTCTCCTAATCCTAAAACTAAACTCATGATAATAGCAGCAATTAAGAAAATTGTAGCTACTACATCTAATCCTCCTTGGCCAAATCCAGGAATCATTGATGTTAAGTATGGGAAACTTTGATTAATTTTATCTCCAAAGTCAGCCATCGCTGTTGTACCTGTAATTGAATCTCAATTAACAAGATACATAATCATAACTAAGAATGTCAATCCAAAGATTGCTAAAGAAGTTTTTCTTTTTCCTGTCATTATAATTTTTTCATTATTTTCTGATAAGAAGAATTGTTTGTCTCCTTCATAAGTTGAGAATGTAACAGATTTTGAAGGATTATTTTTAACTTTGTTTGCATATCACATAACATAAGCAATAGCTGCTCCAGTCATTACCATTCATGTGATTAATCTTCAAACTAAACCATCACCAGCAGAAATACCATTTCCACCAGATAATCCTGAACCACTGTTTAATCCATCCATAGCAATTGTAATAACGAATGGGTTAACTGTAGAACAAATAACTCCTACTCCCGCTCCAACTAAAACAATCATTAAACCTGTGAATGTGTCGTAACCAGCAGCGATCATTAGCGGAATACAAATCATGTAGAAACCTAATGATTCTTCTGCCATTCCTTCTGCTGTTCCACAAATTGAAAAGAAAATCATTAATGGAATAATTGCATAAATTTCTTTTCCTTGTAGTTTTGCAAGAATTCCTTGTGAGAATCCTTGTAAAGATTTAGAAGCAATTGTTAATTGAATAAAAGCCCCTAAAACTAAGATAAATATAATAACATCAGCTTTGCCTTGAAAACCTTTCATAGGTGCAAACAATATATCGACTAATCCAGCCGCTTGAATTTTAGTTGGATTTGTAGTTTCTGTTATTATTGTACCTGGCAATCCTGTTGCAGGATCTGTTCAGGGTGTTTCAATAGTGCTTTTAACATCTGTTGAAACTCCAGTTCAATGTAGAATTCAAGATAATAAAACTAAGAAAGCAATTATCAATAATAAAATTGAGAATGCTGACCACATTTTAAATTTCCTTTTTTGTGGTTTTTCTTGTTTAGCTGCTAAATTGAAATCTTCATCCTTTCTTTTTTCAGTTGCTGTCATATTTCTCCTTAGAGCATTCTATTGTTTACCGATAGTTGCCACCATAACTGCTTTAATAGTATGTAGTCTGTTTTCTGCTTCTTCAAAAACAACTGAATGTTTTGATTGGAAAATTTCATCAGTTACTTCCATACTTTCAAGTCCAAATTTTTCATGAATATCTTGACCAACAGATGTATTTAAATCATGGAATGCTGGTAAGCAGTGCATGAAAAGATAATCTTTTTTAGCATTAACAAGATTTTCTTTTGAAACTTGGAAAGGTTTTAATTGTTTAATTCTACTTTCTCAAACTTCTGGTGCTTCACCCATTGACACTCAAACGTCTGTATAAACAACATCAGCGTCTGTACATGCTTTTTTCATATCATCAGATAAAGTAATTGTTCCACCTGTTTCTGCTGCTATTTCTTTACATTGTTTTACTAGAGCTTCATCTGGTCATAATTCTTTTGGAGCTGCTGCCACAAAATGCATTCCCATTTTGGCACATCCGACCATTAATGAATTACCCATGTTGTTTCTTGCATCTCCAGCAAAAACAAATTTAATTCCTTTTAAGTCACCTTTGATTTCTTCAATTGTTAAAAAGTCTGCCAAAATTTGTGTTGGGTGAAACTCATCAGTTAAACCATTATAAACTGGCACTCCTGAGTATTTTGCTAAGTCTTCAACATCACTTTGTTTGAATCCTCTAAATTGAATTGCATCATACATTCTACCTAAAACTTTTGCTGAATCAACAACTGATTCTTTTTTACCAAATTGAGATCCTGAAGGTCCTAAATATGTAACATGAGCACCTTGGTCTAATGCACCAACCTCAAATGCACATCTTGTTCTTGTTGAATCTTTTTGGAATAGTAAAACAATATTTTTACCTTCCATATTTTTTTGTTCTGTACCAGCATATTTAGCACGTTTTAAGTCTCTACTTAAATTTAGTAAATACCTGATTTCTCTAGGTGTGAAGTCTAGTAATTTTAAAAAACTTCTTCCTTTTAAATTAACTGCCATATTTTATAACCTTATCTTTCTTTTATATTTTTATTGTTTTAAATCTTCTCTTCATAAAGGCATAGACATACATCTAGGACCTCCACGTCCTCTTGACAATTCAGCTGAAGGAGTTTTGATAACTTCAATTCCAGCTTTTTCCATTAAATCAATTGTTACTCAGTTTCTTTCATAAGCAATAACTTTGCCTGGTGCAACAACTAAATGGTTAGTTCCATCGTTTCATTGTTCTCTACCAGCAGCAATTTCATCATCACCACCACATTTGATTATTTTTACTGATTTTCCAACTAATTCTGATAAAACATCAATTAAAGATTTTTTAATTTCAGTTTTTCCTTCTGGTGTTATTAAATAAATTTTAAAAGCATCAACATTATCAAATATTAATGGGTGAGCGATAAATTTATCGTAATCCGCATTTGTTAATACTGTATCTAGGTGCATAAATGCTCTTGTTTTTGGTAAGTCTAATACAAGTATTTTTTTGTATGTTCCTTTTGCAAATACTTCTTTAGACATTCTTTCAATTGCTTTCATGCTTGTTCTTTGTGAAACACCAATAACTAGAATTTCTTTGTTAAGAACCATGATGTCTCCACCTTCAATTGGTTCTTCTCATTCTCTTTCATAGAAATGCGGCACATCATTGGCAAATCTTGAGTGATTTTTAAACACAAAGTCCGGGAACAATGTCTCTCTGTTACGAGTTACAGATCACATTTTGTGTAAAGTCACACCATTACCAACTGATGCAAAAGGGTCTCTTTGGAACAATACGTTAGGTAATGGATCAGCTATGAAAGGATAGTGATTTTCATCATGAATACCTAATTCTATTTTTTTAGTCCCTGCTATCATTTTATTTACCATTTCAAAATTTGATAAACTTAATAAATATTTTTTAAATTCTTTAGTGTATTTTTTATCATTGATACCTTCTTTGATAAATTTATTAACAAATTCATCTTTCAAGTTAGGATTTTGATCTAAAGCTTCAGCCACTAATCTTTCAATGTATAAAACTTCAACCCCTTCTCTTCTTAATAAATCTGTAAATCTATCGTGTTCTTCAATGGCTACTTTTTTGAATGGAATATCATCAAATAATAGCCTTTCCAATAAATCGGGAACTAAGTTTTCAACTTCATCCCCAGGTCTATGTACTAAAACAGATTTTAATTTTCCAATTTCTGAATAAACATTAATTTTAGACATATTTTTCAACTTCCTTTTCTAATTTTTTAAAGTTAAGGTACTAACCTCAAATTTATTATTGCACTTTTAAATAACAATTTCCAAATTTTGGGAAAATTTTTGAAAATTATTATTTTGAATAAAGGTGTTTTGCGTAAAAAGAAAAAAACGCTAAGTTTTTTAGCGTTTTATTATTTGTCTATTTTTCCAGCTTCGTATAAGTTTTTAAAATGACCTTCTTTTTTAGTTAATTCATTAAATGTTCCTTCTTGTACAATTCCAGCACCATTAGCACCAAGTACAATGATATGATCAACATTTTTAATAGTTGAAAGTTTATGAGCGATAGTAACACTTGTTCTACCTTTCATTAATTGATTCAACTTATTTTGAATTTCTTTTTCCACAATATTATCTAAAGCAGAAGTAGCTTCATCTAAAATTAATAACTCAGGATTTTTTAAAATCATTCTAGCAATAACTAAACGTTGTTTTTGTCCACCAGAAAGCATAAATCCACGTTCACCTAAAACAGTTTGATAACCTTCAGGTCAACTCATAACTAATGCATGTAGCTCAGCTTTTTTACATGCTTCAATCGCATCATCATCAGTTGCATCAAATTTACCATATTTAATATTTTCTAAAACAGTACCAAATAAAATTTGTGGTTCTTGTTCTACATAACCAACATGGTTTAAGTAATGTGATAGATTTAAATCTTTTAAATCATCTTTATTATTAATCAATATTTGTCCTTCACTAGGATCATAAAATCTCAATAGCAATTTAGCAATAGTTGATTTACCAGAACCTGTTTCTCCAACAAAGGCATATGACTTACCATATTGTAAAGTAAAGTTAAAGTTAGGTAAGATTAAGTTTTCTGGTTTTTCAGGATATCTGAATTTAACATTTTTGAATACAATATCACCTTTTAAGTCTTTAATTTCTTTTCCTTCATGATAATGGAAATCTAAAATTGATTCAGCATTTAATGTTTTTAGAATTCTTGATGAAGAAACTCCAGCCATAGCAGCACCACCAGATATTACAAATAAGGTAATAATTGGCCCAGTTAACATTCCCTGCGCCATTACAAAAGCAGGGAAGATTTGGAAGAATGCTTGCATTCTAGTGGTATCTGAATCTCCAGCAAAGAAAACAGCAGCAAATACAGGAGCAGTAAACAATAATAAGAAATCTCCAGCAAAAACAATCACTGAAAATAAACTTAATCATTTTCCAATTGGTCTTCCTTGGTCATAATAATCAACATGTTTATCTTTAAAGTATTGTGTTTCATAATCTTCTGTTCCAGTTGATTTAATTAATCTAATTGAGATAACACGATCAATTACATTACCATTTGTTTTTTCCAATGTTAATCTAACTTTTTCTCATTTTTTAACTAATGCAATATAACAACCAAAAAACGCAATTAAAATTAATACAAAAATTACACATCCGACTAAAGCAATTCTTCACTCAAGAATAAAAGTTAATGATAATCCAATAATTGATTGGAAAAATGCACTAGCCACATTCATTGGAATATCAACAGCTTGATTTCCTACAACTTGAGCATCAGAAATAACATTAGTTAAAAGTTCACCAATCTTTTTATCTGAATAATAAGAAATATCTTGTCTTATTAGTTTTTCTAAAACTTCATTTCTTAAATGCGTTTCAATTTGTTTTGCAAACGTATTTGATCATCAGTTAAATAAGAATGAGTTAAATAAGTTAAAGAATAATAATGCTACTGAAATAATAATTAGTTGAGTTGTTTCTAATCCTCAAAATCTAACTAATCAAAAACCAGTAGATGCAGCTTTTTGTGCATCAGTTAAGCTTAAAGCTAAATTTATTTGGTTTGTTAGTAGCGGAGCTAAAAATAACATTAAAGCCCAAAAAACAAAGTTAGGAATTACTCATCAATTTTTTTTAAAATCTTGCTTATAATATTTAAAAAATAAATATATAAAAGCTCGACTATTTGAAATTTCTTTTTTCTTTTTCATAATTCCCTCCCTATTGATTTTGTTCTTCTAATAAACCTGCTTCGTATAAGTTTTTAAAATGACCATCCACTTTAACTAACTCTTTAAATGTTCCTTGTTGAACTATACCTTTAGCATTTCCACCTAAAACAATGATATGATCAACGTTTTTAATTGTTGAAAGTCTATGAGCAATAGTAAAACTTGTTCTACCTTTCATCAATTCATTTAGTTTTGCTTGAATTTCTTTTTCTACAATATTATCTAATGCAGAAGTAGCTTCATCTAAAATTAAAATTTGTGGATTTTTTAAAATCATTCTGGCAATAACTAATCTTTGTTTTTGCCCTCCAGAAAGCATAAATCCTCTTTCTCCAAGAATTGTGTCATATCCTTCTGGTCATGAACTAATTAATTTATGTATTTCAGCTTTTTTACATGCTTCAATAACTTCTTCATTAGTTGCATCAAATCTTCCATACTTAACGTTTTCATAAACATCACCAAATAAAATTTGTGGCTCTTGTTCTACATAACCAACATGTCTTAAATAACTTGATAAGTTTAAATCTTTTAAGTTTTGATTTTTATTAATAATAATATCACCATTACTTGGATCATAGAATCTTAATAATAATCTAGCAATTGTTGATTTACCAGAACCAGTCTCTCCAACAAACGCATATGATTTACCTTCTTCAAATGTAAAATTAAATTTAGGTAAAATTAATTTTTCTGGTTTTTCTGGGTATCTAAATTCAATATCTTTAAATACGATATCTCCTTTAATATCATTAACTATAATTCCATCAGTATAATGTGGATCTAGTCTTGATTCATCTTTTAATAAGTTTGATACTTTTACACTAGCAACTCCAGCTACAGCTAATGAGAATGTAATTCCCATTAAACTACTATATGTTGCTATTAAACTTGCTTGATTGATCATGTATGCTGGGAATGTAGTTGAAAAGAATGTTGATGATGCTTCTTGATCACCCATAATTGAGTAAATAATCCCTGCAATGATTGGAATTGCAAATTGTAAAATCATTGAACCTGCATAAACTGTAGTCATTAAGAATGATAAGTTTAAAATAGCTGGTTTATGCGCTTTGTAGTTAATTTCTTGTTGTTTTTCTAAATATGCTTTTTCATAATCTTCTGTTCCAGTTGACTTAATTAATCTAATTGTTCCAACTCTATCAGTAACATTACCATTAACTTCTTCATAAATTTCTCTAACAACTGCATATTTTTTAACAGTTTGAATATAGAAAACAAAGTATAAAGCAAGTAAAGCAAAGTAAATAATTGATCCAAAGATTGCGATTTTTCATGCAAGTATGAATGTCATAGTAAATGCGACAACAAATTGTGATAGTGAAATACCAATATTTGTTGGAATTCTAACAGCACCATCTCCTAAGTTTTGTGTATCAGCAACAACACTTGTTAGAATTTCTCCAATTTTTTTATCTGAATAATATGAAATATCTTGTCTTACTAACTTTTCAAGAATTTTATTTCTTAAATCAATTTCAATCTTTCTTCCTAAAATATATGAGTAGTAGTTAAAAACAAAAGTTCCAATTGCATCAATTATAATCATGGATACAGCAACTATGATAATTGTTGTTGAACTTCATCCTCAAAAAAGAGCTTTCTCTGCTTTGTTTAAATCAACTCCGTTTTCACTTTTAATAGCTAATGTAATTTGTTGTGTTAAAAGTGGTATTGAAGCTCTGGTTAAACAGAATGATAATATAGTTAATGCTAGAATAATTGTTATTCATCAGTATTTTATATAATACTTAGAAATTATTTTGAAAAATTCTGCATTTGTTGAAGTTTTTTTATTTTTGTTCATAAAGTCCTTTCTTAAGTATTTTTACAATATATAAATAATATCATTTAGTTTTGAAATTAGATAGATTAAAATATCATTTTTTTTAAAAATAAAAAAATGCCTTGCATTTCTTTTCTTTAAAATTATTAAGATTATAGTTTTTCTAAAAAACTTATAGCTTTTTTTGTCAACCTCAAATATTCTGGCCTACTGGGACCAAAAGTTGCTCCATACGTTGTTCTACTTATTAAACCACAGATATTCAGCCTTTCTAATGTTTCTTCCAATTCATCGTCTAAATCTCAATTTAAATATTGGCCATTAAAAAGAATTTCTAAAGTATCTAATTTAAAATCAAATTTAATCTTTCCCAAATCTTTTAAAACTGCCTTTCTTGTAATTTTAACTTTTTGATAACTTTCTTCGTTTATAAACTTATTATGGTTTTCTAAAGGTCTATATTTTATTTCTATACCATCTATTTCATCAAAATTAAAAATATATTTTTCATGTAAAAAAGAGTTTAAGTTAAAAATGCCCTCAAATTCTTTTCCCAACTTAAAAGCAAAGTTTTCTCAATCCTGATCTTCAATTATCCCTTCAACCATATTATATAATTGAGGTATTTGAACTTTTTCTAATGAATTTATTGATTCTTTGATACTTTTTAAAATTTCTAAATCTTTTGACGTTATAGAATTATAAAAACTAATATGTTCCAAGTTATTTAATATTTCTTTACAGTCGTATTTAAAAATTTCTTTTTTCTTTGATAATGCCGGATCTAAATAAACCGTAAAGAAATATTGAGCTATTTTTGCTGATATTTCATATCCGCTGTTATTATCTTTTAAATAAATTTCCTCAAGTTTCTCGAATAGTGATATTTCCTTTATATATTTTTCAATTTTTTTGGCATTTTTTTCAGCTATTCAATTTTTAGTTTCTTTAAAAAAAACTATTGCCGCTTTTAAAGTTAAACTTGTTACTAATGAAGCACTCAAAAAATTATTCTCCTTCTATAACCATTTCTCCAAGTATCTTAGAAAGTCCTTTTTGAACTTTATTGAAGAATTGTTGGTTTATTACATTAATTGATTTTTTAATTCTTGTTGAGTTTCTTTCTAAACTATCAGCCACTTTATCAAGATCTTCTAATTCTTTTTGCATTTTTTTATAAGCTGTTGGAAATTGCACTGTTCAGTATTCATTTAATTCAGCTTTTTGTTTTTCTAATTCTTTTAATAAGTCATTATCAGAAGCGTTAGTAACATTTTTTATTTTTTGATTATATTCATTTTCAAATTCAACTAATCTTCTTACAATTTGTCCAACAAATACAAAACTTTCTGAATCAGTGATTCAAATGTTTTCATATTCGTCACTTCTAACAAAAGGTAATCCAGGATACTTATCATTAAAACTTGTTGCTACTAAAATTCCATATTTAGTATTGTTGCTTGCTGCATCAGTTGATAGTTTAGGGATTCAAGTATTACTTCATTCAGCATTTTTAACTTCATAAACAATTTTTCCTATTTCTTCACGCTTATGATTTTTAATTGTTTGTAAATAATCAGCTTTCTTTTCCCCAGTTGTAATTTTTTCAATTCCGTCAAATAATCCAAATGCTTTAACTAAATCTTCATACACTTCATGTTCAAAGTTTTCACCTTTACGTTTTGAATTAATAATTTTAAACTCACGGTTAGCTTGAACTAAATCAGCTATTCTTTTGTCATAATCATTTATTAAAGTTAATTCTTTAGTTTTTGACTCTGCATCTTTTTGAATGGCCAAGTTTTCTAATTCAATTTTTTTATTATTTAACTCTAGTTTTAAGCTATTTATTTCTTGATTAAATTGATTAATTAGAACTTCTTTGTTTTTTTCAATTTCAAGATTTAATTTTTGATCTAAAGCTTTAATTTCAACTTCTTTGTTTGCTAGTTTAATTTCTAATGAATTTTTAACATTATTAAATTCATTTAATAAGTTATTTTTTGCTTCATTTAATTCTGCAATCTTTTGTTGATTTAATTGATCAATGATATTTTGTTGTTTTTGAATGTTTAATTCATATTCTTTAATCTTTTCACTAAACTCGTTAATAACAACATTTCTTTCTTTATCTATTTCTAATGCTTTTTGTTCATTTAATTTATTAATTAAATTATCTTTTTCATTAATTGAAATATTTAAAGCTTCTAATTGTTTATTAAAATTATTTAGCATTTCTTGTTTAACTAAATTTATTTCAGCAATTTGCTTTTCATTCATTTGTGTAATTAATTCATTTTTAAGTTGCACACGAATTTCATTTTCTTGTCTTTGTTTTAATTCACCTAAATAGTTTTCAATAACTGTTCAGTTTGAATTATGATTCTTAAAAGAATCTTTTGTAATTTCTTCGCCACATTTGGGGCAACGAAAAAGTATATCGCTCATGGATATATCCTCCTTTATTTAATATTTCTTTGTTTTATTTTAAGAGTCTAGAATAAGCACAGACTGTCACCTTTGGCTCACTTTCTTTATTATTCTAAGGTATAAAACTAACCTACTTTTATATTAATGTTTTAATTTTTGAAATAATGGTATTTTTTATATTGTCTTTATTTATTTTTTATTTATAATGGAAAAAAAATAAGCCTAAGCTTATTTTTGTTCTTCTTCAATTGTTATTGTTTCAATTGTCTTTTTATTATATTTAATTCCTGTTCATTTTGTATCTGACATAATCAATTTTAAATTACGTGAAGGTTTAAATTTAATTATAGTTGACGCAGGCACTTCTACACTTTCTCCATTTGATGGATTAATTGCTTGTTTTACCGGTTTCTCAATCTTAACTAATTTACCAAAGTTTTCAATTAAAACTTCTTCCCCATTTATTAAATGATTTTCAATATTTTGAACTAAATTATTAACAATTTCATTAATTGTTCTCTTTTTATAGTCAGGATACATCTCTGCAAGTCTATCAATTAAATATTTTTTTGATACTTTATCATAACTAGTTTTTTTAACTAATTTATCTTCTCTAGTAACTTTTTCTTTAATAATTAATTGTGAATTTTTATTTTCTTGAACTTCTACTTTTTCATGAGAATAATTTGGCGCACTCTCAATTATTTTATTTTTGAAAATTAAATTTAAAATTAATAGAATTATTAAACCTAAAATAGCAAATAAATATATTCAGTTAATCAATGCATCTAAAAAAACTGGTGTTAAAAAAGTAGAACCACTATATAAATTAGATTGAACCATTGAATATAAACCAATTGGTCCTAGCATGAAACCACTTGTGTTTTTAAATCAATTTTTAAAAACATGTGAACCAAAAACATCTGAAATAGCTTGACTTCATTGTTCATTTCCATAGTAAAAATTATTTAATAGTTTAAAGATAATCATTAAAGTGGTTGAAAGTATCATAAGTAAGATGATAATTGATAATTTGAATTTATAACTTTTGATTATTTTCATAAATTATTCCTCATCTTTCTTTTTATTTTTAACAAAGACTGCTGCTATTGCTATGGCCATAATATTAACCGCCGCTAAAACTCATAATAATATTTTAGTTTTCTTATGTGCTGGTATATTATTTTCAGACTGTGCATTTTCATTATTGTTTGAATTAACTTTTATTATTAATTTACCAGAGTATAAACTTTTTGTTTCATTACCTTCAAGAACTAAATTCCCAGTTTGATCTTCAATTGAAATTTTTAATTCACCTCAATAGATAAATAAATTAGAATACTGAGAGAAAAGTGCAGCTTTTAATTTGTCAAGATCATTCTTATCTTCTTCATTAATAAAAATACCTTTGCTGAAATCATTTTTATAATTAGAAATATCATATTGCAAGTAATAACTACCTTGAATTGCTCCTGAATATGCTTCAGAGTTTTGATTTGCAGCGATTTCAAAATTGTATCTATCAATTAATTTAATATGCAACTGTGTATAATCTATTGATTGATTATTAATTTTTTCTTTTGACGCATTCATTATAACTTCTTTAAGACTTTTAATTAAGATTTCATTTGTATTCCCTTTAATTTTAGAAACATCAACTCTTCCAATATCAATTGGAGATTTTACTATTTCTGAAATATTTTTTCTATCAACTTTTACATTAACCTCTACATATTGTTCATTATTTTCAGTTATTGATGATCCTACTACTAAAACGTTTGTAGATACTATTCTAATTTTTCCTTCTTCACTAGCTGATGGTTGTTTTACTATGTTTAGTTTTATATCATTTTCAGTAATATTTTTTCAACCTTTTTTATCTTGTAAATACTCAATGACATCTTCTATAGTAGTGCTTTCGTAGAAAACAAATTCTTTTTGTTCATTAGATTCAGTATACTTAAATAAATCTTGTTCAGCTAAATTATATGTCTTTGGAACAGTTATATTTATTTCATTTTCTAATCATTGAGAATTAGTTGTTGCTTTAATAGTAATTATACCAGTTTGACTAACTGATGATTGGTGAAGAGTAAAATCAAAATCAGAATCATTTACATTACCTAGACCTGTAATTAAATTTAATCTTCTAATAATTTCTGTTTTATCAATTAAATTAGAGGCATCATCTATTTTAAAGTTAGTTAAGTCATATTTTAACTTACTAATTTTAATTGTATTTGAATTACTTATTTTAACTGAAGAGGGACTTGCTTTAATTGTTATAAAACCATCTTGTCCAACTTTAGCAGGGTTTTTTCTTTCAATAATAATGTCATTTTGTTCAATTAAAGTTGTAAGAGTAGAATTTTGGCTTTTTATAACTTCATTTACCATATCTATAATTTCTTTATCTGAAGAATTATTTGTTAGTACCTTATCATTAAAATTTAACGTACTTAAATCAATTGCATCTCTTGCAGGAATAACAATTCTTTGCCCTCCTGTTAAATGAGTTGCACCAGGTTTTGCATTTATTGTAATAGAACCGTTTGCACCAGGTTGTGGTTGATTTATGCTAATTTCTGTTTCATCAGTAACTTGTTGTTCAGTTAACTGTATTTTATCATCTATTTTAGAATCATTTACAATCTGTTTGATAATTTTATTTTTATAATCTTTTTCATCATTATTAAAAGGTTCAAATACTGTTTTTGAAATATCATAAATTAAATGAGGAATTTCAATTGTTTGTTGATTCATTACAAGTCTTGAACTTTCATTTGCTTTAATTTTTATTTCACCAGATTTATCGTAATTAGCTTTTTCGTCAAGATTTATAGTAACATCATTATCTGTTATTTTAGTTCCTGTAACTTTTGTTAAAGCTGCTAATATTTCACTTTGTTTAGTGTTATTAGAAGGTTTTTTTTCATTCTTAATGGAATTCTTTTCATCTGCTAGATTAATTTTTGCATTGTCTGTTGGTCTTAATCTAATTAAAGAAGTAATTACATTATTTGGTTGCTTATCTTCATCAAAAAATTGAACATATAAGTCATAACCATTCTTTGCATGTGCATCAGGTATTTGAACTTCTCAAAATTGATTTTTATCATTAGTTTTATTATAAACAACTCCATTTTGAACAGGTTTTTCTGAATCTTGCTCAGTTAATAATACTTTAGAAATATATGAATTAGCTGATAAGGTTAAATTAGGTTTTTTCTCTCCATTATATCAAACATAAACTTCACCATTTGGTCCTAAATTTCAATCTAATCCAGATGATCCAACTAAATTTGATGCTCTCAACGTTTCTTGAAACTTATCATTGAATACTCTATTTACTTGGGCTCTTCCTGTTGTTGATTGCGCTTTAGTTCCAGCAATTTTATATGTTTCATCAGCTTGATACATAACTCCATAATCAAACATTCCACTATATCTTGGTGCTGTATGATATTCTTGTGTTAAATTTTCATTTTTGTATGTTCCATCAATAGTGTAAGATGAATTTTGATATGAATTTGATTGAACTATTGTTTTTGAATCATACATAACATATTTAGTCATATCATTAACTCATTGAACACCCTTAATATAACCATCACCTTGACTATCTTGAGTAACAGAGTCATTAATTCTATCTATGTAAAATGTTTTTGGATTCGCTTTTTTTATTGTTTCATTATCATGTGCTTGGGCACTTGTATCTGATGAGTCAGATGTTCCTATATACATACCTTGGCTATCAACAAATACATCATATGCTTGTCTTGTATCTGATAGATGAGTTATTAATTCACTTTTTTTGCTACTGTCTCTATAAACTGAAACCATTCCATTAACTGTAAAATATGTATCTTTTGAATTCTCTTCAACTGCCAATATTGGATATAAACCATTATTTGTTCCTGATGCCAGTTCCTCGCTTGTTTTATCATTTTCATAATACTTAGTAATTATTCAATCATTATTTTTATCATCTAATGTTGAATAAGTTATTGAATCATCTTCTGGATTATAAACTGCGTCTTTAACTGATCTATTATAAACTTCAATTGGTTTAATTTCTTCACCTGTAACTGGCTCTTTTTTTGGAGGATTTGGCACTAAAAGCCCAATAACTCCACCAAGAATTCCTCCAACTCCACCAAGAACTCCTCCAACTCCACCAAGAATTCCACCTAATCCTCCGACTAATCCATAGTTGCTATATGAACTATTTTTTCATTCAAATTTTGATATTCCTGATTTATCAAAGTAATAACTTGCTGAATCATTTCCAAAAAAAATTGTTTTGTTTAAAAAATCAATTGGCTTTGTTTCATTTTTTCTTGTAGTATTTGTATAAGCAACTTCTTGTGTCGGACCAGATAAAGAAGAATTCAATTTTGTTCTGTATAAATAATTTTTGCTGTCTTTGTCTGTACCAGTTCCACTTCAAGTTGTATATCCAGTTTTACCATCAAAATATGATTGTCTAATTTTCGTTCCAAAAGTTAAAGCAGCACGATTCATTGCCTCATATTCTTTAAAATCAGCTTGTTGTTTTTCAGACATTTTATCCATTTTAGGTGAAATATCAACAAGATTTAAAGCAGCAGCCCCTCCTTGAGTTACTGTTAAACCCGTTAAAGCATATATAAAAATTTTCATTTAAATCCCCTTATAGTTGTATTAGTAATATTTTATTAATTTTAGCAACTGCAATTTGAAAAGTCAAATTCTAAAAATAAAAAACTAGAAAGCTTTATTTTCCTAGTTCTTTTACCTTTACTTTATTAATGTAATTACTTACATAATATTTAAATTCTTCTTCGTCGATTGAATCTTTCATTTTCATATTAGCATTACATATATTTCTACCTGAATATAAAATATTTAAGATAGCTATTATAGTTAAAAAAACTCAAGCTCCATATAACACTCAACCAATATATACATCTAAATTATGAATAGGAAATACATCATTAACAATAATAGGAGTTAAATTTAATTGAATCATCATAAAGAACACTCCAAACATTAGTGAAACAAATAATGCTCAATTTAATTTTGTATAGCGATCTTTTCTTTCATTTCTTACGTACTCCAAATAAATAGCTTGCTTTTCAGTCAAATGCTTCATTTTTCAATGACGATTAAGACTTGAAAATATTAATAAAATTATTCAAATAATAAAAATGACTATTATAGTTGACAAAAATGAAAACATATTTGCCCCTCACATTGATACGCTTGATGCTAGTAACATTAAAAAATCACCTCTTAATTATGATTATACAATTTAATCTAAATAAAATAAAAAACCGAACAAATTAATTCGGTTTTAAAAAATTATTTAACATCTTGAGAAATAGAATTTCTTTTTGAGTAAAATTTAATTTTTGTTTTTATATAAATAATAGACTTATTAAATTGTTTCATATAAGAACTATAAGTTGGAATAACAATTAAACTTAAGCTTCCACATATTGCTATTGTTAATGATAAGCTAATAAGATCTCTTTTTACAGAATAGGTTTCTATTTCTCATTTTTGCATCAAGTTTGAGTCAATTCAGTCTCTTATAGTAAAGTGAGCCACAAAAAATATCATAGATGCCTTTCCTAAATAATTTATAAACTTATTGTATGGTATGTTTAAAATATAAAATAATGAGAAAATACAAAATGCCACTAAAATTGTTAACGGAAAATTATTTTGTGTTGACAATTTTTTTATGTTATTAAGTAATTGATAAAGAACTGCATTATGATCATTTGTTACAACTTTGTTTTTAATTATTGCATAAGCTACTATTTGTATTGAAACTAAAATAACTAAAATTGGTAAGCAATAATTTATAACTTTTTTCTTGTTTGTTAAAAATGTGTCAGATAAATATTTATTCATTCAAGCACCCAACATAAATGCAGTTATTATAACAAAAATATTACCATATCAATTTCTATCAATAATATAAATATTTATATGTTCACCAACAGCAGGTAAATTCATTGTTATGTAGAATACAAAAATAATGAATAAAGATGTGTACTTTGGTAATTGCTTAACACCTAATACCAATATTGGTGATATTAATAATGTAAAAAACATAGCTCAAATATATCAGAATTGTCCAGGGCCATAAGTTACAAGCACTAGTCAGTTGATATTGCTTAAACTAGAAGTTGTAGCATTTAAGATAAGAGTAACTATTAAATTTAATACAATGAAAAATATAATAGTTGGTATAAATTTTAGACCTGCATAATTATCTTCTTTGTTATACAAAAAGAAACCTGTAATTAATGCAAAAGTTGGCACAGAACAATAAATCAATGGAGCAACATAATTATATATGCCTCCCAGATGTATCATAACAATAAATATACATAAAATAAATCTTAAAAGCTCTATGTTTGATTTTCTTTTAGCTGAATCTTTTTTTATATTTTCAATTTTTAATTCTATATTTTTTTTCATTTTATAATCCTTAACTTTTTAGCAACATTTATAATTATATATTAAAGACTAATTTTTTCATTTTATTAAGTAACTAAAATAAAAAACCGAACAAATTAATTCGGTTTTAGAAATTATAATAATAAATCTTTAGATTTAAATACATATGATGAAGCTATGAAAACAATAGTTCCAATGGCAAACATTGCAAAATATTGACCTAATCACTTGCTTACTGATGCTAATACAGCTTTTTGATCTTTAATAACATAAACAACTGTTTCATTATATAAACTATTTAAACTTATGTATTTTGTTGCTTCTAACGCAGGCACTGAAGATAACATAGATAAAATAAAAAATAAAATAGGTATTCCAGCTCCAACTGCATAAGATCAAATTGCTTTATTGAAATAAGTTGATGCCATAAATGTTATACTACACATCATAAATAATAATAAGAACATTCCAGCTAATTGAGTCACAAATACACCCATTGTTAAGTCAATTTTATTTGCATTCAAACTAACAACTGGTGCTGTTAAAATAACATTTAAAATAAAACCTATAAATAAACTTGCTACCATGAAAATTATTTTTGTATTTATAATAGTTGCTCTTTTAAGAGGAGAAGCTACAACATATGTAATTCTTCCTGTTTGTACTTCTCCAACCATTATTTTATTTGAAGTTATTATTATATAAATAAGTGGTATCTCAAATCCAATTGATGTAAATATAACAAATCTCAATATCGATGTTATATTAACAATTTCTCCTCCACTCTGATCAACAGACAGTGGAATAATTAAGTTAATAAATAAAGCTGGCATAATAATTAAAATTAATCAAAGTGCAAAATTTGATTTAATATGTTGTTTAATAATTGCTTTATTAACCATTGACTTTATCCTCCTTTTTTAATTTATAGAAATCCAAAAAGTACTCTTCTAAAGTGAAAGGGATTTCTTTAAAAATTTGAGTATTAAATTTAGCTACAATTTTTAATAAATTTTGCATATCTTTTTGTTTTAGATTAACAAATAATTTTGTTTTGTCTAAAACTTCAGTATTTTTATTATTATATAGTTTTAAGAACTCTTTCATATCTGCTTGTTTGCTAAATACAATTTCAAATCTTTTGCTTTCATTATATTTAATTTCATTCATGTCAATATTTGAAACAATTCTACCATTTTTTACAATAGCTACTCTGTCACATGTTTTTTCAACTTCTTGAAAAATATGAGAACTTAAAATAACAGTTCTTCCTTCTGCTTTTATATTCTTAATTAAGTTAATAAATTTTTCTTGCATTAATGGATCTAATCCTGATGTTGGCTCATCTAAAACCAAAATTTTTGGTTTGTGCATAAAAGCACAAATTAAACTAACCTTTTGTTTCATACCTTTTGACATTTTTTTAATTTTGACTTTTGGATCAAATTCTCAGAATTCAATTAGTTCTTCTACGTATTTTCAATCTTTTAGTTTTCTAATTTCAAATATATATTTGATGAATTCTATTCCAGTCATAAATTCTGGCATTGCAATTTCACCTGGAACATATCCTAAAATAGAATTAACTCTATCAGCATCTTTTCATGCATTAATTCCATCGATTATAATTGTTCCTTTTTGTGGTTTCATAAAACCTAATATGTGTCTAATAGTTGTTGATTTACCAGCTCCATTTGGACCTAGATAACCAAAAACTTCTCCTTCTCTTATAGAAAGATTAATGTCATATATTCCATGACCATTTTTAAATTCTTTTGTTAAATTATTTACTTTGATTAATTCTTTCATAAAAATCCTCCTTGTTAATTAAATTAATTGAAGGTTTTTTGTTGGAGGATTCAAGCATACATGATTACTAATTAATAAAATTTTATTTAAAAATAACTGCAACATAAATCGAATTTTAAATATAAAGGATTTAATTCGATAAATTGATTTTGATATCATTTTAATTACTACATTTATGTCATTTTTAATAAATTCTTTTGAACTAACAAAAAACTTAGTAAAAGCAATTTTAAATTTATAATCTTTAAGTAGATTAATAACTCCTAAATTAAATAAGAAAAAGATAAAGAAAAATATACTTGCTATAAAAGTTAGCGATACTGAAAATATAAAGTTGTTTCAATATAAAGCAGTAAATTGATTTATGTTATTGTGAATAATTATTTGAACTAATTCATGCATTAATAAAGATGCTCATAAAATTCTAGCCAAAGTATCAATTAAGTTAAATTTTAATTTTTCTTTATTATAAAATGCTTTGAAAGAATTAAACATTTGTATTAAAAATAATATTGCTAAATTTGCAGAAAATAACGCATAGAAAAATTCAGTAAAGAATGACCTTAAAGAAATTGAATATATAAAAAATAATATATACAGAACATAAAATAAAAACTTTCAAGTTAATACTTCTGCTTTGAAATTTTTTAACACTTTTTTCATACTAGACTTATAATAACACAAACAAAAAACCAATCAAACAATTGGCTTTTAATAATTTGCTTCTAACTTTTTAAAATCATTATTTTTTTTATTATTATTTTCATTAGTGAACTCAAATATTTTAATTTACATCACCAGATGTTCAAATAAAACGAAGCAAATTTTCTATTTCTGCATAAATTACTTAGCTAACTTTGTTATTGCCTTAGCATATATTTTAATCATTTTTTGCAGCTCTTCAATAGTTGCAAATTCATTATAGTCATGCATTGGTGAATCTTCTAAATTCATAACAGCACCAAACGCAATTAAATTAGGCATTGTTTTAGCATAAGTTCCTCCACCCATTGCTTGAGGTTGACTAATCATATCTCCAGTAATTTCTTGGTAAACTTGCATAATGTTTTTAACAACTTCGCCATCTTTTGGAAAGTATACTGCATCTTCAATTCTTTGTTTTACATGATCTAAACCATATTTATTAAATGCTGCTTCAATGATTGGGAAAAACTTAGTTTTAGGTTCTGATAAAACAGGTATTCTAAAGTTAAAAGTAAACATTCCTTTACCATCTTTAATGTCAATGATTCCAATGTTTTGAGTTAGATCACCAGTTTCATCAGCAATATTATCAAAGATATTAGACATGTTGAAATTTAGATGAGCTTCTTTTGCAATAAATTGAATTAAAGGATGTTTAATACCTAATTCATTCATTGCAAATGCTAAGTGAGATACGGCATTAACTCCAACATGAGGAGTAGAAGCATGGCCTGGTTTTCCTTTAACAATTAATTCATCATTATTAACTGAAGTATGAATGTCTTTCATTGCATCTAATTTAGCTTTAATCTCATCGATTCTAGGTCCTTTGTAAGAAACCTTATCACAAATCATGTTGTAAGCCTCTCCACCTTTAATTTCAAAATCACAAGGCACATTGGCAATAACATCCATATTATTAATTCATTTCTCTGCGTATACGCAAGGGAATAAACCATCAGGCACATAACCAGCTGATGCAATACCATGATCTGCTACATATTTTTCCATACATTCTCATGTAGTTTCTTCGCTTAATCCAAAAATCATTCTAATTTTATAAGTATTTGATTTTCAATTATGATCTTTTAAGTATTTAAGTGCATATAAATTCATCATTGTTGGACCTTTATCATCAATTGAACCACGTCCGATTAATTTACCATCTTTTTCAATTGGTTCAAAGGGATTAGTTACTCATTCTGACATATCTCCAGCAGGAACTACATCTAAATGACACAAGATTACATATAGTTCTTTTCCTTCACCATATTCTAAAAAACCATATTTGTTAGTTTCATCACGGTATGTTTCAAACCCTAATTCATTACCTAATTTTAAAATATAGTCTAATGCATCATTAACCCCTTTTCCAAAAGGCATATTACCAATTGGATCTGCTAATACTGAAGGTATTCTAATTAATTCCTTAGTTTTTTCTAAAGCTTCTGTAAAGTATTTGTCTAATAATAATTTGTTGTTAATTTCCATAATATTCTCCTTAATTAACCTTGTTAATTGATTTTAAAAATTGATAAGCTCGATTTATTTCAACCATTTTATCTTTTGCTTCTGTTGTTTTATTTTTATCTGGGTGGTAAGTCATTGCTAACTTACGATATTGTTTTTTAATTTCATCACTTGTTGATTTTTCAGTAACACCAAGTGTTTGATAAGCTCAGTTAATATCACTAAATTGATCTGACATTTTTGATTGTCTTTGCTGTTGATATGAATATTGTTGATATTGGGAATTATTTGTATATGATTCTGATTGTTGATAAACTCCAGATTGTTTATACAATTCATTAATTAATTCATCAATAGCCTTGGTAAATCATGAATGCATTAAATTAACTTCTTTATCAATATCTAACAACGCATCCCCTTTTAAAAAATCTATTTTAGCTTTTAGTATTCTTGGCACAAAACCTTGAGTAACTACCTTCATATATATATTTAAAGATTCATTATAAAATTTCATTAAAAAATTACGATTTTGATAATTATCTTCTAAACCAGTTTGGTCAAAAGCTTTTAATAGTTTTCTTTGTTCAACTAATCAAAAATTTAATATTTTTGATTGGGCTTCTTTTAATTCTTTAATCACATCATTTGTTGTTGTAAATGAAAAGTTATTTTTTAATAAATATTCTTTAGTATTATTAAATTCTGAGTTAAAAGGAAACTCTTCAAAGCTTTCAAAATAATCATATTTTGATACTAAAACTGTTCTTTTAGTATTTCTCATCCAAACTTTACGATTAGTGCTTAATAGTTCTTCGTTTTTTCTTATTTGAGCATCTGGTGATTCTATCCGGTTCTTTTTAAACGTAAATAAAAACGTTATTGATCCAATAACAAATAAAGCTAGGATTATACAAAGTATGATAATTAACATTTTTACCATTTTATACCTCTTCAGTGTTTATATTATTTTAACAAAATAAACAAAAAAATTAGTCGAGTAATCGACTAATTAATTTTTATGAATAATTATTCAGCAGGAGCTACAACTTTAACTCTTGTACGACCTTTTCCAAATTTTTCATATTTAACGATTCCTGATACTAATGCAAATAAAGTATCATCTCCACCACGTCCAACATTTTGTCCTGGGTGAATTTTTGTACCTCTTTGTCTAAAGATGATTGAACCTGCGTTTGCAAATTGTCCATCAGCTTTTTTAGCTCCTAAACGTTTTGATTCTGAGTCACGTCCGTTTTTAGTTGACCCTACTCCTTTTTTAGAAGCGAAGAATTGTAAATTTAATATAAAACGCATATTAGTATACCTCCATAATTTCTATAAACTGTTTGTATTGTGTTTGTATTGTTGATAATTGTATTTTTAACATTTTCAACATTGTTTGTAAAGATTGATTTTCTATATTGTTATTTGTAATAACAATTTTATTTTCTAAAACTTTCAAATCAACTTCTTTTGAAAAGTGAATATCTAAAGCATTTAATGCTCCAAATGTAATTCCTGAAACAGCTGCACACACAAGATCTTGTCCATAAGGTCCAGATTCAGCATGCCCTGATATTTCAAATTGTTTTAACAATTCACCTTCATTTTTAATTTTGACTTTAATCATAATTAAGCTTCAATTTTTTCAATTTTTACTTTTGTATATGGTTGTCTGTGACCATAAACTTTATTAACGTTTTTCTTAGGGTGGTATCTAACTACACGAATTTTTTTACCTTTACCTTGTTTAACGATTGTACCAGTAACTTTAGCACCTTGTACTAATGGGCTACCAAATTTTCCATCAACCATTAAAACCTCTTCGAAAGTTACTTCAGTGTTTAATTCACCTTCTAATTTTTCGATAAAGATTTCCATTCCAGCTTCAACTTTAATTTGTTTTCCACCTGTTTTTATAATTGCGAACATATTTATCCTCCAGTCTAGACTCGCCTTCATACGTGAGATATAAATCTACTTATGTACGTATTAGTTAAGAGCGGTTGAAACTTGATTTCAACATTTAAATGATACTACAAACCAATTTATAATTCAACTAAAGAAATCAACTACTTAATATATTTGCTTGATTTTAACCAAAATACTTATTAAAAACTATTTCTTTAACCATATTAGCGTCTAAGGTTGTATTCATAAGTTGTGCTGTTTCTAAATTATTGCCTTGATTAATCACACTATTGTTAAAGGATCTGATAGCTTCTAGTTTAATCACATTATCAGCAATATTGCTATTGGCATTTAATTTAATAGATGTTGTATCATCAAATTCAAAACTAGAACTACCCATTTTAAATTTAGCTTTATCATGCCCCTTAGCAGCTTCTATATAAGCAAATGGTAGCATTGCTACATCAATAATAAAATCACCTGTTTTACCAATAATAGAACCTATTCCATTTAACAACGCTCCAGAAGCAGCTCCACCTTTTATTTCCTTTAATTCATCAACTTTTAGTTTTTGCATAATTACCTCTTTTCTATCTTCACATTGTTATTACAAAATAAAATTAAAAAATTGCAAAAAAATTATTATTTATTAAAAATATAGTAAATTAACATTTCTTCATCTTGTTTTTCAGTATTAATATTATTTTTAAATAAAATTTTATCATGTTTTCAATAACCATTATAAGGTTCTAACATATATGAAAAGATCTGAACAATTAATTTATACATTATCTTTTCATTATTAGTTTGTAAATAGAACTGATTAATGTTTTAATCATAGAATCAATAGGAATATCATTAACAAAAAACGCAAACCCGTAATATTTCATTCAAGAAGCTTATTTAAAACAATTGTTAAATCATAATCACCTTGTTGATTATGATCTTGGTTTAAATTGTCTCGACTTTTACATTGAATAATTCCAATAATGTTTTTATTTTGTTTTAAGTTATCAATTAAGTCTTTATGATTTTTAAAATGTAATTTGTTAATCATATAGTCCTTTTTTGATTTAATAAATTACTATATTTAACATAAATAGTTTAGTGTTAGTTTAATAAATAAAAAAAAGAACTCGCTTGAGTTCTTTTACTTATTATTAATAAATAATTAACTAATTAGTTAGAATATTTATCTGAAATTATTGAGTATGAAAATTTTGATTCAGCTATTACAACAGTTTTTGTTACTACTTGATTATTAACTAATTCAATATTATTACTTGTTGGAAGCAACTCTATAGTTATTTTTAATGGGTTTGTTTGATCTTCTGTAATTTTATATGTAACTTTATCTTTTAATTGTTGTTCTTTTATAATTTGATTGATATTAGATTTAACTTGGTCCTGTGTTAATGTGTTATCTGCCAGGTTAATTAAAAAATCAACAATGTTTTTAACATCAACCTGTTCAAAAACAATTGAGAAATTAATTGAAACTGATCCAGTATAATCTTTATCATTATCAATTGCTTTCACAGTAGCTGTATATTTTCTTGTTAGATCAGCATAATTTTGAGGATTTACTTCCTTAATATCAGCAATAACAATATGACCTGCTAACACTGTAAATTGCGCTTCAACAGCGGCCTTAACTCCAACTACATCAGCTTCTTGAACCCCAGTAATTTCTGTGTTATCTTTTAACACAGTTGAAATTAGAGCAACTGATCCAAATCTTACAGATAATTCAACATTTTCATTATTAATTAATTTAATATCACTTCTTTTTGATGATAATTCAACTTTAATTTTATGATCTTTAAACCCAAAAGTTGAAGTAATGTCTGTTAATGTAACAACTATATTTTTATTAACTTTATTAGTTATTTCTTCAACAGCTTTTTGTAAAGCTGGTTGATCAACATAATCCTTACCACCTAGTTCTCTAATTTTAACAATAGCATCAGTAACATCAACTTCATCAATTTTACCAATTTGAACATCTTCAACTGTAAATTTTCCATCTCAATTCGCTTCAAATTGTGCATCTGCTTTTTTAGATACTGTAATTTTTACTGATTTTGTTTCTAAAGAATCATTTGATCCATCAGCAAGTTCACCTGTAATTGATTCAACACCAGTTGGTTTAACAATTGCAGCTAATGCGTCATTTAAATTATTTTCATTTTCAAAGTAAACATTATTACCTTTAATCTTAGCGTTAACTAAATCTAAAACACTTTGTTGAGTAATAACATCAATTGTACCAATTTTTAATTCAACTGTTGTTTTACCATCTTGAATGTCATTTGCTAAAACATAACCCGTTTTTGCTTGAACAGTAATATTGAATACTTGATTACTTAAACCTCTAATTGAATCCGTTTTTAATGTTGCATCACTTACTTTAAATTCTTCAGTTTCAACTTTTTTAATTGCATCAGTTGCTTCTTGAGTTGTATTATATGTTTTTCCATTTTCATTTAATTTTGCGATTTCATTATCAATTGTTGTTTTGCTTACTACTTCATCATCAATATTAGCTTTAGTATTAAACGTAATCCCATCAACTTTACCATTATAGAAATCATCATTTTCTTTTGGTCCAACAGTAACAGTATAATTTGTTGTTTGTTCATGTGTTTTTGCAACAACACCATTACTAATTGTAACTTTAATATGATCTTTTTTTAATGAAGGGTTTTTAGCAACTAATGCATCAATAACAGTCGCTTCTTCTGCATTATCCAATGTTCCTAAATCAGTTGTTTTAATAACTTCTGATAAACCCTCACTTATAGTCGGTTTGACAATAGCTCCAGCAATTTCAAAAGTATCTGAATCTAGTTTATAACCTTTTTTTGCAGTTACTTTAACTATTACATCAGTTTGAGTTCCTGTTTTTATTGCTGCTGTTAAAGAAGAAATATTTTTTAATACATTTCCTTCAGTTGCATTAGATAATTTTCCAGCTAATTCAATATTAACTGCGTCTAAATTTTCTTTACCTGCAATATCACCAACAGCTGCTTTAACTGAATCAATTTTAATTTTGGTATTTTCAACTTCTATTTGGGTATTAAAAGTAATTCCTTCAACTTTTCCTTGATAAACTTTTGAATCAGGTTTTGGTTCAACAGTAACAGTATAATTAGCTGTTGCAACAGCTTTAGTTGCTGGAATTGTCAATTTAATTTCATCGGTTTTTAATGTCGGGTTTTCTTTTAATAGAGCTGCTTTAACAGTATCTTCTTTAGCATCCGCCAATTTACCTAAGTCCTTTTTAATTATAATTGAACTTAAGTTAATTTTTTCTTCTTTATTGTGATTTCCACAAGCAACAACAACAGAAGCACCAGTAGCTGTTACACCAACAGCCCCTAAAATTGCTAATAATTTCTTCATAATTCTCCTTTTTTATATTCAACTCTATTTAAAAAGCAAATAAGAACATGAAATGGGATTTTATTATTCAAAAAATCTTATACATTCTTAAAGTCTCAAATTTGATGTTGAGGCCAATCAGTAACCTATTTGTTACCTTGTTTTTTATATTAAGTTGTTATTTTAATTTTACATAAAAAGTAAAAATAATGCACACTATAGTTTGTTTTTTTTAAAATATGATTATTTTTTTACTTAGCAAAAGTTAAAAATAAATTAAATATTTTATAAACTTTATCTCTTAATTTATATTCTAAAATACTTCTTTTTGATCATTAAATAAATATACTAGTGTTCCTATTCAACTAAAGATATTAATTGATAATACTGATGTAATTATAAATAGGATTTTAATTATTTTATTTTTAACTAACATTAATCTTCAAGCAAAAATGATGTTTAATAAATTAATTATAGTTAAACTAGTTGAAACAATTACTATAATTAACATGATTTCATTAAAGTTATCTAACTTTAACTTTTTAATTAAATCTTTTAAGAAATCTAAGATGCTATTATCTGGTATTTTAACTTCACCAAAATCTAAAAAATCATTAATTGTTTTAATGAATCCTTCTTTAGGCAAAACCTGATTGAATAAATTAATTACATCATCTGAACTTAATAGAACAATATCATTTCCAACTTTAATTGTAATTCCATTTTTATTTATGTTTTTCATTATTTCATTATAAATATCTTCAGGATTAGTTTTATCTTTAACTGTTTGTAAAGCATCATTAATTAATTTCTCAATATTTGATTTAAAATCTTTATCAAATGACTCAACTATAGAAATAAATTTTTCTTGTCGAATATAAATAAAAAGTAATATAGAAATTATTGAAAATATGATTAAACCAATAATGGTAGTTGATGATCCAAATAGATTTAATAAGATTCCATTCTTTCTTCTTTTAACTTGTTTATTAAATTCCTTCTCTTTTTTTGAAGGCTTTGCCTTTACCACTTTTTCTTTCATTTGTGTATTTCCTTAATTTAATTAATATAATTTTACTTCTTTAAAAAAATAAAAATACTAAAATGACTTTTATTGTGAAGTGTAATAAAAAAAACAGTAATTTAAAATACTGTTTTTTTATCGTTAACTACAAATACTAACATTCCAATTAAGTTAATAATGTTAATTGATATTATTGAAGTAATAATAAATAATGGTTTTGATATTTTAGCTTTAGCTACAATTAATCTTGAAGCAAAGATAATGTTTAATAAATTAATAACTGTTAAGAACGCTGAAACAATAATTAATGCAACTCCCATATTTTTGAATATGTCTAAATCCAATTTAACAATTAATTGATCAATAAATTCTTTAGTTACTGTTTGTGGTAATTCTACATCTCCATTACTCATTCAATTTTGAATTACTTGAGTTAATGATGCTTTATTAAATACAGTTCCAAATGCATCTGTTACTTGTTCATAGCTTAAATGTTTTTTACCAAAGTCTAAACCATTGGCTTTGATAGTTTCAATTATTTTATTAAAGATTTGATCTGCTGACATAGCTGTATTTCCTTGTTGAGCATCTCCAATCAATTTTTCTAATGTGTCTGATATTCTATTTTTAACTAAACCATTTAATAGTTCTAAATATTTATCTTTAGCAAATAAAATAATTGCAACAGCTAAAATTAATAAAATTAATCATCCAAAGAATGTTGATGATGAACCAAATATGTTCATAATTAAACCAACTTTTCTTCGTTTAACTTTTTTATTAAATTTCTTTTCTTCATTTGATACTGCTTGTTTAACTTTTACTTCTTTAATAGAAGTTTTTTTAGTTTGTTCAATTTCTACTTCAACAGTAGTGTTACCTGCTTCAACTTCAACTACTTCAGTTTCAACTACAACAGTTTCTTCTATTTTTGGTTCTGCTTTTTTTGTTGTTGACTTTTTAGCAGCAGGTTTTTTGTTAACAGGTTTTTTACTTGCTGCTGATTCATTTATTTTTTTAGTGTTTGCCATTAAAATAATCCTTATTTTCTATTTGTAAATAATACTTTTTTATTTTATCTTAAAATACATTTAAAAGTGTATTTTTTTAGGCAAAAAAAATCAGATAAAATCAAAAAAACTTACTATTTCTAGTAAGTTGCTTTACGATTTTGTATAGTTCATAATCAAATAAATAAGCTAATAAATGCAATATTATAAGCATACCCTGCAAATATTAATCAGTTATTAGCATTTCATCAAAAACTTGAACCTGATGAAACTGATGGAATCATAAATAAAATTCAACCAATTATACTTCGATAAAAATTGTCTATTATTAACAACGGAATTAACGCAAAGTTAGCACTAGCTAATAAATATTGAATGAAAAAGAATGCAATAATCACAATTAATTTTATAGCTCCTTTTTTTGGTAAAGCTTGAATTAATACTGATAATAATAAACCTAAGAAATAAGCTGATAGTACTTTTAATACTAAAGTTGCAAAGAACTCTAAATTAACTAACTCAATTACTTTAACCGATGAAATAACTGTTGATAAACCAAATATAATACTTACTAATATGATGGTCATAATTGCTTGTGCTACTAATAGTATCCCATTATAAACTAATGTAAAGTTTTTAATTTGATTTCTTTTTATTTCACCAAATAAGAATATACGGTTAACTTTTTTGCTTATATTATCATTAAGTGTAGTTTTCATACTAGCTATTGCACAAATTAACATTAAAGCACCAATTATCATCATTACAGTATCTGTTGTTAAATATGTCTCATTGGTATCTTGATCATAATTGATTTTAGTTGCTACATAACTTAATAAACTTAATATTCCGATTAAAGCAATTGCAAATAAAACTAAAATTGTTAGTCCAGATTTAAAACCGTTAAAAAAGTTATATTTAAAATAAATTACAAATTTATTTTTAGTTGGAAATTTAGCACTTAAGTGCATTCTTTTATTATTTGATTTCATAATTAAAAATCCCCTATTTCAGTAAATTCATAAAATGATTTAAAGCTTTCTCTTAAATTTGATTTATGTTCTTTAATATTTACATCTTTAACAATAGTGTTATTTTTAATAATAAGTCCACGATCACAAAATTTTTCAACTTCTTCTAATATATGAGAACAATAAATAATTGTTAAATCTTTTTCTTTTAATTTTTCCATAATTTTTTCAAATAACTCTACTGCAATTGGGTCTAATCCTCTTGTTGGTTCATCAAATATTAAGATATCTTTATCTCCTGATATTGCTAATATTATTTTTAGTTTTTGCACCATCCCAGATGACAAACTACCAATTAGTGAACTATCATTTAAATCAAATGCTAAGACCTTAGCAAACATTTCAATGTTAGTGTTAAATTTTTCACTATTTTCTAATTCTTTAATATATCCTACATATTCAACAACACTTAGTTTTTTAGGGATATCTAAATTAGCTGATATATAACCAACTTTACTAATATCAAAATTTTTATCTGTTGATTTAACTCCATTAATGATCACTTCACCTTTTTTTGGTAAGTGAAAACCTAATAATAGTTCAATAAAAGTTGTTTTACCAGCTCCATTTGGACCAACTAAACCTATTTGTTCTTTATTAATAATAATGTTTACATCTTTTAAGCCTTTATTAGATGCAAACATTTTATCTACGTTTTTAAATTCAATCATAAATAATACCTTTAACCTTATTTAAAGTAGATTATAACAAAATAAGAAAAGTATAAGTAACTTTATGTTCTGTTGGGGTAAATTGTTTATTTGGTGCAAAGTGCAAGATTTACAATTTCCAGTAGAAATTTACTGAAAAAATTGTATGTGAACGTCTTTTGTTACAATTATTTTATCATTTTTAATAAAAAAGCAACACAAAAATATAGAAATCGTTAAATTTCCATTTTTTGTACACTTAGTATCTTTTTTTGTACACAAGGTGCTTTTATTTGTACATTTTATGTTGTTTTATCATGTCAATATGTTTAGCAAACTTAGAATCAGCAAAAGCAATGACCCCATTTTTAACTCCATTTCTGAAATCTTTGTTTCTTAACATTCTTCAAGTATGGTGTTTATTTTCAAATGCGTTTATTTCAATTTGAACATTTTTTTCATGTTTTCAAATATCAAAAGCATTTAAACAATTAATTTTTCCGGCTCTTAAAGCTATTAAATTCTTAAAAGTTTTAACAGCATAAGACTTAGAGTTACTTATTGACTTAATAAAATGGTAAACATTAGATTCAGTATAGCAACCATTGTATCAGTCTTCTTGATAAGCAAATATACCTTCTAAATTATTCTTTATATATCGAATAGCTTCTTTTAATAAAACTTTCTTATTATCAGTAGCACTATGAGTTAATATCTTTAATTTCTCAATAGCTTTAAAAGGATCTGTTTTTATATCTTCCATTATTAAGTTACATAATTGATTTAATCCAGCTGGATTATTTCATTTAGTAAAAGGAAGACCTTTTCTTATCTTTGCTTTCAAGTGAAAGAAGTCTAAAACTAATTTAGCGTCTAATTCTTCTGCAACTTTTTTAATGTAGTCATCTCCATCACCACATACAATTACTTGTCTTTCTTTATCACCATAGAATTCTTTAATCTTTTCTTTAACAAGTTCAGCAAACTTTGTAGTTGAAGGAGATCTAGTTTTTTGTTTATTTATTTGGTAAATGATTCTTTTGTGAACTAATTTAGAATTGCGATTGTCTTTAGTATCTGAAACTCCTAAATAAAGAACCGCTAATCTAACTCTATGCTTTACTGACTTAAGTTTTTCTTCCTCTTCGTCAAATTCTTTAAGCTTCAAGAATGCATCATCTGTTGAAACATAAACATAATCATAATTGTTTACGTCACTTGGGATTTGATAATCAAGATCAGCTGATATTTCACTTAAATTCTCAATATCCATTTTTTTTATAATTCTTGAAACTGTGGATTTATCTATTATTGCTCTAGGGTGAGAATTTATTATATCTTTGTATTTCATTCCTGCTGAAACCTGCTTAAGAATCTTATCAATATATTCATAGCTTATTTTTTGATATTTCTCTAGCTGCAAGTAATCATCAACTAAGCATCTAGTATTTCATTTACGATCAATAGAATTTCATATTTTATATTTAGTTCTTTTAAAAGTTAAAACACCTTCACTAGTTAAAATAGTTCTTTTAACATATCCATTAATATAATATCCTTCTGCTTTACGCCAATCACTATTCTTAATTTCTAAGTCTAGTTCTTGTATTTTTTCTAGCATATCATCTATTAATAGGTTTAAGTGAAAGTCTTTTAATTCATCAAAAACTTCAATTTGATTTATTACTTTCATAGTTGTCCTCCTACATGCTACCATTTTACAAAAAAAAGAACCTTGTAGGTTCTTTATTCAAAAAGATTGTATCTAAAGTAGCTTAAAGCATGTTCAGCTGCATTAATTGCATCCAATTTATTTTTCTTAGGTGTTTCATCTCTAATGTTCTTTTTAGGGTGAAGTTTACAATTATGTAATTCATCGTATAAATAGCCATGTTTCTTAATTACTACTTCTACACCTTGTATTTCTTTAGTTACTTTAAGTTCATTAGCAAAAAATAACTTCTTCTCATTTAGTAACCTTTTTCACATGTAATGTCTTGATTCAATTTTTCATCCTTTAGAACCAGTTGAAACAAAGCATGTAAAGTTTTTTTCTAATGTTTCACGTTTATGATCATACTTTCTTTCTAAAATACCTATTAAAAAATCTTTTACTGTTCTAGAATCAGCACCAATTTTAAATCTTATATGTTCCTCAAATTTGCCTCTACCTGTACCAAATTCGTAATTAACTGTTTTGTCATTAATAAATTTAGCTATACAACTTACTTTATCTTCCATGTTTTTAAACTTCTTTGTTGATATAGAGAGTTCATCTAAAATGTAAACACCTTTAACAATACCAGAGATAGCATCTAGTTCAAAACCCATTAATATAGTTACTGCATCATCTCCACTGTCTCCACCATCAGCATAATCTGAACCGATTCTAATTTGGTCAAATCATCATCTTTTAGTTTCATCATAGTAAAATTTATCTTTACTAAAGAATTGAGCATTTTCTAATAAATCTTTTCTATATGCATATTTATCTATTTGCATTTGATTTTCATCTCCTTTAAATAAAGTATTGTATGTTTCAGGTCAACGCTGTTTAATACCTTTGGCTAATTCCATTACTTTAGGGTTTAAGTTATCTTTATTAATTGCTGTAGTTCCACGAATTACTGTTGCCCCCATATTTAAGAATGTAGGGTCTTCTCTGTAACTAACTGCATTTATGTCTAACTCCTCTTTAACTTCATCAGTTAATGGCGCTATTTCATCCATAAACATTTGATAAATAGGGTGATTAGTGTCATGATTATTAAAACCGAAAATAATATAATGTTTCTTATACATTTGTCATGTTTCATTTTTATTAAAAGGCAAAGGTATTGTTCCTTTAAGTTGTGGCAATGGTTCAAAGCATGTAGTTAAGTTTTTACCACGCACAACTTGAGTCATAAGGTTTACCAACTTATAAACATACTCAGCTTCATCAATTATTTCTTCACCTAAAGGAATAACCTCATCAATAGCAAACATTCCTATTTCACCAATTGCAGCAGGTACACCTTCTCATTTACTTGTGTTATCAAAACCTATAACGTTTATTTCTCTGCCATTTTCAAAGACTCATCCACATTTAGATTCAGAGTTGAATTCTTTGATAAGTGCATTTTTATTTTGTCCTATTTGCTCAATAACAGTAACACCATAATTCTCATGAAGAAAGTTCATTACTTTTTTCATTGTTTTAAAATAGCTTTCTTTAGCTGATGCATAAGTATATTTAGCTAACTGAGCGTTATAGTCCTCAAAATTACATACAAGAAATAAAGCTAGTAAACATATTAAGAAAGTCTTACCAAATCCTTTAGCACCTGACATTGCATGGAATAAACTTTTAGTGCTGAATGGTTCTTTAAGTAGATCATTTCAAACTCTGTCCAAAACGTCAAAGGTAAAATTAAAATTATTTTCAGTTGGCTTTAGGTCTTTCCATTTAGTTATTTTATGTTCCATGTGTTTCTCCTTGATAGAGTAATACATAACAACATTTTTTAAAATTGCAATAAAAAAGAAGGATTAACCCTCCTTAAATATATTTCTTTAATTAATTGAATCTAAATTACAGCATTTAAAATTAAAATAAAGTTCTATTATTTTTGATTTACTTTTAATTTTAAACCTATGTTTAACTTTTCTTTTATTAAAACTGCAACAATAAAACATTCAATATATTTTGCGCATCTCTTCATAGTCAGTAACTTTTTCTCTCACTCTTGTATCTTTTATTGAAGAAAAACTATCTTGCTTTTTACAAATACAACAAATTCAATAAAAATTTTTATTAACATGTCTTTCAACAGTATTAACATTTTCTTCAAACTGAAGCAAATAATCTATAAAATATTTTACATATTCTCCATTTGATAATTGCATATTTATTTGAAGTCCAAGATGACGTAAATTCTTTTTAAAATCTTCACTATGCTTAATATAAAGTTTTTCTGCTTCGTTTGAATTATTAATATAATAGAGAACAATAGGAAAAATAACAGCAACTAAAATAGAAGTTGCAGTTAAAACAGAAGTTATTATTTCAGATGTATTCATTTTTACTCCTTAAAAATTTGGGTGGCTCAAGCGTTCATAAGTTTTTATTCATGACGGAAATAAAAAATTTTGCTTGCGGGGTGTTCTAATTATAAAGAGAACTCTACAATAGATAAATTTATACATAAATCACATTACATATAATTTATGTATTATAAATCTATTCTCTTACAAAATTAAACAGGAGTCAAGTAAAATCTTTTTGTTGACGGTAAAAATAAAAATACTTTACGCTTTTACGCCACCCGCCTACTCCCTTGTTTTTTAAAAAAAGAGTAACTGCAATTAGCTACTCTTTTATTATAGGTGTTGGAGGAAATCCAAAAAGACTTGTGAAATATAAAGTATATTCTTCAATTGATCCATATCATGGTTTAGTTGTTCCTTCACCATCTCAATTTAATTTTGTCCCATCTTTAAAATAAAAATATATGGAAGTACTAGTATTTAAATAAGTTTCTTTAAGACTGTAATGGTCTAAATTCGATTTTTTAAATGAAGCTATTATATACTCATCTTTCATTACAAAATTTTTTCCTTCTTTTTGTTGTGCAACATATGCTATGTATTCTAAAACAACAATTTTTTTTTCTGAAAAACAACTAACTGTTGTTGGAACAGTTGATGAAAAAACACTTAAACCAGATAAAGCTAATAAAATTTTTTTCATACAACCCCCACTTGTTCTTTAAATAATTATATCTCTAAAATTATTATAACTGCTATATTTATCAAATAAATTAAGTTTTAAATTAATAATGTTATCAGCAATAAATTCAATTGATCAGGTACCCATACCAAAGAAAGAAGAAATTATTATTTCTTGAATATTTTGTGGATCATTGAAATAAAATTTACCTTCATTTTCAATATACTTATTTGTTAGTGGATTAAAATAAATGTTACCTGAACCATATTGATCAATCATAATTTTAAAATTATCTTTATTATTTGTAAAACATTTCATCTGATATTTTGAAAATTCTCCATTTGCTAATTCCTGGTCTGAAGGAATCGAACTTGGTATAGAAGCTGATTCCGTAGTTTTAGTTAATTCAGGAAAAGCATAGTGATTATAATCTAGTTTATAAATTTCATTATTTGAAATATTTTTATTTTTAGGTTCAATTCCATCTTTTGTGAAATTAAAATAATTTGATTTTAATCTCACTTTAATATCTTCGTAAGAAACATATTTACTAGGATTATCAATCTGATAAGTCATTTCAAAATAATAAGGTAACAATATTTTATAATCATCATTATCACCTTTATTTATAGAAAAATTGGATTTTAAAGTTCCCGATAGCATGGCAAATATACCTTCAATTCTTTTAATTAAATTTGGATTTGCATTTACAATTTTTCTATTTATGCTTTTTCAAGCCAATCAGTTATTAGTTGTTACCGAATATCTATCTTGTCCTGAATATTTTTGATTCAGTAAATATATATCTTTGTCTGCTATTGTTTCTACACTTTGTCCGCCGTTTATTTCAATTTTTGTTGCACCTTTAAATTCATAGTCCTTTCAAAAAGATTCTGTTAACATTTGTAAAACAACTTTTACAGCTGTATCAATATCTTGTGCACCTGGTGAATTATAATTTACTTTATATGAATTTTCATTTCTGTATTCAGTGACATTTCAAACATGTTTCCTATGGTCAACAAAAGAATTAGATTGGGGATATCATTTGCAAGTTAATCTTAAATTATTGCTTGTCTTAGACAATTCACTTATTTCAATTTTTGAACTTCTTGTATAACGGCTTTCTTGCATTGTGCAAGTTTCTCATTCAGGGTCTTCAGGGTTTATAGCACTATATACTGTAAAATTATTACCTGAAACTTTTTTTTCAGCTTCAAGTTTTTGTATGCCTTCAATGCTTATTGTTTTTAATGAAGGATCTTCTTTTGAAAAAGATATAAACTTAGCTAATGAAAATTCTTCATCATAATTAACTCCCAAATCATCTAAATAAGAAAAAATATCTTTCAATGGTATTATTTGATCACTACTTCAGTAATCTATAAGATTTAACGTAGGTGTGGTTTGAAAAGGAAAAGTAAGTTTTTTAAAAACATGTGTGTCTTTATCAGCAACTAAATCAGGAAAATGTCCTTCTTCATTAACTGGCTTAATGTTTCCAACTAACGTTCCTAAGGGAGTTTTAACACCTAGACCTTTAATCTTACCTTTTATAGGTTCTGAATTAACAATTATTAGAGGTTGAGCATCATATAAGCTAGTAAACTCATCAATAGGTACAAAGTCAATGTCATATTCATCTTCAGTAGAATTATATGTTAGTCTTTGGTTTAAATATTTGGGTACTGAGTCAAAGTTTTCATCAGTTAATTTTTCTTCAGTAATTAAATAAAGTTTATTAATATCAAATAACTTCATTTCTTTTTCCAATGCTGATGCATATTCTTCTATTTGCTCATCTTCTCAATCTTCAATTTCTTTATCACTTAATTTAAGTAAGTCAGCATTAAAGTCGAATACCCCACTAATTCTTTTACTATTCTTAATTAATTGCTCACTAAAGTTAGCAGGATCAGTAAATTCGTTTAATTCATAAGTTGAATCTTCCTTCTCCATAAATAATTGAATCTTAATCACTTTATCAGGTGTTGTACACATGATAGTTGTTTTCTCTTTAGCTATTCGAATACCTTCAGTTAATTCTCTACCTGTTAATGTTGTTAAAGGGTAAAAATAAAAGTTTTTAACTTCACTACCTAAATAAGTTAGTTCTTTTAAGTAGTCTTTTTTTTGATAACGTTTTAATGCAGAAAATGATGCTATAAATTCAGCATCACTATTTTCTTTTAATTCAGTTTCAAATTCTTCTAAGTAATCCTTGTTGATCATCATTTGTTTCCTCCATGTTATTTGGTGTTGATGCTAATCCTATTGATGCATCACTTGTTCCTAATTTTGCTTGTTGAATAGTTTGGTTAACATTCTTATCTGTTGTTAAGTCAAAATCAATATCTACTACTATATCTTCTAAATCAAATTTGTTTAATGTATCTAATTCTTGTATGTTACATTCTTTTAATACTTTTAAGAATTTGTATGCAAAGTCTTTTAAGAAATCTTTAACAAACATTTTCTCACGCTCTAATTGAGGTGAAGTTAAGAATTGTCTAGCTACAATTTCAGAACTTGACTGTTGAGCTGATTTAATTTCATCAAAACTTGGCATCCCAACGTCTTCTCTAAGCTCTTTTAACAATGTGTTTCGTGTATCTTGAACTGTCTTCATTGTAGAACTAGGTTGAAACACAACTACATTGTCTGATAGGTTAATTAGTTGGCCATCCATATCAATTGGTGCAAACTGCACAAACGCATCATTTAATAATTTACTAATAAAGTCATAATTATCTTTACCTTGAGTTGGAGTTGTTACTGGTGAACCATTAAACATAATACCGCCACGTTCTCAAACAGGGGCTATTGCTAAATGCTCATCATATTTATCTAAAACTTTCAATCTAGTTTCTACCGCACTCATTCTAGGTGATTCTAATGCATTGTTTTTTAATACACAAACTGGAATAAAATCATAATTTAATTTAATTTCTTTAAAATGATCTCTTCAATCACTTTCTCAGTTTTCCTGTTCTAGTAATTTACCTTTTTGATAAATTGAGTAAGTCATTGTAACAGTTTTATCTTTATTTAAAATATAAGTTCTTCTTAATGTTGTATGTTGTTTACTTGATTGGAAAGAAAAGTCTTCATATTCAACTTCAATTTTAGTAATAACGTCATTTATAGAATTTTTATAGATTATTTTAACTGGCATAATATTTGGCTCTGTTTCACTAAAAGTCATAATTGATCTACCTGTTATTTCTTTAGTGATTAAGAAACCATAAGAACCATAAGTTCCAGACTTAAATTTAGCTGTATTAAATTTTGTAGCTCAACCTTTGTTTTGTAAATACTTTAAAAAAATTTGAAGTAAAGCATCTTGTACTTCACCATTTCTATTTGTTAATACAAACTTAAATGTACTAGGGTCAAATAAATCAGCAAAGTATTGATTAATCAAATTTGATTTTTCTTTAGCTGTGTTTATAACTAAAGAATTTTTATAAATCATTTTTAATAAACCTTCTGCTTCTTTACCTTTAAACACTTCGCCAGAAGTATTTGCAACTTCCATTGATGCTTGAGAATCTGCTTGAGTTTGTCTTTTAAATTCTTCATTCAATTGTGCTGCTGTTTTTTTCTTTGGGTTTGCTGGCATATTCTATTTTCCTTTCTCTAGTAATCTATCCAGTTTTTTATTAACTTCTTTAATATCTTTTCTAATTAAGTCAATATGTTCTTTTGTATTATCTTGTTTAATTTCAAGCGCAATAATTTTGTCTTTATTTTCTTGTGACAGTTGTTCAATTTGTTTCTTTGTGTCCTTTTTATGAAAAGTACTTATTAAAGAAGCAAAACCAGCAAACATTGCTGATATAACTGCTACTACTAATGCTGCTATTGATTCCATATTATTTATTCCTTTCTAATTTAATTTGAATATATGAAGTTCACAAGTGTCAGAATCTAGTTGAGGCTTGTTCACATCACTTTTTGTGTATTCAGCTCAACCTTGATGTATTCTAACTCCTCTGGCATAACCAGCCTTATTATTTAAAGTATCAGTAACAGTGCTTATTTCAGCAAAAGAACCATTCTTTCCGACAATATTAAATGATCCTGCCATCTCTCTTCCAAAAAAACTTGGAAAGTGAACCCCTACGTAATAAATGGTATTAAAATCCAAATCTAAACTTTTATTTTCACCAGTTTTTAAAGTTACGCTTTTAACAAATTCATAAGTTTTTTTTGATTGTATATCCTTAACAGATGTCCACAAATTATCAACTTGAATTTGGTGATCACCAATTTTTTCTTTTAAAGGAATCAACTCCGTTTTATTTGCTTTATCTTTAATTGTTGCTATATCCGCAACATTATTATTTAAAGTTTCTAAATCTTTCTTTTGTTCTTCTGTAAGTCCAGCTCTATTAACAAAATCTTCATCTGCTCTTAATTTTTTGTAAGTTATATTTCCTACATTTTCATTGAATGAATCAATCAATGAAATTTCTTTAGCTACTTCAGTTTGAAAGTCTTTATTTGATATAGCTAATTCTTTAATAGCATCTAAAACTTTAGTATTTTTTGCCATTAATTCTTCAATAGCTTTTTGGAAGTCCTTATTATTTGAAATTAATGTCATTAAAGTATTTTTAAAAGCATCATTGTTTGCAAGAATTATTGCTACTTTGTCTTGAAAGTCTTTATCAGTACCTAATCTATTAAATAAGTAATCTTTTAATTCTTTATTATCACCAACCATAGTAGCAATAATATTTCTGAATTCTTCATCTTTTTTAATATCTTCTTTTATTATGTCTTTCATTTTAATAATGTAATTATCCTGTTCAGCTATCAATGTATCTATTTCATTTTTGTCATAGAATAATGCTGGATCAAGTAAGAAAGGTATTCCTTCATTTTCACAATATGATCTATATAATGTTTGAATGCTTGACATGTTGAATGCTCTTCATGCCATTGTTCCAACTAATTGCTCAACTGATGAAAGTGTTGTTGTAGAAGAATCGGTTCTTCCATTATTTAAGCTTGTTTGGTTTGTTCTTACAGTTTCATTAATTTCCATGTCATTCATGATTAAGAAATCGATTGCTAAGTAAGTAAAATGAATTAAGTATTTTTGTGTATTCTCGGGTAACTGTTTAGTGTTAAAAATACGATCAATAATACCTCCTACTTTTTGATTAGCCATTTCTTGTGCTAAATATGCATTCTTATTAAAAAACTCTTCTCCAGTTTTATAACCTATTTTTTGCATATAAGTTGTAAGGCTCTTTAATCTAGAACCTAAGGGTCATTTATTCACATAGTCTTCATAACTAGTGATATCTCATAATTTGTTATATTGCATGTTTTATCTGCACCACCTTTTTTATTGTTTTTTTTCTTGTATGATTTGCTATATCATTTCTAGCTCATGTATTATCTCAACGTCCTTTTTTGATTGATTTAATAACTGATGAACTAAATATCATTCCACCTGGAACAAATGAAATAGCATTATTTATGCTTTTATTTATTATTTTATTTTTTTGTTTATTTGTTTCTTTTCTTGTTTTGGATTTTACAGACTCTAAAAAACCTATTCTAAGTATTGTTTTTAACACTCTAACTTTTGTTTGAAATCTTCTTATTTCTTTGTACACTTTTCTAGTCCCAGGTGTTAATAAAGAAAGCATACTTAATTTAGATTGTCTAAATCCATGACCTAAAGCAAAGTTTTCATTATAGTAAATATCTTGATTATCAGCTAAAGCAAATTCTTGAACTTCTTTTAAGTTACTTCAAACTCTTACAGAATTGTAGTTACTAATTCTAGTATCTTTTTTTCACTTATAAGGTTTCTTTCAAATATGTAACATACCTGTGCCATCAATTCCTGTCATTTCAAATTTATATGCTAATAAGAATGATTTTTCTTGACATGGTATTAAATTATACTTTTTAACTATATCTTTACCTATTTTGTTTAGTTTAGGAAAATACTTGGCAACCGCTGTCTGGTGTAATTCCTTTATAGCGTCTTCTAATGGCTTTGTAGCATCGTTAACAAGTTTATTCGCTCAATAGAAGGGATTTAGTTTTTTTGCCTTGTTTTTGAAAGATTTAAGGTTCTTCTTATATGCAACTAATAAAGTATCTTGAAACTTAGACTGCATTCTTAAATTATTTAATTCTGCTAAAGTATTATTACCTACTTTTGTAGTTGATAATTTCGTAAGTGCATTGAAAGCTTCTAAATCATCAAATCTCAAAAATTGATCGTAACTAACGTTTAATTCATTTTTTAAAATTAAATCTAATTTAGAGGTTTTAACTGTTGTTTTAGCATAAATTAAACTAGGATTAATTTGCTGAATAACTCTTTGTATTTCTAAATAACTTTTTAGTTGATCATAAGTTAAGGACTTAATCTCTTTTTTCATAGAAGCATTTGATACTTGAAATATACTTGCTAGTATTTGAGCATCTGTTACTGTTTTACCAAAAGCTATTTTTGTTTGGTCTTTTAGAATAACGTCTTTTAAAGCTAATTGATTTGACAATTGGTAAAAGTTTTTAATTTGACCTTCAATGCCTATTTCTTTAAGTATTCCAGACTGATTAACTAATTTTAATAATTTGTCTTCTTTTAAAGCTCTACCAATCTTTCCTATATCTGTTACTGCAAATACTGCATTAAAGATTAAATTTTGAGTAGTAACATCATTTCTAACTGCATCAAAGAAAGTAGAAACAGCAAAATTAACTGTTGTTTGAATTGCTGAAGAGGCTATTGCAGAACCTAACTGAGTTAAACCTGCACCAGCAACTGCAGCTGATCCAACTCCCGCTGTTGCTATTCCCGCTGTAATTGCTAAAACTTGTATTAAGAAAATTCCCCAAAAAGAATCAAAAAATGCTTTTTGTTCATTCTGGGGATTAACATAAGTTATTTTCTTTTTATACGTAACAACCTGATTAGGCTGTAACTTTCTTGGCATGGTGTTTAAATCCTAAATTAAGCTGGTTTTTCTTCACTAGATGAAGCATTATTTTTTTTGTTTTTAACTACTTCTTTTTCTAGTGATTCAACTTTTGCTAAAAGTTCAGCTTTTTCTTCTTCAACTTTATTTTTTTCTTCTTCAGATAATTGAATATCTTCTTTAGCAATTGCTAATAAGTTTTCAAGTTCTTTTATTCTTTCTTTTGTTTCAATTAAGTTATCTTTGAATGATTCATTACCTGTATCAGCTACTGGAATACCAATAACCATTTCAGGCATTGCTACGTTTGAACCGTAAAATTCATTAACAACAGTTGCAATTTGACCAATAAAGTTACCTTGTGTGTATTCATAAGATTGCAATTCTGTATGAATTGCTAATGCTCAGGCGTATGCTTGTGGTGGCAATGCAATGAAGTCATAACCTAATTTATGAATAGGTGCAACAACAACGTTGTAACCTAAAACTTCTGTAATTTTAACTGAAGTATTTTCAACATTTCTATCAACACATTCTAATTTTGCTTTAATGATCATGTTTCTAACTTTTGGAGAAATAAAAATGATTGCGTCTTCTAAAGAATATTTTCTTTCTTCTGCTTCACTTTCAAGTTCAGTAAAGAAATCTACAATTGTATCTTTGTTTAATTCTGCTGGAGCAGTAATTTTTTTAGAAACTCCTTCAGCAATTGCTTTTAAAGTATAAGTGTCTAATTCTTGCCCTTCTTGTAAAGTTATTGTTTTAGCTTTATTACCAGCTCATGTTGAAGGATCAGCTGGGACATTAGCCTTATCAATTTTTGTATGTGAGTTAAAAATTTGATTTAACTCAACTTCCACAACTTTTTCGTGTGAATCTGTTACTGGAATACCATCTTCTTGTGATCAGGTTTTTCCAGTTTTAGCTAAAAGCATTAAGGGCATTAAAACTTTTGATTTAAACGCTCCACCTTCTTGTCGTAATTCATTTGCAAATATTGGGTAGTATTTACCACTTTTTAATAAAGATTCAAACTTTCAAGTATCAGAGTAAATCTCATTAATATGATCTATATTTATTTTTGATGCCATATATTATATTTCCTATCTAATTTATTTTTTTGTTTTTTAAATTTATTCCTAAATTCATAATAATTTTTTGTTTTTTTTCTTCAGGCAATGCATTAATTCGCTCTAAAGCTTGTTCTGCATTTATATTTGCCCGAAATCTTTGAATTATACCTCAAAGTTGTTCTTCTGTTAAACCAAACTCATTTAATCTTTGTCTTCATGATTTTTGTTCAACAGGGTCTGGGTTGCTGTCTGCAGCTTCTTCAATAATTTCATCAACTTCGTCAACACTATCTGTGCTTTCATCAAGAACTTGATTGTCTTCTGTAGAATCTGTAGAATCTTCATCAGAACTTTTAGCGTCTGGGACTTCAATTTCTTCAAAAAGGTATTGACCATTTTCGTCAACCATTTCGTTTCCATTTTCGTCTAGTTTAATAACTCTTCTTAACATAATTTTCTATACACCTCCAAGATGAGTTAATACATAACAACATTTTTTGAAAAAGCAATAGAAAAAAGAAAGAATTATTCTAAAATTCCTTCTTTTGTTCATTTTGTTATGTTATCTATAGCTGCAAAGTTTCCTGTAGCTGTTGGATACCATATATTTACAAATTTTCCTTTAACACTAATAACGTCTCCAATTTTTAGATCCATCATTTCATACATTATTGATTCTTGTTTAGCATAAGCAAAAATTGTTCCACCTTTAAAGCCTATTTTAATTTCTAAACTAAGTTCTTTGTTTTTGTCCTCTTTAAGCTTAGGTATTGTTCTAACGTCTCCCATAATCTGAATTTTAGCTCATGTGTCTTGCTTAGTCATTTTTTTTATCATGTTTCTTTTCCCTTCCTAAAAAGTTCTCACAACTTCAACCATAAACTTCCTCTTTAAAATGAGCCATCATTATTACTTCTGCATCTAATTCATGATCACTATAATTTCTTTTTGTTTTTTTCAAATTTGCTTTTAATGTTCTGTCTTTATGATTAGGTTGATGACCTTTAAATTTTTCTCTATAAACATATTTAAGTATTCCAACTAATTCTCTAGTTGCTTTAACTTCTTCTCATTTTTCTATTCCTTTATGGGGAACTTCTACTATTACTTCTTTAATAGACAAATCATCATACTTGTCTTTAACTTTATTAATATAATCTATTATCTTAATAGCTGCTTCTACTGGACTATTAGCTTCTATATTAGTATTTCATGTTCTTGGTCAATATGTAGGATTTCATTCTTTAATAACTATACCTGTAGTTCCTATACCACTAGGATCTATTCCTACTACTATTTTCTTTTCTTTCATAAGTTATATTTCTTTCTACTCATGAACGTTAATTAAATTATAGAATAGGGTTTTTCAAAAATAAAGTTTCTTTTCGAAGAAAAAGAAATTTATAGTTGTCTCATTGAATACTAACTAAAACCTTAGTGAAGTACTTATTAAATACTAATTGAAATTTTAAAAGTTAAATTTGCTGCTAAATATTAAATTTGTTATTAAAACAAGCAACAAAAAAACCATTAGTTAAAACTAACGCTTATTTTTATGTGTTAAATGATTAATTATTTATTCGCTAGTACGTTTTCAAATTATCATTCAATATCTATATTTTTATCCATTACAAATTCATTTTTAACTTCTTTAGGAGGAGACTCCTTATCCTTACCTTCTTTGTCTAGATATGATTTAGTAACAAGTTGATCTAACTCTAAATTTACTTCAGATACTTTAATTTCTGTTACATTAAATTCTTTTTGCATTTTAATAATGTTTCTTACTTGAGTAGCTGCTTTATCTTTAATTGTTTTAAGACCATTTTTGATTGAAGCTATTAACTGTCTTGTAAAGTGAGCGCAGATATTCATTAATTCCACTAAATGATTAAAACCTAATGCTTTACATGCTAATTGCTTATATTACCCTTTTTCTCATATATATGAATATGATCATTGCATAAAATCTTTTTTTGGTATTCAAATATAGAAGTACTCTTTTTCATTATTGTTGTCAGTAACAAACTTTTTAGGCACGTTAAAACTTCTTACAACATTGCCATCTTCTGAAGGGACAATTATTCTAAGAGTATCTTTAGTTGAACGTTCTTTATCAACTAGTCTTCTAGCTATTGGTACATTTCAACCTTTAATAGCTGCTTTTTTAACTTTTGTCTGTGCCATACTGTTTCCTACTTTCTATTTTCTAAATATTTTTTAACATTTGAATTTTTCCTCAGTGTAAAGTTCATTAAAAAGCTCTTTACCTAATAAGTCTTCTAGTTCTAAAACTCCGTTGTCTAGCTTAAGTAATTCTTTTACTGCTAAATCAATTGCTTCAGATAACTTAGTTAATTTAAAACTAAGCTGAGGTATAGTTCATTCTTCAATGTCCAATCTTTCTTCATTTTCTACAAATTCTACTTTTAGTTTCCTTTTTAAAAATCTAATTTCTAATTTTCCTTTTTCTATAGTTTTATTGCTAAGATAAATAAAAATTCTTAGACCTATTATTGAATACTCAGTTTCACCTGTTATTTTTTTGTAATATTCTTTAAATTTCATAGTTGTCCTCCTATGATTCTTTAAAAATTAAATTCTAACAGCAACCAACAAAATTAACGTTCACATAATTTTATAAAGAGGACAACTCTTTTTGATTTGTTGGCTGGTATTAGGACTTAATTAAAAAAGAACCCTTCCAAAAGAGTTCTTTTCTTATTTTGCACTAACTATTCAACTTGCCCGTTCTGTTGTTTCATAAGCAATAGTAGCCCAGCATCAATAATGTATTTTACCGTTGTTTTATCAGACATTTTATTATTTGGATTTTTAGTGTTAAATGCTGCAGTAATAGTTGGTGCCTCTTTATATTTTAGCTTTCCTAAACTTCAAACAAATGTTACTTTTCATTACTACATGAAACAGCAAAAAAAGCACCTGTTGCTGTTAAAACAATTGTTTCTAAAATAGATAATCTCTTTTTCATAAAACAAAAATAAAGTTAATAAAAAGTATAGCCGAGGCTATACTTCAAATTTATTTTTTTCATTATTATAATTTTTAATTTGTTCTAATAATTTATTTGTTGAGATAAAATTTTTCTTAACTTCATCAGAAATTAATTCATTACTTATTATTGTTTTTGACTCATTAAGTATCAGTTTGTAAAAAAAATCTTTGAAATCTGATGGAATTTCTTCAATTAAAGTTCATTCCCTGTTTTTTTCTTTAAAACTTAAAGTCTCATTTAAAAGTCTTAAATATTCTTCATGGTTTTTCTTGTTTTTGATATTAATTGGAAAAAGATTTTGTCTAAAAAACATTCAATCTAAAATTAATCTGCCAGTTCTCCCATTTCCTTCAGCAAAAGGGTGAATAAATTCGAAATTTATATGAAATAATAATGCTGCATTGACCTTTTCTATTTCAGTAGACATCGGATCATTTACAATGCTATTATATTTTTCCAAATTTTTAATCATATTCGATTCGATATAAAATGGACTCATAAAAACCATTTTACTTCCATCTGATTTATTTTTTTCTAATCCTGTAGTTCTATATTCACCAATAATATTTGGATAAACTTGTTTCTGAGTTTTTTTATCTCATGTAGGCATTAATCCATTAACAAATAATCTACTTAAAATACTGACATTAAAATTCTCTAACAATATTTTGCTTATTTGTTTAATATATTCATTATTTATTTCTTTTTTTTGATAAAAACCTATTTTCTCAACAAACTCAATAGCATTTTTAAAATTATAGATTTCTAATTCAATAAATATTTCCTTAATTCTTGCCAAATTTAAGGTTTCTAAAAAGCGATCATTCAAGTTTTTATTAGAGACGGAGTAATATTCTTGTGTTTCTTGTTTTTGATAGAAATATGAAATATACTGTTCTTTTGTCAATTCTTGATTTTCAATTAAGTTAGAGTTAAATCCAATATCTTCTTTTCAATATTTTAAATATTTTTCCATTTAAACACCACCTAAACATAAACATATTATACCAAAAATGTGCCCTATTTTTTTAAAGCAAGGTTAACCAAATAACATTAAATTTAGTTAAATTTATTTATTTTTTACATTAAATTTAATTTAAACAATTATTGTTTAAAGAACACTTCCATGTAAGTATCTATTAGTTTAAAACCTAGTTTTTCATAAACAGGAGTTCCATCCTCTGTACCAAATAATAATACTTCAGATTTTCCTATTTGTTTTGCATGAGATATTAAATAAAACATTATCATCTTTGCATAACCTTTTCCTCTAGCTTCAACTAAAACTGAGATATCATCAATAATAGCATGTTGATCATCAAAGTAAATATTACCTGTTCCAACAAATTTATTATTTTCATCTTTAACTAAAATCATGCGATTAACTTTATTTTCTAAGTTATATTCATGTATTGGTAAGTATTTATCTAATACAATAGTTTCCAAATCAAATGTATTCTCAATAATATCAGTAAATGCTTTAACTTCTATTTGATTTTCAACCACTTTAATATGAGGGTTATTCAAACTACCATTAATTTTTCATTTTTTTGTCTGTAAAACCATTCCTTGGTATACATGTAATAATTCAAATTTTTTCTTAATTAATACTTCATGATTTTGATTATGTTCATTGTTAGAAAAATTAATTCAGGTCATTGCATTTTGCTCTTTCGTAATTTCCTTAACTTGTTTATTGTCTAATTTTAATAAATCATTTGAAACAACTGTTAAGTTATTTTTTTGATCTTTAGTTATCACACATACATGGTCAGTTTGTCAGTTAAAATTTTGTTTTATATATTTTTCATCTGGATTAGCATAATATTTAGTAAAGTTATTTATCAAATCATTTGCGTATGCACTATGCATTATAAATTTCTTTTTCATAGTATTTTCCTTATGTGAATATTATACCCTATAGTTTGTTTTAACCAAAATTTGGACAGTGATATGGTTTTATAGTTAAATATTACTAGAGATTGTAATTAATTATGTTTTATACTTATATAAACTTAATTAATTATTTTTGTTTTACTTTATAACCAAATAAAAAATAAGAGACTTAAATCTCTTATTTTTCTTCATTTTTGATTTCTTTATTAGGGAATACTCCTTGATCATATCTATTACATTTAGCACACATTGTATATGCTATTAATATTAATACTTTTTAAACTACTCAAATGAATATAATTGAACATAAACCTAAAACTAAGTGGAATCTTTCAATACCATTCATTAATTCATCTCTAACTTTTATTGTATCAGTTAAGTCTAATTCGACAATTCCTGTTGTTCCATTTAAGGCATTGCCACCAGCTAATCCATCTAAAAATTAAAATGCTAATGCTAGTCAATTAAAACCAATCGTTGCATTATATAAGTGTATCTTTTCGTTCATTTTATTCTCCTTTTAATTTATTTAAATAATCATTAAATTATATAAAAAAACTCTATGCGAAATACATAAAGTTTTTTAAACTTATTAAATTGTTAATTAATAAATTAAATTTTATTAATTATTGTTGAATCGCTTTTTTTACATTAGCAATAACATCAAATGAAGTTAAACTATCTGTAGCTAATTTGTATCCTTTATCAGCTTTAACTTTAACTGTAAAAGTTTTTTCTGTAGTTTCAGCTTCTTCTTTAGTTTCGCTTCCTTTAGCAGTTGGTTCACCATCTAATACTAAACCTGTTGTTAATTTGACAGCTTTTAAAGCTTCGATTGCTTTTGCATCGCTTTCAAATACTTTATCTTTAACAGCTTCATCTAATAGAGCTTGAACTCCAGTAGTTACAACTTCTGTATCTTCTGGTGTAACTGTTCCTGTTGTAACAGAAGCTTTAACTTCAAAAGAAGTTAAACTATCTTTAGCTAATTTGTATCCTTTATCAGCTTTAACTTTAACTGTAAAAGTTTTTTCTGTAGTTTCAGCTTCTTCTTTAGTTTCGCTTCCTTTAGCAGTTGGTTCACCATCTAATACTAAACCTGTTGTTAATTTAACGGCTTTTAAAGCTTCGATTGCTTTTGCATCGCTTTCAAATACTTTATCTTTAACAGCTGCATCTAATAGAGCTTGAACTCCAGTAGTTACAACTTCTTTGTCTTCACCTTTGTTGTTTGTTCCACATGAAACAGCAACTGAAGCTCCTGTAGCTGTTAAACCAACAGCTCCTAAAATTGATAGTAATTTTTTCATATAATTCCCCTTTTTATATAAAAGCAAACAAAATCTGTTTGCATGATATGATTTTACAAAAAAAAGACAAAAAACACATACTTTTGGTAAAAGTTCCAAAAATTTGTGATTTTGTCTTAAATTTTTTATTCATCTTTATTTTAAAGATTTAAGATATTTTTATTAATATAAAGCCATAATTTATTAAATAAGTTTATACGAAATATAGGGGAATCATATAAATTAAACTTATGATCAATACTAATAATTGTTATATATATTTTAATTAAATATTATTCAAATTATTTTGTTGTTAAAGTTATTGTTTCGCCTTTAACTTTTTTTGAAGTTGCAACAGCTGAAATTTTAACTGTAACTTTTGTTTCGTCTTTTCCATTTGAAGTTGTTGTTACTTGTTCAATTGAAATAGTTACATCTTTATCTAAAGCTAATTTAGCATCATCTTCTAATTTTAATTCAGTGTTTAATGCTGCAAGAACACTATCATTTGATAAGTCAGTTGTTGGAATTTCCATTCCTTCTGCTTCTTTTAAGTCTTTTCTTGGAGTTGTTGCTGGAAGTTCAAATTCTAAAGTTTCACCTTTAATTTTTTTACTTCCAGAAACAGCTGAAATTGTAACTTTTCCTTCTTTAGATTGTTGAGGATTAACAACTGAAATAGTTACATCTTTATTTAATTCTAATTTAGCAACATCTTCTAATTTTAATTCAGTGTTTAATGCTGCAAGAACACTTGTAGGTTTTAAATCTGCTGGAATAGCCATGTCTTTTGCTTCTGATAAGTCTTTTCTTGAATCAGTTACTTTGCCAACTATAAGTTCTAGAGCTTCACCTTTAATTTTTTTACTTGTAGAAACAGCTGAAATTGTAATTTTTCCATCTTTTTCATAAGTAGGTTGATCAATTGAAATAGTTACATCAGTACCTGAAAGTAATTTATCTTTTTCTTCTGTTAATCCTAATTCAGTGTTTAATTCTGCAAGAACTTTTGTACTTGTTAATTCTGTTGGAATTTCCATTCCTTCTGCATCTTTTAAGTCTTTTCTTGAATCAATTGCAAGAGTTATATCACTACCTTCAACTTTTTCACTTGCTTTAATAGCATTTGTACCTGATCCACTTGCTTTAACTACACTAACAGTTCATTTTGTTGCAGGTTTTTCTGGTATTGAACCATTTGCTTCAGCCGCATCGCTTTTGATAGTTACATCTTTATCTAAAACTAATTTAGTTGCATCTGTTGTTAATCCTAATTTTTTGTTTAATGCTTCAAGAATTTGATCAGCTGTAGTTGCAGGAGTTACAGTTAAACCTAATGCTTTAGCATCTAAACCTGTAATATTTGATTTTTTAAATGTTACATTTAAAACAAGTTTACCTGTATATTTTGTACCATTATCTGAAGATTCTAAAGTATAAACAGTTTTAGCAGTTTTTCCTTCACCTGTTGTTGTAACAACTAATTTAACATCTGCTTCATTTAAAATTGGTTCTTCTTTTGTTGTTGCAAAACCATCGTCATCTGTTGCTGTAACTGTTTTAGTATTATTTTTTATAACATATTCTAAAACATCATTATTTGTTGAACCAATTGGTAAAGTAACAACATTGTTTAAGTTTAATTTATTTAAATCATCTTTGAATGTTACTTCAATTGTAACTTCACCAAAGTATTTAACTCCGTTGTTTACTGATTTTAATGTATAAACATTGTTACCTTGATCATCTTTTGTAACAACAAGTTGTACATCTTCTTTAGCAATCAATAAATTTTCTTGACTTGCTTTATTTGCTTCTGTTTGAGCTTTAATAATTAAATCTAAAATTTCATCGTTTGTTGCACCTGTTACTGTTTCAATTTTTGATGCTGTTTCAGCAAGTTTTAATTCTTGTCCTTTTTTAACATTAATTAAAACATTACCTGTAAATTTTGAATCAGCTTTTGGCATTAATGTATATTCTTTTGTTTTTTCATCAAACTTAATTCCAACAGTTTTATCTAAAGCTGCGCTTGGGTTAAGTTCAATAACTTTATTTAATACAACATCAACTTCTGGTGAATCGTCTCCTAAAACAACTGTTGTGTTAGTTACTAATTTAGCTAGATCACTTTCTCATTTAACAGTCATTTTTACTTGACCTGTTAGTCCTTTAAGAGAACCAATAGGTGATGCTTTTACAGTTACTTCAGTATAATCTCCTTTTACTGAATTTGCAAAACTAAAAATAACATCTTTAATTTCTTCTAATTGGTTTGCACCTGTTGATTTATTTGCTTCAAAAATTGCTTCTTTAACAACATCTTTATCATTATTGCTACTTGAAAGAGTAAAATCTTTTACAGCAAATATTTTTGTTAAATCTTTTTCAGCTTCAACTGTAATTAAAACTTCACCTGTATATTTTTCAGTTGCTGAAGTTAAAGTATAAACTGGATTTTTTTCAGTTCCTGTTATTGTTAATTTTAAGTCAGCTTTTGTTAAGTTAGCTTTTGAGTTTTGTGCAATAATTGTGTCTAAAATAACACTTTTGTTTCTCTCATTACCTAATATAACTTTAACATTTTTGTTTGAAACTAAATTAGCTAAATTTGTTTCAACAACCTCAGGACCAGTTGTTTTGTTACCACATGAAACAACAACTGAAGCTCCTGTTGCAGTTATTCCAACCGCTCCTATAATTGATAATAATTTTTTCATTATTTTCTCCTTTTTTTATTTTATTTAATCAACTTAAAAAACCTTACTAAAACTAAAAGAAGTTTGTTAAATAATAAACTAAACCGACAAATAACTCCAAAGGAAAGGAAAAACGTAGTTAACTTTTCCCCTGAAATTAACACTCATAAGCTTATATTAAGTTGCTAAGTATTACTATACACAAAAAAAAAAAAAAACACTTTTTTAAGAAAATTTCCAAAAAAAGTGCATTTTTTTTAAGTTTTTTTAAATGATTTTAATAATTTTTTTATATTGCTTATAATTAAATATCAAGTTATTGTTATAAACCAATCATAAATGATGTAAGGAAAATCAAATAAAGAAAGCTATTATTAAGTATAGTACATATAAAATAACTGAATTACCAATAAATAGATTCTGAAAGTCTACAAATGGATAAGGATATCAACCTGTATTATTATTTTGTAAATATAACTCTCCTCTAATATATACATATGCTAAATAACTAGCTGCATAGATAAATACAATGTATATATCTCATTTTTTATAAAAGTTATAAGTATATCTTTCGTTTCCCATACTAAATTGATAAATAATGAATAATAGAATTGGACATATTAAGTGAGTAACTATGGTACAAAGTATTTGATTAGTACCATAGTTAGCTATACTATCTTCACCTGATTTAGCATAATATACTACACCCATTCAAAAGATTAAAAATACTAACATATTTAAATTCATCATAACCATTCTAAATCGATCAGTTAATATTCCATGTTTTTCTTTCTTGTCAAAGTTAATAATATAAATGATTAATCAGACTATTGTCATGATATTAACTTGTACTGAAAAGAAACTAATTAAGATATCATAATTGGTAAAAGAGTTATTACTATATCAGTATTCAACAAAACTTGAAAGATAAAATCCTCAGCATAAAAAACCTATAAATAGTAAACAGGCTATTAAATGATAATATCAAATCCAGTTTTTATAATATGGTTTATTTCTCATATATTAATTTAAACATAAAAAAGCAAAAGACCATAATAGTCTTTTGAATTGTTTTAGTTATTTACATCAAAATAATACTTCACTAAAACTCCACCAAAGTATTGTTGATCATCATTTGATACAACTAGTATTGCTTCAAATAGATGTGTTTCAAGTTTGTCTTGATCAACTACACCCATATCTTCTATATCAGTTACTACTAATCTATTTTTAAGTTCTGGTGCTTGTTTATAAATACTGTTTAATATTCCTTGTTCATTATTTGTTTTTACTTCAATAAAAGAATTGTCTTTAATTATTGAAGCTATATTAACCAGAAAACCAGGCATCTGTTCTTCTTTATAAATAGTTACATTTAAAACAACGCTTCCTTGATAATCAAAACTGTTTTCACTAATTGATAATTCTCATTGAGTATTTGAAAGATATTTTAAAATTAAATCCTCTGTTTTTAATTCAGGATAATCAAGAATTATTTTATTTAATATATTTGCTTGAATTATTTCTTCATTTTCTCGTAATAATATATGAGGATTAACAATAAGACTGTTTAAATCCTGTTTTACATTAACATCAAAATAATACTTCACTAAAACTCCACCAAAGTATTGTTGATCATCATCTGATACAACTAGTATTGCTTCAAATAGATGTGTTTCAAGTTTGTCTTGATCAACTACACCCATATCTTCTATATCAGTTACTAGTAATCTATTTTTAAGTTCTGGTGCTTGTTTATAAATACTGTTTAATATTCCTTGTTCATTATTTGTTTTTACTTCAATAAAAGAATTGTTTTTAATTATTCAAGCTATATTAACTAGAAAACCAGGCATCTGTTCTTCTTTATAAATAGTTACATTTAAAATAACGCTTCCTTGATAAAATATTTCATTTTCCTCAATAGACAACTCTCAATATGTTTCATTTATTTTTTCAAGGTATAAATTCATAAAATTTAATTCTGGGTACATTTCTTTTATTCTTCTAATAATATTATTTTCATTAATTTCATTTTCATCAAATAAAACAATTTCTGTGTTTACAAAAACTTGTTTCAACTCTTTTTTAATTGTTGGCAGTATTGGAATTTGTTCATTTATTATTATATTAAAGTATTTAATACCTTCAAAATATAAATCACTTTTATCAACGTGCAATTCTCATACAGTTGTGCTGTATACTAATCTCAATTTACATTTTTTTAACTCTGGGTATGTTTTGCGTATCATGCTTAAGATATTTTCACCATTTATATCCATTCAATATGGCAATTCAATGTAGTTATCTGTAAATATTGATTCTATATTAGTTTTTACAATATTTACTATCGGCTTATTACTACAACTTATAGTTAAGCTTAAACTAAATCCTGTTAAAGATAAACAAGTTAATAAATGCAATAATTTTTTCATTTTTTTCCTTTGCGAGGTCTCCCTCACTTTAATTTTATGACTAGACAAAAGAAAAAATAATAGCTTTAGACTATTATTTTAAACATATAATTGCACTAAGCAATTCCCATAATAAATTAATTCTGTTTCATCAACACTTATTGATCAAGTATTTTTATTAAATAAAATTGCTTTTAATTTTATATCAGCTAACTCAGGATACTTAGCCCTAATTAATTTAACTACTATTTTTTCATGGCTGTTTATTGTTTGTGATTTAAAAGTCTTATCTTGTATTACATCACTAATATCTTTTTTAATATAGATTTTTAATATAATGAAGCCATCATAGTTTTCATTTTCTTCAATAACACTAATTATTCAACTTTCATTTTCTTTTTTACATAATAATTTTAGCTCTTTTACTTCAGGATTTAGTGTTTTAAAATTTTCGATTATTGATTGCTCATTTACTTCTGTTGTCTTTAAATACATTTCCTGTTGGAATTTATTAATATTATTTTTTTGAATTATTTCTAATTCAATGGTTCCCGTATAAATATTTTCATCTATACTTGATAAACAATATTTCTCTTTTTTTATAACTGACAAATAGTTTCATTTAATTTCTATATCTTGGTTAAGTGATTTTAATTCATTGAATATTATTTTTTCATGAATTTCAATTGCACTAGAAAATATAATTTTTGTCTGTATGTTTAACGAATCTAAATTTAAAGCAATTTCAACTTCTTCTGGCTTTTCATTTTGATTTTCAATTTGATTTTCATTTTTATGATTTGTTGTGCAACCAATAATATTTATAGCAGTAATTGTTGAAACGCTTAAACTTGATAAAAATAATAATAACTTTTTCATTTTGTTATCCTTTCTAAATTTCAAAATATTATTAAAGGATTTTATTTTAAAAAAAACAGCACTTATAGTTACTGTTTTAAAAATATTATTATTTTTGTATTTATCTTCTATGTATCTAATATAAGTTTTGAGTTGTTGATTTTTTAAACTAAACTCATTTACTGAATTTATAAGAAATTCTTTAAACTTTTAAATTTTATTTTAAGCTTAAAATATCAAGATATTATATAACTCTAAATCCTTAGTAAAATCAGCTTGAATTATTATTTAAGTTTAAAAAAAAAAAAAAAATGAAAGCTAAGCTTTCATAAAAATATAATTATACTAATTACAAAATATTTTGAAATTGTATACATGTCAATTAGGTTTGATATCAACTTTATATTTATTTGATTTATACACCATATCTAAGTATTAACTTAAGGAATTAATAAATCTTGAGGTTCTATTTCAAGACCCTCAATAAGTCTTTGAAAAACTTTAATTGTTATGTTTCTTCTTCCTCTTTCAAAATCAGAAATATAATTTTTTGAAATACCAGATCTAAAGCCTAACTCTTCTTGAGTAAAACCCTTAAGAGATCTAATCTTTTTTAAATTAGTTGCAATAATTAAAATTAAAGCATTTTCTTCATTATACTTTTTCACTATTTAAACTCTCCTTTAAGCCTTTTAACGATTTAAATTTAATTGCCTTGCGTGAAGGTACCATTTTTAATTCACCAGTTTTTATATCTTTCATTGTTGCTTCATTAACTAAAACTGTTGAAAACTTTGCAAAATTAGTAATTTTAATTTCTGAACCTTCTTCAATTAAATTACTTCCCATTAGTTCAAATAAGCTATCAACAATTATTTTAATTTTGACTTTTGTTAATTTACTATCAGTATTTATGAAAATTGAATCAATTAAATCTTTTTTAGTGATTTTATTTTTTCTTATTACGGACTTTTTTTGATTTATTTTACCTGCCTCAACCATATCAATATTTTCTGATTGTTTTTTTTCATTGATTTGAGTTACATTATCTTTTTCCCTAATTTTGCTTTTTTCTGAATAATCTTTTGAATTAGGATTTTGATATTCATTTTTTCTCAATTCGTCACCTATTTTTTTCATAAAAAGAATTAATTCTTTTTTAGTCATTTCCTCTAAAACTACATCATCAACATCTATATTTTTTAAAATAGCGTATTTTTTAATTTTATAAGCATTTTTAACTAATTCACTTAAATTTTCCTTGATTAAAACTGATCCATCTGTTTTTGCTCTTTGTTGTAAAAAAGTCAAGTCGTTATCACTTTCATTATTAAATTCTTCAAAAAACGTTTTATCTTCTTCATAGTGAGGGTACACATCAATATCAGAGCTCTCAACTTCTAAAATTGTTTCTGCATCAACTTTTTGATTTTTTAATGAGGCTTTAAAATGTTTTTCAGTCTCAGCCATTTTAACATTCTTATTTTTTGTTTTGAATTTAATAATTAGAACAATTCAAGTAAATACTAAAATAGGTAAAACGATTAGCAAAATAATATTAGATATGTAATCAATTATATTTGGCAAACTTAAGTCTGTTGGGGGAATTAATCCAATAGTTTTAAATGCTTCCAAAATATCTCTATTATTAACTAGTGCATTTACTATTTTCATTGAAAAGAAAATAACTATTGTCATTAAGACAGCAAAAGTGAAACTTAATTTAATTACATAGCTTTTTGATTTTTTAAAAAAACTATTTTTTTGCTTTCTCTTTTTTGCTTGTTTTTCCATTAGTATCCTTTCTTAATATAAAACCCTTCTTTTAATTAAAGAAGGGTTCAAAGTTATTTTTGATAAACCATTTCTTATTATAAATTTATTCGATTTATAATATCTTCTAAATCATTAATCAATTTATTTAATTGAGAGTTAATCATTTCAGCATCAGATATAGATACTCTAAATTCACCTAACTTAAGTAAATTTTTATTAGAACTAATTTCACTGATTAAATTTTTATTCAATTGTTTTTTAAATTTAATTAGATCTTCTAAATTAGCTTCTACATCATGGCCACTAAAAAATTTTTTAATTTGTTCTGTCATAATCTTTTATCTTTCTATTTAATCAACTATAGGAATTTGTTGAAGTAAAACGTTTAATACTCTATTTGCAGCTTTATAGTTGCCATCATTATTTTTAGTTAAAAATACGACATAATAGCTAACATTTTGAGTATTTTCAATTGTTTCTCTAGTCAATGCGTTAGTTGAGGAAACAAACTCATTTAGTGATTTAGTTTGCCCTAAAACGCTTTCAATATTTTTATTTAAATTTTCTTGAGTTTTATCAAAGAATAAAATTTCATCAACTTTAAATAGACTTTCACTTGCATCAGAACCATAGTTAAATGCAGTTGTATTTGTAAAATATTGAGTATTAACAAATTTAGCTATTTTTTCATCCTTATCTTTGCCAGTAAAAATATTTAAACTTTCTACAAATTGTTTTTGTTGATGTTTATCATTTTCTTGGTTTCATTCTTGGGTAATTTGTTGACTTGTTAAGTATTCTTTTTGAATCTTACTTGTATTAACAGCTGAATTAAATTGAATGAATTGTGGTTCAATATATTTTTCATCTTTACTTGTCAAAACATGCCATTTTAAAGGATTTGATTCTATTTTCAATATTTCAATATCTGTTTTTATTTTATGCTGTTCATTTTCAATTACTTCTTTTGAAAATTCATAACCAACAGATGCTTTTAAGTTGACACTTACTTGATTTGTTCAATACATTGAATTAATATTTGCATCGCTTTCAGTTATAGCTGAATTAGTAATGCTTTCAATTGCAATTTGTTCATTTGCTAAAATTTCTTTTTGTTGAGACAAAAGCTTATTTTTAAAATCATTATAATCGCTAAATTTTTGACCTTTAATTCAATTATTTATTAACTCAGTTGTTTCGGTTATAACCTTATCTTCTATAATAACTGAATCTACAATTGTTCCTTCGCATGTAAATTCTTTATCTTTTTCAGTAACATCATCATCAAATTCATAGTATTCGGAATCATTATTTTTAATTCCAATGGTTCCAGTAACTTTAAATTTTGTAAATTTTGGAATTGATGGGTCAGTTGGTTGAGTTGTTTCAAGAATTGTAACCGTAACAGTTTTAAACACTACACCTTCAGCAGGAGTCCCTGGGATATTAGCATTTGGTACAAATGTATTTTTAACAACACTTTCACTTTTAAAATAAATTGTATCTAAAAAGTTTTGTAATCCTTTTATTGTTGTAGCTAATTCTTCTTGAGTTATTTTTTTCTTAGGTGCTGGCTTATTTCCACCAAAATTATAAATTAAAGTTATTTCACCTGTGTATTTATAATTATTTTTTGAAGTTCCATTACCAATAAATACAATACTCTGTTGTTTATTGGTAATTGTTCCCTCCTCTATTTCATTGTTGACTTTTACACTAACTCCACCAGCTACATCAACCTTTTGGTTAACAAGTTCTGCTTCCAGCGCGTCATTAGTTCAAGGCTCTTGATCATTTTCTTTACTATGTAATATTGTTGTCAAAAATCTTTCAATTGAATTAATATTTTGTTTTTTGGTTTCAGTAGAACAAGAGACAACAATTGTTGATGCTGAACTTGTAACTACTAAAGTTGATAGCGCTAATAATAATTTTTTCATTTTTCAGCCTTCCTCCTATTTTTTTATTTACTAAATTCTTTCAATAAATGTGTATCTACCTTGGCTTCTTCAGTCAAATGTGTCAGATTTTATTTCAAAATTTAGTAAATCAGATTGAATTCCAAATGATAAAGAACAGTTATCTGATGTTTGAAATGTTAAACCTTTTAATAAAGTATCTCCATATGCACCAGTATATGTTTCATCAGCGAAACCTGCAACTCTTTGATATCTTGATTGTCCTTTTCCGTAGTCATTATATCTGACATTAAAAGTTGAGATACCGCTCATTTTTGAAATTAAATTAAGTTCCTTAATTTGTTGAGCTTCAACTCCAATATTTAAACTTAGTGCATCAGTCAATTGTTCATCATTAATTTTTCCATTAACTGCTCCAGTTTCTTTTAAATAATCTCAAATATTAAAATCTGTTCCATCTTCTTTTTTAACGCCTGTTTCTCCACTCATTTTAAATTTATTTCTCAATTGATTTCGTGAAGCTGTTGCATTTGATCAAATGTCACTTTCTTCTATACCATAGAAACTATGGAAGACATTTAACATTTGTTCGATTCCTTTATAGTAAGCATTAAAAATTGAAGAAACTGATGCGTCACTTTTTTCTGATAATGCAGTTGCATTGTTGTTAATTGCTAAAGAATATGTAAAAGAAACATCGCTTAATCTTTGACTATAACCATTTGCTAATGATATTTGTAAACCTTTAGCTGTTAATTGTTCACTTGAAATTGACATATCAAGTAAGTCTTGAGTTTTTTCAGACTCTGGAATATCTTGATTTGTATTTTGTGTTCTATCTTTGTATTCTTGTTTAATTAATTCATTATATTTTGAAAGTGAGTTTGTTCATTCTTTTTCTAAGGCACTATATAAAACAGAATCTCCTGCAACTGTTTGGCCTTGCAATTTTATTTGAGAATCGGTTTTTACTTTTCCAAATACTGTATTTCATTCTTGTCAACCATTAATTCCTGGATTGTCAGTTGTTGTAGTAGCACCACCTGCATCAAAACTTCAATTTATAGATCCTGAATTGTTTAAATGCCCTGTTTGTTCATGTCTAATTACATCATTTTCATTATAATAACCAACATTAATTGCATTCACAACAGCTGAACTAGTACCTTTAAAATATTTATCTTTAACTATTGTAGTTAAAGATTTAGCAAATTTTTCATTGTATTTATTTATTGCTGATTTATATACATCAGTATTAGCTGTTAATAAATCTTGTGTTGTCAAAGTTGGTTCAAGTGCTTTTAATGTTGCAAAATCAACATAAACATTTGAGTTTGCTTCTTTTAGCATATCTCCAGCTAATTCATTACTAATTTTATTAATTGAAGCAATAATTTCACCATTATCTGAAACAGTAATAACAATTGTTCCTTTTACAGCTTTTGTAACTGTTGCTTGTTCTGCATCTTTATATCTATATGTTGAAGAAAAGTTTAAATTAATACTTGAAATAAAACCTTCACCTGCAGCTCCTGTATTACCAAAAGTCATTTCAGCATTTTCATAATCAAATTTAAGATCATCAATTCATTTTGATCCAAAACTTCCAATTAAAATACTATATGTTGAAGTACTAATAGCATTTCTTAAATCTGCCATTGCTTTAGCTGGGCTTAATAGTGATTCAACATTTGATGTTAAATCTTTTAGTTGATCATCTGTTAAAACATTATAAAACTTAACTACCTGTTCATCTGCATATGTTGAAGTTTTTTTGGTTGCTTCACCACCACTTTCGCCACTTGAAGCTTTTTCATAAATTGACTTTAAATTATCTTCTTGAAAGAAAATTAAACCATTTTTTGAAGCTTCTGTGTCTAATAATGTTGATCTTGTTGCCATCGGAGATGAAACAATTGTTGAAAATTTAGCTTGAACTTCAGCTTCAAATTGTCTAATCAATTGTCTTATTGCTTCTTTTTCTTTATCTCCCTCTCCTGGGTCTGGATTTCCTTTGTCACCACAGGAAACTACTGTCATTGCTGAAGTACCAACAACAGCCATTGATGATAAAGCCAATAATAATTTTTTCATAATTATTTCCTTTCTTATTTTTTACTTATTAAATTCTTTCAATAAATGTATATGTACCTCATGATTTAATATCGAATCTTTTACCTTTACCGAAAGAAACGTCAATTAAATCAGTTGAAATTCCAAAGCTTAAACATGAATTGTTACTTGTAGACATTGTTAAACCTTTCATTAACAATGTTCCATCATTTCCTGTATAAGATGAATCTGCGATTGATGCACTTCTTACATTTCTGTAGTTATGTTGCTGATTAACCTTACTCATATCTGAGTAAGTAAAGTTGAAGTAAGTAATACCTTCTGCTTTTGCTATTAAGTTTTGTTCTTTAATTTGCTGAACCTCAGGTGTTCCGTCAACACTTGTATTTAAACTTAGAGCATCTGCAAAATTAGTTGGATTAATTTTTCCATTTACTGCTCCAGTTTCTTTTCAATAATCTCAAATATTAAAATCTGTTCCATCTTGTTTTTTAACACCTGTCTCACCTGACATTTTAAATTTATTTTTTTTCTGTTGTATTGAAGCATTTGGTGATGTTCAAATATCGCTTTCAGAAATTCCATAAAAGTTATGGAATGTATTTAACATTTGTTCAATTCCTTTATAATAAGAACTAAATATTTTTGATGTTTCTGCTGAAGTTGTTTCAGAAAGTGATGTTGCATTATTGTCAATAGCAATAGAGTATGTAAAACCAATATCGCTTATTCTTTGAGTATATCCATTTTGTAATGAGATAGTTAAACCCTTATTTGTAACTGTTTCACTTGAAATTGACATAGCCAATAAATCAGCAGTTCTTTCATTTTCATTGATGCTTGATTTTTCAATTCTTCTTTCATATTCACTTATTAATTTTTTATTGTAATTTTCTAAAACTTCTTTTCATTGACTTTCAATTGAGTTATATAAAACTTCATCTCCGCTTACTCTAGCGCCTTCTAATTGCAATGTATCAGTTGTTTTAACTTTTCCAAAAAATGTATTTCATTCAGGTCATGAAAGTCCTTCAAGTTCTGTTCCATCATCAAATTCAACACTAATTTTTCCAGTATTGTTAAAATGATTTGTTTGTTCTTGTCTAATGACATCATTTTCATTATAGTAACCAACATTAATTGCATTCACAACAGCTGAACTAGTACCTTTAAAATATTTATCTTTAACTATTGTAGTTAAAGATTTAGCAAATTTTTCATTGTATTTATTTATTGCTGATTTATATACATCAGTATTAGCTGTTAATAAATCCTGAGTTGTCAAAGTTGGTTCAAGTGCTTTTAATGTTGCAAAATCAACATAAACATTTGAGTTTGCTTCTTTTAGCATATCTCCAGCTAATTCATTACTAATTTTATTAATTGAAGCAATAATTTCACCATTATCTGAAACAGTAATAACAATTGTTCCTCTTACAGCTTTTGTAACTGTTGCTTGTTCTGCATCTTTATATCTATATGTTGAAGAGAAGTTTAAATTAATACTTGAAATAAAACCTTCACCTGCAGCTCCTGTATTACCAAAAGTCATTTCAGCATTTTCATAATCAAATTTAAGATCATCAATTCATTTTGATCCAAAACTTCCAATTAAAATACTATATGTTGAAGTACTAATAGCATTTCTTAAATCTGCCATTGCTTTAGCTGGGCTTAATAGTGATTCAACATTTGATGTTAAATCTTTTAGTTGATCATCTGTTAAAACATTATAAAACTTAACTGCTTGTTCATCTGCATATGTTGAAGTTTTTTTGGTTGCTTCACCACCACTTTCGCCACTTGAAGCTTTTTCATAAATTGACTTTAAATTATCTTCTTGAAAGAATATTAAACCATTTTTTGAAGCTTCTGTGTCTAATAATGTTGATCTTGTTGCCATCGGAGATGAAACAATTGTTGAAAATTTAGCTTGAACTTCAGATTCAAATTGTCTGATTAATTCTCTAACTGCTTCTTTTTCTTTATCTCCCTCTCCTGGGTCTGGATTTCCTTTGTCACCACACGAAACTACTGTCATTGCTGAAGTACCAACAACAGCCATTGATGATAAAGCTAATAATAATTTTTTCATAATAATTTCCTTTCTTTTTTAGAAATCAAATTTTCTAAATTTATATAAAGCTATTGAAAAACTCAATATGCTTATTGCAAATAAAATAACCAAATAATATCAAGGTTTAATATAATTTGATGTAGTATTTTTTTCTATCATATTAGTAGAAGTAAGTTTTATATCATATTCTGGATAACCTAAAAATAAATTCTTTTGATCTTCTAGATAAATCTTTGAAAAAGAATTTGGTGAAAATCAGATATCGTTATTATAAAATCCTAGGTTTTTGGTATAAACCATTCACAACCCACTATACAAATTGAAATAAGATAGGCCACGCATCATGCTTCTGCCTTTGATATAAGTATTTCAGTCTCCTGATGTTTTAGATACCGCATTTGAAGACATAATTATGTAATTACTTGAATATTTAATAAAATATTCTTCAATGACTCTAGCTGAGTACATTAAATTAAAGTTTAATTGTTTTTTAACTAAATCATTTGCATTTGTAAATCTGAAACCATCATTTCGGATTCCCGCAATTGAATATTCATATAATGAAACAACATCTTGTTTTTTCAAAGCATAAGTTACTTTGTTATCTTCTATTTCTTCTTCAGTTGGATTAAGTTTTTCTAAATAACTTTTTTCAATTCCTGAATCTAAAAACAAGAAATCATAAAATAAATCATACTTTTCAAATTGAAGTTCATTGCTAAAATATTTATTAATTTCATTTGTAAAACTTCTAAATTCTACTAGAATATTTTTTGTATTTTGGTCTACTGTTTTATTAATTAATTCATCTAATTGCTCATTTGTTATAAAAGTATCTTTTAAAGTTATTTGAATATTAAATTGATCATTAATTTTTCAAGTATCTGGAACAGATGTATCTCTAAGAGGTTTTGTAAATAAATTCAAATTGGTTTCTGTAATAGCAATTGGATTAGAATTTATAAGACCTAAATCTTTTCACATCTGAATTCTATAATTTATGTTTGTTGAGTTATGAAATTCATCCGCTACCATTTCTTTTGAAAGAAAATAGTTGTAAACATATTTAGATAAATGTGGGTATTTAATATTTCCATCATTTACATGATCATATAAGCTGTAAGCGTCATATATATCGTTTAACTGAAAAATATCACCGTTTGTAAATTGCACGTAATAACTTTTTTCATTTGCTTTTATAAAAGACATGGGGATATTAGCTATGAATGATAATGCTAGTAATAATGTACAAATAATAGTAGTAGTTTGCAATGTAAATATAAAAATTAAAAATGTAATAAAGTTAATTAAAAAGAATGTTGCAAGTAAGCAATATATAACATACATCGATGTCATTCTAAGTATGAATACATCATAATGAAACAATGTAAACGTTGCGTAAAATATATTTATAACAATAAAGCTCATTAAAATATTTACAGCACAAATTAAAATGATTAATAAATATTGAGCTATAAAGAACTTTGTTCTGCTTACCTGATTAGTTAAAACAATATATGTTGTTTTATCTTCAAAATTTTTGTTAAAGAAAAATTGAATCATTCTTAAAATAAATACAAACATTAAACAACAAACAAAGAATAATATATAAAAGTTAAATATTACAACTTGCGAACTTCCTGATTTTACAAAAGCTAATATAATTCCAACTAAAATTGAAATAACAATAGTTGCTAAGTTTAAAATATAAAATAATTTTTCCTTTAGTAAACTTTTGAAACTAAATTTCATCAACTTAATGAAAGGGATTCTCCTATATTTAATAAGTTTTTCTTTTATAAAATTTTGGAAGGGATTTGTCTTCTTTTTTTCATAATTTTCTTCTACCATAGTACCTTCACCTCCTTTCGATGTAATTCACTAAATTAAATAGACTCTATTAGCGTTCTTTCAAATCAATAAAATTTTTCAGATTGGATTTCAAAACTTAAGTTTAAAAAAGCTAGATTAAAATCGACTGAAAGATTACTTGAACCTTCTTTAAATTTTTTAAAAATAAGTTGATTATTAGTCATTTCAATTATTGGAATATTTTGTAATTCTTCACTGTTGTTAAATTGAAAATGAAATGATGAAGTATTGGTTTTATTTAAAAAACTTTGACGTTCTGTTTCTGCTGAATAAGTTAATCTATTATTAAGCAAACTAAGCTGAGCATTTACATCAGAAATACTTTTATCATTAGTATTCGCAACTTTAGCTTGCAAAATGTTTAAGTCTTTTAAACTAATCAATTGTTGATTGTCTGACAAAGACTTTCATGTTGTTTTGCTTGTTCCATAGGTTTTTTGAAAAACCTCTAGAGCATTTATTGTGTTTTGATAAATTGCTTTAAAAATTGGATCTTGATCAGCTGAAACTATTTTTGTTTCAACTATTTCGTTTTTACTATTTAAATAACTGTCATTAATGTTATTTGCTGATATTGCTACATAATATGAGATTGGACTAATTGGATGATAATAATTAAATTCATTAAAATATAAACAGAAGTTGTTCAAAGTTATTTCTCCATAGTTAACTATCGAATCAGAATTAATATTAAGTTCTTGACGAAACCTGGTTTGAAAATCACTTACTCATGTTTTATGTTCTTTAATTAAATAAGCATAAACATCCCTATTTCCCTTTTCAGATTTATTTTCTAAAACAATTTCATCATCTTTTATTAGTTCACTAAAAATTGTTTTAAATAAATTTATGTTAGTTGTATTGGTTGTTGATACTGTATCATCAAGTATTAACTGATTAGAACCATATTTGCTTTCATGTGGATTGAAGCTATCAATTTTGTCAATAGATTTAAAATTTTTAAATCTATTTTCGTCTTTAAAAGCAAAGTTATAACTTTGAGTTGAATTAGCTGATTTAGTATTATACTTAGAAATATAATTTAATAAGCTTTTTTCAAATTTATCAAATTTAAAAAGATTTTCAAAATCACTATTTGTTAAGTTAAACAATCTTGCATAATCATTTATTCTAAGGTCATAAGCATCAAATCAAGCTCACTCAAATTTGTTTTTAATAAGATTTTCTCTTAGCTCATTAGTTGCAAATTTTAAATTTTGTATTATGTCGTCTTGATTACAAATTGTAATCACTATATCTTCTTGATATTTATTTTTAATTACATTGCTATTGATGTCAGTATATTGGTAAGTAAAAATTAAATCAAAATTAACGTTTGCTATATAATTTTTATTTTCCTTATCAAAACTTAAATAACCAAAGTCTATGTTACTAAAATCATAAGACAATCCTTGAAACCACTTTTGCTCCTCATTTTTAAATTTCAAAATACTTGAGTAAAAACTTAATTCAGGTTTCATTGAACTCAAAATTGTTTCTTCTAATTTACTGTTTTTTGTAATTATATTTAAATCATTAGTCAAAGCTTCTTTTTCTCTTTGAGACAAAAGATCATAATTCAAAGCTAAATTTTGATTTTGCTTGCGTAAGTTTATCTCTTGTAAATTAGACTGATTAAAAAAATCAAAATTTTCACGTTGTTGCATTGCTTGATCAATATAAATAATTTCATTTTGTTTTTCAGCTAATGCATTATGAAATATTGTTTCAACTTTCTGTTCAAAGGATTCGCCAAGAACATAGTAGTTATATATTGGTTTATATTCTTGTTTACCATCTTTTGGCTTTTTGCCACAAGCAGTGGTCATTAAACCAAAACTTAAAACAAACATAAAAGCAATTGGTAATATTTTTTTTAACATTTTTATTGAAGACTTATTTGTTAAATTTTTGCATTAGCAGTACATCATTTAATTTGTTTTTTTCTTCTTGTATTTCACGTCTAATTCTTTCAAGTTCTAAAACATTTTCGCGTTGCTTCATTTCGCTATCAAATTTAGCTAATTTTTGATTCATTTCTTTCTCAAAAATCATTTCTTTTCTTAATTGTTCAAAATATTCTTTTTCTTTATTTAAATCGGATTTAATTTTTTCTAACTCTTGATCTTTTAATAAAGCTGCATTTTGTTGATGTCACATTGGCTGTTGCATATTGTGATCAAAACAATTATTTAAATCTTGTTGAAAGCGTGCATATTTTTTCATATTCTGTTGTTCATTGATTTTGTATTTTAGTTTCTCTAATTCTTCCTTTAATTTTGAGATTTCAAGATTATATTCTTTAATACTTGATGAATTTTCATTAATTAATTCAACTTTTGTATCTATACTATTTTGAAGTGTATTAATTTCACTATATTGAGATTCCAATTTTTTTTGCTTTGATTGAGTTGAAATATTCTCAGTTTCAATTTTAGCTAATACTGCACTTTGAGTTTCTTTTAATCTTCTCAGTTCTTCTTCAAGTTCAGCTTTTGATTCATTAATTTCACTTGATTCAATTTGAATTTGTGACATAAATTCTTTTAGTTCAGAAATGCTGTTTTTGATTGATTCTTTTTCTGCGGAAGCTGTCTTGTTAAATTCATCATGATATTCTTTAAATTCTTTAATTTTTTCTAAGTACTCAGCTTTTGATTCTTGAATAACTTGTGTTTCTGCATTAATGTTTTCAACATATGTTTTTAAATCTATAAGTTTATTTGTAAACTCAGCTTTGATTGAATCAATTTCTTCATATTCAACAATTGTTGCAACAGCAATATCTTCTTGTATTTTTTTCAATTCATCAAGTTTTGCATTTAACTCAAGTTTTTTCATTTCAACTTCTTCTTGTTCTAAATCAACTTCTGTTAAAAACTCTTCTCTACTTTGTTTTAAAGCGCTCAAGTCCTTGTCTAATGCATCTCTTGAGCTATTAATTTCATCATTTTCAATTTGAATTTGAGTTAGATAACTTTTGAAATCTTTTATTTCTTCTTCAATGATTTCCCTTTGAACAGCAACCAAGTCTTTAAATTGATTTTCAAATTGTTTGAACTCATTCATTTTTGATTCAATTTCAGAAGATAATGAATTTTCAGATTCCATTTTAACTTTTTCAATATAATTTTTTAAGTCTTCAAGCTTATTTGAAAATTCAGCTTTCACTAAATCAATTTGTTCATATTCATTTGCTGAAGTTAAACTAATTTCATCTTGCAATGCTTTTAATTCATCAATTTTAATTTGTAAATCTGTTTTTTTAAATTCTAAATCTTTAGTTTCAGCTTCTGTTTGTTCTAAAAGTACTTTTAAGCTAGTCGCTTGATCTTCAAATGTTGTTTTTACTTGATGAATAATTTCTGATTCTAGTTTAATTTTGGCAAAGTAATCTTTTAAGTCATCAATGTTTAAATCAATTTCAGTTTTTTGTTCAGTTACAATTTTATTTATTTCTAATTTTAAATTTTTAAGTTCTTGTACTTTGTCAAAAAAATCATTTTTAATTGTATTTATTTCTGATGCTGTTAAAACATTTTCGCCAACATAGTTTGGATCATTTAAAACTAATGTTTCATGAGTTTTAGCCGATGCCTCAGATAAATCATCGCCTATCAATACAAGGTCATTTGATAAACCAACTTTTATTTCATCTTCGCCTAAATCTAAAATGTTTTTGTATTTATCTTCTATTTTGTTTAAGAATTCTAATGCTTTACCTAAATCAACAGATTTATTTGAATTATCAATTACAAATTCTTTTAGTGGCTCATATTTTGGCTTATGTGGCTTTTCTTTATCTTCTAATGCTTTTGAGATAGCATCCATATTTATAGCTTGTGCTACAACATCTTTTGGTTGCAAATGATTTTTTTCTAAAATAGCTAAAGCATCGTTAAAAGTTTGATGCTCGTTTAAACCAATAACCAATGAGTTAGTACTTAAGTCAAATTTAAACGTCAAAATATTATGTTGATTTAAAAGTTTTTCAACTTCTGCTAGTACAACATCTTTTTCAAATGAAACATTTATTTTTTTGTATAAGTTTAATTCAGATTTTGATCCAGAAAATAATAATTTACCTTTTTCTAAAATTACAAAATTTTCAATTATATTATAAACTTCATCAATATTATGAACTGTTAGTATAATTGTGCTATTAAATTCTTCTTTGAACTCTTTTAATATTTTGTAAGTTTGCCCTCTTCATTTAGAATCTAAGTTTGCCCCTGGTTCATCTAAAATAAGAATTTCAGGTTCTTTAATAAAACATAAAATTAAATTCATACGGTTTTTCATTCCTCATGAAAATGCATTTAAAGGTTTATCTTTAGATGTTCATAAGTCAAATTTTTTTAATCAATATTCAATTCTTGATTTAACTAATGTTTTATCTAAACCCATAACATTACACATATTGTATAAAAAGTCATAAGCTGTAATTGAATATAGCGAAAAATCCATTTGAGAATAAAACCCTACATTAGAGTTATTTTCAATTGAACTGCTTTTTTTACGTTCCTTACCATTAATATAAATATTCCCATCATAATTAAGAGTAGCTCCAAGTAATGAGTTTAAGAATACACTCTTACCTGATCCACTACTTCCAAGCAATGCTGTAACTTTTCCTTTTTCTATATTAAAAGAAAATGGACCTATATTTATATCTTTAAATTTTTTATGAAAATGGTCTACCATCACAGCATTATTATTTGAATTTTCTAAAATAATACGCTTTGATTTTAAAATATTTTTTTCCATTTCGTTTCTCCTATATCACTTTAATAATTTGTTTGATTTGATTTTTAAGTTTTATTTTCCAAATCATGAGTTAATTGTCACAAAAAAAAAAAAAAAACAAGTGTTTTGTCTATTTTGTTGAAAAACACTTATTTTTTTTGTCACTCAATAAGTTTGATAACAAAAAAAAGAAAGCACTTTTGCCTTCTTTGGTTTTTTATATATGCATACTTAAATTTTGCATTATTTTTAATTTGTTAATTCATCAGTACATCAATTAGCTTCAAAAGAAAAAACAAAAAAGTTTTTTAATAATGTATTTTATAATCAAATATAAAATGTTTTGAAATTCCATAACTTTTTAGTAATGATTAATATTAAATTTATGTTCTGCTAGTTTTTATATAATATTTTTAAAGTTTTAAGCACTGAAATAAGGAGTTAATAAATCTTGTGGCTCTATTTCGAGACCCTCAATAAATCTTTGAAAAACTTTAATAGTTATATTTCTTCTTCCTCTTTCAAAATCAGAAATATAATTTTTTGAAATACCACATCTAAAACCAAGTTCCTCTTGAGTTAAACCTTTAAGAGATCTAATTTTTTTTAAATTAGCTGCAATTATTAAGATTAGTTGATCTTCTTCATTATACTTTTTCATTATTTAAACTCTCCTTTAAACCATTCAATGACTTAAATTTAATTGCCTTACATGAAGGAACTATTTTTAATTCACCAGATCTTATATCTTTCATTGTTGTTTGCTTAACTGAAACTGTTGAAAACTTTGCAAAATTATTAATTTTTATTTCTGAACCTTCTTCAATTAAATTATTTTCCATTAATTCAAATAAACTATCAACAATTATTTTAATTTTGGCTTTTGTTAATTTAATATCATTATTTATAAAAATAGAATTAATTAGGTCTTTCTTAGTGACTTTGCTTTTTTTTATTACAGATTCTTTTTGCTTCATTTTGCTAACCTCATCAATATTAAAATTTTCTGATTGTTTTTTGTCATTAATATCAGCTAAATTATCATATTCACTAATTTTAATTGCTTCATTTTTTGAAGAATTACTAAAATAAAAACTTTGATATTTATTTTCTTTTAACTTATCGCCTACTTTTTTCATAAATAAAATCAATTCTTTTTTAGTCATTTCTTCTAAAACTACATCATTGACCTCTATATTTTTCAAAATAGCGTATTTTCTAATTTTATAAGCATTTTTGACAAGCTCACTTAAACTTTCTTGAATTAAAACTGATCCATCTGCTTTTGCTCTTTTTTGCAAAAAAGTCAAGTCGTTATCACTTTCATTATTAATTTCTTCAAAAAATGTTTTATCTTCTTCAAAAAGAGGATATTCATCTATATCAGAACTTTCAACTTCTAAAATAATTTTTGCTTCGTCTTTTTGAGTTTTTAATAAAGTTGTAAAATGTTTTTTAGCATTAGGCGATTCGATATTTTCATTTTTTGTTTTTTTTGTTTTTTTTGTTTTAAATTTAATAATTACAATAATTCAAACAAGTACTAAAACTGGTAAAACAACTAGCAAAATAATATCAGATATGTAATCAATTATGTTTGGGGTAGTTAAGTTTGTTGGCGGTATTAAAGAAATAGTTTTAAATACTTCTAAAACATCTCTATTATTAACTAGTGCATTTACTATTTTCATTGAAAAGAAAATAACTATTGTAATTAAGACAGCAAAAGTGAAAACCAATTTAATTACGATACTTTTTCGCTTTTGATTTCTTTTTTGTTTTTCCATTAGTAACCTTTCTTAATATAAAACCCTTCTTAAAAATGAAGAGTTAACCATCTCAGCATCTAATATTGATACTATAAATTTACCTAATTTAAGTAAATTTTTATTTAATTTATTCTGTCATAATCTTTATTTTTTTATTTTAATCAACCATAACAACTTGCTGAAATAAAAAATTTAATGTTCTATTCGCAGCTTTATAATTACCATCTTTATCTTCAGTTAGGAATACTACATAATAACTAATGTTTTGAGTATTTTTAATAGTTGTTTTAGTTAGTGCTTTACTTGTAGAAACAAACTCATTTAGCGATTTAGTTTGCCCTAAAACGCTTTCAATATTTTTATTTAAGTTTTCTTGAGTTTTATCAAAGAATAAAATTTCATCAACTTTAAATAAGCTTTCACTTGTTTGAGAACCATAGTTAAATGCAGTTGTATTTGTAAAATATTGAGTATTAACAAATTTAGTTATTTTTTCATCCTTATCATCACCAGTAAAAATATTTAAACTTTCTACGAATTGTTTTTGTTGATGTTTATCATTTTCTTGGTTTCATTCTTGGGTAATTTGTTGACTTGTTAAGTATTCTTTTTGAATCTTACTTGTATTAACAGCTGAATTAAATTGAATGAATTGTGGTTCAATATATTTTTTATCTCTACTTGTCAAAACATGCCATTTTAAAGGATTTGATTCTATTTTTAATATTTTAATATCTGTTTTTATTTTATGCTGTTCATTTTCAATTACTTCTTTTGAAAATTCATAACCAGCATTTGCTTTTAAGTTGACACTTACTTGATTTGTTCAATACAATGAATTAATATTTGCATTGTTTTCAGTTATAGCTAAATTAGTAATGTTTTGAATTGCAATTTGTTCATTTGCTAAAATTTCTTTTTGTTGAGACAAAAGCTTATTTTTAAAATCGTCATAATCATTAAAATTTTTAGCCTCAATTCAATTATTAATTGATTCGGTTGCTTTAGTTATAACTTTGTCTTCAATAATAACTGAATCTACAATTGTTCCTTCACAGATAAATGCTTTATCTTGTTCAGTAACATTGTCATCAAATTCATAGTATTCAGAATCATTATCTTTAATTCCAATTGATCCATTTAACTTAAATTTTGTAAATTTTGGAATTGATGGGTCAGCTGACTCAGTTGATTTAAGAATTGTAACCTTAACAGTTTTAAACACTACACCTTCAGCAGGAGTTCCTGGGATATTTGCATTTGATACAAATGTATTTTTAACAACATTTTTACTTTTAAAATAAATTGTATCCAAAAAGTTTTTTAATCCGGTTATAGTTGTTGTTAATTCTTCTTTGGTTACCTTTTTCTTAGGTGCTGGTTTATTTCCACCAAAATTATAAACTAAAGTTATTGAGCCTGAATATTTATAAATATTTTTTGAAGTTCCATTGCCAATAAATACAATACTCTGTTGTTTATTTGTAAATGTTCCTTCTTTTATTTCGTTGCTAACTTTTACACTAACTCCACCAGCCACATCAACTTTTTGATTAACAAGTTCTGCTTCCAGCGCGTCATTAGTTCAAGGTTCTTGATCATTTTGCTTACTGTGTAATATTGCAGTTAAAAATCTTTCAATTGAATCAATATTTTGTTTTTTTGTTTTAGTAGAACACGAGACAACAATTGTTGATGCTGAACTTGTAACTACTAAAGTTGATAGTGCTAATAATAATTTTTTCATTTTTCAGCCTTCCTTTTTATTTCTTATTTATTAAATTCTTTCAATAAATGTATACATACCTAATGAGTTTCAGTCAAATGTTGAGTCATCTCCAAAAGTGACATCAATTAAGTTTGAAGAAATTCCAAATTTCAATGCTGAGTTTCTTTTTGTTTGCATTGCTAACCCTTTAATTAAAGCAGTTCCACCAGCCCCAGTATAGTTTCTATCTTTTATATATGCACTTCTTCAATTTCTAAATCCAGTTGTTCCAGCATCTGAATATGTAAAATTCATATATGTAACACCTGACATTTTTGCAATTAAGTTTTGTTCTTTAATTTGTTGAGCTTCAACTCCTGTGTTTAAACTTAATGCATTAACAAAATCATTTTTTTTAATTTCTCCGTTCACTGCACCAGTTTCTTTTAAATAATCTCAAATATTAAATTCTGTTCCATCTTCTTTTTTAACACCAGTTTTACCTGACATTTTAAATTTATTCATTTTTTGTTGAGGTGATGCATTTGGTGATCTTCAAATGTCACTTTCTTGTATTCCATAGAATGTTTGGAAAACATTTAATAAATTTTCAACGCCTTTGTAGTAAGAATTAAATATTTTTGATTGTGCTGAATCTGTTATTTCAGATAAAGCTGTCGCATTTTTATCAATTGCAATTGAATATGTAAAACTAACATCACTTAGTCTTTGTGCATAACCATTTGTTAATGAAATAGTTAATCCTTTAATTGTCACTTTTTCACTTGAAATTGACATAGCCAATAGATCATTTACTTTTTCATTTTTCTCAACATTTGTTGATTTTTCTGTTCTTTCTGCATATTCGTTTACAATTTTTGAATTATATGCAGTTAATGATTTTTTTCATTGCCCTTCAATAGCTGCATATAAAGTTTCATCTCCAGCTACTCTATTACCTCTTAATTGAATGTTTTCAGTAGTTTTAACTTTTCCAAGAAAAGTATTTCAAGCTGTTCAATCTTCAGAACCATAGTTTAAAGTAATTTTTCCTATATTATTAAAATTGCTTGTTTGTTCTTGTCTAATAATATCGCTTTCATTGAAGTAACTAACTTTAATAGCATTAACAACAGCTGTACTATTTATGAAATATTTATTTTTCACGATAGAAGTCATTGTTTTAGCAAGGTTTTCATTATACTTATTAATTGCTGATTTGTATGCATCTGTATTAGCAGTTATTAAATCTTGTGTTGTTAAACTTGGCTCTAATGCTTTTAATGTTTTAAAGTCAACATAAACATTTGAATTTGCTTCTTTTAACATATCACCAGCTAATTCATTATTAATTTTGTCAATTGAAGCAATGATTTCACCATTATCTGAAACAGTAATAACAATTGTTCCTCTTACAACTTTTGTAACTGTAGCTTGTTCTGCATCCATATATCTATAAGTTGAAGAAAAATTTAAATTAATACTTGAAATAAATCCTTTTCCATCGTCACTAGTAGCACCATAAGTCATTTCAGCAGTTTCATAATCAAATTTAAGATTATCAGTTCATTTTGAACCAAAACTTCCAATTAAGATACTATATGTTGAATTGCTAATAGCATTTCTTAAATCTGCCATTGATTTAGCTGGGCTCAATAATGATTCAACATTTGATGTTAAATCTTTTTGTTGTTTGGGTGTTAAAAAGTCATAAAAATTAGCTGATTGTATTGGAGTTTTAGAGTTTTTTTCACCACCCCTTGTATTGGCTGATGCTTGATCAAAGATTGATTTTAAATTATCTTGTTGGAAGAAAATCAAGCCATTTTTTGAAGCTTCTGTATCTAATAATGTTGATCTAGTGGCCATTGGGCTTGAAACTATTGCTAAAAATTTTGATTGAACTTCAGATTCAAATTGTCTGATTAATTCTCTAACTGCTTCTTTTTCATTTTCTTTGTCTTTGTCATCTTTATTGCCAGCTCTATTTGAGCATGAAATAACAACCATTGATGAAGCACCAACAACGGCGAATGATGATAATATTAATAATAATTTTTTCATTTTGTATTTTTTCCTTTTCTTTTTTCAATTTTATTTTTAGAAATCAAATTTTCTAAATTTATATAATGCTATTGAAAAACTCAATATGCTTATTGCAAATAAAATAACCAAATAATATCAAGGTTTGAGATAATTTGATGTAGTATTTTTTTCTATCTTATTATTAGAAGTAAGTTCTATATCATATTCTGAATAACCTAAGAATAAATTTTTTTGATCTTCTAGATAAATCTTTGAAAAAGAATTTGGTGAAAATCAAATATCATTATTGTAAAATCCTAGGTTTTTGGTATAGGCCATTCACAACCCACTATACAAGTTGAAATAGGACAAACCACGCATCATACTTCTGCCTTTAATATATGTATTTCAATCTGCTGATGTTTTTGATACCGCATTTGAAGTCATAATTATGTAATTACTTGAATATTTAATAAAATATTCTTCAATGACTCTAGCTGAGTACATTAAATTAAAGTTTAGTTGCTTTTTAACTAGATCATTTGCATTCGTAAATCTAAATCCATCATTTCGGATTCCCGCGATTGAATATTCATAGAATGAAACAACATCTTGTTTTTTCAAAGCATATTTTACTTTATTTTCTTCTACTTCCCTATCAGTTGGATTAAGTTTTTCTAAATAACTTTTTTCAATCCCTGAATCTAAAAATAAAAAGTCATAAAATAAATCATATTTTTCAAATTGAAGTTCATTATTAAAATACTTATTAATTTCATTTGTGAAACTTCTAAATTCCACTAAAATATTTTTTGTATTTTGATCTACTGTTTTTTTAATTAATTTATTTAATTGTTCATTTGTTATAAAAGTATCTTTTAAAGTTATTTGAATATTGAACTCGTCACTATTTTTTCAAGAATTTGGCACAGATATATCTCTAAGAGGCTTTGTAAATAAATTTAAATTGGTTTCTGTAATAACAACTGGATTAAAATTTATAAGTCCCAAATCTTTTCACATCTGCGTTCTATAATTTATATTTACTGAGTTATGAAATTGATCTACTACCATTTCTTTTGAAAGAAAATAGTTGTAAATATATTTAGATAAATGTGGATATTTAATATTTCCATCATTTACATGATCATATAGGTTGTAAGCGTCATATATATCGTTTAACTGAAAAATATCACCGTTTGTAAATTGCACGTAATAACTTTTTTCATTTGCTTTTATAAAAGACATGGGGATATTAGCTATGAATGATAATGCTAGTAATAATGTACAAATAATAGTAGTAGTTTGCAATGTAAATATAAAAATTAAAAATGTAATAAAGTTAATTAAAAAGAATGTCGCAAGTAAACAATATATAACATAAATTGATGTCATTCTAAGTATGAATACATCATAATCAAATAATGTAAATGCTGCATAAAATATATTTATAAAAACAAAGCTCATTAAAATATTTACAGCACAAATTAAAATAATTAATAAATATTGAGCTATAAAGAATTTTGTTCTACTTACTTGATTAGTTAAAACAATATATGTTGTTTTATCTTCAAAATTTTTGTTAAAGAAAAATTGAATCATTCTTAAAATAAATACAAACATCAAACAGCAAACAAAGAATAATATATAAAAGTTAAATATTACAACTTGTGAGCTTCCTGATTTTACAAAAGCTAATATAATTCCAATTAAAATTGAAATAACAATAGTTGCTAAGTTTAAAATATAAAATAATTTTTCTTTCAGTAAACTTTTAAAACTAAATTTCATCAATTTTGCAAAAGGAATTCTTCTATATTTGATAAGTTCTTCTTTTATAAAATTTTGCAAAATTTTTGTTTTATTTTTTTCATAATTTTGTTCTGCCATTTTACATTCTTCCTCCTTTCAATGTAATTCACTAAATTAGTTGGACTCAATCAATGTTATTTCTGATTTATAAAATTTTTCAGATTTAATTACAAAACTTAGATTTAAAAAGGATAGATTAAAATCAATTGAAAGGTTGCTTGGAGCTTCTTTAAATTTTTTAAAAATAAGTTGATTATTGGTCACTTTAATTATTGGAATATTTTTTATTTCTTCACTATTGTTGAATTGAAAATGAAATGATGAAGTATTGGTTTTATTTAAAAATTTCTGACGTTCCAATTTTGCAAAATAAGTTAAGTTATTATTAAGCAAACTAAGCTGAGCATTTACATCAGAAATACTTTTTTCAATAGTATTTCCAACTTTAAATTGCAAAATGTTTAAACCTTTTAAACTAATTAGATGCTGATTGTCTGATAAAGACTTTCACGTTGTTTTTCTTGTTCCATAGGTTTCTTGAAAAACCTCTAAAGCATTCATTGTGTTTTGATAAATTGTTTTAAAAATTGGATCTTGAACAGATAAAATTATTTTTGTTTTAGCTATTTCCTTTTCACTATTTAAATAACTATCGTTAATGTTATTTGCTGATATTGCTACATAATATGAAATTGGACTAATTGGATGATAATAATTGAATTCACTAAAATATAAAAAGAAGTTATTTAAAGTTATTTCTCCATAGCTAACTATTGAATCAGAATCAATGTCAAGTTCCTGTTTAAATTTAGTTTGAAAATCATTTACTCATTTTTTGTATTCCTTATTTAAATAATCATGAATATCTTGATTCCCTTTCACAAATTTATTTTCTAAAACAATTTGATCGTCTGTTATTAATTCACTAAAAATTGTTTTGAATAAATTCATGTTATTTGCATTGCTTGTTGAAACTGCGTCATCAAAAATTAATTCATTGGAGCCATATTTGTTTTGACGTTCATTGAAATTATTAATTTTATTAATAGATTTAAAACTTTTAAATCTATTTTCATCCTTGAAAGCGAAGTTATAATTATAACTTTGTGATGAAATATTTGAACTATTTGTACGTTCTGAAATATAATTTAATAAGCTTTTCTCAAATTTATTAAACTTAAATAAATTCTCAAAATCACTATTTGATAAATTAAGTAATCTTGAATAATCATTTATTCTAAGATCATAGGCATCAAATCATGCTCATTCAAATTTGTCTTTAATAAGATTTTCTCTTAATTCACTAGTTGTAAACTTTAAATCTTCAATAATGTCATCTTTATTAGAAATTGTAATTACTATATTCTGTTGATACTTATTTTTAATTACATTTTTATTAATGTCAGTATATTGATAAGCAAAAACCAAATCCAAATTGACATTTGCTATATATTTTTGATTTTTTTTGTCAAAATTTAAATAACTAAAATCAGTGTTTTCAAAATCATAAGATATTCCTTCAAATCATTTTTGATTCTCATTTCCAAATTCCAAAATACTTGCATAAAAATCAAATTCAGGTTTTACCAATTCTACAATTGTTTCCTCTAATTTACTTTTACTAATAATTTTATTTAAGTCATTGCTTAGTGCCTGTTTTTGTCTTTGAGATAAAATTTCATATTTAGAAGATACATTTTGGTTTTGCTTATGTAAACTTATTTCTTGCAAATTAGACTGAGTGAAAAAGTTAAGATTTTCATTTTGTTGCATAGTTTGATCAATATAAATAATTTCATTTTGCTTCTTAGTTAATACACTATGAAATTTTGTTTCAACTTCTTTCTTAAAAGAATTTGCAAGAATATAGTAGTTATATATTGGTTTATATTCTTGTTTAAAATCTCTTGGTTTTTTGCTACAAGCAGTAGTTATTAAACCAAAAATTAGAATAAACGTAAAAGCAATTGGCAATATTTTCTTTAGCATTTTATTTGTTTAATTTTTGCATTAGCAATACTTCATTTAATTTGTTTTTTTCTTCTTGTATTTCACGTCTAATTCTTTCAAGTTCTAAAACATTTTCGCGTTGCTTCATTTCACTATCAAACTTAGCTAACTTTTGATTTAATTCTTTCTCAAAAATCATTTCTTTTCTTAATTGTTCAAAATATTCTCTTTCTTTATTTAAATCGGATTTAATTTTTTCTAACTCCTGATCTTTTAATAAAGTTGCATTTTGCTGATGACACATTGGCTGTTGTATATTATGATCAAAACAATTATTTGAATCTTGTTGAAAACGTGCATATTTTTTCATATTCTGTTGTTCATTGATTTCATTTTTTAGTTTCTCTAATTCTTCTTTTAATTTTGAGATTTCAAGATTATATTCTTTAATACTTGATGAATTTTCATTAATTAATTCAACTTTTGTATCTATATTATTTTGAAGTGTATTAATTTCACTATATTGAGATTCCAATTTTTTTTGCTTTAATTGAGTTGAAATATTCTCAGTTTCAATTTTAGCTAATATGACATTTTGTGTTTCTTTTAATCTTCTCAATTCTTCTTCAAGTTCAGCTTTTGATTCTTGAATAACTTGTGTTTCTGCATTAATGTTTTCAACATATGTTTTTAAATCTATAAGTTTATTTGTAAACTCAGCTTTGATTGAATCAATTTCTTCATATTCAGCAATTGTTGCAACAGCAATATCTTCTTGTATTTTTTTCAATTCATCAAGTTTTGCATTTAACTCAAGTTTTTTCATTTCAACTTCTTCTTGTTCTAAATCAACTTCTGTTAAAAACTCTTCTCTACTTTGTTTTAAAGCGCTCAAGTCCTTGTCTAATGCATCTCTTGAGCTATTAATTTCATCACTTTCAATTTGAATTTGAGTTAGATAACTTTTGAAATCTTTTATTTCTTCTTCAATGATTTCCCTTTGAACAGCAACCAAGTCCTTAAATTGATTTTCAAATTGTTTGAACTCATTCATTTTTGATTCAATTTCAGAAGATAATGAATTTTCAGATTCCATTTTAACTTTTTCAATATAATTTTTTAAGTCTTCAAGCTTATTTGAAAATTCAGCTTTCACTAAATCAATTTGTTCATATTCATTTGCTGAAGTTAAACTAATTTCATCTTGCAATGCTTTTAATTCATCAATTTTAATTTGTAAATCTGTTTTTTTAAATTCTAATTCTTTAGTTTCAGCTTCTGTTTGTTCTAAAAGTACTTTTAAGCTAGTCGCTTGATCTTCAAATGTTGTTTTTACTTGATGAATAATTTCTGATTCTAGTTTAATTTTTGCAAAGTAATCTTTTAAGTTATCAATGTTTAAATCAATTTCAGTTTTTTGTTCAGTTACAATTTTGTTTAATTCTAATTTTAAATTTTTAAGTTCTTGTACTTTGTCAAAAAAATCATTTTTAATTGTATTTATTTCTGATGCTGTTAAAACATTTTCGCCAACATAATTTGGATCATTTAAAACTAATGTTTCATGAGTTTTAGCTGATAAATCAGATAAATCTTCTTCTATTAATACAAGATCGTTTGATAAACCAACTTTTATTTGACCTTGATTTAAACTCAAAATGTTTTTATATTTATTTTCTATTTTATTTAAGAAATCTAGCGCTTTGCCTAAATCTACTGATTTATTTGCACTATCAATTATAAATTCTTTTAATGGCTCATATTTTGGTTTATGTGGTTTTTCCTTATCTTCTAATGCTTTTGTAATAGCGTCTATATTAATAGGTTGTGCTATAAAATCTTTTGGCTGCAAATGATTTTTTTCTAAAATAGCTAAAGCATCATTCAATGTTTGATGCTCGTTTAAACCAATAACCAATGAGTTAGTACTTAAGTCAAATTTAAACGTCAAAATATTATGTTGATTTAAAAGTTTTTCAACTTCTGCTAATACAACATCTTTTTCAAATGAAACATTTATTTTTTTGTATAAGTTTAATTCAGATTTTGATCCAGAAAATAATAATTTACCTTTTTCTAAAATTACAAAATTTTCAATTATATTATAAACTTCATCAATATTATGAACTGTTAGTATAATTGTGCTATTAAATTCTTCTTTGAACTCTTTTAGTATTTTGTAAGTTTGTCCTCTTCATTTAGAATCTAAGTTTGCCCCAGGTTCATCTAAAATAAGAATTTCAGGTTCTTTAATAAAACATAAAATTAAATTCATACGGTTTTTCATTCCTCATGAAAATGCATTTAAAGGTTTATCTTTAGATGTTCATAAGTCAAATTTTTTTAATCAATATTCAATTCTTGATTTAACTAATGTTTTATCTAAACCCATAACATTACACATATTGTATAAAAAGTCATAAGCTGTAATTGAATATAGCGAAAAATCCATTTGAGAATAAAACCCTATATTAGAGTTATTTTCAATTGAACTACTTTTTTTGCGTTCGTTGCCGTTAATAAAGATATTTCCATCATAATTTAGAGTAGCTCCAAGTAATGAATTTAAGAATACGCTCTTACCTGATCCACTACTTCCAAGTAATGCTGTAACTTTTCCTTTTTCTATATTAAAGGAAAATGGACCTATATTTATATCTTTAAATTTTTTATGAAAATGGTCTACCATCACAGCATTATTATTTGAATTTTCTAAAATAATACGCTTTGATTTTAAAATATTTTTTTCCATTTCGCCTCTCCTTATATTATTTAAATAATTTCCTTGATTTGTTTTTAGGTTTCTTTTTTCAAACCATGAGTTAATTTTCACAAAAAAAAAAAAAAAACAAGTCTTTCATGAATTTTAATAAAAAAACACTCAAATTGTTAATCAGCCAATAAGTTAGACATCAAAAAAAGAAAGCTTACAATGCCTTCTTTCATTATTATTTATATACTTATACTAAATTTTCTATCATTTTCAATTTTCTAATTTCTCAGTGTCACAAATTGCAACATAAGGTAAATTTCTTAACTTTTCTTGATAATCTAAACCATAACCGATTACAAAATGTTTTTCTATTGAAAAACATGCTCAATCAGGTTGTATTTCTACTTTTCTTTCAGTTGGTTTATCTAGCATTGTTAATATTTTGACTGACTTAGCACCTTTGTTAAGTAAATACTTTCTAACATAATCTAAAGTAATACCAGATTCAATAATATCTTCAACTATTAAAATATCACGATCTTTAACTGATGAATTAACGTCTAAATTAATTTTAGGCTCTCCATTGCTTTTTGTTCCACCAAGATATGAACTTATAACCATAAAGTCCATTTCTAAGTCTGCTTCATAGTTCATACAAAATGTTTGATAAAAAGGAACGCATCCTTTTAACAAACCTATAACTAGTAAAGTGTTTTCACTATCTGAAGTTTTTTCATAGTAGGCTTTAACTTCTTTTGCTACTTCCTTTGTTCTTTGTTCTATTTGTTTATCTGTAAATAAAATTTCTTTAGCTAATGGGTGTTGTTTCATGGGTCTCCTAATAATGTTTATAAAAAAATAATACCCATATTTGATTTGTTAATCAATAGGTATTAATAAATTATTTATTAATTTGTTCTAAATATGTTTCTAAAATCAACTGTGCAGCTAAAGTATCTTTGTTTTCTTTTTGTTTTTGACGTGATAATCCTGCTTCAATCATTATTGATTTTGCCATCTTAGTAGTTCTTCTTTCATCTATTCTAACGATTTGATCCTCTTTTATATCTGTGTTATAAACTAAGAAACCTTCAATGAAATAATCAACCATTTCTGCTCTTTCACCTATTGAACCATTCATGTTTTTTGGATAACCAAAAACAAAAGTATCATAGTTTTTATCTTTAATGAATTCTGTTAATAAATTGACACCCTCTTCAAAATTTCATTCTTCAAATTTCAAAGTAATTTCTTTTTTAGCTACCTTACCAGTGGAAGATGCCAATCCAACAGTTTTACTTCCAACATCAAGTCCTAAAATATTACTCATAGTCTCCTCCAAGTTTTTTATTTAGCATTTTCAAAAATACATTTTCAAATATTAAAAATCAAGTGACTGCCATAATACAAGCAAATGATATATCTGATAAAAAGTGCTTTGCTAAAACCATTCTTGAACTACCTACTAAACCAGCTAACACAAATGCAACTAATATAACACCATAATAATATAAACTATCTTTTTTAAATAATAATGCTAATCCTAAAATAGTAATTGAACTTGTTACGTGTCCAGAAGGAAATGATTTATTTTTACCAAATCCATAAACATAAGTAATATTTCATCATTCACGGTACGGAACTTCTCCATTAATAACTGATTTAATGGGTCTTGGTCTTGAGAAAATGTTTTTTAAAAGTTCTGTTGTCAAAAAAATTGCAATTACATAAATAATAACTAGCCCCACTTTTCATAAAAAGTTTCTTTGTTCTGTGAAATTTGGATTTAATTTATAAAATATACTTGTTGCTATAAAAAATATTCAGAATATGAAAGTATTAAATATGTCTACACTAACTTCATTTGTATGCTTGTCTTTATTAGACATTAAAGGAGCAAATAAATAAAATGCAATTCCAGCATAGATCAAAGTTAAGTAAATTATTTTAAATATGAAAAGTTGTACTGATCAGTCTTTTCTTTTATCTGTTAAGTATATAAATATTCCCATAACACAAAAATTAACAGGAATAAGAAATGCTAATTGCCCAAATTTATCAAATGCGTAACCAAATCATGACTTTTCTCGATAAATATTTTCTGCTATTTGAGCATCCAAAAAAGTTCCTACCATAAAGATGGTAAACAATGTTATTCCTATTAATAAAAAAGCATATAAGTATGGTTTTTTAAGTATTTGTTTGTCTTTTAGTAGTTTCATACATTTAATTATACTTAATTTATTCCTTTTTTAACTTAACTAATGTTAAAATATAAATCCGAAGAGGTATTTATATGAATTATGATAATTTATTAGAAATTGTTAAAAAAGAAGTTTATGAAAGGGAATTTAAAACTGAAAAAGTAACAGCTGGTGCTGTTGCTTCAGTATTAGTAACAAAAGATAATAATATTTACACAGGAGTTTGTGTTGTCATGGATTGTGCATTGGGAACATGTGCTGAAAGATCTGCGGCATTTCAAATGATTAAAAATAATGAAACTGAAATTAGAACAATTTTAACTATAGGCAGAAATGGTTATATCTATCCACCATGTGGGGCATGTTTAGAATTGATTAAGTTAATAAATCCTAATAATGAAAATACACGATTTTATATTTCAAAAGATCAAACATTGAATTTAAATGAATTAATGATTAAAAACTGACAAGATAAAGAAAAAATGGAAAAATATTAATTCCATTTTTTTAATATAAAAAAACTAAGCTTTAAGCTTAGTTTGAATAATTTATTTAAAATTATTTATTAATTTTTAAGTTGTAGAATGTTGCATATCCATCGTAGATTGCATCTTCACCTAATTGGTCTTCGATTTGTAATAATCTGTTGTATTTAGCAATTCTATCTGAACGTGACATTGATCCTGTTTTGATTTGACCTGCGTTAAATGCTACAGCTAAGTCAGCGATTGTTGCGTCTTCTGTTTCTCCTGAACGGTGTGAAACAACTGCAGTTCAACCAGCTTTTTGAGTCATAGTAATAGCTTCAACAGTTTCTGATAAAGTTCCAATTTGGTTTAATTTAATTAAAGTTGAGTTAGCAGCATCTTTGCTGATTCCTTCTTTAATAAATCTTGGGTTTGTTGTAAATAAGTCATCTCCAACGATTTGAACTCTGTCTCCAATTTTTTCAGTTAATTGAACGAATCCATCTCAGTCTTTTTCACTTAATCCATCTTCGATTGAAATAATTGGGTAGTTGTTTACTAATTTTTCTAAGTAAGCAATCATTTCTTCTGTAGTGAATGCTCATTCTTGACCAGTAACTTTTTCAATTTTTTTGAAGTGGTATTTTTTGTCTTCAAAGTATAATTCTGATGAAGCACAGTCCATTGCGATCATGATTCCATCTTTACCAACTTTGTAACCAGCTTTTGTAATAGCTTCAACTAATAAGTCTAATGCAATTTCAGCAGGTGTTTTAGCTTTAAATGAAGCTAAGTCTTGTTTAGCATAAGCTCATGAGAAGTGAGGTGCAAATCCACCTTCGTCTCCAACAGCAGTAATATCCCCTTTATCATGTAATAATGATTTTAATGCTTGGAAAGTTTCTGATGATCATCTTAATGCTTCTTTGAAAGTTGGTGCTCCAACTGGCATAATCATGAATTCTTGGAAATCGATTGCTGAATCAGCGTGTTCTCCACCATTAATAACGTTTAACATTGGAACAGGTAAACGTTTTGCTTGAACTCCACCAATGTATCTGTATAAAGGAACTTCTAATTCACTTGCTGCTGCGTGAGCTGCAGCTAATGAAACAGCTAACATACCGTTTGCTCCTAATTTTTTCTTAAATTCAGTTCCATCTAATTTAATCATTACTCTGTCTAAACCTAATTGGTCTTGAACATCGTGTCCAATTAAAGCTGGTGCAATTTTATCATTTACGTTTGCAACTGCTTTTAAAACACCTTTTCCGTTGTAACGTGCTTTATCTCCATCTCTTAGTTCTAAAGCTTCGTTTTCTCCAGTTGATGCTCCTGATGGTGCTTTAGCAATTCCATATCCACCAAATTCAGTTCATAATTCAACTTCAACAGTTGGAGTACCACGTGAGTCTAATACTTCACGTGCAATAATTTTCTCAATTCTTGACATATAATTTCCTCTCTCTATTTAAATTATGTATTTAACTCCTATATTATATTCTCTTTTTAAAAAAAATTAAATAGAAATTATTGCTTAAAATGTGATATCATTTAAAAGTTATATAAAAGGAGAATAAAATGTCAAATCAAAAAATTATTAACATTGCGGTTATTGCTCACGTTGATGCAGGTAAATCAACATTAGTTGATGCACTTTTAAAACAAGGTGGAGCTTTTAGAGATAACCAAGAAGTTGTAGAACAAATCATGGATTCAAACGATCAAGAAAGAGAACGTGGGATTACCATTTATTCAAAAAACTGTGCTATTGAGTACAAAGGAACTAAAATTAACATCGTGGATACTCCAGGTCATGCTGACTTCTCAAGTGAAGTTGAACGTATTATGAAAACTGTTGATACTGTTATTTTATTAGTTGATTCAAGTGAAGGACCAATGCCTCAAACACGTTTTGTTTTATCTAAAGCATTAGAATTAGGATTGAACCCAATCTTAATGATTAATAAAATTGATAAAAAAGATCAAAGAGCTGAAGAAGTTGTTGAAGAAGTATTAGAGTTATTCATGGAATTGGATGCAACTGATGAACAATTAGAATTTAAAACATTATATGGTATTGCTCGTGAAGGGATTGCTCAATTAAACTTAAATGATAAAGGAACTGATCTTTCACCTATGTTTGATACTATTATTGAACAAGTTGGAACATACCCAATTGAATTAGCTGAAAAACCATTAAAAATGCAAGTTAGTTCATTAGCTTATGATTCATTTATTGGAAGATTAGGAATTGGAAGAATCTTTGAAGGTAAAATTGCTGAAGGTCAAACAGTTAGTGTTGTTAAAAATGATGGTGAAGTTAAACAAGCCAAAATTTCTAAATTAACAGTTTACCAAGGATTAAATAAAGTTGCTGTTAAAGAAGCATTTGCTGGAGATATTATTACATTCGCTGGTATTGAACATATTTCAATTGGAGATACTATTAATGAATTAAATAATATTAATCCAATGGAACCAATTACAATTGAAGAACCTACAATGAGTATGAACTTCTTAGTTAACACTTCTCCTTTTGCTGGTAAAGTTGGTAAATTTGTTACTTCAAGAAATATTAAAGAACGTTTAGAAAAAGAATTAGAAGTAAACGTTGGTTTAAAAGTTGAACCATTAGATAACCCAACTATTGAAGGATTCAAAGTTTTAGGACGTGGAGAACTTCACTTATCTGTTTTAATTGAACAAATGAGAAGAGAAGGTTTTGAATTAGCTATTTCTAAACCTGAGGTAATTTTCAGAAAAGGTGAAAATGGAACATTATTAGAACCTATGGAAAAAGTTATCTTAAACATTCCTACTGAATATTCAGGAACTGTTATTAATAAATTAAACCAACGTAAAGGTTTAATGACAGATATGGATTCTGATGGAGTTAGAGATAAAATTGTTTACAACATCCCATTAAGAGCTTTAATTGGATTTAGAAGTGAATTTACTAATGATACTCATGGTGAAGGAATCATGGTTAGAAGTTCAAATGGATTTGAACCATACAAAGGTGAAATTGAATCACGTAAAAACGGAGTTCTTATTTCAATGGCTTCAGGTAAAACATTACCTTACGCTTTAAATAATTTAGAAGAACGTGGAATTCTATTTGTTGGACCTCAAGTTGAAGTTTATGATGGAATGATCGTTGGACAACACTCAAGAGATAATGACTTAGAAGTTAACCCAACAACTGGTAAAAAATTAACTAACACTCGTGCTAGTGGTAGTGATGACTCAGTTAAATTAACTCCACCTAAATTAATGACTTTAGAAGAAGCATTAGAATACATCGAATGAGATGAATTAGTTGAAGTTACACCAGATGATATTCGTTTAAGAAAAAGATGATTATCAAATACTGAAAGACGTCAACACAGAAACGATAATAAAAAAGTTTTTGATTAAAATAAAATGAACTCAAAATGTTGAGTTCATTTTTTTACTCTTTCTCAAGTAAATCAATTATTTCATTTTTTACATAATTGTAGTTTTGTGGGGCATTAAAATTATAATTATCTTTTAATTCTTTATAAGGTATATAATTTGCAAATTCCTTAAATTCAGATATTGTTAATACAAAACAACCACCTCTATGATTTATTCATTCTTCCATTATTTGGTATGCTGCTTCTTTATCTTTTAATTGATTAGAATAAAATGTGCAAACTTCATCTTTACTCATTCATTTAACATCTCTTATCTTAATGTAACCATAAATTCCAGCTTTGCTTTTTGGTATGTATAAATAAAGTTTGTCATTAATATTTAGATCTGGCATTTTGAATCTATATTCGTATTTTTTCTTTCCACTTTTAATTAAATCAAAATACTCTTTTTTCATTGATAAAATTAAATCCATATTATTTATTAAGCCTATATGAACCTTGTTCATCTTTTAATAAAAACATTAGGTCAATAATTTCAAAATAAAATGGTAAAAATTCACCAGTTATAATCATATTATTTATTTCTTGTTTTGTTGCTCATTTTACTTCTTCAACTTCTTCCTTTTGTAAAACTAATTTTTCAATTTCTACTTCTTTTTTAATTAAATAAAAATCATCAAATCCTTCACTAAAATTAATCGTAAATGATGGTCTGATATTTGAAAAATCTATTTCTAATCCTAACTCTTCTTTTGCTTCTCTTGTTGCTGTTGATTGGCTATTTTCACCAGTTGAAACAGAACCACTAACTGATGGTGTTCACATTCCAGTTCAA